>NZ_JANJZT010000009.1 GCF_024622975.1 Blautia caecimuris | reverse complement strand
TCATATGTGAATTGTCAAGGTGCTCCGACTACTGAAAAGTAGTCGGGGATTTTTCTATCATACCTAAAAATTAAGCGCTTACATAAAGCCAGAGTTGTTAGCTCTGGTTTTCATTTTTAACAAAATTAAAAGAGGAGCCAGATTTCTCCGACTCCTCCAAGTATGTGTCCGCAAACACATACCCCAATTGCTATTCATTTTATCATAATCAAGAAAATAGTAAAAGCTTACTTTTTATATCTTAGTATTTTATCCCAGTTCTCTGGAAATCCCATATTTTTTAACAGCTGTTCTTTAGAAATGTGTGGACACTTTTTCAATGTATCATTTATCAGGCGAAGTAAATCCCTTTTAAATTTCTTAAAATCTTCATTCCCTATTAAATATCTCAATGCAATAACGGCTGCAAACAAATCACTTTTACCACTTACAAACTGTCCTTTTTTCTTGACAATCTTAAGTTTGTCGTGAAGTGGCATATCTGGAATTGTTTCACGGATTCTGAATGAATACAGACGTTCTCCATGTGCGCACACATTACGGCATCTGGCTACAATCGTAATCAACTGATGCAATTGTTTTTCTGTCAATCCACCAAAACGTTTACTGATTTTCGTTCTGATATCTGTAGGTGCATATTGATACATTTTAGATACTTGTCCAAAGGTAATGGCATTCATTGCTACCCAAAGTGGTACGTTTCCATATGTATTTACATGATGTGTTATGTACGCATAGCTGCTTGGAACAGATATTGATTTTGAAAGCGAATTCACAAGTCGCTTTACTTCATGTGCATTTTTCTTTGAAAGATTGTAATTATGTTCGTCTAAATATGCTGATTGATTCTCTCCATATTTTTCGCAAAAATAGTATGAAATCATGGATTTCATATGACGCTCCACATGGAGGATATATTTCAAAAACAATGTTCGGAGTTCTTCATCAAAATAATAGAATGCAACGATTTCTTCAAATGTAACTCCGTAAATATAATTACCTGATGCCGGATGCTTAAAAAGATTTTTGTATCCACCGATCAGAGAATAATAGCTTAGCTTTTCAAGAACTTCTTCAGCATATGCCAGATTTGTTATCGTAAGCTGCTTTTCATTCTGCAATTTATTCAATTGTTGCTCGTATGTAAAGAACGTCTTCGGCATAGCTGCATTTCTCCAATCTTGTCTTTAGTTGCAAAAAGGGAGCCCACGCATGAGCTCCCTGGGCTGTGGGCATCTCGAGATTCCACAGCACAACCACTACAAATAATATACAAAAATGACACAGAAATGTCAACGGTATTTTTTTGTAGGGTATTATATATTATATTCATTTTTTACTGACGTATTCTGATTATCGTTTACGTTGAAACATATGCACCATCATTTTCTGGAACAATTCCTGTTCATACTCATCCAAATCCATTCCCATATTTTGAAACATATTCATGACAAGTTTTGCCATATTCGTTTCATTAAACTTTGGATTCTTTTTTTTCTGAAACAATGCCTGTTTTCGCATATTAGCCAGTTGCTTTTGCAATTCTTCCGAACTAACATCCGAAAATGGTATATCAAATTCTTTTTTGATGTCCTTTAGAATTACGAGAAAAATACTTTTTATTTTCTCTATGTCCGCCTCTGTTCCGGTAATCTTTTGAGCATTGATTTCACGAATCCCATGTTGGGTTTCAATTTTGCAATCCGGATTTTCTTTGATAAGTTCCCTTAAACTTGCTGTACCCATATCTATGACAGCATTTCTGTTTGCGAATCCAGCATTATGTTCTTCCGTAAAATAGGAATTAATCGTATCAAGAAGTTGCGGGAAGTAACGGTGCTCCAACAATCTACTCAAAATATCTCCATTCACGTTCCCTTGTAACAACTGGAGCAGCGCCTTATTGGTCAATCCCAATTCTTCCAGTTCCACATTCCTTCTGATGCGAATATCCGATATGCAAAGCAAATAATCCGTCGAAACATTATAGTATTCTGCAAATTTTATAACCAAATCATGGCTGACTGCTTTTGTTTCTCCACGTTCAATACGACTTAACACGGATGCTTGTATATTCAATTCATCTGCAACTTCTTGCTGCGATTTCCCGGTGCCATTACGGAGATCACTCAGACGTTGATGGATATTATCTGCTGGTAATGATTTCATAGATTCATCCTTTCCAAACTTATACATTGTTGTAATTATGATTCCACAACTCAAAGTTTCATTGCTTTATTATTTCCAATAGTTTGCTTACATACCTGTCTGCATAATTTATTGAAAACTCTCCATGATACATATTAGGCAGAATTTGTATAAAACTACCCTGTAATTTTTCATGAATAAGCTTAGCAGATTTTTTTATTGAGTTATTTTCCTTCTCTCCCACAAAAATCCAGACAATTGCTTCGCAATCCCTAATACCATCTTTTAAAGAATATACAGAGTTTTCCTGCAAAAATGAAATCATATCACTCTTTGTAATTGCACAAGTATCTTTGTAATACTCATCAAACAAATTCGATTTTATTCGCAATGATTTGAATTGTAATTTTGAAAACCACTTATACTTTATCAAGTTATAACAACTGCCAAACGCCGGTTTAATCATAGAATATGTAAATTTTGAAGGTATCACAAGTGCACTTTCCACGATTGCATACTTACATATATTCTTATGTTGAGATAAAATCTCAAGCAAAATCTGCCCTCCAAGTGATAATCCTCCAATCAATAGAACTGAACCACCTAATTTATTATTTATAAATTCTATAATTTCCGAAGAATTATTCTCTATCGTTGTAAATGGTTTATCACAGCCTGCATGACCATCTATTATAGGTATAATTACATGATAATCCATTTGCAATCTTTCAGCAGCTTCTTTATAATTCCACCATGACAAACCGCCTCCGTGCAAGAGGACAATTACATCACTATTTTCTTTTCCGTATTCTATATAATTCGACCTCTTTCACCTCGCTTAAAAATCCATATTCAATTTTATGCTTTCCTTATCGGATGTCTTATAACCGTTTTCCATTTTTCCGGAGCAACCTTTCTTGCATCAGACATGTAAATCTCATGGTGCAACCGTTCCTCGCTCATATCGTTTACATAGCCATTCTGTTCCACATAATCATCCATTAATGCAACAGTTGCCGGTTCATCATCAAACGGTCCAAAGTGCATAATCTGAACACACAATCCCTCATCAATCGTAAGATATTCCGCTGCTGAACAATCCAATTTTTTCTTTTTCGTTGCTGTTTCAACTGCCCAATCAAAATTCTCTTTCGTAACAAAATCTGGTAATCGAATAACCGAAATCCAATTGAAAGCATCTTTATTTGCATAATCCACACCATGGACATCGTCTTGCCACCAGAAACCTTCCAGTGGCGGTACAACATATTCAAAAAATCCTTCAATCTTATACTCTGTCTTGTAACTCATTTTTAATGTGTATGCAACAGCATATAACACGCTAATTGCCTTTTGATATGCTCCACCTTCTTCATTCGGATTTCCTTTACCTCTGACAGCAATATAGTTAGCTTTTGGTACATTTACAATTGCTGGTTTGTTCTTCGGCATATAAAATTCTTTGTATTCTTTCTTAAAATCAAACGCCATATTTGCTCTCCCAACTTTCTTTCGTCATAAAATTCGTATGGCCAACCCTGATTTCATTCATCAAAGGTACTGGAACTTCATTGCAAGTATGATGATAAACAAAACCCACTTTCTCCTGAACACGTTTTGATTTGTTATTTCCATCATAGTAGCCGCACCAAATCGTTGTCATACCAAGAGTTTCAAAACCATGACGCAAAAGAGTTTTTACCGCTTCTGGCATATAACCTCTTCCCCAGAATGGCTTCCCAAGCCAATAGCCCAGTTCACATTCATCATCTCTTTCAGTCATATCTGTGTGTCCGTTCAATTTAAGTTCAACTGCGCCAATCGCTCTATCACTCCCTTTTTCGCAGATGGCATAGCACTCAGCACCAGTAAAAACATTCTTTATAACACTTAAACTTTCATTAATATCTTTGTGTGGCGGCCATCCGGCGATCGGACCAACCTCAGGGTCTTTCGCATATTCATACAAACTTTCTGCATCAGATTCTACCCAATGACGCAATATCAATCTATTTGTTTCTAACATCGTATAATCTCCCCTTGTTCTTTTCCTTGATTATAGCTCATCCGTTCATACTCTACAATTGCAAATTTGCAATTTCTCATCCTATACCCATTGCCAAATTGCAATCGCCGTGAATATCCAGGGTACTTTAAAAATTCGTGTTATCCTCGCCTTATCAAAAGAGCAGAAATTGCTCTCGCACCTTGACAATTAGAGAAACCGGAATCAGCGGTAACATACAACGAAAACAAGTTTTCGTTGTCGGCGTTTGTGATTTCACTCTTGCAAGCAAGTGAAATCACTGCACTGTATAATGACACTCACATCTAATAGGTGAAACTCCTTGGGGTGGCTCGGCAACCAACGGCGAGTTATGGATTCATCCATAAGAGGAACGTGAAAAACCGTTCACCAAAGAAACCGGAATCTCGGCTCAATCGATAAAGCTGCAAATGGGACTTGCAACAATAGGAACAGGATTTCATATATTGAATCAAGAATGCCCCGGCATTCTTGGGCGAGATGTGCACTGCGGTAGCAGTATCTACCTCTGCACATCTCTGCCATCCGCCGGAGGCATAATCGAGAGACACCGTCTCTCGAATTATAAGGCAGAGGGGATGTGATAACACTTGAGTAAACCAACCTATTATCTTTGGAAAAACGATTTTTCATCAACAGAAGAATATGAAACAGCAAAAGATAAATATAGGAAACTGGGATTTCGAGTTGTCACATATCTGGATGGACAGAATGATAAGAATATTCACGATGGATTAAAGGCGGTTATTAAGAATCACTTTCACGATACCTATGAGCCATGCCGGATGTAAATAATATACGTCACTGGGAGCTTGCTCACGAGTGTTCGTATATTATTTGCAGACGATAGGGCGATGCCCGTGACCGAGATGAAACGAAGTGGAATCGAGGTTGCATGGCTATAGCACCTTTCGATTTTCAAAAATTATATTTATTATTTACATTATTCATGTTAATATATTTCATATACAGAAAGGAAGTGAGTCTATGAACGCTGGATATGTACGTCTATCAAGAGATGATGACAAACGAAACTACGTTTCTATCGAAAATCAGAAATTAATTATTAACCAATTTGCGGCAGAAAATAACATGGTGATCGACCGCTGGTATGAAGATGATGGAGTATCTGGATATAAATTTGACCGTCCAGGCTTCAATCAATTAATGGAAGATTTAGATAAAGATATTGACCTCGTGTTTGTCAAAGATTTTTCCCGACTCGGGCGTCACAATGCCAAAGTGCTTCTTCTTCTCGATGATTTTCAGGAACGTGGAAAACAACTGATTGTCATAGATGATAATTATGATTCTATGCAGGCAGATGATGATACGATTGGTATTAAAACATGGTATAATGAGAGATATGTAAAAGACACCAGTAAAAAAATCAAACGTGCTCTTGGAGCTCGTCAAAAAGAGGGAACACTTATGACACAGCCGCCATTTGGATATAAACGAAATGAAAAAGACAAATCCATCATAGAAATCGTACCGAAAGAAGCGGAATATGTAAAAATGGTCTATGACCTATACTTAAAAGGTTCCGGCTATCGTATGATTGCCAACTATCTGACAGAAAACAAAGTTCCGACGCCTTCCATGGTTCGCCACGAACGAGAACTTGAAGAAGGCAAAGTTACCAAACGTCAGATTGCAACAGAATGGTCTGATTCTATGGTAAAAGATATGCTTGGAAATGATTTTTATATTGGTACACTTCGTTTGCGTAAACGTGCACGTTCTACCGTTCATGGAAAAGACAAGCGTGTGCCAAAGGATGAACAGTATGCTTTTGAAAATCATCACCCTGCTATCATTGATAAAGCTTCTTTTGATCTGATTCAGGAAATGAAAGAAAAACGTGTAAAGAACAATTATCGTGGAAGTCGTGGACAATGGATTGGTTCCGAAATACCAAATCCATTTGGAAGTTGTCTGTTCTGCAAAGATTGTGGAAGTCGTTTGACTCCAATTAAGAGAACCACTTCCAGCAGAGAACGTAAATATTATATCTGCACTACCTACAACACCAAAGGCAAGCGCCATTGCTCAAAAGCACATTTAATCGAAGAAAATGATTTGATGGGAGATGTTGTAACTTATATCAGCCTGTGTCGCAATGCTTTGTCAGAAGTCATTGCAACCTATGATATGAAAGATTTTGATTCTGAGAAAATAACACTTGAAGAAAAACGTACTGAAATTCAAAACAATATATCAGAACGCAAAAAACAGTTAAAAGTTCTTTTCACACAGAAAGTCAGAGATTTATCCAATGCTCATGGTAATGAAGATATCGTAAATGAAACTTACGATGCTCTGCAGCAGGATATTCTTTCCCAGATTCATGGATTGGAACTGCAGCTAAAAGAATTAAATGATATCAGTCTTGAGAATAAAGATGTAAAAGAAAAACTGGAAAATGCATTGCAGGTCGTAGATAAAATCATTGAAAAAGGAATTCTTGACCGTAAAGATATCGAAATCTTAATTGAGCGAATCGAAGTGGATGAAGAAGGCCTTCCGGAAATCGAATTAAAATATGGTCTGTCCGGACTGATTCAGTATAGTCCGGCACAGGAAATGAATCGTCGTGAAAACGAAATCATTTACCAGACCATGCGACTCATATATGAAGAAGAACGTGGGTTTACCTCTGCAAAATATTTATCAAAAGCACTGACTGATTTGGGTTATCCAAAGTCAAAGAAGAGTGTATTGCCTTATATTGGACTTATGATGGATATGGGAATCGTAGAATCAAGCGATAACTCATTGAAACCATACACGATTGTGAAAAGCAAGGAAGAATTACAGGAGATTATGAACCACTTCTTTTGTGAAAACCTTACTGATAACACGACAGGCTCTATATATGACCCAAATTTACATGGATATGGTGGCGACAGGCGGTATGCCGGAAATGGTTTTTGAGTATATTCTGAAACAAAACGGACTTGACCCGCAGAAGGATCTTTCCATTGATCAGAGTATTGATTTCGGTTCTACGGCAGCAGCTTTTGCAGGGGATGACTCTGCGGATTTTACAGTAGAGTTTGAGCCTTCTGCTACAGCTCTGGAAAAGGAGGGAACCGGTCATGTGGTTGCTTCGCTTGGGGTGGAGTCCGGATATGTGCCTTATACTTCTTACAGCGCAAAAACCAGCTATCTGAAAGAGTATCCGGATGTAATACAGAAGTTTACAAATGGTCTTCAGATGGGAATGGAGTTTGTGCGGGAGCATACACCGGAGGAGATCGCGCAGGTGATCGCGCCTCAGTTTCCGGAAACCGATATGGAAACGCTTACAACTATTGTAAAACGTTATCATGAACAGGATACCTGGAAAGAAAATCTTATATTTGAAAAGGAAAGCTTTGAGCTTTTGCAGGATATTCTGGAGGATGCAGGGGAACTAAGCAGGAGAATGCCCTATGAAAAGCTTGTTACAGTGGAATATGCGGAAAAAGCAGCAGAATGACAGAAATCTGCGATTTTTGATATTGACACTTTTTTTCTCCTGTGACACTATTAAATAAGAAAACGGAAGGAGAAAAAATATGTCGGACAAAAGACAATGCGGTGTGCTGCTGCCTGTCAGCAGCCTGCCGTCAAAATATGGAATCGGATGTTTTTCAAAAAGCGCCTATGATTTTGTAGACGCATTGAAGGCGGCAGGACAGAGCTGCTGGCAGATTCTGCCTCTGGGTCCTACCAGCTATGGTGATTCGCCCTATCAGTCATTTTCCACCTTTGCAGGCAATCCTTATTTTATCAGTCTGGAAGACCTGATCGAAGAGGGAGTTCTCACGCAAAAGGAGTGTGACGCAGTGGATTTTGGCAGTGATCCTGCCAGTGTGGATTATGCGAAGCTGTATAAGGGCCGGATTATTCTTCTTCGAAAGGCTTATGAGCGCAGTAATGTGGGGGAAAACGAGGAATTCAGACGCTTTCAGGAAGAAGAAGCCTGGTGGCTGAAGGACTATGCGCTTTTTATGGCTGTGAAGCAGAGATTTGAGGGAAAGCCCTGGAGTGAATGGGCGGAGGATATCCGCCTCAGATGGCAGAATGCTCTGGATTATTACAGACGTGAGCTGTACTTTGAAATTGAATTTCAGGAGTATATGCAGTTTAAATTCAGGCAGCAGTGGATGAAGCTGAAAGCCTATGCCAATAAACAGGGAATTGAGATCATTGGAGATATTCCCATTTATGTTGCCATGGACAGTGCAGATACCTGGGCAAACCCGTGGCTGTTTAAGCTGGATGAAAATAATTGTCCCACACAGGTTGCCGGTTGTCCTCCGGACGGTTTTTCAGCAACGGGACAGCTTTGGGGGAATCCCCTTTATAACTGGGAGGTGCACAGAAACTCCGGATTTGAGTGGTGGATCAAACGGATCGAAAACTGTTTCCGCCTTTATGATGTAGTAAGAATCGACCATTTCCGTGGATTTGATGAGTATTATGCAATTCCTTATGGGGATAAAACTGCGGAACACGGATGGTGGGAAAAAGGACCGGGCATTGATTTGTTCCGGGCAGTTTCTGTAAGGCTGGGGGCAAGAAAGATTATTGCGGAAGATCTGGGATATATGACAGATTCTGTGAAGCGTCTTGTAGAGGAAAGCGGCTATCCCAATATGAAGGTTATTGAGTTTGCTTTTGATGAAAGAGACACAGGAAATGCAAGCGATTACCTTCCTCATAATTATCCGGAAAACTGCGTGGTTTATACAGGTACACATGACAACGAAACGCTATTGTCCTGGTTCCGGGATATTACGCCCAAAGAACGCAGACAGGTAAGAGAATATCTGAATAATTTTTACGGTTCAGACCGGGAAATCTGTCAGGATCTGATCTGTCTTGTTATGAGAAGTGTGGCAAAGCTCTGTGTAATTCCCATGCAGGACTATCTGTATCTGGACAATTCCGCCCGGATGAACCAGCCTTCCACACTGGGAAATAACTGGAAGTGGAGACTGATCCCGGGACAGTTTACAGAAAACCTTCAAAAAGAAATGAAAGTGCTTGCAAAAAGATACGGCAGGCAGTAGGATGCGGTGCAAAAAAAGCCTACGGAATGTTCCGAAGGCTTTTTACCGTAAGCAGATAACGGGAATCGAACCCGCCTCCCCAGCTTGGGAAGCTGGTGTTCTACCGATGAACTATATCTGCATGAATTTATTATAGCACCGGAGTTTTTTTGATTCAAGAAAAATTCAGAAAATACTTTGAGAAAAGTTGGGTTTTGTTACTGGGCACAGGTTACATCCTGCGAGATGTTTTGGCTCTGCATATAAAAGTCCCGGGGCATACAGGGAAAAATGCCATTACCGAAGGTGACTCAGAATGCATTTTGATTCATACTTCAGACAATTTAAAAGTATTGTCCTGTATGGGAGCTTGCAGGCAGAAGGCGGATATGATCAGAAGAGTATCCGGAAATACCTGAAAATGAAAGGGAGAGAAAATGAAAAAGGAAGTGAATCATGCCATACGGAAACGGTTTAATGAAGTGATCTATCATGTTGCGCGTTATATGGAAATTTTGCTGTCTGTTGTGATTCTGGGAGTGATCGCACTGGTCGGTATCCGGTTGGTCTGTGATGTGACGAGCAGAGAAATCCTCAGTATGAATGTGGATTTCTTTACGGAATTTCTTGCAAATGCGCTGTCTCTTGTTGTTGGAGTGGAGTTTGTAAAAATGCTCTGCAGACATTCTGCTCAGACCGTTGTGGAGGTTCTTATGTTTGCAACAGCAAGGCAGATGGTAGTAGAGCATCTGAGAACCTGGGAGACGCTGATAGGAGTGATCGCCATTGGGATTTTATTTGCGATCCGCAAGTTTCTGATGACAGAAGTAGACGACATGGTGTACCATGAGAGAAATAAAAGAAAAGAGGAAAAACAATCATGAAAATAGGATTTATCGGATGCGGAAACATGGCTTCAGCTATGATCGGCGGAATTTTGAAAAAGGGAATTGTAAAAAAAGAAGAGATCATTGTGTCTAATCTTACAGAGGCAGGGTCAAGACGGAGCCGTGAAAAGCTGGGTGTGGAGACAACTATGGACAACCGTCAGGTGGTTACACAGGCAGAAATTGTATTTCTTGCAGTAAAGCCACAGTTTTATGAAGAGGTTCTCACAGAGATCAAAGATCTTTTGACAGAAAAGCATATTCTGGTGGGAATTGCCCCGGGTAAAACACTGAAATGGTTGGAAGATACCTGTGGCTGCCCAGTAAAAACAGTACGTCTGATGCCAAATACTCCGGCTCAGGTGGGCGCAGGCATGACAGCAGGCTGCTGCAACGACCGGGTAACGGAGGAGGAAGCGCAGAAGATCAGAGAGATTGCAGAAAGCTTTGGAAGATTTGAATTTATTCCAGAGAGACTGATGGATGCGTTCAGCGCAGTATGCGGATGTTCACCGGCTTATGTATTTATGTTTATTGAGGCGATGGCAGACGCTGCAGTTGCTCAGGGGCTTCCAAGAAGTCAGGCGTATTCTTTTGCGGCGCAGGCAGTGATGGGAAGCGCAAAAATGGTACTGGAAACAGGAAGGCATCCTGCTGAACTGAAAGACATGGTATGCTCTCCGGCGGGAAGTACCATTGAGGGAGTTCGGATTCTGGAAGATAAGGGAATGAGAAGCGCTGTGTTTGAGGCTCTTACAGGGGCGGCAGAAAAAGGAAAACGTCTGTAAAATAAAATATCAGGATTTATTTTTTGTAAAATTGTGTTAAAGAACAGAATGTGCTAAACTATTTCCTGTAAGGGAGGTTTAGCACATGTTTTTTATTCAGAAACTTCTTGAACAGTCTATGAGGCTGGAAAATAGCAGGAAGCTGGCAATACGGATTGTGGGGAAGCTTCTGGGGATCATTCCGGTATTTTGCAGCAGATATCTGGAAAAAAGGCTGACAAGCGGAAAGTGGAATCCTGCAAAAAAGTGGAGAAAAGTGCGGCCGTGTATAAAGAGAAGGCGCAGAAGAAAAATGAGACAGTATAGTAAAAGATATAAATAAAGGTGTCCATATGGGAAAAAGGATACCTGAAAAAACTGCCATGCAGCCGGATAAAAGGCAGAGGATTATTTTTCAATAAGACCACGGCTTAAAGTACTGTTGTGATATCTGGAGGAAAAAGTGACATCCTCCCCGAACCAGTCAGGAGGACAGTAGGATTCTGCTTCTTCCTGAGAGGAAAATTCTACTTCAGCCAGAAGAAGACCTTCATATTCCTGATGAAACACATCAAGCTCAATAGTCAGCCTGTTTTTTTCCGGGATAAGGTATCTCGTTTTTGAGATTACAAGTCCGTCAGCCTTGGGTTTCAGGTGAAGATAGGCATCTTTAGTCAGAGGAAGATTGTATTCTTCCCGTGTCATGAATCCCTTTGATTTATAAGTAAGATAATATTCGTCGTCCTGTCTGCGGATGCGTACAACCGGTTCGGTACAGAGGTAGCCCTGCTCAATTTCATGACAGGGATATTGTGCCAGGTTATCGGGAAACCGGTCTTTTTTTATAAGAAATTTTCTTTCTATTTCCATAACATACTCCTTTTGCTTAAATGAAAAATAACTGTAAACGGGAAAGCTTAAATCATTGTAACAATTTCTTCTGTTTGTTTCTGTGCGGCGGGTAAATTGCTCATTTTCCTGTTTTATACTCCAATAAAGCTGCGCGCAGTTTTATGATATGTGTTTTGATATTTTCAGCCGGGGTCAATAATCTGTATTATTATATCATGGGGAGAGCTTTCCGTCACGTGATTTTGCTGATGTTCAACGGACTATAAGTAACCAGCGCAGCCGCCTGCAGGTAATATTCCGCAAGGTATTTTTGGCTGTTTTTGACAAAAATATATATACAGGACAAAATGCATTCCAGATTGTTTTCGTAAAGGGAGATAGCCGAACAATATTTCTTGTATGCCGGTGGAAAAAAGTGGTATACTTACATACATATGGAAAGGGACATGAACCCTGACAGACGGGAGGATTTATTTATGAGCAGAGTATATATTTTTCTGGCAGACGGATTTGAGGATATTGAAGGACTGACTGTTGTGGATCTTATGAGAAGAGCGGGAATTGAGGCGGTTACAGTTTCTATTAAGGAAACAAGGGAGATTACGACTTCACATGGGATTGAGATGAAAACGGATCGTGTTTTTTCAGAAACAGATTTTTCAGATGCAGATATGCTGGTACTTCCGGGAGGAATGCCGGGAACAAAATATCTGGGTGAGCATCAGCCCCTTACAGGCCTTCTCACAGAGTATTATGCAAAAGGCGGAAAGGTTGCAGCCATCTGCGCAGCCCCAAGTGTTTTTGCAAAGCTGGGATTTCTGAAAAACAGAAAGGCGACCTCCTATCCTTCTTTTATGGATCAGCTTGACGGAGCTGAAACCTGTGAGGATCCTGTTGTTGTAGACGGAAATGTGACTACCAGCCGCGGCCTTGGAACTGCGGTTCCTTTTGCTCTCAGCCTGATCGCGCAGCTTATGGGAGAGGAAAAGGCGCAGGAAATCGCAGAATCCATTGTATACAGGGGATAGAGGTCTATAAGGGAACATAAAACTGAAAAAAACTCTGGTGTTTTTATGTCAGTTGTGCTATACTTCGATAATGACTGTAATTGTATCTTTTTTTAAGAGGATACACTTGCCTGAAATGCTGAAACACAGGCAAAAATAGAGTAAATTTTAAAAATAGAATCAGAACCTGACAAGTTTAAGGAGGAACAGGAAACATGAGTTTACAGGTAGAAAAAATGGAAAAAAACATGGCGAAACTTACAATTGAGGTTTCCGCTGAAGAATTAGACAAGGCAATGCAGAATGCATACCTGAAAGCAAGAGGCAAAATCTCCATTCCGGGATTCCGTAAAGGCAAAGCTCCGAGAAAAATGATCGAGCAGATGTACGGAAAAGGAATTTTCCTTGAGGACGCTGCAAACGCTCTGATTCCGGAACACTACAGCAAAGCTCTTGAGGAGTGCGACCTTGAGATTGTTTCCCAGCCGGAGATTGACGTAACTCAGGCTGAGCCGGGAAAAGCTTTCATCTTCACAGCAGAAGTAGCTGTAAAACCGGAAGTAACACTTGGCGAGTACAAGGGTGTTGAGGTTCCGAAGTCTGAGACAGAAGTAACAGACGAGGACATTGATGCTGAGATCAAAAAAGAGCAGGAGAAAAACTCCAGAACTGTAACTGTTGAGGATCGCGGAGCAGAGAACGGCGATATCACAACAATCGACTTTGAGGGATTTGTAGACGGCGTTGCTTTTGAAGGCGGCAAAGGAACAGATTATCCGCTGACACTTGGTTCCGGTTCCTTTATTCCGGGATTCGAGGATCAGCTTGTAGGCGCTAAAGCAGGAGATCACGTAGAAGTAAACGTAACTTTCCCTGAGGAATATCAGGCAGCAGAGCTTGCAGGCAAAGCAGCAGTATTCCAGTGCGATGTGAAGAAAGTAGAAACAAAAGAGCTTCCGGAGCTTGATGACGATTTCGCTCAGGACGTTTCCGAGTTTGACACTCTTGCAGAGTACAGAGAGGACGTTAAGAAAAACCTTACAGAGAAAAAAGAAAAAGAAGCACGCGCAGCAAAAGAAAATGCAGCAGTAGATAAAGCAATTGAGAACGCTGAGATGGAAATTCCGGACGCTATGCTCAACACACAGGTTCGTCAGATGATGAATGATTTTGCATCCAGAATGCAGTCTCAGGGTCTGACTATGGAGCAGTACTTCCAGTTCACAGGAATGACAGCAGAGAAGATGCAGGAAGAGATGAAACCGCAGGCTCTGAAGAGAATCCAGACAAGACTTGTTCTTGAAAAGATCGCAGAGACTGAGAACATTGAGGTTTCTGAGGACGAAGTAAACGAAGAAATCAGCAAGATGGCTGAAATGTACAAAATGGAAGCTGACAAATTAAAAGAGCTTCTTGGAGACCGTGAATTAGAGCAGATGAAGAAAGACATGGCTGTACAGAAAGCAGTTACTCTTGTAGCAGACGAGGCAAAGGAAGCGTAAAAAGCGCAAGCGGACATCTTTTGAATCCACTGTGACGCGACGAATGGAGGCATATATATGAGTTTAGTACCTTATGTCATTGAGCAGACAAGCAGGGGAGAGAGAAGCTACGACATTTATTCAAGACTTCTGAAAGACAGGATTATTTTTCTGGGTGAGGAAGTGAATGACGTAAGCGCCAGTATCATTGTGGCACAGCTTCTGTTTCTGGAAGCAGAGGATCCGGGCAAGGATATTCAGCTTTATATCAACAGTCCGGGAGGTTCTGTTACCGCAGGTATGGCAATTTACGACACCATGAAATACATTAAGTGCGATGTATCCACCATCTGCCTTGGAATGGCAGCCAGCATGGGCGCATTCCTTCTGGCAGGAGGAACAAAGGGCAAGAGATTTGCTCTTCCGCACTCTACCATTATGATTCACCAGCCGTCCGGCGGCGCTCAGGGTCAGGCTACAGAAATCCAGATTGTGGCAGATCACATCGCTCAGACAAAGCGCACCTTAAATGAAATGCTGGCTGAGAATACAGGACAGCCTCTTGAAGTGGTTGAAAAGGATACAGACCGCGACAATTATATGACTGCAGAAGAAGCAAAGGCATATGGTCTGATTGACGGCGTTGTTGAACATAAATAAAAAAGACTAAAGAGAAGACTCCTTTAACAGGGAGTCTTGTCTTGCTTTTATCTCAGCATATCAATATAGAAAGGAATAGAGAAATATCCATGGCAGATAAGATAAGAGAAGGAAAGGTCAGATGCTCTTTTTGTAATAAATCCGAGGATCAGGTACGGAAGCTGATCGCAGGCCCGGAGGGAGTGTTCATCTGTGATGAATGCATCGGAATCTGTGCGGAGATTATGGAAGAGGAGCTGGCCCAGTATGGTCCGGAGGATGATTTTGACACGGATATCAACCTTCTGAAACCAGAGGAAATCCACAAAATCCTGGATGATTATGTAATCGGACAGGAGGATGCAAAAAAAGCTCTGTCTGTGGCAGTTTATAATCATTATAAAAGAATTACCGCAGCAAGAAATCTGGATGTGGAGCTTCAGAAAAGCAATATTCTGATGCTTGGCCCAACAGGTTCCGGAAAAACTCTTCTGGCTCAGACTCTGGCCCGCCTTCTGAACGTTCCGTTTGCAATCGCTGATGCCACCACCCTGACAGAAGCCGGATATGTAGGAGAGGATGTGGAAAATATCCTTCTGAAGATCATCCAGGCAGCTGACTATGACATTGAGCGGGCACAGTACGGAATCATTTATATTGATGAGATTGACAAGATCACCAGAAAAGCTGAAAACGCATCCATTACCCGTGATGTATCCGGCGAGGGTGTACAGCAGGCTCTTCTTAAGATCCTTGAGGGAACTGTTGCCAGCGTTCCGCCTCAGGGAGGAAGAAAGCATCCGCATCAGGAGTTTATTCAGATAGACACAACAAACATCCTGTTTATCTGCGGCGGCGCCTTTGACGGAATCGAAAAGATCATTGAGGCCCGTCAGGATACCAAAGCTATTGGGTTTGGGGCCGAGGTTACGGCAAAAGAGGAAAGAAATGTAGGCGAAGTTCTGAAGCAGGTAATGCCGGAGGATTTCATAAAATTCGGACTGATCCCGGAATTTATCGGACGAGTGCCTATTGTTGTCACTCTGGACGGACTGGATGAAAAAGCTCTGATCCGTATCCTCCGTGAGCCGAAAAATTCTCTTACCAAACAGTACCACAAGCTGTTTGAGCTGGATGGAGTAGAGCTTGATTTCCAGGATGAGGCTCTGGAGCTGGTGGCAAAAAAA
Source organism: Blautia caecimuris (assembly GCF_024622975.1). Classification (GTDB taxonomy): domain Bacteria; phylum Bacillota; class Clostridia; order Lachnospirales; family Lachnospiraceae; genus Blautia_A; species Blautia_A caecimuris. Next base: position 102,047 of record NZ_JANJZT010000009.1, on the reverse strand, counting down.
TCTCTGGAAAGAAAAACAGGCGCCAGAGGACTTCGCTCCATTATGGAAACATCCCTGATGGATCTGATGTATAAGGCGCCTTCAGACAATACGATCCGTAAGGCAATTATTACAAAAGAGGCTGTTGAAGGAACAGGAGAGCCGGAGATCATTTATGGAGAAGCCCCGGCAGCACAGCCTTCCGCGAGAAGAAATTCACGTTCCAGGAAAAAGGGCAAACCGGAAACAGCCTGAGGAAGGAAATGACAGCAAATGACGCAGCCAATTAACACTTTGCCGGCGATCGCCCTTCGGGGAACAACGATCCTGCCGGAAATGATCGTTCACTTTGACATAAGCAGAGAGCGTTCCATAAAAGCTGTAGAAGCGGCAATGCTTCGCAGACAGGAGATTTTTCTGGTGACGCAGAAAGATCCGGAAACAGAGAATCCCGGAATTTCAGATCTGTACAGAGTGGGCACCATTGCATATATCAAACAGGTAGTAAAGCTTCCCCATGATCTTCTGCGGGTTCTGGTAGAAGGCCGGGAGAGAGCCGAGCTTTTATCTCTTGTTCAGGAAGAAACGTTTCTGGAAGCGGAAATATCCGGTTCCACGCAGGAAGGGGCTCAATATGCAGACACTGTGCGGGAGGCTATGTACAGAGGAATTCATGGTCTGTTTCATCAGTATTGTATGGAAAGCGGCAAGGTCAGCCGGGAGCTGGCAGCCCAGATCATGAATATCGAAAACCTTGAAGAGCTGATGACACAGATTTCCGTAAATATTTCCCTTACCTGGCAGAACAAGCAGAAGCTTCTGGAGGCCGCTACTCTTGAGGAACGGTATGAAGTTCTTGGAGGGATCCTTCAGAATGAAATTGAAGTTTTCAAGGTAGGACAGGATCTTCAGAAAAAACTGAAGCTCAGGGTTGATAAAAACCAGCGGGAATATATTCTGAGAGAACAGTTAAAGCTGATCCGTGAGGAACTTGGAGAAGAAAGTGTTTCCGATATGGCGGATGAGTATGGGAAAAAACTGGAACAGCTGGATGCTCCTGCGGAAGTAAAGGAAAAGCTTACAAAGGAGATCAGCCGTTACCGCTCCATGAGCGGCAGCTCGGCAGAAAGTCCTGTACTTGGAACTTATATTGAAACACTTCTGGCGCTTCCCTGGAACAGCCGTTCTGAGGATTCTGATGATCTGGCAGAAGCATGGAAAATCCTTGAAGAAGGGCATTACGGACTGAAAGAGGTCAAAGAAAGGATCATGGAATTTCTTTCTGTGAGAAAGCTGACAAAGGGCGGAAAAAGTCCTATCCTCTGTCTGGTAGGACCTCCGGGAACCGGTAAGACTTCCATTGCGAAGTCGGTGGCAGAGGCTCTTCACAAAAAATATGTCCGCATCTGTCTGGGCGGTGTCCGGGATGAAGCTGAGATCAGAGGGCATAGAAGAACCTATGTAGGTGCCATGCCGGGAAGGATCACGGCGGCTCTGCAGCAGGCAGGAGTCAGCAATCCTCTGATGCTACTGGATGAAATAGACAAGACCGGAAGCGACCACAGAGGCGATACAGCTTCAGCGCTTCTGGAGGTTCTTGATCCGGAGCAGAACAGCCGCTTTAATGATCATTACGTGGAAGTGCCACAGGATCTTTCCGAGGTTCTATTTATTGCCACAGCCAATGATATTCAGGAGATTCCACGTCCCCTTCTTGACCGTATGGAGGTTCTGGAGATTTCCGGCTATACGGAAAATGAAAAAGAACATATTGCAAAGGATCACCTGATTCCAAAGCAGATGGAGGTCAACGGACTTCCAAAGGGAAGTCTGTCGATACAGACGCCAGCTCTTCGGAAAATCATTAATCTTTATACCAAAGAAGCCGGAGTCCGGTCTCTGGAAAGAAAGATCGCGCAGATCTGCCGCAGGGCAGCCCGTGAGATCATGGAAAACGGACAGGACAAGGTAAAGGTCACCACAAAGAATCTGGATAAGTTCCTGGGAAAAAGCCGTTATTCCTATATGATGGCAAATAAAAAGGATGAGATCGGTATTGCAAGAGGCCTTGCATGGACACAGGTCGGCGGCGATACGCTGCAGATAGAGGTCAATGTGATGCCTGGAAAGGGCGAGCTGGCGCTGACCGGACAGCTGGGAGATGTGATGAAGGAATCCGCGCAGGCAGGTATTTCCTTTATCCGTTCCATTGCAGACCAGTATAAGATAGGACCGGAGTTTTTCCAGGAAAACGACATTCATGTACATATTCCGGAGGGAGCAGTTCCAAAGGACGGTCCCTCAGCCGGAATCACCATGGCCACAGCCATGCTGTCTGCGATTATCAAAAAGCCAGTAAGAGCAGACGTGGCAATGACAGGAGAAATTACTTTGAGAGGCCGTGTGCTTCCTATTGGCGGGCTGAAGGAGAAGCTTCTGGCAGCCAGATATGCAAAAATAAAAGAAGTCCTTGTTCCGGCAGAAAACAGAGTGGATGTGGAAGAGCTGGATCAGGAGATCCTTGACGGTCTGAAGATTTCTTTTGTAGATACCATGACAGATGTGCTTCACCGAGCGCTGAGTAAATAACAAGATCCCGGGTCCGTGAAAGGAGCCGGACAGGAGAGGAAACAAATGGTTATAAAACAGGCGGAATTAGATATTGTTTGCGGTATTACCAGCAAACTTCCTGATACGGGAATGCCGGAAGTGGCGTTTGCCGGAAAATCCAATGTGGGGAAATCCTCCCTGATCAACGGTCTGATGAACCGGAAGTCTCTGGCCCGCACCAGCGGACAGCCGGGCAAAACACAGACCATCAACTTTTATAAGATCAATGGCGAAAGGTACCTGGTAGACCTTCCCGGATATGGATATGCCCGGGTATCTCAGGCGGAAAAAGAAAAATGGGGAAAGATGATTGAGAAGTATCTTCATACTTCAAAAAATCTGAAAGCCGTGTTTCTTCTGATCGATATCCGTCATGAACCGTCTGCCAATGACTGTCAGATGTATGAGTGGATTCTCCATAACGGTTATGAACCGATCATCATAGCCACCAAACTGGATAAATTAAAAAGAAGTCAGATCCAGAAGCATCTGAAAATGATAAAAGAAGGACTTCAGCTGAAAAAAGGAAGCACAGTGATTCCTTTTTCCGCTGAAACCAAGCAGGGAAGAGACGAAATCTGGGAAGTGATCGAATCTCTTACAGACGGCAAAGAGCCTTCTGAGGAAGTCTGAAAGGATACGGATATGGGAATCATCAAAGCATTGAAACTGGGATTTGATTATTTTAAATATGATGACGACGGAAACATACAGGAGACTCAGAGAGCTGTGGACGAAGTGAGCGTGGATATTCAGGAAGGTGAGTTTGTGGCTGTTCTGGGACATAACGGATCCGGAAAATCCACATTTGCCAAGCATATTAACGCACTGCTTCTTCCTACGGAGGGAACTATATGGATCGATAACATGGATACCATGAAGGAGCCGGAGCTGTGGAAGATCCGGCAGAAAGCAGGAATGGTATTTCAGAATCCTGATAATCAGATCATTGGAACTGTTGTGGAGGAAGACGTGGGATTCGGACCGGAAAATATGGGGATTCCCACAGAAGATATCTGGAAACGGGTAGATGAAAGTCTTCAGAAAACCGGAATGGCAGCATATCGCCACCATTCGCCCAACAAGCTTTCCGGCGGACAGAAGCAGAGGGTTGCCATTGCAGGAGTCATGGCAATGCGTCCAAGATGTATTGTACTTGACGAACCTACAGCCATGCTGGATCCAAACGGCAGGAAAGAGGTTCTGGAAGCAGTGCATCAGCTGAACAGACAGGAAAAAGTAACAGTAGTTCTGATCACTCACTACATGGAGGAAGTCATTGACGCAGACCATGTATATGTTATGGACGAGGGCCATGTAGTAATGGAGGGAACTCCAGGAGAGATTTTCTCCCAGGTGGACATGCTGAAAAAATACAGACTGGACGTACCTCAGGTAACGCTCCTTGCCCATGAACTGAAAAAATCCGGGGTGGATATTCCGGATGGAATCCTTACTACGGAAGAGCTGGTGAATTGCTTATGTCAATAGAATTAAAAAATATCACATACACCTACAGTCCAGGAACTGCCTATGAGATCCATGCGCTGAAGGATATTAATCTGGAAATTCCGGACGGACAGTTTATCGGAGTGATCGGTCATACTGGAAGTGGAAAATCCACACTGATCCAGCATCTGAATGCTCTGATCCGCCCTACATCCGGCTCTGTTCTCTACAATGGGGAAGATGTTTGGGAAGAAAAATATGACAGGCGGAAGTTAAGAAGTCAGGTTGGCCTGGTATTTCAGTATCCGGAGCATCAGCTTTTTGAGAGCGATGTGCTTTCTGACGTGTGTTTTGGCCCCATGAATCAGGGAATGAGCCGTGAAGAAGCAGAGGCTGAAGCAAAAAAAGCGCTTCTTCAGGTTGGATTTAAAGAAAAAAATTTCAGTAAATCGCCTTTTGAACTTTCCGGAGGTCAGAAAAAAAGAGTTGCCATTGCAGGCGTTCTTGCCATGAATCCCAAAATCCTGATCCTGGATGAGCCTACAGCCGGACTTGATCCCAAAGGCCGGGACGAGATCCTGGATCAGATATCAGAGCTTCATAAGGCTCGTGGAATCACCATCATTCTTGTATCCCACAGCATGGAAGACGTGGCAAAATATGTAGAGCGTCTGATCGTGGTAAACCGTGGACAGATTGCCTTTGACGATACTCCAAGAGAGGTGTTCAGCCATTATCAGGAGCTGGAGGCTATGGGACTGGCAGCGCCTCAGATTACCTATATTATGCATGCCCTGAAACAGAAAGGGCTGAAAGTAGATCCCAATGCGACAACTGTGGAGGAGGCGAGGGACGATATTCTCAGAGCGCTGAAAGAAGCAGGCTCTCCTCTTTTGAAGGGAGGAAATGAGAAATGATCAGAGACATTACGATTGGCCAGTATTATCCTGCGGATTCCCCTCTTCATAAACTGGATCCCAGGACAAAGCTGATGGGAACCCTTGTTTTTATTATTTCTGTGTTCCTGTTCAATACGATTCCGGGGTATGCAGTGGCAACAGTATTTCTGGCTGCTGTAATAAAAATATCAAAGGTTCCTGTAAAATTTATTTTTAAGGGTCTGAAAGCAATTTTCATTATCCTGATCATCACCATGGTGTTTAATGTATTTCTGACACCAGGTGAGGTGCTCTGGAGTTTTGGTTTCCTTAAAGCCACAAGAGAGGGAATTTCACTGGCCGGAAAGATGGCGATCCGTCTGATCTACCTGGTGATCGGTTCTTCTCTTATGACGCTGACCACAACGCCAAATCAGCTTACAGACGGTCTGGAGAGAGGTCTGCGTCCTCTGAATAAGATTCATGTGCCGGTTCATGAAATTGCAATGATGATGTCCATTGCCCTTCGGTTTATTCCCATACTTCTGGAGGAAACAGACAAGATCATGAAGGCGCAGATCGCAAGAGGAGCAGATTTTGAGAATGGAAATCTGGTCCAGAAGGTGAAAAATATGGTTCCTCTTCTGGTGCCTCTGTTTATCTCCGCATTTCGCCGGGCAAATGATCTTGCTATGGCAATGGAAGCAAGATGCTATCACGGAGGAGATCAGAGAACTCAGATGAAACCTCTTCATTATGAAAAAAGAGATCATGTAACCTATATGATACTGGCTTTGTATCTTGCAGTTGCAATCGGATTTCGGGTGGCAGGAATATGAAAAGAGTAGGACTTGTAGTTGCCTATGACGGCACAAATTACTGCGGCTGGCAGATCCAGCCAAATGGAATCACTATCCAGGGAGTTCTCAATGATACATTGTCAGAACTTCTTGGTGAAAAAATAGAAACCATAGGAGCAAGCCGCACAGACGCAGGAGTACATGCCCTTGGGAATGTTGCTGTGTTCGACACAAACACAAAAATTCCCGGAGAAAAAATTTCCTATGCGCTGAATCAGAGGCTTCCGGAGGACATCCGCATACAGCTTTCCGAGGAAGTAGAACCGGATTTTCACCCAAGATACTGTGACAGTGAAAAAACTTATGAGTACAGGATCCTCAACAGGAAATTCCCCGTGCCTACAGAAAGACTTTATTCTTATTTTTATCATTATAAGCTTGATGTGGAAAAAATGAGAGAAGCTACCTCTTATCTGATTGGCCGTCATGATTTTGCAAGCTTCTGTGGTACAGGAGCCCAGGTAAAATCAACAGTCCGGACAGTGACGGGAATTGATGTATGGAGGGACGGAGATATTGTTACTATCCGTGTTTCCGGGGAAGGATTTCTGTACAATATGGTAAGAATTATTGCAGGAACTCTGATACAGGTGGGAAACGGACAGTATCCGCCGGAGAGAGTCCGCGAGATTCTTAATGCCTGCGACCGTTCTGTTTCCGGCCCTACAGCGCCGGCTCACGGACTGACTCTTATGGGAATTGAATTTTTTGATTCATAAAAATGAAAGATCATTTACACTTATATGCAATGATAGTGACAGTTCCTTTTCCGGGATAGCGCTTCATTGCATATTTTTCTGGAAAAGCTTCAATAAGATCAGGAAGCTTCATAAAGCCGTAGGTGCGGGCGTCAAAGTCCGGTTTTGCACGTTTGATATACTGACCGGCAGAGCTGACATTGACATAGCGGTCATCATCCTGATATTTATCCCAGGCAATTTTCAGAAGCTTGTGAATATCCCGCAGCTCGTCGGTATTTGACTGTTCTTCCGGATCGCTGCCAGCAGTTTCTTTTCGTCCGTTTGTTTTGCTTTCCGATCTGGAAGAAGAGATTTCTGAGGATTTGCTCATGTTTTCCAGGAATAGAAATTCATCGCAGGCATTGCGAAAAGCAGAGGGAGTTTTCTTCTCGCCTACGCCCATTACATACACGCCGGATTCATGGAGCCGGATAGCAAGAGGGGTGTAGTCGCTGTCGCTGGCAACGATCACAAAAGCGTCATAGATTTCTTTGTGGAGCAGATCAAGAGTGTCAATGACCAGCGCCATATCCGTGGCGTTTTTGCCGGAAACATAGTCAAACTGCTGCTCTGCTTTGATGGCAAGTCTTTTCAGTTCATCTTCCCAGTTTTTCAGAGCTTCTTTTCTCCAGTTTCCGTAGGCTCTTTTTACAACAATGCGTCCATAAGCAGAGAGTTCCTGTATTACAGTTTCCAGTTTGGAAAGCTGAGTGTTGTCTGCATCGATCAGCAGAGCGATTTTTTCAAGATTCTTCATAATGGGCTATTCTCCTGTTTAAAATTCTGTCATAAAAGCTGAAATGGATATGTCCTGAAAACAGATAGTTTTCTGTATAGATTTATATATGCAATATAGCATTTTTTCGGTTAAAAGTAAATATTTCTGGAATTTTATCATAGAATGTGTTAGAATCGAGGGAATGAAACAGGAGTAGGAGATGGAAATATGATTCAGTTTTTTGCTTCGATTTTTATTAAAAACAGGCAGGATTACAGTTCTCCGGCAGTGAGACAGGCATACGGGACTCTCTGCGGTGCTGTGGGGATCGGGCTAAATATCCTGCTTTTTCTGGGAAAATGGATGGCCGGATTTTTGAGCGGTTCCATAGCCATTACTGCAGATGCATTTAACAACCTTTCTGATGCGGGCTCCTCAATCATAACCCTGATCGGTTTCCGGATCTCCGGACAGAGACCAGATCCGGAACATCCTTTCGGACACGGAAGAATGGAGTATATTTCAGGACTTCTGGTATCAGTTGCCATACTTGTTATGGGATTTGAGCTTGTAAAGTCTTCCATAGAAAAGCTGATCCATCCGGAGCCGGTAGAAAGCAGCCCTGTGATCATAGGTATTTTGGCTGTGTCCATTCTGGTAAAGGTATATATGTTTTATTATAACCGGGCCGTAGGGAAAAAAATAGAAAGCGCTGCAATGAAAGCGACTGCAATGGACAGTTTAAGCGACACCGTTTCCACAGCCCTTGTTCTGGCGGCTACGGTGATCAGCCAGTTTACAGGACTTCTTCTGGATGGATGGTTTGGTATTCTGGTGGGACTGTTTATTCTGTATACAGGGGCCTCTACCATAAAGGAAACCATGGATCTTCTTCTGGGGCAGCCGCCAAAGGAAGAATTTATTGAAGAGATCAGAGATATTGTTACCTCTCATAAACTGGTATATGGAATCCATGACCTGATCGTCCACGATTATGGTCCGGGCCGTCTGATGATCTCACTTCATGCGGAAGTAGATGCAGAGGGGGATATCCAGGAAATACATGAACAGATTGACCATATTGAACATGAGCTTCAGGAAAAGCTTCACTGTTCTGCTACTATTCACATGGATCCCATTGTTACCGATGATGAAGAGATTCTGGATATGCAGGAAAAGGTAAGAGCTGTTGTAAAGACAACAGATGAATCGTTCAGTATGCATGATTTCCGAATGGTAAAGGGCCCTACCAATACGAATCTGATTTTTGATGTGTCTGTACCAAGCTGCTGTCAGAAGACAGATAATGAAATTATGAATAACCTGAAAGAAAAAATTAAAGAACTGCCCGGAGGCCAGTATTCTCCGGTGATTCAGATTGATCATGAGTATTACTGACAGAAAGAGGCAGGGTATAATTGGTTTGAAAAGTATATGATAATTTATAATCAGGTACAACTGCATAGAACTGTACTGAGAAAAGGACTGTCTGTTTTTGACAGCCCTTTTCTCTTATATAATCAACAGAAATTTATATTTTTTCAGGGCTTTTTTGAGGGAGACTATCACGGTATTCTCTGGGTGTCATTCCCGTGTATTGTTTAAATACTTTGCTGAAATACCGGGGATTGTCGTATCCGGCCATATCACAGATTTCAATTATTATTTTATCGGAGCTAAGAAGAAGTTCTTTTACTTTTTCCATTCGTACTTCTGTAAGATATTCAATGAAATTATGTCCTGTTTTTTCTTTAAAAAGACGGCTCAGGTAATTGGGATGGAGATAAAACTGCTCTGCCAGGAAATTCAGGCTGATATTTTCAGCATAGTGCTGGCAGATAAAAAGCTGGATTTCCCGGATGACATCCTTACTCAGTGTCTGTTCATCTGATCGGTTGAGCAGTGAAATAAGCCATTCTATATAAGAAGTCATAGAATCTGCACTGCTTTTATGACTTCGTGCCAGAAGAATGTGGCTGAGGGTGGAATTGAGTTGTGTATGCAGTTCTTCTTCGTTCAGACGAAGATCCTTCAGATAGCTGTTCAGTTCAATCAGGAAACTGATGCAGGCGGTCTGGTACTGGGTAAGGGATGGAGACTGATCAAGAAGCGAATGCATAGCCTCTTCTAACAAGGGGATGGCATTTATACGCGTCTCCGGATTCGTAAGCCTGCGGAAAATTTCAGGGAGAATATCCTGAAGAGACTGAGAACCGGCTGAAAAAAGCTGCTCAATATTCTGGTAGAGGATGATAGAATCTCTGGTACCTGCACGGTGATAATGACGTGCTCTGCGTGCTTCCTCCCAGCCCTCGTGGATCTTTTCAAGCCCGAATTTCCGGCTGCTGGCACCGCAAAACCATTCTTCAAGACCAGAGCAAAGCTGTTCCAGAAGAGAGGTAAGGGAATCAAAGGAAGAATCCGAGTCCCAGGGAAGCAGAACAAAAAGTGAAAATATCTCATCATCCAGAAATATGGCAGAGGGAATCAGAGATGTAAGCTGATTTCTCATCTGCTGTTTTTTTAAATCAATATCCTGTTGGCACAATTCCTTGTTTTTTAAAATCATAGAAAATCCATACCATTGTTTCAGATTCGGAAGATCATATCTGTCAGAATCTATCTGAGAATAACCTTTGGCTGAGGATAATAGCAGGGCTTCCAGGCGGTTAGTGTGAATCTGTGATTCTTTTTGACGGATGGCAAACTCTCCGCGGAGACGTTCCAGAAGTACTTCAATGTCTTTCAGGACAACAGGTTTGGTCAGATAGTCGCTGGCACCATTACGGATGGCCTCCTGGGCATAGGAAAAATCAGAGTATCCGCTCAGGATTACAGCTTTAACTGCAGGATATTCTTTTCTGAGAATCTTAAGAAGCTCCAGTCCTGTCATTCCCGGCATACGGATATCCATAAACACAACATCAATATGTGTTTTTTTGAGCAGAGACAGAGCTTCCTCTCCATCGGATGCAGTTCCGGCCACCTGAAAACCATAGTTGCTCCATTTTACAAAACGGGTCAGTCCCCGGCATACAATTTCTTCATCATCTACGATTAATACCTGATAGGTCATAAGCTGTCTGTACCTCCTGTGATGTCTGTCATATTTTCAGAATGATTTCTAAGGGGAAGCAAAATTTCTATCCGGGTGCCTTTTCCAGGAGTACTGGAGATTTGCAGTCCATAGGATTCCCCGTAAAAAAGCCGGATCCGCTGGTTGACGTTTACCAGTCCGATACTTTCGTCCGGAGCTTCATCTCTGTTCAGAGAAAGCTGAAGAGAGTGAAGTTCGTTTTTTTCCATTCCCCGTCCGTTATCCTCCACGAGAATATGAAGGACATTATCGCAGGCTGAAGAATGGATTCTGATAAAATATCCGCTGCTGGCATCTCCAAAAGCATGGACGACAGCATTTTCCATGATTGGCTGAAGAATAAACTGCGGAATGTAAACAGACTGATCGTCTACCTCTGTTTCCAGGAACAGCTGTATTTTTTCGCTGTGGCGGAAATTGATCACATCCAGATAAATAGAAGCATGTTCGATTCCTTCCCTGAGTGTGATGGTATTGCCTCCTGTTTTCATTCCCAGACGGCAGAGGCGGCTGAATTTTTCAATCATTTCTGTAACCGGACTTTCCCCGTCTGCTTCATACATGGCCTCCCAGCGGATGATATCCAGAGTATTATAAAGAAAATGTGGATTGATCTGCATAAGCATAGCGTCTAACTGGGCATTTTTCCAGCTGAGTTGCAGCTTCTGACGGTGAATTTCTGAGAGATATACCTGGTCGATCAGCTGGTTGGTGTTTTCAGCCATTTCGTTGAAACGATCTCCCAGTGCAGTGATCTCGTCATGTCCGCTGTTCTCATATCGGGCTGTCCATTTACCGCTTCCTGTTTTTTTCATGACCCGGTTCAGTTTTTTCAGTGGATCTGAAATGCTGAAGGTAACATAATAGGAAAGTATAAAGCAGGCAATCACTGTGCCGATCAATACCAGGACACAGAGATTCCGGATATGGTAGGAGTGTGCCAATAGTGTATCCAGGCTGGCAATGTAGCAGGCAAACATTTCTGTGTCAGGAATCTGTTCGTAAGCCAGAAGAATGTTCTGGCGGTCCAGCTGAATCTGTTCTATACTTTTTCTTTTTTGCAGCATTTCTTCAAAAAGTTCCGGAATACGTGGAAAAGAAGGAGATTTGATGCTGGGATCAAACCAGGTAAGTACTCCGCTTTTTCCGATCAGGAAAATATTTCCTTGGTCGTTGTTTCCGGAAGGAGTTTCGATATCGGAAAAGGTACTGCGGTCAATGTTAAAAAGCAGTATGCCCAGAAAATCTCTGGTATTTGGTTCATATACAGCAATTTCCATGGTGATGATATTTGCAAAACCATAGACAACCTGTTCATTTTTATAAAAAATCCCTGTCTGTTCTTTGTCGTCCATCCAGACAGGATATCCCCGTTTATCCTGTGGAACAAGATAGAAATCGGACTTGTAAAAGGCGTCCAGATCCCGGATAGTGCCGCCTCTCTGAAAGCCGTTATCCTCTACCATATGGTACTGGCGGGAGGGAGTGACAAACTGGATGTTTACAATATGTTTTTTGTTCTGGCGCAAAGAATAGAGCCTGTTTTCGATCAGAAAGGTGTTTGTCTGAAACAGCTGCTCCTGACCGGGACTTCTGTTTTCCGGCAGAGCAGAATTTTCGGAGATAGCTCTGATGATCCGGCTGTCATTATAAAAATTGAGCGCCATATTTTCATATTCTTCCATGGTATCCTGTATTTTCAGCCGGGTGTTCTGGACCAGCATAGAGGTATAGCGGGTAAGGTTCAGATTGATCTCTCTGGAATACTGGAAAAAGGAAAAAAAGGTAAGAAACAGCGCTGAGATAAGCAGGAGTGCAAGAAAGGAAACATTCAGGCGTTTAAAGATACCCACCTTTCGGAGCTGTTTTGTTACCAGAGAATTCCATTTTTGTTTTGCTGTGCGGATCATATGGATGAATTTCATTTGGGACCTCCGTAACATGTATGTAAACATAATGCATGAATTATTTTTTATTATAACACTGTTTTTGGGAAAAAGACACAATAAAAGGAGTGCGGACCAACCGCACTCCTTTGGCATATAAAAGAAAATGGATAGGATTTATTTCTTATTGGCTTCATTAAAGCTTTCCAGAGCCTCGGTCTCACAGAGCTTCTGAGCATCTGCAAATTCTTTTTCCGGATCCGCATTTGGATCAGTGAGGATCTTCTGGACTGCACGGTCAACATAGGAGCCGAAATCTGCTTTTCCGTAGAATTCCAGGCGTCCAACAGTTTTTGCTGCTTCCAGAACATCTCTGTATTCTTCCGGGAAATCATAGAAATCAGTCACACTCATGTCATCACGAGGAATGATCACCGGGCTCAGAGCGCCTTTGGTTGCAAGGTTTTCAAAGTAAGATGCAAAATAATCTTTGGAGTTATAGAAGCTGATGTATTCCCATGCAGCATCTTTTTTGGCCTGATCTGATTTTGCGTTGATCACATAAGCAGTACCTGCAATAGCAGTAGTCTGCTCACCGGAAGGTCCTGCAGGCGGCAGGCACAGTCCCAGATCATCCGGGTCCATACCATTGGATACAGTGTCGGCAACCCAGTCAGATGCAAATGGCATCATGCCGATCTTGCCCATTGCGAAATCAGCGGTAAGATCGCCGAATTTCAGGGTCAGATCACTCTGGAGTACACCCTCGCTCTTTAACTGCTGATAATATTTGGCAGCTTCGATCACAGCCGGATCCGTAAAGGTCAGTTCTGCTGTTCCGTCTTCGTTTTCTTTTGTCAGATCGCCGCCTGCCTGCCATACATAATACTGGAAGAACCATTCAGTCCATTCAGCAGCCAGAGTGGCATATCCGGCAACCTGATTGTCGGGATTGTTGATTTTCTTTGCAAAATCCAGTGCCTCTTCCCATGTTTTTGGAGCAGCTTCCAGACCTGCCTCTGCAAAGAGAGCCTTATTATAGCCAAAAAGCATGGGAGCAACTGTAGATGGGATTCCATAAATATTATCGTCTTTTGTAAACATATCCACATATTCCTTGGTAAAGCTTCCCCATTCATCCCAGCTGTCGGTATAGGCATTCAGTGGCTCCAGGATTCCTGCTGCAATATAAGAATCCATCATGGTAAAGGAGCAGTTTACCAGATCAGGAGCAGTTCCGGAGGCAACGCCCTGATAAAATTCATTTCCCGGATCTCCTTCTTTGACAACTTTGTTTAATGTGATCCATGGATGCTCTTCCAGGAATTTTTCTTCCATGGAAAGATACCAGTCATCCTGATTACGGCTTGTTACCCAGATGGTAAGTTCAACCGGTTCGTGCTCTTCTGCTGCAGAAACAACAGCAGCTCCGGCCAGAGTTGTGGCTGTCATGGAAAGCGTGAGCAGTGTGGCCAGTAGTTTCTTCTTCATCATAATGAAATCCTCCTTTTTATCCGGTCCATTGATCTTGTGCCGGTATTTTGTCCTGAACTAATCATAACAGATTACAAGGATTCTGAAAATAGAATAAATTTAACCATATTTCATAGAAATGTCACTTTTTTTAAGGTGTCTTCCAGGAAAAAATGAAGAGGTTAAAAAAGGTGACATAAAAGTAAGCTATGTATATTTTCCTGAAAAGTAATTTTTTTTATACTTTATCTTAACAGGATTATGCAGAAAATGGAGGTATGGAAAATGAGTGCAAAAATGAGTACGAAAAAGAAAAAATCCTTTACCGCAAAGCCGGGAAGCTATACATTCCGTAAAAAAGTAACACCCTGGTGTATTTTATTTCTCCCTATGGCTTTTACGGTCTGGCTGAAATATTATCCGATTTTCAGTGCTTTTTATATTTCACTTTTTAAATATGACCCCATAAATCCCCCGGGAAGATTCGTGGGGCTGAAAAATTACCTGGAAATGTTCCAGATGCAGTTTTACTGGGAGTCCTGGAAAAATACATTTATTTTTCTGCTCCTTCAGTTGTGCATGTGTTTTTTTATCCCTTTGATCCAGGCGCTTCTGCTTAATGAGCTGATCAGGCTGCAGAAATGCCTGACCACTCTTTATATCCTTCCGGCGCTGATTCCGACTTCAGTAAATGTGATCATCTGGAGGTGGATATGGCATCCGGATTATGGCGTGGCAAATCAGATCGTAAAATTCTTTGGCGGAGAGCCGCAGGTATGGCTCAGTGATCCGGATCTGGTCAAATTCTGTATTATCTTTCCAGGGGTACTGGGCGGAGGACTGACAGTGCTTCTTTATCTGTCTGCGATTCAGGGGGTATCTACAGACATTATGGAATCGGCAGCTCTGGACGGATGTACCGGATTTAAAAAAATCAGACATATTATTCTTCCGAATATTTCTTTTATGATCTTTATCCAGTTGATCATGTGTGTGATCACTACCATGCAGCTTCTGGATGCTCCATACATGTATGCGTCCGGAGGACCCAGCGGAGCTTCTACCACACAAGGTATTTTTATCTATAATGCATTTAATGATGATCTGAATTATGGCCGTGGTTCAGCTGCTTCGGTGGTACTTTTGATCGTGATCGCGGTACTGACCATGCTTCAGATGCATTTTGAGAAGTCAGAGAAGAATTAAAGGAGGCATGGACATGAAGAGAAAGAAAAACAGAAAAAACAGAATCCGCTGCGGAAAATCCGAACGCTTTCTGAAAATTGCTGCAGTTACAGTGTCTCTGCTTTTTGCAGCGCTGATGCTGTATCCGCTGGTTTTTGCCGTATCCAGCGCCATGAAGGATAATTCCCAGATTTATAAGGTTCCTCCGAAGCTTCTTCCGGGAAAGGCAAACAGCGTATCCTTTGTGCTGGATTATACCGGGCAGGAATTTCAGGATGCAGAAGAAATGAAGGATCAGATGCTTAAGGATAATGTTCTTGTAATGTTTGGAACCAACTTTAAATTTGCAGATCAGTCGATTATGGAGATACATGTTTATGGAACCAGAGAAGGCAGAACTTTGTTCCATTCGAGAGCGCATCAGATGAAGCTTCAGATGGAATGCGATTATGGAATTTACAAAAGAACTGCAATCAAAAAAGAAATCCTTCTTCATGATGACCGTTATGTCCGTGCCTGTGAATCCATTGGTTATGAGTTTGATGAAAACGGAATCGATAAAGTACCGGAAGAAGGGCTGGCAGATGAGTTTCAGGATCAGATAGCGCCTGTGATCCAGGAAAAATATACTACAGCAGGAACGCTGGTCAGTATTGGAAACAGAACCAAAAACCTTCTCAGTCTGGAAAGCTTCAAATATTATCTGGATATGCCGGCCTATATTTATCCCCAAAGTGAAAGGGTTGTAAAATACGGATTTCTGACTTTTGTGATGAACAGCGTCATCGTGATCGGATTTGCAATGATCGCCCAGGTGATCCTGTGTTCTGTCTGTGCATTCGTGATCAGCCGTCAGCTCTCTCAGAGAGCCGGTAAATTTGTACTGATGTTTTTCCTGGGGGGAATGATGATCCCCTTTGCCAGTATTATGCTTCCGCAGCTGATCATGTACCGGGAAATGGGAGCTTATAATAACTATGCGGCTCTTTTGCTTCCATTTTTATATCCCTATGGATTTTATGTGTATCTGTACAAGGGATTTTTTGATCAGATCCCGGGAAGCTATTTTGAAGCAGCCGCGTTGGACGGAGCCGGAAGCTGGTATCTTTATTCCAGAATATGTATGCCCCTGTCCAAGCCGATTATTTCTCTTATTGCGCTGCAGACATTTATTGGAAACTGGAATGATTTTTTCTGGGCATGGCTGGTAACAGAGGATCAGAATCTGTGGACCTTAAATGTGGCTCTTTATAATATTTCCAATAATGCAGGAACCAAACAGAATGCTCTGATGGGGCTTGCTGTTGTGACCATCACACCAGTGATACTGTTGTCTATTCTGTTTTCCAGACAGCTGAAGCAGAGCATTGCGGCATCAGGAGTCAAAGGCTGACAATAAGGTGCAATAATTGAAAAACAGAAGAATCCTGTTGCTGAAAACTGGAAAAAAAGGTATGATAAAATCATAGAGGCAGGAGTGTATTATGGAATTAACAGGTATGGTAACCACAAGAGAAGAATTTCTCTATCCGGACAGTCTGTGCGGCAGACTTCCGGAGGAACTGCAGATCACCATGGCTGGAAACGGCAGACCGGGGATCCAGCTGATACTTGAGACCAGTGGAAAAAAGGTGAACTTTTTCCTGAAGGGAAAGGGTTTTTGTGGAGAATGGTATGAAATGAAAGACATTCCGGTGGAATATAATACCGGAGACGGAGTTTCCCAGGGAGGCGCTATGGTGCTGGAAACACCGCCAGGAGTCAAACCGGATTATGTGACCCGTCTGGCACCTTTTCGTGTTTATGACTGTCTTTGCAGAACAGACAGCGGAGAGATTTCCGTAAAGAACCGGAAGGCCGCAGCGTATCTCTGCCTTGTGCCGGACAAGGATCTGGAGCCGGGAGAATACCACCTGAGTCTTGGGGCAGAAACAGAAGAAGGCTTCTGGGAAGGCGGTGTGTCCGTAAAGGTCTGCAGCGTGCGGATTCCAGAGGATGCGTTTCCCGTTACAAACTGGTTTTCCCTGGAGGCAATAAGCCGGTTCCATCATGTGGAAATGGGAACACCGGAGTATCTGGATATGCTGAGAGTATACATCCGCGCTATGAGGAGACTGCATCAGAAAATTTTTTATATTCAGCTGGACGAGAAATGCGTAAACACCAAAGAACCGATTGCTTTTGACTTTGAGTACTTAACACCGGTGATTCAATGCTTTTTTGAAGAAGGAATGGAAATCATGGAGATTGGAGCGCTTCTTCACCGTGGATTTCTTCCGGACGGAAGTCCGGATATGTATACGGACAGCTTTACCTGTATGATGGATAAAAATCTGAAGTTTGATACACTGGAAGGTTATGTTCATACAGTGAAGCTGGTACAGGCGCTGGCTTCCTATCTGAAAAAGCACGGATGGGAAAAAAAGATCCTGTTCCATATCCATGATGAGCCGGATATCCATGTAAAGGACCGGGAGGCTCTGGAGGCAAGGCGCCGGCAGTATTATCTGGCTGCAGGTATCCTTCGGAAATATCTTCCTGGTGTACAGATCATAGAAGCGGTTGATACTGCGGAGTTTTATGGAGGAGTGGATATCTGGGTTCCGGGAACAGCCGGATATGAAAAAAAGAAGGCTGAGTTTGATCAGCTTATCCGTCTGGGTGAAACTGTGTGGACTTATGTCTGCTGCGGGCCGGAGGGAGAATGGCTTAATCGTTTTCTGGATTTTCATCTGATACGTGGAAGGCTTCTGTTCTGGGGCTGTGCCAGAAACAGGATTTCCGGATTCCTCCACTGGGGATTTAACCAGTTTCCGGGAGGAATGGATCCATTCAAAGGAACCAGCTGTCCGAATGATACAGGAATAGGAACTGCCTTTCCCTGTGGTGATTCTTTTCTGGTGTATCCGGGAAAAGAGGAACCGGAGATCAGTATGCGTCTGGAAGCACAGCGAAGAGGAGCAGAGGATGCGGCACTTTGGGGACTGCTCCTGAAAAAAGATCCGCAGCTTCATGACCGGCTGCTGGATCAGATGTTTACGAATAATCATACATACAGCAGGGATCCGGAGAAACTTGACCGGGTTTATGCACAGCTTCTGGAAAGTCTGGAAAAATACAGCTGACCGGAAGACCGGCAGAAAACAGACAGGAGAGAGCATGAGCGGCAGAAAAAAGAAACGGACATTAAAAAGAGAGATCACACTGCTGACGATGGCAACATCTTTTGGCGCGCTGGTTCTTTTTGGAACAGTGATGATCGTGATGTTTTTTGTGTTTTTTCTGGGGAATATCAGGGAGGATATGGAAAATATCCTCCAGAATACCCTTCAGAACTATCAGTCAAAAATGCAGTTTATTCAGGACGGGGCAGTGATGATCCGCCACAATTCCACACTGCAGGATTTTTTTGACGCAGACTGGACAGACAGGGCAGAAATGGAAAAACAGCTTTCCTACAGTATGGAATTATTTTCCAATCGGAATATGACAGAAGGACAGAGTCCTTTTGTGACCAGTGTGTGTCTGTTTAATAAAAAGGATGAGTATGTCAGGGAGCATTACTATCCAATGACTGTTTCGGCAGGACGAAACAAGGAGATCGGTTATCTGGAAATGATGCGAGATTTCCGCCAAACAGAAGAAAGATATCAGATGACGTCAGGGGCTGATGAGATCAACCTCTGTTTTCGTGTTTATGGAGACGGCATGGAAGAGCTGGGAATTTGCGTTCTTGGAATCGCAAAAGAGGGCATCCGGGATATTTTTGCCCAGATAGGAACCTACAGTCATGGAAACTGGATTGTCAGCGACCAGCAAAAAAATATCCTGATCTCCGCAGGGGCGGAGCAGACAGCCGGAGAGCTGAACCATCTGGAACTGAATGACGTGGGAGAAAAAAGGATCGCAGGAATCAGGACTCTTTATGCGTCTATGGGAACAGGATTTGGTACCTGCGCGGCGGTATCTGTGGGAATGGATAATATTTATGTGATTCTGAAACCTACTATGGTTACTTTTTTTGCAGTGGTCTTTCTGGCTCTTATATTTATTGGAGCCATGATGCTGGGAATCAGTTTTCGGTTTACCAGACCGTTAAAGACTCTGGCAGATAATCTGGAGGCATTTGGAAAAAAGGATCTGGATGTTCGTATGGAGGATTCTTCTATTTCCGAGATCCATGAGATCAGTGTGATCTTTAATGAAATGGCAGAAAGGATCCAGTATCTCATCGAGCAGGTCTATGAGAAACAGCTTCTTGCAGCCCGGTCACAGACCAAGTATCTGCAGGCACAGATCAATCCTCATTTCCAGTTTAATATCCTTGCCATGTTCAGCATCCGTGCCAGACTTGCCGGAGATGAGGAGCTGTACAGGGGACTTCAGGCATTTTCCGGACTGATGCGGGGCAAAATATTCCGGGAAAAGGAAATCCGTATTCCGGTATCTCAGGAAATGGAACTGGTGGATTTTTATCTTTATCTTCAGAAAAGCCGGTTTGAAGACCAGCTTTCCTATGAGATCGAATATGGAAGCGAGGATGTGAAGAATTTCAGGATTCCAAGGCTTCTTATTGAAAACCTGGTGGAAAATGCAGTGTCCCATGGGATCGAGCCAAAAAGCGGCGGGGGTATGGTTCGGATCCGTCTTTTTGAGCAGGATGACATGCTCCATATTGTAGTGGAAGACAATGGAGTAGGGTATGAGGAACGCGCAGAAGACCTGGAAATCGATCTGGAAGAAGAAACGGAGCATACTCATACAGGGCTGGCTAATATGAAACGCCTGCTGGAAATCCTCTATCACGACAGATACTGTATGAAGATTACAGGAGAAAAAAATGTAGGAACAAGGGCAGAAATCATTCTGCCTGCAGAAAGGGGAAGCGTATATGTGGAAAGTAGCAGCAGCTGATGATGAGGCGTATCTCAGAACCGCTCTGAAAAAACTGATGAACTGGGAAAAAATGGGCTGTGAACTGATCCGTGTGGTAAACAACGGCAGAGAGCTTCTTCAGTGTGTGGAAGAAGAACACCCGGATATTGTGATTACGGACATCCGTATGCCGGAGATCGACGGACTGGAGGTATGCAGACAGCTTTATGAAAAGTACCCGGAAACCCAGACAATCATCCTGAGCGCCTATACAGACTTTGAATATGCAAGAACAGCCATCCGGTATGATGTAGCGGATTATGTTCTGAAGCTTTCGGTTCTGGAAGAGCTTCCTCCTGCAGTGGAAAAGGTAACCCGGAAGCTGCAGAAACAGAAAAAAGAACTGGAGGAGGAGCTGGTAAAACTGCCGGAGAAAAAAGTGGCAGAAAGTCTTTATGACCAGGTTCAGGAATACATTGAAAAGAATTACAGCAAAAAGATCACCCTTAACGATATCGCAGAAGAGCTTCATGCAAACAGCAGTTATTTAAGCAGGCTTTATAAAAAAGAAAGCGGGCAGAATCTTTTTGATGTGATTCTGAAAAAAAGAATCGAAAAAGCCAAGGTATATATGGAAACTACGGACAGAAAGATTTATGAGATCTCTCAGTCGGTAGGGTTTGACGATACAGGGTATTTTTCCAGAATCTTTAAAAGATACACGGGGGTTTCCCCCAAGGAGTATCAAAGTGGGAAGAGGGGCGTAAATGAAGAGTAAGAAAAAGCTTCTGAGAATTTCAGGGCTGGCGTTTCTTTCTGCCATTTTTCTGGCAGGATGTGGAGAAAAAGCGCCGGAACCGGTAGAGATCACTCTGATCCACGGATGGGGGACTACGGAAGAGGATCATGTGGTCATGCGGGATATTTATCAGGATTTTGAAAAGGAAAATCCTGATGTAAAGCTGAACCAGCTTTCTATGCCCTCCGGAAGCGAAATGGTCCGTAAGGTTGAGGATATGCTTGTGGTAGGAGAAATCCCGGATCTGGTATTTCTGGGAGGATCCGGTAAAGATACGGTATATCAGTTTATGACGGAAAATGATCTTGCCCTCGATCTGATGCCATATATCAGAGAAGACCGGGAATTTGCAGGGAATCTTGCTCCTGTAAATATCGACTTCTGGACTACAGGGGAAGAGCAGCTTTTTACCATATCGGATGTGCTTCTTTTAAGCGGAGGTTACTGGTATGACCAGGGGATTTTTCAGGCAGCGGGGGTAGAGGAGCTTCCGGATACCTGGGAGGAATTTCTTAAGGCATGCGATCAGATCGATAGTTGGGCAAAAGCAGAACAGAACGGTGTAGAATGTCTTCAGATGTCGTCAGAGGCATACCTTTATTTTATGGATCATATTCTTGCGGCCCAGGATTTTACAAATGGAAGTGTGGCTCAGAACCATCGGCTTTATCTGGAGGAAAAGGCTGTGAAAGAAGCTCTTGATACCCTGCGGAAAATCTATCGGTATTCCAGGGCAAATGGAGATTACAGCTATCGGGATGAAACAGATGCGTTTAATGATGGAAAAACAGCTATGTACATTAACGGGATCTGGGGCGCGCCTATGATCTCAGATCAGATAGACGCTGCCTATGCGCTGATCCCTTCCGGGGAAGGAGAAAAAATATCATGCGAGTCGGCATGTCTTGGATATATCCTTGGAAAAACGGGAGATGAAAAAAAGCAGGAGGCAAGCGTCCGGTTTGTGAAATACATGCTCAGTCAGCCGGTACAGGAACGGATTTTGAAAGAAACAGAGCAGGTTCCTGCGAATCCTCATATAGATATCCGGAAATATCAAAAGAAAATGGAGCGCTTTGTACAGGCGGCAGATACGGTAAAGGAAGCCGGAATCAGGATACAGGTTCCCGACAACCTGTGGAGCAGCGGTGCCAGAGACAATTTTATGGAAGGAATTGATGATGTTCTGAAAGGAGAAATCTCTGATGAGGAATTTCTTCATTCTCTGAAGTAAAAATAATCCATATTTTTGTAAAAAAGTAAAAATAATCCTGGATTGCAGTCAATATCTTTCATTCAAAACAACCATAAAATGAAATAAAATAAATGCAAGTTAAGCAGAAATGCACAAGACGGAAAACAAAAACTATTTCATGTTATGGAGGGAAAAGAAATGAAAAAAAGAACTATCAGTATTCTTCTTGCAGGAGCAATGACAATGGCAGCGGTTATGGGATCTACTGTGACTGCATTTGCGGGAGAAGAAGACACTCTGGAGTTTTATCACGGATACTACCATGATGAGAGCGAGTGGCCGGCAGCAAAGGTAATGAGAGATATTTATGACGAGTTTGCAAAAACTCATGCAGACGGAGAAGTAAAGTTTGAGCCGATCGCTGTAGAGAACAGAGATGAGATCGTCAGTGCTGAGGTAGCAGGCGGAAACTTCCCGGATATGGTAGACTGCGGACTTCCTCTTTCACTGGCAGCCATCAGCCAGGGGCTTGTTCTTGACCTGAAACCATATATTGATGAAAACAATCTTCAGGATGCGGTAGGTCTGAACTATACACAGAATGATGTGGACGGTCATATTTATACCGTTCATGACCAGCTGGAAAGCCGTGGACTCTGGTATAATACGGAAGTATTTGAGCAGGCAGGTATCACAGCAGAAGAAGCGTTTAAAGACTGGGAAAGCTTTGGAGTAGCTATGGATAAGGTCCATGAGCTGGGTGGAGATACATATGGATATGCTGCAGGACAGGGATCCCGTTATATCATTAATGCAGTTCTTGCATCTACAGAAGAGGGCAGAGAGCTTCTTAAAGGAGAACTGACACCGGAAGGGATTGAATCCGAAGCGTTTGCAGAAGCTTTTAAGACAGCAGCAAAACTTGATCAGGCAAACGGATCCGACCATACCACAGAAGATGTTGGAAACCTTATGGATGATTTTAATAAAAACGGAAAAGCAGCAGTTCTCTTTAATGGTGTATGGAATGCAAGTGGAATTGATGCCGGTCTTGCAGATAAGATTGAATCTCAGATCTTCCCGGGCAATGTTTCCGTTGTAACAGCCGGATCCGGTCATTCCATTTCTGCTAATTTAAGTGAAGCAGAAACAGAACTGGCACTGGAATTCCTGGCATATATGGTAAGTCCTGAGGTACAGGCAAAGATCTTTACCGGTGTACAGGCAAATCCATGCAATACCACACTTGACCTGAAGGCACTTGCAGAAGAAAGCGGTGATCCGATCACTCAGAAACTTGCAGAAGCATGTACACAGGTAAATTCTGCAGAAACTGTAGTGACTGATCTGAACTATGTATGGGGGTCTGACGTAGGAAGCGCTATCATCAATGCACTGATGGAATCAGCAGTTGAAGGGACCGATATTGACGCACGTTTTGAGCAGTTAAAGCAGGAGCTGACAGCCCTTGTTGCATAAAGGCGGTAGTAGGAGGCGGCTTCGGCCGTCTCCTTTTTATCATCATAAAAAGTGGAGGAAACCGATTATGAAAACAAGGAATATGAGCTGGAAGAGAAAAGGCTTTATCCTGGCCTTTCTTGCTCCCACAGTAATTGCATTTGTATTATTTTATCTTTATCCTATTGTAACAGTCTTTGTGACCTCTTTCTGCAAATGGGATTATACCAATATTACCAGCCCGGAGTTTTTTGGATTTGCGGACATGTGGAATAACTACAAATATATTTTTGAGCTGTATCCGTATTTCTGGGAAGCTCTTCGGAATTCTACTATATGGGCGCTTCTGGGAGTGTTTGTGCAGATACCTGTTTCTGCTTTGATCGCTCTTGCATTTTCCCGTAAAGTAAAGGGGGTAAAATTTGCAAGAAATGTATATATCATCCCCAGCATGATTTCATCTGCAGCCATGGGTATGATCTTTCTGCAGCTGTACAGTCCGTTATACGGAGTAGTGAATCCGGTGATTCGTTTATTTAAACAGAATTTTTCCGAAAATATACTTCTTCTCAAGGGACCGGCATTTATCGCCATGACCTGTGCCTATATCTTTTTTACAGGAACCACTACACTGATGATCCTGGGAAATATTATGGCAGTACCGGAAGATGTAAGAGAGGCAGCTATGCTGGACGGCGCCAGTGGTCTGAAGCAGGACTGGTATATCACTATTCCCATGATCAAGGATACGCTTCGTACGGTATCTATCCTTTCGGCAACAGCGGGCTTCCTGCTTTATAATGAGGTTTATTTCCTGACAAAGGGAGCAGCAGGAACCTACAGTATCAGTTATGTGATCCGTGAGCTTGCAATCACAAGTACAAGAACACAATTTGGCCGTGCAAATGCGGTAGCAGTGATCCAGATCCTTGCAGGTATGCTGATCATTGTATTTGTAAATCTTCTGTACAGTCAGCTTTTTAAAGGAAAAAGAATCCGAAGAAACGGAGGTCAGTCATGAACAGAAAAATGAAATCCAATCCCCAGGTACGTACAATGTCCCGGGGAACAAAGATCTTTACCTATATCTGTCTTGCATGGGCAGTTCTGGTGGCTCTGATGCCTCTGGTCTGGCTGTTCATCTCCAGTCTGAAAAAAGACCCGCTGGCAAGACCCGGGTTTCAGCTTCCGGAATCTATCTGTCTGGATGGATATATTTCCACTTTCCGTGATCTTCATGTTATGAGATATTTCGGAAACAGTATGATTATTGCCGGTGTATCCGTAGTCATCAGTATCCTGATGATCTCCATGTCCGCCTATGTAGTGGCAAGAATGGAATTTAAGGGGAAAAAGCTGGTGAACTTGATGCTGTATTCTACTATGTTCATTCCGGCTACAGCCCTTACCTATCCGGTTTACAATCTGGTAAATAAAATGCATATTTATAATACCAGAGGAGCCCTGATCTTTATTTATGCATGCAGCGGGCTGGCAGTCAGCTTTTTTGTAATCAAAAATTATTATGCAAATATACCACACGAACTTGAAGAGGCAGCCAGAATCGATGGATGCGGTTATGCCATGACCTGGTGGAAGGTGATTTTTCCGATTGCAAGACCCGGAATCATGACTGCGGGAGTTCTGGCTTTTCTGAATAACTGGAATGAGTATTACTGGGCTTCACTGGTGATCGTTGACAGAGAAAAGCTGACGGTTCCGGCGCTTTTGTCCACGTTTACCACATCCTTCCGTACCAATTACAATGGTCTGTTTTCGGCAATGGTGATTATTATCCTGCCGCCTGTGATTCTGTACTGTGTGTTCAGTAAATTCTTTGTGGAAGCTCTTTCCGGCGGTGCGGTAAAAGGTTAAAAAGGAGGAAAAAACATGAAAGTGATAACGGCAGTTTTGATCGGAGCAGGTCTGCGGGGCGGCTGGGTGTATGCCGCCTATGCTCAGAGTCATCCGGAAGATCTGAAGATCGTTGCAGTAGCAGAACCGGATGAGGAAAGAAGAAATCTGATTGCAGAGGTTCACGGGATACCGGAGGAACGCTGCTATCAGGATTATAGGGAACTGTTGGAAGAGGAAAAAATGGCAGACTGTGCCCTTGTCTGTACACAGGATACCATGCATTTTGAACCGGTAACAAAGGCTCTGGAAAAAGGATATCATGTACTCTGTGAAAAACCTATGTCTCCGGATGCTTCGGAAATTGTCACGATGGGAAATATGGCAGAAAAATATGGAAGGATCCTGATGATCTGTCATGTTCTGCGGTATTCTTCCTTTTTCTCCAGGATTAAAAATCTTATTGAGGAAGATCGCCTTGGAAGACTGATCAGTATTCAGCATATTGAAGAGGTTGGCTACTGGCATCATGCCCACAGCTTTGTGCGGGGAAACTGGAGACGCAGTGATGAAACCAGTCCCATGATCCTGCAGAAATGCTGCCATGATATGGATATTCTTCTGTGGCTGGCAGGAAGCTCCTGTACGAAGGTCAGCTCTTTTGGAGATCTGACATATTTCAAAGAAGAAAATGCACCGGAAGGTGCTCCTGCTTATTGTCTGGATGGATGTCCTCACAGGGATCAGTGTGCTTTTTATGCACCGAAGTTTTACTTTGAGCATCCAAAAGCAGAAGCGGACGGATTCATCCATGCGGTATCTGCGGATACCGACAGAAAAGCAGTTCTTGAAGCGTTAAAGACAGGTCCTTATGGACGCTGTGTGTTCCATTGTGACAATAATGTGGTGGATCATCAGGTTGTGAATCTGGAATTTGAAAACCATGTAACCGTCAATATGACTATGAGCGCCTTCACGGAAAACTGTGCCAGAAGGATCCATATTATGGGAACCAAAGGAGAACTCAGGGGAAATATGGAGCTTGGAGAGATAGAGCTTTCTGACTTTTCCACAGGGGAAAAGGAAATCATCCGGCTTTATACACCACCTACAGGGCACAGCGGAAGCGATACAAATATGATGAAGGATTTTGTAAGGTATCTGAGAGAGGACAGCGTCCAGGTACGCTCCGGAGCTTCCGTGTCTGTGGAAAGCCATCTGATCGCTCTTGCGGCAGAAAGATCCAGAGTGACAGGAGAGACCGTGGATCTCAGGGAATTCCGAAAAGAAGCAGAGGAGCGGTAATATGGATCTGAGAAGGTTTTGCACAGAGATCGGTCTGCCTTCCGGCGCAGTGTGTATTGTGGAAAAAATGAATGAGGAGATCTCTGAAGTCCGATATCAGTATGTCCGTGAACTGTTTTTTACAGACAGAGAGGAAATTTTCCGGGAGATCGCATCTCTTGCCGGATACAGACAAAGGTTTCTTTATTATTACTGCAGACTTGCATGTGAAACATATGAGAAATATCAGAGAGAAGGAATCGGAGACAGGGTGTTTTTTGACACCTTTTCCGATATTGCCGTCTGGTGTCAGGTATGTTTCCGAAGATACGGGGAATACGGGATTCAGGAATATGAATGGCTGTGGCGTCATGTGGAAATGACGCTTTTTCGTCTGGGCAGACTGCAGTTTGAAAAAACAGAATCTTTGTGGGAATTTGAATATAAAGGCAGGAAGACAGCAGTGGGCGATCCGGTGATCAGTATACATATCCCTGAGGGGCAGCCGCTGGATCCGGAAGCCTGCAGAGAATCTCTGGATATGGGACGGAAATTCTGGGGTGGAGAGCTTCCGTATGTATGCCATTCCTGGCTGCTTTTTCCCGGATTAAAGGAGCTTTTGGATGAAAAATCCAATATTCTCCGCTTTCAGCAGATGTTTGAGATCCAGTCGGTGGATTTTCAGTTCCGGGAAGGGGAAGAAAGGATTTTTGACTGCCTGATGGAGGATCCGGAAAAATATCCGGAAAATACCAGCCTTCAGAGAAATGCACGGAAATATCTGAAGCAGGGCGGCAGGCTTGGCAGCGGCCTGGGTGTGATAGCTGCAGATTAGGGAAAATTTCATGTTTTATCATAACCCTCTGATTGATTTTTGTTATAAGAAATAATATAATAGCAGACGAAACTCTGTAAAAACAGAGAAAGATGCTGATACAGTACAGGACAGGGATCCTGTATAGAACATAACAGAAATCATCAGGGGGTATTTTATGAGTATTTTGAACGTAGAACATCTGTCACATGGATTTGGAGACCGTGCTATTTTTACCGACGTGTCCTTCCGTCTTCTGAAAGGAGAACACATTGGTCTAATCGGAGCCAACGGGGAAGGAAAATCCACTTTTATGAATATTGTGACAGGGAAGCTGATGCCGGATGAGGGAAAGGTGGAATGGGCAAAAAATGTCCGGGCAGGCTATCTGGATCAGCATGCGGTCCTGGAAAAAGGCATGACCATCCGTGACGTGCTGAAATCTGCTTTTGATCCCCTTCTTCAGAAGGAGCAGCGTATGAACGAAATCTGCGATATGCTGGGAAGTGCGGATCCGGAGGAAATGGATGCACTGATGGAGGAACTGGGAAATATTCAGGATGAGCTGACCCTTCATGACTTTTATGTGATCGACGCCAGGGTGGAAGAGGTTGCAAGAGCGTTGGGACTTCTGGATCTGGGACTGGAACGTGACGTAACAGATCTGAGCGGCGGACAGAGAACGAAGATTCTTCTGGCAAAACTCCTTCTGGAGAAACCGGATATCCTTCTTCTGGACGAGCCTACCAATTATCTGGACGAGGAGCATATTGCATGGCTGAAGCGGTATCTTCTGGAGTATGAGAATGCGTTTATCCTGATCTCTCATGATATTCCCTTTTTAAATGAAGTGGTGAATCTTATTTATCATATGGAAAATCAGGAGCTGAACCGTTATGTGGGCGATTACGATCATTTTCAGGAGGTCTATGCGGTGAAAAAAGCCCAGCTGGAGGCGGCTTATCGCCGTCAGCAGCAGGAGATCAGTGAACTGAAGGATTTTGTTGCAAGGAATAAGGCCCGTGTATCCACCAGAAATATGGCTATGTCCCGTCAGAAAAAGCTGGACAAAATGGATGTGATCGAACTGGCAGCGGAAAAACCGAAGCCGGAATTTAACTTCCGTTATGGACGGACTCCCGGAAAAATGCTTTTTGAGACACATAATCTGGTGATCGGCTATGGGGAACCTCTGTCAAAGCCTTTGAATTTCTATATGGAGAGAGGTCAGAAGATCGCTCTGGTGGGAACCAACGGAATTGGAAAGACAACCCTTCTGAAAAGTATGCTGGGGCTGATCCCGTCTCTTTCCGGTTCCTGCGACCAGGGAGAAAACCTTCAGATCGGATATTTCGAGCAGGAAGTAAAGGGAGACAATAAAAATACCTGTATCGAAGAACTGTGGCAGGAATTTCCTTCTTATAGTCAGTATGAGATCCGTTCCGCTCTTGCAAAATGTGGTCTGACAACCAAGCACATTGAAAGCCAGGTGCGGGTTTTAAGCGGCGGCGAGCAGGCAAAGGTGCGTCTGTGCAAGCTGGTAAATCGTGATACAAATATCCTTGTTCTGGACGAGCCTACCAATCATCTGGATGTGGACGCCAAGGACGAGCTGAAAAAAGCTCTGAGAGAGTACAGAGGAAGTCTGCTTCTGATCTGCCACGAGCCGGAATTTTATCAGGATGTGGTAAACCAGGTGTGGGATATGAGCAAATGGACCACAAAGGTGCTGTAAAAGCGTATAAAGATTATATAAAGATTTTCTTTATTACAGAATATCCAATGACTTTTCCGGAAAAAGGTGATACAATATCCTGAAAATCGGAGTGATACCTGGCAGATTTACAGAAAAATCAGAACAGGTTCCGATGAGATAAGGAGGAAATATATGTACAGGAAAAGAAGAGCAGGTTCCGGTAAAAAAGGAAAGCTTCTGGCAGTGCTTGCGGTAATTGTAATAGCTGCTGTGTACTACTATGTGGCAATTCCTGCGGTGAACATTCATTCCAGTGGATTCTGGATGTTTCTGATCGCGTTGGTAGTGCTGGGACTGCTGTTTTATGGAGGCAGAAAGGGCATCCATTCAAAAGAAGAGGTCAAAAGTTCAAAAATCCTGAAGCTGGGGATAGGGCTGGTCGTGGTTCTGGTGCTTGTTTATTTTGCAGGCAGCATTCTGTCCTCACCGATCGTCAATGCAAAAAAATACCGGAACCTGATGGTTCCGGAAACCGGAAATTTTGCAGAGGATATTGAACAGATCAGCTACGATCAGATCCCGCTTCTGGACAAGGAATCTGCAGCGCTTCTGGGAAACCGTAAAATGGGAAGTATGGTGGATATGGTTTCTCAGTTTGAAGTCAGTGATCTTTATTCTCAGATTAATTATCAGGGACGTCCGGTTCGTGTGACTCCTCTGGTATACGCAAGTCCCATTAAATGGCTGACTAATATGAGTGATGGAATTCCGGCTTATATTACTATTGATATGGCAACTCAGAATACAGAGCTTGTGAAGCTGGATCAGGGGATTAAATACTCAGAGGCAGAGTATTTTAACCGGAATATTTACAGACATCTGAGATTTAAGTATCCTACTTACATTTTTGACCAGCTCAGCTTTGAGATTGACGAAGAGGGAACTCCCTACTGGGTATGCCCTGTGAAAAAATTCAATATCGGACTTTTTGGCGGACAGACCATTGGAAGAGTGGTTCTTTGTAATGCAGTAACAGGAGAATGTAAAGATTATAAGATCAAAGACTGTCCTACATGGGTAGACCGTGCCTATCCGGCGGATCTTCTGATCGAGCTTTATAACTACCATGGTACGCTGATCAACGGATTTATCAACAGTGTTCTGGGACAGAAGGGCTGTCTTAAAACAACAGAAGGCTATAATTATCTTGCTATTGATGACGACGTATGGGTATATACTGGCGTAACCTCTGTAAGCGGAGACCGTTCTAATGTAGGCTTTGTTCTGATGAATCAGAGGACAAAGGAAACGAAGTATTATGAGATACCGGGAGCAGAAGAGTATTCCGCAATGGAATCTGCAGAAGGTCAGGTCCAGAACCTTGGTTATAAGG
The DNA here is from genome assembly GCF_024622975.1 of Blautia caecimuris. Lineage (GTDB taxonomy): Bacteria > Bacillota > Clostridia > Lachnospirales > Lachnospiraceae > Blautia_A > Blautia_A caecimuris. The sequence continues at coordinate 71,804 of NZ_JANJZT010000009.1, read as the reverse complement.
CAACCTTCCCGCTGCTTCTGAACATTGCAGATGAGCCAACATATTTTATTGCTCTGAAGGACAATGCAGGTCTGGTGAAAAAATATGCCATGCTCAACATTCAGAAATATCAGAATGTTGCCATTGGAGATACGGTTCAGGAGTGTGAAAAGAAGTATCTGAAAATGATCAAAGGCAGCGGTGCGGCTGTGGCAGGAGAAGATACGAAAAAGATCACCGGAGAGATCAGAAGAATGGCTCAGGGAGTAATCGATGGAAATACCCATTATTATATTGTACTGGAAGGTCATGACGATCTGATCTTTGATGTTCCGATTACAGACTTCCTGGGAATCGTTAAATATGACGTAGGCGACAGGATCACTATTGCCTATAATGAGGCAGAACCTGCCAACAGTGTGGTTTCTGTGGAAGGAGATGCGGGAAGCGCTGAGGGAAGTGTGGAAACTGACGGAGGCGGCTCCGGGGATGATACCGCAGCTCCGGGAGAAGAGGAATCCTGAGCAAAATTACTTTGCCCATGATATACTTTACAGTAGCAGGTATTTCAGGAAAATAAAATAACAGAACAGAAAGCTGCCGGACAGCTTTCAGCAGGAAGTGATAACCTGCTGGAGGCTTGTCTGGCAGCTTTTACTTTGCAGGCAGGAAAAAGCTAAAGCCGTCACATTTTTATGTTCTGTGGGGAACAGCTTTTTGTTTGGATTGGGAAGTTTAGCAGTATTGTTATTCCGCAATATAATACATTGCGGAAAATGCAGGAAGCTCTGCCTGATATCTGCCGTCTGTGATCTTTCTGGCAGGGCGGCGGCGCTTCAGGCTGCCTCCGTATGCCTCCAGATCACTGTTAAGAAGCTCTTTGATCTTCTGACAGCCGGGAAGTTTCAGTTCATAGGTCTGAGACCGGTCAGAAAAGTTAAAGACTGCAGTAAGGTGTTCTTTTTTGCTGCTCCGTTCCAATACATAGACGCAGGTCTGTTCCTGGTGGCAGTCAATCCACCGGAAACCGTCTGCCTGGTAATCTTTTTCCCAGAGGGCAGAATGGGTCAGGTAGATTTCATTGAGATCTTTCATAAAACGGGCGAATCCACTGTGAATGGGATAATCCAGAAGCATCCAGTCCTGTTCCCGTTTTTCGTCCCATTCTCTCAGCTGTCCAAATTCATTTCCCATAAAATTCAGTTTTTTCCCCGGATGGGCGTACATGTACATATAAAGCGCTCTTGCCTGAGGAAATTTGTTGTCGTAATCCCCATTCATTTTCTGGAGGATCGTAGCCTTTCCATGCACTACCTCATCATGAGAAAGTGGCAGGAGAAATCTTGCGTTATAGTAATACATCATGGAAAACGTCAGTTTATGGTAGTTGTCGCTTCGATACTCCGGTCCGGTGCGGAAATAGTCCAGAGTGTCGTTCATCCATCCCATATCCCATTTATAGTCAAAGCCCAGACCGCCCTGAGAAACCGGGTCTGTAACCTTTGGAAAAGATGTGGAATCTTCGGCAGCCAGAATCACAGAGGGGTACATTTCCTTCAGCCCTCTGTTCATGTACTGGAGAAATTCCACTGCGTTCAGGTTTACGCCCCGCACCGGATCTCCCTGCCAGTAAATGGCTCTGCTGATGGCATCCATACGAAGCCCGTCAATATGGAACTCTTTTATCCAGTAGTTTGCAGCAGACTGCAGGAAACTGCGGACTTCTCCACGGGAATGCATAAAGTTGCAGCTTCCCCATTCGCTGACCCCCACTGCAGAATGAGGATATTCGTACAGGGCTGTTCCGTCATACTGAGCCAGGCCATAGCTGTCCACAGCAAAATGTACCGGCACAAAGTCCATGATCACGCCAATCCCATTCTGATGACAGCGGTCTACAAAATATTTCAGCTGATCCGCAGTGCCGTATCTGGATGTGGGACTGAAAAAGCCGGTTGCCTGATATCCCCAGGATTCATCACAGGGATATTCGTTCAGTGGCATGAGTTCCAGATAGTTGTAGCCGTTGTTTTTTACATAGGGAATCAGGATTTTTGCCATTTCTTCATAGGTATACCAGGAATCTGCTTTGTCTGATGGCTTTTTAAAGGAACCGAAATGCAGTTCATAAATATTCAGCGGCTTCTGACGGCAGTCCGTGCGGGCTGCCATCCATTCTTCATCGTGGAAAGAATAGCCCTGCTGGTTCCTTATAACAGAGGCTGAGCCTGGACGCAGCTCCATTCCAAAGCCATAGGGATCGCAGTGCTCCACCCGGTTTCCGGATCTGTCATAAATACAGTATTTATACATCATTCCTTCCTTTGTTCCCGGAACAGAAAGCTCCCAGAAATTGCCGTCAGAAACCTTGTGCATGTCCCATTCCTGCCAGTGGTTAAAATCTCCGAATACAGTGATTCGGGAAGCGGCAGGCGCAAAGGTGCGGAATATGGTCGTTCCGTTGTTTATATGAGCGCCCAGATAGTCATAGGCATCAAAAATTTTTCCTGTATAGAATCCATAAAAATCCATGATCTTCTCCTTATAGATAATAGACATCAGTTGTGCTTTTGACTATAATATAAAAAACAGTACAGAGAATGTCCACCAACAAAACATTCTGTAAGACGGATAAGCAACCTTTTGATAAAAATGTCGCGTAATATACGAAAGGCAGCTATGAAAAGAGGACAGGCTGGGACATTCGGAAAAAACGGAAAACGAGGGAGAGTATGGATATCAGAATAGAAAAAACAGAAAAAGCCATTAAAAATGCATTTCTGGAGCTGAGGGCAAAAAAGCCTCTGGAAAAGATCACAGTTAAGGAACTGTGCGCTCTTGCATGTATCAATAAATCTACATTTTACAGCCATTACGAGGATATTTTTGCCCTGTCAGAGCTGATGGAGGCAGAAACCATTACCGCTGTAGTAAAAAATATTTCCGCGCAGCAGCAGGATCCTTTCCGGGAGCCTGAGATTTTTACCAGAAATCTTTACATGGCTCTTTTGTCCAGTAATTCTCTGATCGGTATTCTGTTTTCCGGGAAAGAAAAAGCGCGGCTGGGCGACTGTCTGGAAATGGAGCTGAAAAAGCTGATCTGGCAGAGATATCCGGAATATCAGCATGATACAGAGCGGAATATTCTTCTGTCTTTTTGTATACAGGGATGCTTTCACGCATATCTGAACCACAGGGATGAGGATCTGGATGCAGTGGTCCGAGTCAGCGAAAATGTGGTGAGAAACCTCAGACCGCTGTATTTCCGGGAGTAAACATGGAAGAAATTTCAGTGGAAATATTTCGCAGTTCCGGGAAAAGCGATCAGTTTCAGAAAAACGGAACAGATGAAACAGGAAAAGGAGAAAAACATGAGCAGAATATTGCTTTTAGAAGATGATCTGAGCCTGATTAACGGGCTTTCTTTTGCATTCAGGAAACAGGGCTTTGAACTGGCCGTAGCCAGAACGCTCAAAGAAGCAGACAGTTTGTGGGCGGATGGAAAATATGATCTTCTGGTACTGGACGTATCGCTGCCGGACGGCACGGGATTTGAATTTTGCAAAAAAGTGCGGCAGGTTTCCAAAGTGCCTATTATTTTTTTGACAGCGGCTGATGAGGAAATGGACATTATCATGGGATTGGATATTGGCGGAGACGATTATATTACAAAACCGTTTAAGCTGGGAGTGTTAGTTTCCAGAGTAAATGCGCTGCTCCGCCGGGCAAAAGATTTCAGCTCATCAGATACGCAGCTGGAATCAAATGGAATAAAAGTACTTTTACTGCAGGGGCAGGTCTTTAAAAACGGGGAACTGCTGGAACTGACTGCTGCGGAATACAAGCTTCTGTGCCTGTTTATGAGAAATCCCAATATGGTACTTACCAAGGAAAAAATTTTGGGCAAGCTGTGGGACTGCGATGGAAATTACATTGACAGCAGTACCCTTACTGTATATATGAGACGTCTTCGTATGAAGATTGAGGATAATCCCGGCGATCCTCAGATGCTTCTGACAGTCCGGGGAATGGGGTACAAATGGAATGTGACAGGGTGAGGAGCTTTATGAAAATATTTGTAAATAAAGAGATCAGAAAATTGTTTCTTGCATTATCAGTTATCTGGATGGCAGCCCTTCTGCTGACCCAGGGATTCTTATATCGGTACTTCCAGAGGATTTCTTTGTTCCTGTTACTTGTTTTTGCATTGGCAGGAGGATTGATACTGTCAGCGTGTTATTCCTGTTTCCGGAAACAGGATCAGCTTATGGAACAGGCAGTGTCACAGATCAACGGGTATCTTGACGGCAATCGCAATGTGCGTATTGAGTGTGATGACGAGGGGGAACTGTACCGGCTGTTTCACGCGGTCAATTCTCTGGCAGCGGTCTTAAATGCACATGCAGATAACCGGCTTCGGGAAAAGGAATTTCTGAAAAATACAATTTCGGATATTTCTCATCAGCTGAAAACACCGCTGGCAGCCCTGAATATCTATAACGGGCTGCTTCAGGATGAGGATGTGGATCCGTCTCTGGTAAAAGAGTTTGCAGATTTATCAGAACAGGAGCTTGACCGCATCGAAACACTGGTGCAGAATCTGCTTAAAATCACAAAACTGGATGCCGGTTCCATTATGATTGAAAAGGAAACGGAAAATGTGGCGGATATGATGGGGGACATTGAGCTGCATTTTGCATACAGGGCCAGACAGGAGCAGAAAGAAATCCTTCTGTCCGGCTCAGATAAGGTGATTCTTTTCTGCGATCGTGACTGGCTGTCCGAAGCAATCGGCAACATTGTAAAAAATGCTCTGGATCATACAGAAAAAGGAGATAAGATTCATATCGAATGGAGAGCCTTGCCTTCTGTCGTTCAAATCGTGGTAAAAGACAATGGATGCGGCATTCATCCGGAGGATCTGCACCATATTTTCAAGCGGTTTTATCGCAGCCGTTTTTCCAGGGACAGACAGGGGATCGGTCTTGGACTTCCCCTTGCAAAAGCGATCATTGAGGCACATGACGGCAGCATTGAGGTGGACAGTGAGCCGGGAAGAGGCACGGTTTTTACAATGAATTTTTTAATTCCTACAAAATTGTAGGCTGACTGTAATGTTTCAGTGCTATCCTTTGTATTGTAGACAAAAAAGAACATTATCTGTCTGCAGAGCAAAGTTATTGAGAAAGAGGTGTTGCATAATGAATTTATTAGAGGTCAGAAATATCTGTAAGACCTATGGCAGCGGAGAAACTTCTGTAAAGGCACTGAAAGACGTCAGCTTTTCTGTTCCAAGGGGTGAATATGTGGCGGTTGTGGGAGAATCCGGTTCCGGAAAAAGTACCCTTTTGAATATGATCGGTGCTTTGGACATTCCTACTTCGGGAAAGGTGCTGATCGACGGCAAGGATATTTTTTCTATGAATGACCGGAAGCTGACCGTATTCCGGCGCAGGAATATCGGCTTTATCTTTCAGGCGTTTAACCTGATCCCAGAGCTGACAGTGGAACAGAACATGATTTTCCCAATGCTGTTGGATTATCAGAAGCCGGACAGAAAATATCTGGAAGAGCTTCTGACTGTACTGAATTTAAAAGATCGCCGGAATTACCTGCCAAGCCAGCTTTCCGGCGGCCAGCAGCAGAGAGTGGCCATTGGACGCGCGCTGATTACCCGTCCGGCTTTGATCCTTGCAGACGAGCCAACAGGAAATCTGGATACTCAGAACAGCAGCGAGGTGATCGCTCTGTTAAAAGAGGCGTCAAAAAAATATGAGCAGACTATTATTATGATCACCCACAATCGCAGCATCGCCCAGACCGCAGACCGGGTGCTTCAGGTGTCGGACGGAGTGCTTACTGATTTCGGGAGGTGCTGTCAATGAAAAGCTATTTAAGCCTTATTCCGATTTCTGCAAAGGTGCGAAAGAGACAGAACCGCATGACGATGCTGTGTATTATTATTTCGGTACTGCTGGTTACCGCGATTTTCAGTATGGCAGATATGGGAATCCGTATGGAAAAAAAGCGCGTGACAGAAGAGCATGGCAGCTGGCATATTATGCTGAAGGAGCCGACTGAGAAGCAGATTGATCAGATTGCACAGAGGACAGATGTTGCAGCTGTCTCTCATTATGACGCACTGAATGTTGATCTGTCTGCTGACTATACGATTCAGGGAAAAACATGCGTTATTGCAGGCGGCGATCATTCGATTCTCACGGAAATCTATGAGGATCTGACAGAGGGGCAGTATCCTGTAAAAGAGAATGAAATCTTACTTTCCAATGGAGCGAAAGAGTTACTTTCTGTAAATATTGGAGATGTGATTACCATGCATACACCGGCCGGGGATTTTGACTATAGGATTTCCGGTTTTGGAGGAGATGTTACCATTACTACAGATGCCGATGTGGTGGGGACTTTTCTGAGCTGGGATTCCTTTCAGAGTCTGGCAAAAGCAGAAGAAAGCAGGCTTGAGCCGGTATGTTTTGTACGCTTTAATGAAAATATTAATATTCGCAGGGCGATTTCAGAGCTGCGGCAGACCTATGGATTTACTGATGAAATATTATCGGAAAATACGGCTTTGCTGGGAATAACAGGATTCAGCAGCGATTCTTATATTATGGGAAATTATCTTATAGCTGTCATCCTGTTTGTTCTGGTTCTGGCAGCAGGAGTCTTTATGATCGCGGGAAGTCTGAACAGCAGAACCGCAGAGAGAACACAGTTTTTTGGAATGCTCCGATGTATTGGGGCGAGCAGGACCCAGGTTATGCACATAGTCAGACTGGAAGCTCTTTACTGGTGTAAAACAGCTGTTCCGGTTGGTGTGGCTGCAGGTATTGCAGGTACATGGATACTCTGTGCGCTGCTTCGGTTTGGGGCAGGAGCCGAGTTTGTACAGATTCCTCTGTTTGAAATCAGTGGTGTGGGGATCATCAGTGGAATTATTGTTGGAGTTTTGACAGTGCTGTTATCTTCCATTTCTCCGGCAAGACGGGCGGCGGCTGTTTCTCCGGTTGCGGCTGTTACCGGGAATTTTTATGAAAACGGAAACGCATCCCGGCCGGTCAGGAAAAACTTTCTGAAAATTGAGACAGCCCTGGGGATTCATCATGCAGTATCCTCCCGTAAAAACCTGCTTCTTATGACGGGTTCCTTTGCACTTAGTATTATTATGATTTTAAGCTTTTCTGTTCTTGTGCAATGGGTGAATATGGCGCTTACCCCCTTAAGACCCTGGGCGCCGGACGTTTTTTACAGCAGTCCGGATAATCTGTGTGAAATTGAAAAAAGCTTTGTAAATCAGGTGGAAAACCAGCCCTATGTAAAACGCGCGTTTGGCAGGATGTATCAAAGCCTTCCGGCAGAATATGAAGGGAAATCAGGACAGATTGATTTGATCTCATATGAAGAAGATCAGTTCCGATGGGCGGCAGAAGACCTGATCGCAGGTGATATATCGGATGTTGCTGAGGGAAACGGCGTACTGACAGTCTATGATAAAAGCAACTCTCTGAAGGTTGGAGACACCATCTGGCTGGAGCAGACAGAGCTTACAGTAGCCGGAGTTCTGGAAGACAGTCCCTTTGATACAACGGATCAGCCAATTGTTATCTGTTCGGAGAGAATGTTTACGGATATTACAGGTGAAGATGCCTATGCTGTTCTTGATGTGCAGCTTTCCTCAAAAGCCTCAGAACAGAATGTGAATGAGCTTCACGCACTGTCAGACGGACATTATGATTTTTATGACAGGATGGCGCAGAATAAAGACACGCAAAATACGTATTTTATGTTCTGTTTATTTGTTTATGGATTCCTGGCAGTGATCACACTGATTACTGTTATTCACACTGTAAACAGTATTTCCATGAGTGTATCTGCAAGAACCAAACAATACGGAGTCATGCGCGCGGTGGGAATGGATGATTTACAGATAAAGAAGATGATCAGTATGGAAACAGCTACATATACGATATTCGGACTTTTTGCAGGCTGCGGTCTGGGTCTGCCCCTGCATTATTTTTTTTATACTCAGATGATTACAGATTATTGGGGAACCCAATGGCAGCTTCCTTCAGCATCCGTTGCAGGAATACTGGCGCTGCTTGTGATCGTTTCACTTCTTGCACCGTTTCTTCCGGCAAAGCGCATCTGTAATATGCCCATTACAGCAACGATCAATGAATTGTGATTGCTTGTTGGCATCTCGACTATCGTCTCCTTTTGTGCTATAATTCACTATTATGCGACCACAGAAGGAGGCATTTTTTATGGGCGGACAAAAGCCTGAAAAAACAAAAAAACGTATATGCATCGGTATTCTTGCCCATGTAGATGCCGGAAAAACGACCTTATCCGAAGGGCTTCTTTATCTTTGCGGAGAAATACGAAAGCTGGGAAGAGTGGATCATGGAGATGCCTTTCTGGATACTTATGAGCTGGAGAGGGAACGGGGAATTACTATATTTTCCAAGCAGGCGCGGCTGAAAACAGAAGAGATGGAGATCACGCTTCTGGATACTCCGGGCCATGTGGATTTTTCTGCGGAAATGGAGCGTACCCTTCAGGTGCTTGACTATGCGATACTGGTAATAAACGGCATGGACGGCGTACAGAGCCATACCATGACTTTGTGGCGGCTTCTGGAAAGATATGAGATTCCGGTGTTTCTTTTTGTAAATAAAATGGATCAGCAGGGAACAGATCATGATGCTCTTCTCAGGGACCTCAGAAAACGTCTCAACGAAAACTGCATGGATTTTGCCTGTCTGACAGAGGATAACAGTGAAAGAGCTGTCGGTGACGATAAAACAGAGAGTATGAAATCCGGAACAGACACATCAGAAGACCTGGATGACCTTATGGAAAATCTTGCCATGTGTGAGGAAGAGCTTCTGGAAACCTATCTGGAAACAGGAGAGGTTGCTCACAGAGAAATCTGCCGTCTGATCGTGCAGCGGAAGGTATTCCCCTGCTGGTTTGGTTCTGCTCTTAAAATGCAGGGAGTTCAGGAATTTCTTCAGGGACTGGAAAGCTATACTATGGAGCGGGCTTATCCCCGGGAATTTGGGGCAAGAGTATTTAAGATCGCCAGAGATCCTCAGGGAGTGCGGCTTACCTATCTGAAGATCACAGGAGGAGATCTGAAGGTCAAAACGATTTTGGATGAGGAAAAGATCGATCAGATCCGTATTTATTCCGGTTCTAAATATGAACTGGTCCAGGAGGTTTCGGCAGGAGATATCTGTACAGTGACCGGACTTACAAAAACTCATCCGGGTCAGGGGCTTGGCACAGAGCAGGAGTCGGTTCTTCCTGTTCTGGAGCCTGTTCTCAATTATCAGATCATACTTCCTGAGGGATGTGATGTTCATGAGATGCTGAAAAAACTGAAACAGCTGGAGGAGGAAGAGCCGCAGCTTCATATAGTGTGGGACAGTGTTCTGGGAGAAATCCATGCCCAGTTAATGGGAGAGGTTCAGATCGAAATCCTGAAAAGTATGATCTGGGAACGCTTTCATGTGGCAGTGGAATTTGGCGCAGGAAGTATTGTATACAAAGAGACCATTGCAGAGCCTGTGATCGGTGTGGGACATTTTGAGCCTCTGCGCCATTATGCGGAAGTACAGCTGCTTATTGAACCGGGAGAGCCGGGAAGCGGCTGTCAGTTTTTTACTGCCTGCAGTGAGGATGTTCTTGCCCGTAACTGGCAGAGACTGATCCTTACCCATCTGGAGGAAAAGGAGCATCTGGGAGTTCTGACAGGCTCTGCCCTGACAGATGTGCAGATCACTCTTCTGACCGGACGGGCTCATGCGAAGCATACAGAAGGCGGAGATTTCCGTCAGGCAACCTACCGGGCAGTGCGTCAGGGACTGAAAAAGGCCAAAAGTATTCTTCTGGAGCCTTACTATGAATTTCGGCTGGAGGTTCCCGCAGAGATGATCGGCAGGGCAATGTCCGATGTTCAGAAAATGCAGGGGAAATTCAATCCGCCGGAAACAGACGGTGATATGGCTGTTCTTACAGGTATGGCAGCAGTTTCATCCATGAGGGATTATCAGAAAGAGGTCATTTCCTACACAGGAGGAAGAGGAAGGCTTTTCTGCAATCTGAAGGGATATGCGCCCTGCAGAAATCAGGAGGAGCTGGTAATGGCTTCCGGCTATGATTCCGAGCGTGATCTGGAAAATCCTACCGGTTCGGTGTTCTGCGCCCACGGGGCAGGCTTTGTGGTTCCCTGGGATCAGGTGGAGAATTATAAGCATCTGGACTGCGGCGCGGATGCAGAGAAGCTGGCACAGGATACAGAAAACTGGTATGAGATTCCGGAACAGGAGACATCAACGGAGAGTTTTACCGGGATGCCCGCAGGCGGTCAGAACAGGACAGGCAGCGGAAAAGGGCGAAAAGGCCAGAAGGGCCTTTCCTACAGCGGAAGCTATGAGGAGGAGCAGGAGCTTCAGGCGATTTTTGAGAGAACCTTCGGGGCCGTAAAAAAGGAACGGTTTACTCCATCCAGAACAGTGGGAAGAACTTCTGAGAGTACGGTCCGCTATCGGGCAGGAAAGCCCCGCAGGGAAGAATATCTTCTTGTGGACGGATACAATATTATTTTTGCCTGGGAGGAACTTCGGGAGCTTGCAAAGGAAAATATTCATGCTGCCTGCGATAAGCTGATGGATATTCTCAGCAATTATCAGGGCTACCGGAAATGTACTCTGATCCTTGTGTTTGACGCCTATAAGGTGGAGGGCCATGCAGAGGAAGTGATTCCCTATCACAATATTTTTGTGGTATATACAAAAGAGGCGGAAACTGCGGATCAGTATATTGAAAAAACAGTTCACAGAATCGGCCGTCAGTATCAGGTGACAGTGGCAACCTCTGACGGGCTGGAGCAGGTGATCATTATGGGACAGGGCGCTCACCGGATTTCTGCCATGGGATTAAAAAAAGAGATCGAGGATGCGGAAAAGGCTGGAAAACAGGAATGGAAAGCCCGACGCCAGAGCAGCAAAACTTATCTGTTTGATCAGGTATCCGAGGAGCTTTCCGCTCGTCTGGAAAAGATACGGATGGGACAGGAAGAGCTGTAAAATAAGACAGATGAAGGTTGGGAAACAGGCATATGGAAAAGAACAGTATGGAACAGACAAACACGGAAAACCGCCTGCTTCAGCTTCTTCTGGAAACAGGAGAGCGGCTTATGGCCTCCGGAGCGGAGGTAAAAAGAGTAGAAGATACGCTGGAACGTATTGGAGTGGCATACGGAGCCGAGAGGATGAATGTATTTGTGATTACATCCAGTATTGTAATCACTCTGGAAAGAAGCGACGGAACTCTTTTGACTCACACAAGACGGATTACAAAATCAGGCACAGACTTCCTGGCACTGGAACGTATTAATGCACTGAGCAGAGAATGCTGCAGGGAGCCGCTGCCTCTGGATTTGTTTGAGCAGCGTTTACGGGAATGCGTTCCTCCTAAAAAACAGTGGCAGATGTATCTGGGAAGTGTTCTTGCTGCGGGAAGCTTTGCTGTGTTTTTTGGAGGAAGCTTTGCAGACGGGCTGGCAGCAGCCGTTTTTGCAGTCATCATCTGTCTTTTTCAGGAAAAAGGCGCACAGCTTCTGGCGAATAATGTAATGTTTAACCTGGTGTGTTCCTTTTTTACAGGTACATTGATCTGCCTGACGGTAAAGTTTCTGCCGTTTTTTCACGCAGATAAGATTATGATCGGGGATATTATGCTGCTGATACCCGGAATTGCTATCACAAATTCAATCCGCGATATGCTGATGGGAGATACGATTGCAGGAATTATGCGGCTGATTGAAAGTATTTTGTGGGCCGGAGCCCTTGCCAGTGGCTTTATGGCTTCTATATGGATGGTGGGAATATGAAAGAAGTGATTTTGCAGCTTGCTATGGCGTTTATGGGATCTCTGGGATTTTCCATGATCTTCCGGCTTCGAAGAAGCCTCTGGATGGCCGGTTCTCTTGGTGGAGCCCTGTGCTGGGGATGTTATCTTCTGATGTTTGATGTGACACAGCATATTTTTGCTTCAGGCCTTGTGGCATCTGCTTTTGCGGCAGTTTACGCAGAGATATTTGCGCGGAAAAAAATGGCGCCAACGCTTTTGTTTGTAATACCTTCAGTGGTGCCTCTGATTCCGGGAAGCTCTCTGTATTATACAATGAGCGCTGCTGTCAGCGGAAATACCAGAGAGATTTCTGAATACGGAAGTCTGACGCTTCAGTACGCTCTTTCCATTGCGGCGGGAATCAGCATTGTCTGGACGTTCTGTTCTATCTGGAGACGGTACCAGACAATGAACTATATAAAAAAACATTCTGATTAGGAGCTTCGGCTCCTTTTTTTATTTATTAGGAAATTAGTACATTTTGTACTAGTTTCTGAATAAACAAAAAACGCTCCACGAGGATGCGACCAGATGCATGCGGAATATGACTGCCCATGGCAGTCTGCATCTGGCGCGCAAAGCGGAACAAGTCCCTCAAGGATTGAGGGATTTAGGAAGTTCGAAGCGGATCTTTTCTCTTTTGTTCTTTGAAAATTATCAGAAAAATATTGACTTTTTACAGGAAAAGATATATTATGATGATATCAAAAAGATATCAAATTAATTCTGTTTCCGAAAAGAGGGAACGGAGAGGAAACGTAAATACAGGAGGGCCTGTATTTGCGAAAAGCAGGGAGGAAAGAGATTATGGCAGAAGTAAAATTTACGGAAGAAAAGAAGCTTAAGGCTGCGCCGGGATTTCCCATGGCAGTTGCGTCACTGCTGGTGACTCTGGCGGGAATTCCCATGTATGTTCTGGGAGCTACCTGGTTTGGGGCAGATAAGCCGGCTGGCGGAGTGGTTCTTGCAGTTTGTATTGTGCTGGGCGTACTTTTGAATGTTGGCGGAATTATTATGTTCTGCGGACTGAAGGTAATCCATCCAAATGAGGCTCTTGTGCTGACTTTGTTCGGAAGCTACTATGGAACACTTTATAACGAGGGATTTTACTGGATCAATCCTTTCTGTGAAACAGTAGGCCCGGCAGCGCAGACTATTGATAATGAGGAAAAGCAGAGTAATGCAAAATCCGGTTCCATTAACATTAATTTAAGCGGCGGAGGCGCGAGGGCAGCATCCAAGGCAGTTTCTCTTAAAACCATGACTCTGGACAATAAACGCCAGAAGGTCAATGACGAGCTGGGCAATCCGGTAGAGATCGGTACCATTGTGATCTGGAAGGTTGCAAATGCCACCAAGGCAGTTCTGAATGTAGAGCAGTATGCAGAATTTCTTTCGATCCAGTGTGATGCAGTTACCAGAAATGCTGCAAGAAATTATCCTTATGACAATGGCGACTGCGGCGAAAAGACTCTTCGGGGAAGCTGTCAGGAAATTGCGGATATCATGCAGGCAGAGCTTCAGTCCAAGGTTGAGGAAGCCGGACTTGAGATTCTGGACGTAAGGATCACCCATCTGGCATATGCTCCGGAAATCGCTGCTGCAATGCTTCAGAGACAGCAGGCTGCGGCAATCATTGACGCCCGTCAGAAAATCGTGGAAGGAGCCGTGGGTATGGTGGAGATGGCTTTGAATCAGCTCAGTGAAAACAATGTGGTGGAGCTTGATGAAGAACGCAAGGCAGCTATGGTTAGCAATCTTCTTGTAGTACTTTGCGGAAATAAAGATGCGCAGCCTATTGTCAACAGCGGCTCAATCTATTAATATAGAAAGTAAATAAGTAAAGGAGGCGGAAGCCATGCCGGCTGCATCAAAAGAAAAAACAAAAAAGCAGATACCACTGAGGGTTTCCGCCTCTCTTTATAATGAACTGGCTCAGTGGGCGGAGGACGACTTCCGTTCCATTAACGGTCAGATTGAATTTCTGCTGACAGAGTGCGTAAAGCACCGTAAGAAAAAAAACAGAGACATTCCGGAGAAATGAAATACCGGACAAAATAACAGGATACCTTCTGGCAGACAGGGAAAACCCCGGAAACTGTCAGAGGGTATTTTTTTGTGCAAATTCAACCAAAAATAATCCTGAATTTTGTGAATTAGTTTGATTGATTTTGGATGATTATAACTGTATACTATGAAACATAAAGAGAAATAACTTCAAACTCAGTCATACATTAAATGAAAATTATTGTAAGGAGAGGTGAAAAAATGATCTGTACAGTTACTTTTAATCCGTCTCTGGATTACATTGTAGATGTGGAAGATTTTAAGCTGGGGCTTACCAACAGGACAAGCTCAGAGTTGATTCTTCCCGGGGGAAAGGGAATCAATGTGTCCATAGTTCTCAGGAATCTTGGAATCTGCAACAGAGCTTTGGGATTTACCGCAGGCTTTACCGGAGATGAGATTATCCGCAGACTTCAGGAAATGGGAGTGGAATCGGATTTCATCAGGATTGAAAGGGGAATTTCCCGAATTAACCTGAAGCTGAAATCCATAGACGGAACAGAGATCAACGGAGCAGGACCGGATATCAGCCCGGAGAGAGTGGAGGAGCTGATGGAAAAACTTGACAGCCTGAAGGAAGGAGATGTTCTGTTTCTCGCAGGAAGCATCCCGGCTTCCATGCCTGATGACATGTATGAGCGGATTATGAAAAGGCTGGAGGGAAGAGGCGTGATGACTGTGGTGGATGCCACAAAAGATCTTCTGGTAAAGGTTCTGAAATATCATCCTTTTCTTGTAAAGCCCAATAACCATGAGCTTGGTGAGATCTTTGGCGTGGAGTTAAAGACGAGAGAGGACGTTGTTCCATATGGAAAGAAACTGCAGGAGATGGGAGCGGAAAATGTTCTGATCTCCATGGCAGGGGAGGGAGCAGTTCTCATCGCTGCAAACGGACAGGTTTATAAGAAACCGGTTCCCACAGGTACGCTTGTAAACGGCGTTGGTGCAGGAGATTCCATGGTGGCAGGCTTTATGGCAGGCTGGATGGAAAAAAGAGATTACCGCCATGCTTTTTACATGGGAATCGCAGCAGGCAGCGCCAGTGCCTTTTCAGAAAATCTGGCCACAGGCAAAGAGGTAGAAGCGGTTTACCGTCAGGTAGCCGGACAAAAACAGGAGGGGGAAAACATATGAGGATCACAGATCTGCTTGACAGAAGAAGCGTATCGCTGAGTGCAGCACCAAAGAGTAAATCAGAGGCTCTTGATATGGCTGTAGACCTTATGGTAAAGAGTGAAAAAATCAGCGACAGGGAAGCCTACCGGAAACAGGTATATGCAAGAGAACAGGAAAGTACAACAGGAATCGGAGAAGGAATTGCCATTCCACATGGTAAATGTGACGCAGTACAGAAGCCCGGTCTTGCTGCAATGGTAGTAAAGAACGGAGTGGAGTTTGAAGCCCTTGATGACGAGCCTGTGACTCTTCTGTTCCTGATCGCAGCTCCAAACACAGAAGATAATATCCATCTGGATGTGCTCAGTAAACTTTCTGTTATGCTGATGGATGAGGAATTTACCGCCTCTCTGAGAAACGCACAGTCTGTAGATGAGTTTATGGAAATTATTGACAAAGCTGACGATGAGAAAAAAGATATTGATGAGAGACTGGCTGATACGGGAAGCGCAGATGAGGGACAGGTAAAAATCCTGGCAGTTACCTCCTGTCCTACCGGAATTGCCCACACCTATATGGCGGCAGAAGGAATTGAAAAAGCGGCAAAGGCCAGAAACTGTTTTATCAAGGTGGAGACAAGAGGCTCCGGCGGAGCCAAAAACGTTCTTACAGATCAGGAGATCCAGGAGGCTGACTGCATTATCGTGGCGGCGGATGCACAGGTTCCCATGGAACGTTTTGATGGAAAGAAGCTGATCGAATGTCAGGTTTCTGACGGAATCAGCAAGGCGGATGCCCTGGTGGAAAGAGCCATTGCAGGGGATGCTCCTGTATATCACGCAGCAGCGGGAGCATCGAATTCTTCGGCGGCAGCAAAGGCAGGCGGAGGCGCCGGCCATAAAATATATACGCAGCTCATGAACGGCGTTTCCCATATGCTTCCTTTAGTAGTGGGCGGCGGCATTCTGATTGCCCTTGCTTTTTTGATTGACGGTCTCAGTGTGGATCTGAATTCTCTCCCTGCGGACCAGAGAGCAAACTTCGGTACCATTACTCCGGTGGCCGCTGTTCTCAAGAACATCGGCGGAACAGCGTTTGGCTTTATGCTTCCGATACTGGCAGGCTTTATTGCCATAGCCATCGGCGACAGACCGGCTCTTGCAGTAGGTCTTGTAGGCGGAATGATCGCAGCAAACGGAAAATCCGGTTTTCTGGGAGCTCTTTTTGCAGGCTTTCTTGCAGGCTATCTGATCCTCGGGCTTCGCAAAATCTGCGATAAGCTACCGGAAGCCCTGGAAAAGATCGCCCCTGTTCTGATCTATCCGGTTGTGGGAATTCTCGTAATGGGACTTTGTATGACTTTTGTTGTGGAACCCTTAATGGGCGGATTGAACACCGGATTAAATAATGCCTTGACAGGCATGGGAAATACAAGTAAAGTAATTTTAGGACTTATTCTTGGCGGTATGATGGCTATTGATATGGGCGGTCCTTTTAACAAGGCAGCTTATGTGTTTGGCACAGCGTCCATTGCAGCAGGCAATTATGATATTATGGCAGCTGTTATGATCGGAGGAATGACACCTCCATGTGCCATTGCCCTGGCAAGCCTGCTTTTCAAAAACAAATTTACTAAAGAAGAGAGAGAGGCGGCGCCTACTAACTTTATTATGGGTCTGGCATTTATCACAGAGGGAGCGATTCCTTTTGCGGCATCTGATCCTCTCCATGTACTTCCGTCCTGTATCATCGGTTCAGCAGTGGCAGGCGCTGTTTCCATGATGTTTGACTGTACACTGATGGCTCCTCACGGAGGAATTTTCGTATTCCCGGTTGTGGGAAACACAATGGCATATGTGGCTGCTCTTGTGGCAGGTACGTTGATCTCAGCCGTCCTTCTGGGAGTGTTAAAAAAGAAAACAGCATAAAAAATAAATAAACTGGAGGATAAAACCATGAAAGAATTCAAGTATGTAGTAATTGACAATGAGGGAATCCACGCACGTCCGGCAGGCGAGCTTGTAAAGCTTGTGAAGCAGTTTGAGTCTGTGGTCACCATTGAAAAAGAAGGCAAGAAAGCAGACTGCAGAAAACTTCTGGCTCTGATGGGACTTGGCGTAAAAAAAGGTCATGAAGTAACCTTTACTTTCGAGGGTGCGGATGAGGATGCTGCCTGCGAGGCAGTAAGCAAATTCATGCAGGAGAAGCTGTAATCAGGAGAGAAACCATGCTGACAGAGCAAAGATATGAGATCATCCTGGAACTTCTGGAAACAAGGAAAAGTGTCACAGTCACGGAGCTGAAGGAGATTCTGGACACATCGGAGTCCACTGTCAGAAGAGATATTACGGCTCTTGACAAAATGGGACGTCTGACAAAGGTTTTTGGCGGAGCAGTTTCTCTGGAAAATGCAGTATCTGCCTATGAGCCTACTGTTGCTCAGAAATCAGATCTTAATATCGAAGAAAAAAAGAAAATTGCCAGATACGCCGCAGGCCTGATCGAACCCACGGATTTTGTATTTCTGGATGCGGGAACCACCACAGGTTATATGCTGGATTATCTGGAGAATACCCGGGCTGCCTTTGTGACAAATGGTGTATCACATGCAAGAATGCTGGCTCAGAGAGGCATTCATGTTACGCTTATAGGCGGTGAACTGAAAGGCTCCACAGAGGCAGTGATCGGAAGCTTTGCTTTACAGATGCTTCAGATGTATCATTTTACAAGAGGATTTTTCGGGACAAACGGAGTGACGAAGCATGAGGGCTTTACAACACCGGATGCCAGCGAGGCTCTGGTAAAAAGGAAAGCCATGGAGCAGTGCAGAAAAGCCTATGTACTCAGTGATGCTTCAAAATTCGGTCAGATCAGTTCTGTGACCTTTCGGGATTTTAAGGAAGCGGAAGTGATTACGGATCGTTGTCCGAAGGAGTTTGAAGGAAATAAAAATATTGTGGTTGTGCGGTGACAGGCACAGATGGCCGGAGCGGTTCATTCATTGTGGATGAATCCGCTCCGGCTTTTTGGTACTGTTTATGAACTTCCCGGGAACTGTGATGGAAGACAGGACAGATTAGTCTGCAATCAGGTATTAATTATGAATAAAACTGTAGGTGGGGCTGCTGTGGACGGAGCGTATCGGATCATTTACTGTTCTAAGGAGCAGATACCCAGCTGTTTTCTCAGACTGCGCAGCGTGCGGCGGAAAACGGCGTAAATGATAAGGGCGATCACGGCAGCTACTTCCAGGCACATGGCAAAACCGAGAATTTCGGATTTTGTCAGAAGTCCGTCATTGGCAAGCAAAATCATAAAATAAAGCAGGATCATCAGCGACATTCCGCTGATGGCAGGAATTTTGAATACCGGACCAGCCTGTCTCTGAAGCTCTCTGCCAAGAAAGGCGGGAGAAGCGCCAAGACGCATCAGATCTGAAAACACATAGGCATTGTTCAGGGCAATGGTCTGACAGCGGGTATAGGCAATGACCAGGGCTGCGGTAATGCAGATAATGGCAATGAACAAAAAGGTCATCATAAATACTCCAAAGGTTTTCAGCTGATCCTGAGCATCCATAATACGGAACTGAGGAATATAATTCCAGTACATCCGGAAGTCAGAACTGTTGATGTTGGTACGGTCCACCTGCCGTTCCTCCGGACTGACAGTATAGGTGGAACCATAGTAATTATTTGTATAGCCCTCTGTCATAACATACTGAACCGGATCATAATAGCTGTTGCTGAAGTGCTGGTCATCATAGGAATTTACAATTTTCACAAAGAGCTCCTGTGCAAAGGCGTAACTGTCTTTTCCTTCTGAATTAAACCAGATCATGGAACCGGTCCATTCAGGAGCAAGTCCCTGAGAGATTTTTTCGTAGTCGTTGTCATCCAGAACAGCAGTGCCGTGAGATGCCACATCTTCAAAATGTACAAAGCCTTTACAGGTAACGGGAAGCTCTTTCCTGGTAGTCATGTTTGTAAAAAGTGTTGCATTTTCCACTGTATCGTAAGCGGTTTCTTCTTCATTTGTAACTGCGTAGAAGAAGCCGGGATCCAGTGAAATGTTCTGTCCGGTGATCTGATTATAGGTGGACTCTGACAGGGCATGACATTCATCGGCAATGTCAAAATGCTGATAGGAAAGAGTGTTGTCCGGGTTCAGAATCTGCATGTTATTATCACAGGCAAGGGAAAGATAGGAACACTGTAGCCAGTCTTTAATCTGAAAATCATGTTTTTCTGCCAGAGAATAAATCTCTTCTTCAGAAGGGAGAGACTGGTCGGAGGGCCAGAACCAGGAATAGTCATAGGCGCGGCTTTCGGAGCCCATGGAAAGTCCGGTATGAAGCATCGGCAGATAAAAAATCCCGAAGCAGCCGCCTGCAACCAGCACAGTAGTAACAAGGAGACTGTTTACCGTCTGTTTTCCCTGAAATTTCATCATACTTCTGGCAATGATGTTTTTCCAGGGATTTTTGCGTCTGGAGGTCCAGCCGTTGACAACTGTGTGAAGCATGACCATGTAAAGACCTGCAAAAGCAGGAGCGTACAAAAGGTTGAGAAAAGGGGATGGATATCTGTGAAACACATTCATGTATACAGTTGGACCTTCGTATCCTGCAACTGCGCCTGCCAGAATCAGGACAATACCCACAGGGCCGCACCAGCGTCCAAGCTCTTTTACAGGCTCGTTCTGATGCTCTTCCTGGATCACGTCCAGAATATTGGTGCGTTTCATATAAAGAAAAGCAAGAACGCATGCGCAGATCACAACCAGGGCTGTGAAGCCTGCAGATACCCAGAGACACCGGAAATCTACGTTCAGAACCATTTCTTCTGAATTTACAATAAAAATCCGGAAGGCAGTCCACAGAAGAAACAGGAAGGGAAAACCTGCCAGAGTTCCCAGAACAGCAGAGCTGCCGCTTAAAAGCAGCACCTCACGGAAAAGACCGGGCGCCAGTGTTTTTCTGGAAGCTCCGAGAGCCATAAGGATGCCAAGCTGCCGTGATTTTTTGCGGAAAAAAAGGCTGGCAGCATAAATCGTAAATATAACGCAGCCGAACAGGGCCAGAACGAAGATGGCGTATAACTGTTTCCGGCTGTCGCCTCCCGGAGGAAAAATATCCTGTACAGTGGGAGAAAACATCAGTCCCGAATAAGCTGTCATCAGCATAAGAGAAATAAAATTGCAGAACAGGTAAAGAGCTGCCTGCTTCTGGTTGGTACGGCGAAGGCGGCTTTCCAGTTCCGCCATAGTTTTGATCGATCTTCTTTTTCTGTTATCCATTACATATCACCACTCATTTCTTTGATTGCGTTTAACAGTGTGTCATGAAAAGCACTTCTTGTCTGAATGTTTTTTTCAAGCTGACGGTAGATATTTCCGTCCTTCAGCAGGATCACCCGGTCACAGAAGGAAGCAGAAAAGCTGTCGTGTGTGACCATAAAAATAGTAGCGTCCAGATTCTGTCTTGCATTTTCAAAAGATTCAATAACGATCCTGCTTGATGTGCTGTCCAGATTTCCCGTAGGTTCGTCAGCAAGAAGCATCAGAGGATGGTTGATCAGACTTCTTGCAACTGCGGTTCTCTGACGTTCTCCGCCGGAAATCTCTGCCGGATATTTGTTTCGGATATGACTGATACCAAAAAGCTCCATAAGCTGATCTGCGTAACGCTCCCCTTCTTTGTCCACATTTTGTCGGATGATTCTGGGAACAAGAATGTTTTCACGGACAGAAAGTCCGTCAAGAAGCATAAAGTCCTGAAAAACAAAGCCAAGCTTTTCGTTGCGGACAGAGGCAAGCTGTTCCGGTGTCAGGGAGCTTAATTCCTGTCCGCCCAGGGTGATCCTGCCTTTTTCAAAAGGGATATAGCAGGAAATACAGTTAAGAAGCGTACTTTTTCCGGAACCGGAGGGCCCCATTACAGCTACAAATTCGCCTTTGGCAACAGAAAAGCTGATTCCTTTCAGCACTGTATAGGTACGATTGCCGGTAGTATAGGATTTTTCCAGATTTTTTACAGATAACATAAAATTCCTCCTCGTCTTATGTTAAAAATTTACAGATGTTCTGCTGTTGTGCTTTTACCATACCACAGAAAAAAACAGCCGGAATCCAGGCTGTAAAGTTTGGCATTTTTCAGGTAAAGTTTTGCAGGTCTCTGCGAAAAATGTAAAGAATAGAAGGATTTTTGTAAAGTTTGGCATGCGCCGGAAGCTGTGGTTGTGGTATGATAAAAGAAATCTGAAGCGAGGAGCATCAGTAAAGGATATAAAAGCAGCAGGAGGAGATATTATGCTGAGAATCGCTTTGTGCGACGATGAACAGGAGGCCAGGGATCAGCTGCGGTTTCAGCTTGAAAAATCCATATATGAAACGGATGAGGAAATTGTATATGAATTCAGTTCAGGAGAAACTGCGGTCCGTTGGCTGAAAAAACATCCGGGAGAGATCGATCTTCTTTTTCTGGATGTGGAAATGAAAGAAATGACAGGCATGGAGGCTGCGGAAAGGATACGGGAGTTCGACAAAACCATTCTTCTTGTATTTGTGACAGGATATTCCGAGTATGTATTTGACGGATACCGGACAGGGGCTCTGGACTATGTGATGAAACCTGCCGGGGAAGAACGGATCAGACAGATTGTGTCAAGAGCCAGAGAAGCGTTTTATTCCAGACGGGAAAAAGATTTTGTGTTCCAGAATCAGGAGGGAACCTTCCGGATAGCTCTGGATCAGATCCTGTATTTTTACAGCGACAGAAGACAGGTGTATCTGGTAACGGAAAACAGAGAATACGCTTTTTACGGAAAGCTTTCTGAGGTACAGTCTCAGGTGGATGCACGGTTTGTGAGGATTCACCAAAGATATCTGGTAAACGGAGATCATGTGGAGTATATTGGTCATGATGAAATCCTTACAGGCGGAAAAAATCTTCCGGTAAGCCGGGGGATGAAGGAAGAGGCGCTGAAAAGACTTGCGGAGCTTATGCTGAAGGGGGCAGGCCTATGAGAAAAAATGCAGAGCTTTTGTTTTTGACAATTGCCTGGCTTTCGGTTATGGGAATCTGTCTGTTTATGGCAGTGGGACGCCTGCTGAAAGTGAAAAACAGCAAATTCCTCAGAATGATTCTTGTGACTGCCTGCGGATTTTTAGGCGGTATGGTGATCTATCTGGCAGACTGGGGAAATATTGTTCCCACGTTTGTATTTTTTATTGCAGCTATTATGATCTGCTGTGAGGGAAGCGTCATAAAAAGGCTGACAGTGGGACTGATGACAGCCAGTACGGTGTTTTCTTTTAATGCGCTGGTGGATAACTGGTCGCCGTTTTATCAGATGTATCAGATCGTGATAAAAATATTTTTTTGTGCAGGGCTGTGGATTTTGATCCGGAAGTTGGGACCGGACAGAGATTTTGAACTGGCGCCTTCCATGTGGAGGCTTCTTTTTATCCTGACGCTTCCTCCTTTGGGAATTGTATTCAGTCTGGTGCTGTTAAGCGATTATGATACTGCAGGGATCTCTGTCCAGTATCTGTTTCTCCTGCTTTTGTCCCTTTCGGCTTTTGCAGGGCTTTTATGGACCATGGTGGTTCTGGCCCGGCAGCAGAAACTGGAAGAGGAGGCTCTTCTGGCAGAGCAGAACAGACGGTACTATGAAGCTATGGAAAATCAGCATTTTGAGATCAGGCGTTTAAAGCATGATATGACAAATCACCTTCAGACAGCGCTGGCTCTTCCGGACGACCAGAGAGAGGGATATCTCAGGGAGCTTCTGGAACAGACAGGGGCTTCCCGCACTCTGAAATACTGTGGAGATACCACTGTGAATATTATTCTCAGCGCCAAGGCTGCTCTGATGGAACAGAATCATATTGACTTTCATGTTTCCGCAGATATTTCTGAACCTTTGCCCATGGAAAAAACAGATATCAGCGCTGTTTTTGGAAATGCCCTGGACAATGCGCTGGAGGCAGTAAAAAAACTTCCTGAAAGCCAGCGGAGAGTTTCCCTGGAAGCAAGGCAGGGCAAGGGGATTCTG
Source organism: Blautia caecimuris (assembly GCF_024622975.1). GTDB lineage: Bacteria > Bacillota > Clostridia > Lachnospirales > Lachnospiraceae > Blautia_A > Blautia_A caecimuris. The sequence goes on along the minus strand of NZ_JANJZT010000009.1, from coordinate 48,648 downwards.
GCAGTCAGTGTGCGAAATCAGGGCAGACTTCCGGATTCAGAGAAGGAGGAGAGACGGAAGCAGAATCCAGGAATCCGGCAGTTTTTTCCAAGTACAACAAAATGTGACACAAAAAATCACGGGCTGGGTATTCCCAGCATTCAGGCTGCGCTGAAAAAGTACGACGGAATGCTGGAATTAAGGCAGGAAGGCGAAGAAGTCTGCCTTCTGATCTGCTGCTATATCCGCAGGCCTTTGTAAGGGTTATTGAGTTTCCTTTTATTATCCTGTATACTTTATAAACACACTATATAATGAATCAGGGAGAGAGAACATATGCGTGAAAAACTGACAGAACGTGACGTACAGAAAATCCAGCAGGAGATCGAGCACCGGAAGCTGGTGGTGCGCAAAGAGGCCATTGAAGCTGTAAAGGAAGCCAGAGCCCAGGGGGATCTCAGTGAAAACTTTGAATATTATGCGGCAAAGCGTCACAAAAATCAGAATGAAAGCCGTATCCGGTACCTGGAGAGAATGCTGAAAACAGCGGATATTGTTACAGATACTTCCAGAGAAGACGAAGTCGGCATGGATGACATTGTGGAAGTAGAATTTGAAGAAGACGGAGAAATTGAGAAGTATAAGCTTGTAACCTCTATCAGGGGAAATTCCATGGAGAACAGAGTGAGCATCGAGTCACCTGTCGGACGGGCTCTGAAAGGCCACAAGGTTGGGGACCGGGTTCAGGTAAAGGTGAATGAAACCATGAGTTACTATCTGAAAATCCGTTCTATTGACAAAACGGGCGACGAGGGAGAAGACATCAGAAGCTTCTGAGAATTTTACATAAATTTAACATTGCGCTGGGGACAACTTTACAATTGTTTCTTAAAATGAAAATATATTAAATTTTCGTAAAGGAGAAATACAATGGATTTTTTTAGTATACTGACGATGCTGGGCGGTCTTGCTCTGTTCCTGTATGGTATGCAGGTTATGGGCGATGGTCTTGCGAAGATTTCCGGAGGAAAGCTGGAGAAAATTCTTGAAAACCTTACATCCAGCAAATTAAGAGCAGTGCTTCTGGGTCTGGGTGTGACTGCGGTGATCCAGTCCTCATCTGCCACAACGGTTATGGTCGTAGGTTTCGTAAACTCCGGTATTATGAAGCTGACACAGGCTGTTGGTATTATTATGGGTGCCAATATCGGTACTACAGTAACCGCCTGGATCTTAAGTCTTGCAGGTATTGAGAGCAACAATTTCTTTATGAGCCTTCTTAAGCCAAGTTCCTTTGCTCCGATCCTGGCGCTGATCGGAATTGTGCTTCTGATGTTCACAAAGAACTCCCGCAAAAAAGACATTGGCGCTATTCTGGTTGGATTTGCAGTGCTGATGTTCGGTATGGATACCATGAGCGCTGCTGTGAAGCCTCTGGCTGATGTTCCGGAGTTTACCAATCTTCTTCTGGCATTTTCCAATCCGATAGCAGGTGTTCTGGCAGGTACGGTTCTTACAGCGATCATCCAGTCCTCATCTGCATCCGTGGGTATTCTTCAGGCTCTGTGCGTTACAGGAGCTGTGCCGTACAGTGCGGCTTTCCCGATCATTATGGGACAGAATATCGGTACCTGCGTGACAGCGCTTCTGTCTGCTATCGGCGCAAACAAAAACGCAAAACGTGCAGCCATGATCCATCTGTATTTCAACATTATCGGTACTGTAGTGTTCCTGAGTGTATTCTATATTCTGAATGCAGCTGTTCAGTTCCCGTTTATGGACGCTATGGCAACACCGGCAGCAATCGCAGTGACCCACAGTGTGTTTAATGTTACAGCAACCTTACTGCTTCTTCCGTTCTCCAATCTTCTTGTGAAGCTTGCATGTATGACGATCCGTGATTCTTCTGAGGATGTTGAGGCGGCAAAGGAAGATCAGGAATTCCTTATTCTGGAATCCCGTTTCCTGGAAAAACCTGCATTTGCAGTAGAGCAGGGAAGAACCGCAGCAAGACGTATGGCAGAGGATTCCTGGAAGGCGCTGAAGGCCTCTTTTGAGGTGCTTCATGATTACAGTGAGGAAAAGGCTCAGAAGATCACAAAGATGGAAAGCAAGGTAGACAGGTACGAGGATGAACTGGGAACCTATCTTGTTCAGCTGAACAATAAGGATCTTTCTGAGACAGACAGTCACAGTGTTTCCATGATGCTTCACTGCATCGGTGATTTCGAGCGTATTTCTGACCATGCAGTAAACATTAAAGAGTCAGCAGACGAGCTTCATGCAAAAGGCCTGAGCTTCTCCGTTTATGCAAAGGCGGAACTCAGAGTACTGACCGCAGCAGTGACCAAAATCGTAGAAACAGCGTTTTCTGTATTTGACGAACAGGATATTACCAAGGCTTCAGAGATTGAGGCGCTTGAGGAACTGATCGATGAGCTGACAAAAGAAATGAAACGCCGTCACATCAATCGTCTCCGCTCCGGCGAGTGTACCATTGAAATGGGCTTCATTCTTTCTGACCTGATCACCAGTATGGAAAGAATTGCAGATCACTGTTCCAATATCGGTGTCTGCGTAACTCAGGTGCGTGAGAATCTTTATGATACACACAGACATCTGAACGCAATGAAAAACGATCAGGATGATGAATTTAATAAATGTCTGGAAGCAGTCCGCAAAGAATATCTGCTTCCGTAAGCGTCAGTAAAAACTGAAGGCAGATCATATAAGGCTGTTGTGGGAATTTCCGGAGGGAAATTCCTCAGCAGCTTTTATGGCATATATGAAGATAAGGAGGACAGTTCATGATCTACTGTGTGGAAGATGAAAAAAATATCAGGGAGCTTCTGGTATATACCCTTGAAACTACCGGATTTACAGCAAAGGGACTGGCAGATGGAAAAGAGCTTTGCTCAGCCATGAAAAAAGAACTTCCGTCCCTGATCCTTCTGGATATCATGCTTCCGGGTGAGGACGGATACGGCATTCTGACCAGGCTGAAGTCCTCTCCTGATACAAAAAACATCCCTGTGATCATGGTTACGGCAAAGGATGCGGAATTTGACAAGGTACGGGGACTGGAAGCCGGAGCGGACGACTATATCACAAAGCCTTTTGGTATGATGGAGTTTGTTGCAAGAGTAAAAGCAGTGCTTCGCCGGTGCAGCAGGAAAGAGGAAAACAGAGAGCTTCACTGCGGAGAACTGAGAATATCGGTGGGACGTCATGAAGTACATCTTGGAGATCAGAAGGTGGAGCTTACCAGAAAGGAATTTGAGCTTTTGCAGTATCTGATAGAGAACAAGGGACTTGTTATGAGCAGAAATCAGATCCTCTGTCATGTGTGGGGATATGATTTTGACGGAGAGACAAGAACTGTGGACGTACATGTGAGAACACTTCGTCAGAAACTGAGAGAAGCAGGAAACATGGTGGAAACCATACGGGGAGTAGGATACAGGATCGGAGAATAAAATGAGACAGAGAATTTTAAATCACGGAAGCTTTCTTGTAATCCTGTCTGTTCTTCTGACCTTTCTGGCTGCAAGCTTTGTCATGTATGACAAGTTTGACGTATTTATGAAACAGAGTGTGCGGGATGAGGTGGAATACATTCGGGCCGGTATCGAAGCAGCCGGACTGGATTATCTGGAAAGCAATGTAAAAGAGATCAATGCTACAAGGATCACAGTTACAGACAATGAGGGCAATGTTCTGTATGATTCGGAGACAGAGGCGGATCAGCTGGAAAATCATGGGGAACGCCCGGAGTTTGTGAAGGCAAAGGAAAAAGGCTATGGGGAGATCGTAAGATTTTCGGAAACTTTTTCCGAGCAGACCTTTTACTGTGCCATGAAGCTGGATAATGGAAATATCCTTCGGGTGGCAAGAACAACTGACAGTGTGTTCCTTACTTTATTTTCCAGCTTTACGCTGCTGGGGATTCTTATGCTGGGGATTCTGGCCCTGGAATTTTTCCTGGTTCAGAGACAGACAAAGGAGCTGATCGCGCCCATTAATGAGCTGGATCTGGAGCACCCTCTGAAAGATGTAAGATATGAGGAGCTGCGTCCCCTTCTTGTACGGGTAGACCAGCAGAATAAACAGATCGCGTCTCAGCTGGAGGAGCTGAAGGAGGCTGAGGCAATGCGAAGAGAATTTTCTGCCAATGTTTCTCACGAACTGAAAACCCCTCTGATGTCTATTTCCGGTTATGCGGAGCTGATGATGAACGGAATGGTGGGAGAAGACAAGGTTCCTGAATTTTCCGGAAGGATTTACCATGAGGCAAGCCGTTTAAGTTCTCTTGTGTCAGATATCATCCAGCTTTCAAGGCTTGATGAGAAAAACAGCGACATGCCATTTGAGGCAGTAGATATTTATGAGCTGGCAGAGGACATTGTGTATCATCTCCAGCCTTCGGCAGAGAAAAAGCAGATCAGTCTTGTTCTGGAAGGGGAGCATGTGGCGGTGCGAGGAATCCGGCAGGTTCTTTATGAAATGTTCTATAATATTGCGGACAATGCCATCCGCTATACCGATGCAGGAGGAACTGTCCGGGTGTTTGCAGGGCAGGAAGGACATCATCCATGCTATTTTGTGGGGGATAATGGGATCGGTATTCCGAAGAATGAACAGAGACGTATTTTTGAGAGGTTTTACCGGGTGGATAAAAGTCATTCCCGTCAGACCGGAGGCACAGGACTGGGGCTTTCTATTGTAAAGCATGGGGCTGCGCTTCATAAAGCAAAGATCAATCTTGACAGTGAGCCCGGAAAGGGGACAAAAATGGAGCTGATGTTTTAGTCATCGGCTCCATTTTTTATGTCTTTTTCAGAATTCTGAGGACGTTCGGAGATGGCTTTAATAGAAAGCGCGTACTCTGTAGGCGTCATTCCGCAGAGTTTTTTAAACTGTCTGGAAAAATAATGAATGGAGGAATAGCCCAGAAATTCCGAGATCTGTGTGAAATTCATGTCATTTTCCCGGATTAGCTGTCTGGCAAAATTGATCTTCATATGAGAAAAAAAGTCGATCACTCCGCAGCCGTATTCCTCACGGAAGATTTTCTGAAGCTGGGATCTTCCGATGAGATTGTCATGGCAGATTGCTTCAAGGGAAAGGGATTCACAGATATGATCCTCCAGATAACGGGTGATCCTCCGGCAGGCAGAAGATTCAAATGAGGGGTCGCCAATGTTTCTGACACAGTGCGGTACCTGTGTAGTATATCTTCGGAGCATATGTATCAGAAGCTGTTCCAGATAAAGAACAAGAAGCTGCTGGGAACCCACAGGGCTGTCTTTTCTTAATTCCATTTTATGAAGATAGGGGTCGTCAAGAGGAGAGGCAATGCACCGCCGGGCCTCAGCGATGATTTTTCCGATCAGGGTTCGCTCTGTATCCGAAAGGGTCAGAATCTGTTTTTCAAAAAAACTCATACAGGGAGAATTACAGGCAAAGGAAACAACTACAATATTAGGGGCATGATTTCCGGTTGCCGACAGGTTGTGAAATTCGTTGGGACGGTGAAAAATTATCTGACCGTGAGTAAGGACATGAACTTCTTCATCTGCCTGAATCCGGGCAGTTCCTTTATCTACACATTGAAATTCCCAGAAATCATGCTGTTCACCCGGATAGGAAAAGTCATTGCAGTATTCAAAGTAATGGATGGTATAAATTTTTTCTACAGAAAGATCTTTGGCAAGAGGTATACTTTCATATATCATAACACGGCTGCTCCATAGAAAGTGATAAGGTTTTCGGTTCCGTTTTTCTTGGAAACATACAGATCAGAATATGTTCAGGAGAATGTTACAGTAACTACAGTCTAACAGATGCCGGTGCTCTGAACAATCAAAATATGAGAAAAATATCAATTAGAAGTAATATTGTCGTTGAATCTGTAACTCATAGCAATATTTCTAAAGTATACAGCAATATATAAATTGAAAAAGTAATTTTAATGAGTTATTATTAAGAAAACAAAAAGTTTTTGTATCTTATGTACAAAATCTAAAGGAGGATATGAGATGAAAGCAAAAAAAATTACCAGTCTTGCACTCTCAGCAGTTATGGCAGCAGGCGCAATGTCAGGAATGGCAACAACTGTTATGGCAGATGAAGAGCAGACTCTGAAACTGGCTGTTGTAGAAACCGCATATGGACAGGATATGTGGAAAAATGTTTGCGCAAAATTTGAAGAGGCAAATCCGGGAGTAAAGGTAGAACTCACAATCGACAAGAAGCTTGAAGATATCATTACACCGGCTATGAAATCCGGTGATTATCCGGATGTTATCATGAGAGCAGTGGGATCTGAATCTGCTCTTACAGAAACCTTTGTTAAGGACAATAACGTAGAGGAAATGACTGACGTACTGGAAATGACAGTACCGGGAGAGGATGTAACTGTAAAAGACAAGATCCTTCCGGGATTTGTGGACAACTCTATTACAAATCCTTACGGAGACGGAAAAACATATCTGATGCCGATGTTCTACGGACCTTGCGGACTGTTCTACAACAAAGGACTGTTCGAGGAAAAAGGCTGGGAAGTTCCTGAGACATGGGATGAAATGTGGGAACTTGGCGAAAAGGCAAAAGAGGAAGATATTGCACTGTTTACATATCCTACAGCAGGATACTTTGACGCATTCTTCTATGCACTGCTTCATGAGACTGCCGGCGCTGAAACATTCCAGGAAGCTCTGAAATACGGCGAAGGCGTATGGGAAACAGACGGAGCAAAGAAAACATTTGAGATCATTGAGAAGCTGGCTTCCTATACAGAGAAGACAACTCCGGCAAACGCAAATGACAATGATTTCCGTAAAAACCAGCAGCTGATCCTTGACAATAAGGCTCTGTTTATGCCAAACGGAAACTGGGTAATCGGCGAGATGGCAGACGCTCCTCGTGCAGACGGCTTTGAGTGGGGATTCACAGCACTTCCGGCAGTAGAGGAAGGCGGAGAGAGAGCTTCTTATTCCTTCTTTGAGCAGATCTGGATGCCGAAGGGCGCTGTAAACAAAGACCTTGGAAAACAGTTTATCGCATATCTGTACTCTGATGAAGCAGCTGAGATTTTTGCAAAAGACGGTGGAGCAGTTCAGCCGATCCAGGGAATGACAGACAAACTTGAGGGCGATGCAAAAATTTATTATTCTATCTATGATGATGGTGCAGTAGCTGTTATGGATGCTTTTGCGACAACTGAGCCGGTAGAAGGTGTAACCGTTCGTACAACATTCTTTGATCCGATCAACTCTCTTGTCAGCGGTGATAAGACAGTAGATGATTGGGTAGAGCAGATCAAAAAAGACAGTGATACCCTTCGCGGCGCTTTGAAATAAAGCCAGGATCCTGACATAATTAAATATGGTATCTGAAAAAACGGACGGTGAATACTACCGTCCGTTTTTCGGGATAAAGAAAGGAGAAGAACCATGACGAAAAAAAAGGGAAGAAGCCGGTTTATTTTCTGCTGTCTGGCGCCGGCAGTAATTCTTTTTGCTATTTTTATGTTGATCCCTACCATTGATGTTTTCAGAATGTCTCTTTATAAATGGGGCGGATATACAGCTGAAAAAACTTTTGTAGGTCTTGATAACTTCAAAATACTGTTACAGAGCGATAAATTTTATCAGGCGTTTCAGAACTCTGTTCTTCTGATCGTGATTGTTACTATTGTTACTTTTGGTATGGCGATTATTTTTGCCGCTATTCTTACAAGAGAAAAACTGAAAGGGCAGACATTCTTCCGTGTTGTTTTTTACATCCCGAATATTCTTTCTGTTGTAGTGATCAGCGCTATTTTCTCTGCTATCTATGATCCGAATCAGGGACTTCTGAACTCCTTTTTGAATCTGTTCCGGGGACAGAATGGGGTGGACAATCCTATCCTCTGGCTTGGAAGTCAGGATCTTGTTATTTACAGTATTATTATCGCCATGGTATGGCAGGCCATTGGATATTATATGGTTATGTACATGGCAAGTATGGCAAACATTCCGGACAGTCTCTATGAATCAGCAAGTCTGGAAGGCGCGGGAAGGATCAAACAGTTTTTCTCAATTACTCTTCCGCTGATCTGGACTAATATTCGTACCACTCTGACATTCTTTGTTATCAGTACTATTAATATGAGTTTCCTGATGGTAAAAGCAATGACAAACGGCGGACCGGACGGAGCTTCCAATGTATTCTTAAGCTACATGTATCAGGAAGCTTACACCAACTCTTCCTATGGATATGGTATGGCCATCGGTGTTGCGGTATTCCTGTTTTCCTTTGCGCTGGCCGCTGTTCTCAATGCGGTGACCAAACGTGAAGAAATTGAATTCTAAGGAGGGTGAAAAATGGCTGATATGACGAAAAACAGTACTGCCAGTTCCAAGGTGGCAAAAGTATTTATCTATCTGATACTGGGGCTTCTGGCAGTTACGATCATTGTTCCTGTTGCCTGGGTATTTGTTGCTTCAATTAAAGAGAATTCAGAGTTTTACGGAAGTCCATGGGCGCTTCCGAAAGGATTCCATTTCCAGAACTTTACAGATGCGTGGGAAACTGCAAACATGGGTTCTTATATGCTGAATTCTGTGTTTGTAACGGTCCTGGGTATCCTGCTTCTGATCGTGATCGCTCTTCCGGCAGCTTATGTACTGTCCAGATTCAAATTTAAGAGCCAGAAGATCTGGAATGTTATGTTTATGGCAGGACTTTTTATTAATGTAAACTATATTGTTGTACCGATCTTTTTGATGCTCAATAATGCAGACGGAAAACTGCGTCAGTGGTTCGGAGAGCCGTTTTTCCTGAACAATCTGTTTATTCTGGCGCTTGTATATGCATCAACCGCGCTTCCCTTTACCATTTATCTGCTGTCCGGTTATTTTAAATCACTGGCAAAAGATTACGAGGAAGCGGCTTATGTGGACGGAGCCGGATACTGGAGAACTATGATTCAGGTTATCATGCCTATGGCAAAGCCAAGTATTGTGACAGTAATTCTGTTTAACTTTTTGGCATTCTGGAATGAATATATTATTTCCATGACCCTGCTCACCAGACCGGAGATAAAAACCCTTCCGGTAGGACTTATGAATCTGATGGCAGCCCAGAAATCAGCAGTTCAGTACGGACAGATGTATGCGGGACTGGTTATTGTTATGATCCCTACACTGATTTTATATATCTGTGTACAGAAGAAACTGACACAGGGTATGACTCTTGGCGGTCTGAAAGGCTGATCAGTGTGCGGAACAGGAGGTAAATAAAATGAATGAAAGAACAAAGAGTGTTTTAAAAACCGTTCTGGCAGCTATATTTTTTATTATTTGTGTGGCGCTTGTAGTACTGGGACAGAAAAATGTAGGACCGCAGGGGCTGTTGGTAATGCTTCTGGGACTTGCCGGACTGATTCTTCTTTTATATCTTTATAACAGACAATTCAAGTGAGACTTTGTACATGAATATTACTTATAACTGGAAAGAAAATATTTCCCGGTGGGACGAGGCTGTTCCGCTGGGAAATGGAAAATGCGGCTGCCTCTGCTGGGGCAGTCCTGAAGAGATAAGGTTTAGTCTGGACCGTACAGATTTATGGGACAGAACTGTTTTGTGGGAGCAGAATAAAGAGTTTACCTGGAAAAATCTTGTGAAACTTGCAAAGGCAGGAAATACTGCAAAAATCCGGGAAATCTTTGATGCTCCCTATTATTATCCATCACCTACAAAATTAACTGCAGGCAGGATCCTGCTTCATTTTTACGGTATTGACGGAGAAATCGAATCTGTCTTAAACCTGGAAACAGCAAAAGCGGAAATGAGGTTCAGAAGCCGGAAAGAGACTGTCAGGATTTCAGCTTGGGTCCATGCAGTGGAACAAGTTGGGATCATAGAGGTTGAAGCTCGGGAAACGGAATTTTCTGTGGAACTGAAAAATCCGGAATTCGGAGAAAAAGGAACGGAAAAAGAGTACGTTTATTGCCAGGAAGAAAGACAGATTTCCCAGGGGAATCTGAAGGATCTGAAATATCCTCCTGTGATAAAAAAACAGGAGGGAGAGCTGCAATGGTTCTGCCAGCCTGTAAATGATGAATTTTCTTATGGAGTGATTGTTGGGAGAAGAAAAAAAGACTCTGTGACAAGAATCGTCTGGAAGATTGTCTCATCAGAAGACGGAGACTGCTGGATGGAACAGGGAAAGCAGCAGGTTCTCGGCGCTCTGTCAGCAGGTGATGAACTTTTTGATTCTCATAAAAAATGGTGGAAGGATTATTTTGAAGAGAGCGGTATCTGTATTCCTGATAAATTTATGGAAAAGCAGTGGTATATGACCAATTATCTGTTTGCTTCAACGTCCAGAGAAGGAGGCGTCCCTATGCCTCTTCAGGGAGTGTGGACCGCAGATGAGGGAACGCTTCCTCCGTGGAAGGGAGATTACCATAACGATCTGAATACAGAATTGTCCTATACCCATTATCTGAAGGCAAACCATCTGGAAGAAGGACGATGCTTTTTAGATTTTCTCTGGAGTCTTTTTGATGAGGGGCGACGGTTTGCCGGAGAATTTTACGGCGCAGAAGGCTGCTGTCTTCCCGGAACAATGACAATTGACGGGAAACCTCTTGGGGGCTGGCCTATGTATTCGCTTTCTCCGTCCAACCAGATGTGGCTTGCCCACGCATTTGGAGAATATTACCGATATACAGGAGACAGTAAATTTCTGAGGGAAAGAGCTTATCCTTATATGAAGGAAACCGGGATTTTTATCCAATCGCTTCTGGAGGAGACAGAGGACGGTTATCTGGTTCTTCCTGTATCCAGCTCTCCGGAGATTCACGACGATACGGAAAGATCATGGCTGACACCTGTCAGTAATTATGATCTGGCTCTGATGATCCGGCTGTTTGAAACACTGGAGAAACTGGCTGGTGAGCTGGGGAAAACAGAAGAATTACAGTGGCGCCACATCAGACAGAGGCTTCCGGAACTGTCAGTCAATAAAAATAAGGTTCTGATGCTTTCTCCGGATGAAAGTCTTGAAGAATCCCATCGTCATTTTTCAAATGCGATGGCTGTTTCACCTCTGGGAATCATAGATTATGAGGGCGAAGGAAAAGAAATAATCGATGCTGTAATTGCGGATTATGAAAGGCTGGGCACATCTCAGTGGGTTGGTTATACCTTTGCATGGATGGCACATCTTTATGCTGTTCAGGGAAACGGAGAAAAAGCAGCAGAGTATCTGAGGATTTTCTGGGAAAATTTCTGCAGCTGTAATGGATTTCACCTGAACGGAGATTTTCGGAAAAAAGGATATTCGCAGTTTACCTACAGACCCTTTACTCTTGAGGGAAATATGTTCAGTGCAGATGCTCTTCAGGAAATGCTGTTTCAGATGAAGGATGGAAAAATACGGCTGTTTCCTGCTGTTCCCAAAATCTGGACGGAAAAACAGGTTTCTTTTTACAGTTTCCGCGGGGAAAAAGGAATCCTGTGCAGTGCGGAGATTTTTGAGGGCAGAAAACTGTCATGGAAGATTTATACAGAGAATTCCGTATATATTCAGATACAATATCAGGAGAGGCTTTGCGGAAAAAAAAGACTTGAACCGGGACAGTGGTGGGAAGAGTCGCTGATGCTGGAGTGAAAAGCATTAAATATGGCGGAGAGAAACAGAGATTTTCATGAAAACAATCTTTTTGTGCAAAAGAAATAGATGATTATGCAAATACTAATTGTGTAAAAATGATAAAATTAGTGTTGCAAATGCATGTAATTATATAAAATGCACAATATATGGAGCTTTTATATTGTTTTCAGAAGGCAGGAGTTCTGCAGGCCTTTACTCTCTGGATTTTTCTGTCAGAGAAGATTATCGGCGGTGTAACAGGTGGAACGAAAGGCTGATTAAGAAAGGAGCAGAAAAATATTATGAAAAAACCGGTATTAGTAGTTATGGCAGCTGGAATGGGAAGCCGCTACGGCGGTCTGAAACAGATCGATCCTATTGACAGAGAAGGTCATATTATTATGGATTTTTCCATTTATGATGCTGTAAAAGCAGGATTTGAAAAAGTAGTGTTTATCATAAAAAAAGAAAATGAAGAAGACTTCCGTAACGCTATCGGCGACCGTCTCAGCAAACAGATTCAGGTTGCCTATGTGTTCCAGGATCTTTATAATCTTCCGGAAGGCTATGAGGTTCCGGAGGGAAGAGTAAAACCCTGGGGAACCGGACATGCGGTTTTAAGCTGTATTGACGAGGTTGATGGTCCTTTTGCCGTTATCAATGCAGACGATTATTATGGAAGCCATGCATTTAAAATGGCATATGATTTTCTAGCTGAAAATCAGGATGATGAGAATCTTTACAGGTATATGATGGTTGGCTACAAGCTGGAAAATACTCTGACAGACAATGGTCATGTAGCAAGAGGCGTCTGTGTTACCGATGAGGCAGATCATCTTCTGAAGATCAATGAGCGTACTCACATTGAGAAGCATGGGGAAGGTACTGCTTATACAGAGGATGACGGAGCTACCTGGACCATGCTCCCTGAAGGCAGCACAGTTTCTATGAATATGTGGGGATTTTCTGCAAGTATCCTGAAAGAACTGAAAGCACGTTTTGCGGCATTTCTTGATGAGAATCTGGAGAAAAATCCACTGAAGTGCGAATATTTTCTTCCGTTTGTAGTGGACGAGCTTCTTCAGGAGAAAAAAGCCACAGTCAAGGTGCTGAAATCAGAGGATAAATGGTATGGGGTTACCTACAAAGAGGATAAGCCTGTTGTTATGGCTGCAGTGCAGAGCCTGAAAGATCAGGGGCTCTATCCGCAGAACTTATGGGAGGAGAACAAGTAACAGTGAATACAATTCAGAAAGAAGTAATCAGTCAGTTTGAATTTCCGGGAGAGGTAGTCGAATGTGTTGCCTACGGAAGCGGACACATCAATGATACATATCGTCTTACAGTAAAAACGCCGGGCGGACAGGAGAAGCACTTTATTCTCCAGAGAATGAATAAAAGTATTTTTACAAAGCCGGTAGAGCTTATGGAGAACGTGCAGGGCGTTACCGCATGGCTCCGTAAAAAAATCCGGGAAAACGGCGGTGATGTGGAGAGAGAAACGCTGAATGTGGTAAGTGATAAGGATGGAAACCCTTATTATGTGGACTCAGAGGGAGAATACTGGAGAGTGTATCTTTTTATTGAGGATGCTACCAGCTATGATATGGTAAAGGATGACAATGACTTTTATCAGAGTGCAGTTGCTTTTGGGCATTTCCAGAGACTTCTTGCAGATTATCCTGCTGAGACCCTTCATGAAACCATTGTGAATTTCCATAATACGGTTGACCGTTTTGCGAAATTCAAGGCAGCAGTTGAGGCAGACAGTGAAGGCCGGGCTGCATCTGTTCAGGAGGAGATTAAGTTTGTTCTTGACAGAGAAGAGCTGGCTCATACCCTGTGCGATCTGCAGGATACAGGAAAAATGCCTCTTCGTGTAACTCACAATGATACAAAGCTGAACAATATCATGATTGATGACGAGACAGGCAGAGCAATCTGTGTTATTGATCTTGATACGGTTATGCCGGGACTTTCTGTAAATGATTTCGGCGATTCCATCCGTTTTGGAGCAAGTACAGGGGCAGAGGATGAGCAGGATCTCAGCAAAATTTCCTGTGATCTTCATCTCTACGAAGTATATACAAAAGGCTTTATCGAGGGCTGCGCAGGCGCGCTTACAGATATCGAGCTGGATATGCTTCCCATGGGGGCGATCCTTATGACTTTTGAGTGCGGAATGCGTTTCCTTACTGATTATCTGGAGGGAGATCATTACTTTAAGATCCACAGAGAAGGCCATAATCTGGACCGCTGTCGTACCCAGTTTAAGCTGGTTGCGGACATGGAGGAGAAGCTTCCTCAGATGAAAGCTATTGTAGAAAAATATAAGTAGTGGTATACTGAAACTGACTTTGGGGAAAGCTGAGACAGTTTTTCCCGGATCCGGTCAATGACTGAAAACCTGAAGAGGAGGACAAAAACATGGCAATTTTAGTTACAGGAGGCGCCGGTTATATCGGAAGCCATACAGTTATTGAACTTCAGAGCGCAGGATATGATGTAGTGGTTCTGGATAACTTAAGCAATTCCAGTGAGAAGAGTCTGGAAAGAGTAGAAAAGATCACAGGGAAGCCAGTGAAATTTTACAAGGCAGATATTCTTGACAGAGAAGCGCTGACAGATATTTTTGAAAAAGAGGATATTGATTCCTGTATTCATTTTGCAGGGTTGAAAGCAGTAGGAGAATCTGTTGCAAAGCCGTGGGAATATTATGAGAACAATATTGCCGGAACACTGACTCTCGTAGATGTAATGAGAAAACATGGTGTTAAAAATATTATTTTCTCTTCTTCTGCAACCGTATATGGAGATCCTGCAATTATCCCGATTACAGAAGAATGCCCAAAGGGACAGTGTACCAATCCTTATGGCTGGACAAAGTCCATGCTTGAGCAGATCCTCTCTGATATTCAGAAAGCAGATCCGGAATGGAATGTAGTTCTTCTTCGTTATTTCAATCCGATCGGAGCTCATAAGAGCGGAACTATCGGAGAAAATCCAAATGGTATTCCAAACAACCTGATGCCGTATATCACTCAGGTTGCCGTAGGAAAGCTGAAAGAGCTGGGCGTGTTTGGCAATGACTATGATACTCCGGACGGAACTGGCGTGAGAGATTACATTCATGTGGTTGACCTTGCAAAAGGCCATGTAAAGGCTCTTAAAAAGATTGAGGACAAATCCGGTTTAAGCATTTACAATCTGGGAACAGGAAAAGGCTACAGTGTTCTTGATATTGTAAAGAACTTTGAGGAAGCCAACGGCGTGAAGATTCCGTATGTGATCAAAGAACGCCGCCCGGGAGATATTGCAACCTGTTATTCTGATGCGTCCAAGGCAGAAAGAGAGCTTGGCTGGAAGGCAGAATACGATATTAAGGACATGTGTGCGGATTCCTGGAACTGGCAGAGCAAGAATCCAAACGGATATGAAGATTAATCATCAGTCATTAAACATGAAATACTAAAAAAGAAGTCCCCAGAGATTCTGAAAGATCCTGGGGACTTCTTTTAAACTTAAATTTATGTTTGTGGGAGGGGGATATAATTTCCTCTGTAAATGACATGCGGGGGCAGGTGAATCTGTCACAGAAGCTGGTTCGAGACTCGGAAAGTTCTATGCTTCTGCTTCTCTGCAAAAAACACTTCCCCGAATGCTGAACTCGTCTGCGACTCAGACAGCAGCATTCGGAGAAGCAAAGCAGAGCCACAGAAGGCAAGAACTTTTGCCAAGTCTCTCAAGGCTTCTTATACAGATTCATCTGCCCCTGCATTGTATTTTCCAGATGGTAAATTTATATTTCCGCAGTAGCTGGCTGCCGGGCAGGCTGCTTCGGGGCGCAGTGCGCTAATCGCCCGGCCGGAGGCCAAGTGCTGTGTGGAGGATTTCTGTTTGGCTGTTATCCACTTTCTTCTCTGCATCGTCTGTGGGCAACAAGAAACAAAATCCTTCCCTCACAGACATTTATTTATCGTCATCCTCTGACTTCTTTTTTTCAAATTTCGGCTCGCAGGTAAGCTCAATGCCCAGTTTGCGGAATTCCCAGATATCTACGGAAGACAGCATAACAGAAGTATGAGCTTGGCATCTTTTTAACTTGGGAAGCTGTTCCAGGGCAAGTCCTGCTTCCGGATTGCTTGCGGCGCTTACAGAAAGCGCGATCAGAGTTTCGTCTGTGTGCAGGCGTGGATTTTTGCTGCCAAGATATTTGATCTTCAGCTCCTGGATCGGGCGGATGGCATCAGGAGAGATCACGTGATGCTCATGGTCGATTCCTGCAAGCTCTTTTAATGCATTTAAAAGAAGCGCTGAGGAGGCTCCGAGAAGATCAGAGGTTTTTCCGTAAATAATCTTTCCGTCCGGAAGCTCCAGAGCGGCGGCAGGAGCTGTTGTTTTCTTTTCCATGGAAAGTGCGGCAGGAACAACCTTACGATCTTCAATGGATGCATGAGCCTGTTTCAGAAGAAGCTCGATCTTGCATACCTCATCTTCTTTTCCTGTGCCGGATACAAGAGCGTCGCAGCTTTTATAGTAGCGGCGGATGATTTCCTGACGTGAGGCCTCTTTGCAGATCTCATCGTCCACAATGCAGTTTCCTGCCATGTTTACGCCCATATCAGTAGGTGATTTATAAGGGCATTCACCCATGATTTTTTCAAACATTGCCTGGAGTACAGGGAAAATCTCTACGTCACGGTTGTAGTTGACGGTTGTTTCTCCATAAGCCTCCAGATGGAAAGGATCGATCATATTTACATCGTTCAGATCAGCAGTGGCTGCCTCATATGCCAGATTGACCGGATGCTTCAGCGGGATATTCCAGATCGGGAAAGTCTCAAATTTGGCATAGCCGGCACAGATCCCGCGCTTATGTTCATGATAGAGCTGGGAAAGACACACTGCCATTTTTCCGCTTCCAGGTCCGGGAGCAGTTACCACAACAAGAGGTCTGGTAGTTTCAATGTACTGGTTTTTGCCGTATCCTTCATCGCTGACGATCACAGAGGTATTGCTTGGATAGCCGGGGATGTTGTAATGAACAAATACACGGATGCCAAGCTTTTCCAGTCTGTTTTTGAAAAGATCTGCGCTTTCCTGTCCTGCATAGCGGGTGATGCAGACACTTCCCACATAAAGACCTCTTTCTGTAAAAACCTCGATCAGACGGAGGACATCCTCGTCATAGGTGATTCCCAGATCCCCGCGGACTTTGTTTTTATCAATATCAGCTGCACTGATCACGATCACGATCTCTGCCTGGTCGCTGAGCTGCATCAGCATACGGAGCTTGCTGTCCGGTTCAAAACCAGGGAGAACTCTGGAAGCATGATAATCATCAAAAAGCTTGCCGCCGAATTCCAGATAAAGCTTGTTATCAAACTTGCTGATTCTTTCACGGATATGTTCTGACTGCATGGTCAGATATTTTTCGTTATCAAATCCTGTCTTCATATGTTTATTCCTTTCCCGATTTACGTTATAGGCAGAGAGATTTTTGTTGCTGTTCACTTTGTTCCCGGTAATCTTGCAAAACTGTATTTCAGATCATCCGGTGGGATAATAATCTGTGGACAGTTGTGTTTTTCTGTTTACCGTGACAGTAATACAGGATCCTCTGCCGAACTCATGCAGATAGTATACTACGAACAACTGGCGGATGCAAAACCTTTTTTTATAAGGCTAATTTTGTTGATTTATCATAGAAATCTCTTTATAATAAAGAAGACAGTAGAGGAGGAATAAAATGAACGAAAATAAAGACAATCGTCCGGATGGAAACAGACCGGACCGGAATGGTCCCGGGAATCAGGGACCGAATAAAAACCGCCAGACGATTCTGGCGTTTCTGATCTGTCTTCTGGTGACACTGGTATGTCTTAGTTTTATTACAGAAATAAGAAATGGAGGCACTGGTGAGATCACCTATGACAAATTTATTGAAATGGTAGACAAGGATCAGATCAAAGAGGTAACTCTTCAGTCTGGTATTCTGACAGTGGAGCCGAAACTTCAGGGTTCCTCTTATAAAAAAATGACCTACCGTGTTAATCAGATGGAGAATATCGATGCTCTTACCAAACGTCTGGAAGGAAAGGATATCATATTCAAATACGAACAGCCGGATGCTCTGATGGAGGCCCTTTCCATGCTGCTCAGTATTGTTCTTCCGACAGTTGTGATGTTCGGTATGCTGATGTTCTTTATGAGACGTATGAACAGGGGAAACGGAGGCATTATGGGCGTGGGAAAAAGCCGCGCCAAGGCTTATGTTCAAAAGGAAACAGGTATCACCTTTAAAAATGTGGCCGGCCAGGACGAGGCAAAGGAGTCTCTTCAGGAGGTTGTGGATTTTCTGCATAATCCGGGCAAATATACGGCTGTGGGAGCCAAGCTTCCCAAGGGTGCTCTGCTTGTGGGACCTCCGGGAACAGGAAAGACCCTGCTTGCAAAGGCAGTGGCAGGAGAGGCAAAGGTACCGTTCTTTTCTCTTTCCGGTTCGGAATTTGTGGAAATGTTTGTAGGCGTGGGCGCCTCCCGTGTCCGCGATCTTTTTGAGGAGGCAAAGAAAAATGCCCCCTGTATTGTATTTATTGATGAGATCGATGCAATCGGAAAAAGCCGTGATTCTCATTATGGAGGCGGCAATGACGAGAGAGAGCAGACTCTGAATCAGCTTCTTGCGGAAATGGACGGCTTTGACACATCCAAGGGACTTCTGATCCTTGCAGCAACCAACCGTCCGGAGGTCCTTGATCCGGCGCTTCTCAGACCGGGACGTTTTGACCGGAGAGTTATCGTAGACCGACCGGATCTGAAAGGCCGTGTGGAAATCCTCAAGGTTCATGCCAAGGATGTTCTTCTTGATGAAACCGTAGATCTGGATGCCATTGCTCTGGCAACCTCTGGGGCAGTAGGCTCTGACCTTGCAAATATGATCAATGAAGCGGCGATCCTTGCAGTGAAAAACGGACGCAAGGCAGTTTCTCAGAAGGATCTTCTGGAATCAGTGGAAGTGGTCCTGGTAGGCAAGGAGAAAAAAGACCGTATTCTCAGCCCTCAGGAGCGGAAAATCGTATCGTATCATGAAGTGGGCCATGCCCTTGTAAGTGCTCTTCAGAAGGACGCAGAGCCTGTACAGAAGATTACGATCGTACCCCGTACCATGGGAGCGCTGGGTTACGTTATGCATGTTCCGGAGGAAGAAAAATTCCTCAATACGCAAAAAGAACTGGAAGCGATGCTGGTTGGATATCTTGGAGGCCGGGCTGCCGAGGAGATCGTGTTTGATACGGTAACAACAGGAGCAGCCAATGATATCGAGCAGGCGACCAAGGTGGCAAGAGCCATGATCACTCAGTACGGTATGTCACAGAAGTTTGGGCTTATGGGACTTGCGTCACAGGAAAATCAGTATCTTTCCGGAAGGGCAGTGCTGAACTGCGGAGATGATACAGCAACAGAGATCGACCATGAGGTTATGAAGCTTCTTCATGATTCCTATGAAGAGTCCAAGCGTCTTCTCAGAGGGCACAGAACAGCTCTTGACAAAATTGCAGAATATCTGATCCGTAAGGAAACTATTACCGGAAAAGAATTTATGAAGATCTTCCGGGCAGTGGAAAGAGGAATGGAGATTCCGGAAAACCTGGATGAACTGGTATTTCCTGAGGATGTAAAAGAGCTTGAGGACAAAGCTGAAAATCAGGAAACGGAAATTTCTCAGTCACATTCAGCAGAAACCTCTGTTTCAGCCGATGAGCTTTCCGGGGAGGAAGAAACTGTAAGTTCTGAGGCGGAACCGGAAAATAAAAATCAGAAATCCGTCAGCATGGAAACTGAACCGGCAGAGGAAGGCGTTCAGGGAGAGCAGAAAAAAGAAGACAGTTCGGTTTCCGAAGACGATCAGAAGCAGCAGGAGTCTGAGCATGTTTCAGATTGAGGAAGAATTAAAAAAGCTTCCCGCCAAGCCGGGCGTATACCTGATGCATGATGAGCGGGATGAGATTATTTATGTGGGCAAGGCCGTCAGCCTCAAAAACAGGGTGCGCCAGTATTTCCAGAGCAGCAGGAACAAAGGCGCAAAAATTGAGCAGATGGTCACCCATATTGCAAGATTTGAATATATCATCACAGACTCTGAGTTGGAGGCCCTTGTACTGGAAAGTAACCTGATCAAGGAGCACAGGCCAAAGTATAATACCATGCTGAAGGATGATAAAAGCTATCCCTTTATCAAGGTAACAGTCCAGGAGGCCTATCCCCGGGTACTGTTTGCCCGCAGGATGAAAAAAGATAAAAACCGGTATTTTGGCCCCTATACAAGCGCAGGGGCTGTAAAAGATGTGATCGAGCTGGTGCGGAAGCTGTACCAGGTCAGATCCTGCAGCAGAACGCTTCCAAGAGACTGCGGAAAGGACAGACCCTGTCTGTATTACCATATGAAACAGTGTACAGGTCCCTGTACGGGAAACGTGTCTCAGGAAGCGTACAGAGAAAATATCCAGAAGGTACTGAAATTCCTCAACGGAGATTTTCAGGAAACCATAGATGCCCTTACTGAAAAAATGCAAGAGGCGTCAGAAGAAATGAGATTTGAAGATGCGGCAGAGTGCCGGGATTTGATACAGAGTATCCGTAAGATCGGAGAACGCCAGAAAATTACAGCCTATGGAGAGGAAGACAGGGATATCATTGCAGTTGCCATGGATGAAAGCCTGGATCTCCGGGAACAGGATGCAGTTGTTCAGGTATTCTTTATGCGAAGCGGCAGACTGATCGGACGAGATCATTTTTATCTTCGTGTGGCGCGGGGCGATACAAAATCTCAGGTGCTTTCCAGCTTCCTGAAACAGTTTTATGCGGGAACGCCTTTTATTCCAAAAGAGATCATGCTTCAGACAGAGGTGGAAGACCGGGAAGTGATCGAGGAGTGGCTCAGTTCCAGACGAAAACAGAGGGTTCATATTATTGTTCCCAAAAAAGGCACAAAGGAAAAGCTGGTGGAGCTTGCCCGTGAGAATGCCCGCATGGTTCTTGATAAGGACCGTGAGCGCATTAAAAGGGAAGAGGGCAGGACCATCGGGGCTGTCCATGAAGTGGAGGAATGGCTGGGGCTGAAAGGAATTGTCCGCATGGAAGCCTTTGATATTTCCAATATCAGCGGTTTTGAGTCCGTAGGCTCCATGGTGGTCTACGAAAAGGGAAGACCGAAAAAAAGTGATTATCGTAAATTTCGTATCAAATCTGTTCAGGGACCAAATGATTATGCAAGCATGGAGGAGGTCCTGACCAGACGGTTTACCCATGAAACCAGCGGAGAATTCGACAGTTTTGCCCGAATGCCTGATCTGCTTCTGATGGACGGAGGAAGAGGGCAGGTAAATATTGCCCTGGGAGTTCTGGAAAAGCTGGGAATCCGGATTCCGGTATGCGGAATGGTAAAGGATGACCACCACAGAACAAGAGGACTTTATTTTAACAACAATGAAATTCCAATAGAAACAAACAGCGAGGGGTTCCGGCTGATCACCAGGATCCAGGATGAGGCTCATCGTTTTGCCATTGAATATCACAGATCCCTTCGCAGCAGGGAACAGGTTCATTCGGTTCTGGATGATATTCCGGGAATCGGAGAGCGAAGGAGAAAGGCCCTGATGAGGCGGTTCCGGGGAATTGAAGGAATCCGGGAGGCATCTGTGGAAGAACTGGCAGAAACCGAATCCATGAATGCCGCAAGTGCAAAACAGGTATATGATTTTTTTCATTTACCGGTAAAAACAGAGAAAACTCAGCAGAATCATTGATCTGAGCATAAATAAAGAAAAGGAGAACATATATGAAGGGTGTATTGATGACCAAGATGGTACAGGAGCAGAATCTTACAAATCTTACTCCTGAAATTGATCTTTCTGACAAAAGAATCATGACTGCAGAAATCAACCGTCCTGCGTTGCAGCTTACGGGGTATCTGGAGCATTTTGCCAATGAACGTGTGCAGATCATCGGCTATGTGGAATATACGTATCTGATGCAGCTTCCGGATGACAAGCGCCTGATGAAATATGAACGGTTTATTTCCAGCAAAATACCGTGTGTTATTTTCAGTACTATGACAAAACCGTCGCAGGATATGCTGGATCTTGCAGTTAAGTATAATGTTCCTACTTTTGTTACAGAAAGAACAACTTCCAGCCTTATGGCAGAGATCATCCGCTGGCTGGGCGTACAGCTTGCGCCCTGTATTTCTATTCATGGTGTGCTGGTAGATGTTTTTGGCGAGGGAATCCTGATCACGGGAGAGAGCGGAATCGGGAAAAGTGAGGCTGCTCTGGAGCTGATCAAACGAGGCCACCGTCTTGTCAGTGATGATGTGGTGGAGCTTCGTAAGGTCAGCGACGTCACTCTGGTTGGTTCCGCACCGGATATCACAAGGCATTTTATAGAGCTTCGGGGTATCGGCATTATTGATGTAAAAACGCTGTTTGGTGTAGAAAGCGTTAAAGATACTCAGTCTGTGGATCTGGTGATCAAGCTTGAGGAGTGGGACCGCGACAAGGAATACGACCGTCTGGGACTTACGGAGGAGTATATTGAGTACCTTGGCAACAAGATCGTATGTCATTCTCTGCCTATCCGTCCGGGACGTAATCTTGCTGTGATCGTAGAGACAGCGGCAGTCAACCACAGACAGAAAAAAATGGGTTATAATGCAGCTGAAGAGCTGTATAAGCGCGTTCAGGCCAATATTGCCAGAAAGCGCGATAAATAATAAAAATGCAGGAAAGGGGAAACAACATGTATTGTTTCGGTATTGACGTAGGGGGAACAACTGTAAAATGCGGTCTGTTCCAGACAGATGGAACTCTGGTAGAAAAATGGGAGATTCCCACAAGAAAAGAAAATAAAGGTGAGTATATCCTTCCGGATGTGGCAGAAACCATTCAGAACAAGATCAGTGAAAAAGGAATTGACAAGGCTGAGGTAGCCGGTGTGGGAGTCGGTATTCCGGGACCTATCAACGCTCAGGGAGAGGCTGCATGCGCAGTAAACCTTTACTGGGGCTTCAGGCCGGTTGCAAAGGAACTCAGTGAGCTTACTGGGCTGACTGCAAAGGCAGGAAACGATGCTAATGTTGCGGCTCTTGGAGAGGCATGGAAGGGCGCTGCGGCAGGATCTCAGAATGTGATCATGGTTACTCTGGGAACCGGAGTAGGCGGCGGTATCATTTCAGACGGAAGAATCGTGGCGGGAGCTCATGGAGCAGGCGGAGAGATCGGCCATGCAAACATTTGTCATGAGGAGACAGCAGCCTGCAACTGCGGAAACAGTGGATGTCTGGAGCAGTATGCTTCTGCAACAGGAATTGTCCGCCTGGCCAAAAAGGCTCTGGCAGAAAGCAGTGAGGACAGTGTGCTCAGAAATACAGAGAGCATTGAGGCGAAGGACGTACTGGATGCCTTTAAGTCAGGGGATGCTCTTGCTGTCCGTGTTATGGATGAAGTAGGCGAAAAGCTTGGGGGAGCTCTTGGCATTTTTGCGGCAGTAGTAGACCCGGATGCCATTGTTATCGGCGGAGGCGTATCAAAAGCCGGACAGCCGCTGATCAATCTGATTGAGAAACATTACAAAAAATATGCATTTTCCCTTTGTAAAGATACTCCTATCGTAATTGCCAGCCTTGGAAACGATGCCGGCATTTACGGAGCTGCAAAGATGGTACTGTAACCGATTCTATACTACATTTGCAGGTACAGAGCTGCAGGAGGATTCAGCAGATTCATAGAAATATAAAAAGAAGGTTTCCCAATACGGAAACCTTCTTTTTTGTAAGGTACGCTTATGGGGCGCACCATTTTTATCTGGTTATTCTATAATCTCACCACCGCCGGCATCACCGCCGCCAGTATCGCCGCCGTCGGTATCACCGCCACCGACATCGCCGCCGCCAGTATCACCATCGCCGGTATCACCACCGCCGGTATCACCGCTGCCGGTGTCATCGCCTCCATTGCCTTCACCGCCGGCATCACCATTATCAGTATTTCCATCACCCTGATCTCCGTTTTCGTCCGGATTTTCCGGAGTAAGAGATGGCTCAGGAATGATTGTTTCATCATAGGTGTATTCCGGAATGACTGGTTCGGGTTCGTAGAAGTGTTCTTCACAGTAATCAGTAGGAACATCACCTACATCAAAGAATTCTGTGATCACGGAACAGCCGGATCTTGGAAGCAGTCCTGTATCAGCACATACACTTATTTTTTCTACAGTAGACGGCATTTCAAAATCTTTGTCCTCAAGTCCCTCATGGATCCGTGTCATGACCTTGCGCCACATATCTTTGTGGAAGTCACGGGAATAATCGTCAGGGAGCTTTTCATTGTTGTCAAATCCGGACCATACTGCACAGGTGTAATATGGAGTGTAGCCTACAAACCACAGGTCATTGTAATCATCTGTGGTACCTGTCTTTCCGGCTACTGTCATATTGTCCAGCTGGCAGGCAGTTCCTGTACCGCTCTTTACAACGTCCTCCATGGCGCTTGTGAGAAGCCATGCAGTGCTTTCTTTAATAACAGAACGTTCAGCAGAAGTTTTTTCAATCAGCACATTGCCGTTGTGATCAAGGATTTTTGTGTAATAAAGAGGTTCAATGTAATTACCCTGGTTGGCTATGGCAGCATAGGCTGCGCAAAGCTCTACGTTTGTTACACCGTGAGTCAGACCGCCAAGTGCAAGAGGAAGATTGGCGTCTGTCCATACAGTTCCGTTGGCATCTGTATCTGCCTCTGTTCCATGGGCAAGAGTTGTGAAACCAAAGTTATCCAGATACTGGAGACCAAGCTCAGGAGTAACCTCCTCCAGACATTTCACTGCAACTACGTTTATAGAGTTCCGGATGGCTCTCCGGATCGTGGTTGTTCCTCCGTAGGTTCTGGAAGCATTTTCTACAGGGGAGCCGTCCGGATAGTTATATGGCTCGTCTTCAAATGTTGTGGCCAGTGTCATGCCCTTTTCGTTAAGAGCAGGAGCATAGGTGGAGACAACCTTGAATGTGGAACCGGGCTGTCTGGTGGTATCTGTTGCGCGGTTCAGAGTAAGGCTGGCAGTTTTTTCACCGCGTCCGCCCACGATTGCCTTTACATAGCCGGTATGCTGATCAATGACGCTCATGGATGACTGAGGCTGCGGCGCAAAGTTCACACGTTCTGCAACAACCTTGCTTCCGTCTGCAAGAACAGACTGTTTGTACCGGTCAACATAGGCCTGGGCTTCTTCCTGAGAATCAAACAGAAGATCGAACTCCGGATCCTCATTCTGGAAATACAGAGAAAGCATTTCCTTGCTGTAATTGACCTCCTCGCCTTGAGGATTGGTTACAGTCAGAGCGTAATCAAGAGCATACTGAACATTTTCCGGATAGTTTTCCGGGTTGGCATATTCTTCATCAAGAATAGACTGGATATGCTGATCCTGGGTGGTATAAATCTTAAGACCTCCGCTGTAAACAAGGTTCTGGGCCTGAGTTCTTGTATAGCCCTTGATGTTCATAAGATCGTTGATCACCTGGTCAATAAGCTCGTCTTCAAAATAACTGTAAATTGTGTCGGCTGATTCAGAGTTCTGAGCCTGTGCCGCCTGGATCTGCGAATAAATATCGTCATTGATCACCTGATCATACTGTTCCTGGGTAATATACTGCTGATCCAGCATATGATCCAGGACTTCTTTACGTCTTTTGGCATTTGCCTCCGGATGCTCGATAGGGTTGAACTGAGTAGGATTCTGAGTGATGCCTGCAAGTGTGGCACATTCAGAAAGGTTCAGATCCCACACATCCTTATTAAAATACTGTCTTGCCGCTGCCTGAACGCCGTAGGCGCCTGCGCCCAGGTTGATGGTATTCAGGTAGTTTTCAAGGATCACATTTTTGTCATTGATCTTTTCTTCGATCTGAATAGCCAGATACTGCTCCTGGAATTTACGAGTGAACCGTTCCAGCCAGGTGGACTCATTGGTCCAGTTGGTAAACACATTGTTTTTCAGAAGCTGCTGGGTAATGGTACTGGCACCCTCGGAGAGTCCTCCGGAAGTGATATTTTTTACGAAAGCACGGAGGATACCTCTTACGTCGATTCCGTTGTGCTCGTAAAAACGTTCATCCTCAATGGCAACTACCGCATGCTGCAGATCCACCGGAATCTGTTCGATGGAAACAGGCAGACGGTTGGAGCTTGGCGCAGTCAGCTTACGCAGCTGGTTTCCGTCTCCGTCATACAAAAAGGTTGCATATCCCAGAGGCGAAATATCCACGTCATCTGCATCAGGGGCATTATCTATGATTCCCCGAAAGGCCCCGATGCCCAAACAGCCTACAATCACACAGAGCGCGATCAGAGATATGAACAGAACTCTGATAAACGAAACGTGTGCACGTTTTCCCATCATGGCTGTACGGGAAATCAGAGAATTTCGCTTTTTTGAGACTGATTTTTTACCGTAATTCATGATTTTCCTCCTTTATAATCCGTTCTATTATATCAAATAAAAAATAGTAAATAAACCCTAAAATCAAAACTTCATATTTAGTATAGCAGAAAAATGAAAAAATATTGTAATTTTCATATGCGTGCGGAAAGAAAAAAGCTATAATAGATATTACTGCTCACTCTGCTCCCGGTAACCTGGCTGATATGCACTGCAGATCATTTTTGCTGGTGGCATTTTAGTCTGTATGTTTTGGAATTTTGGGAAAAACAGGCCAAAACATTTCGCGGGACAGTACTGTGTGAACAGTGATTAATCGATGCTTGGTACAGCATCATTTTATACAATATAAAGTCAACAGCCGGAAAAGCAGAAAAGGTGGACGAAAATGGAAACAATTATGATCATAGAAGACGACAGACGAATAAGGGAAGAGCTTTCCCTGCTTCTTATAAGCGCCGGATACACAGCTCTGGCAGTGACAGAATTTACAGAGGAACCCATAAAGCTTCTGAAAGAAAACCATCCGGATCTGATCCTTATGGATATCAATATTCCAGGCGGCAGTGGAGTAAGTCTGTGCGCCCAGATCAGAAAAATATCCCAGGTTCCGGTGATTTTTGTAACAGGGAGGACCGGGGCAATGGATGAACTGGAAGCTTTGATGACAGGAGGAGACGATTATATTACAAAGCCATACCAGGCGCCTGTTCTTCTGGCTCATATCAGGGCAGTTCTCAGAAGAACAGGAAAATCCGGGACTATGCAGGAGGCAGAGCTTGAGTGCAGAGGTGTCAGGCTGAGTCTGAAAGATGCCTCTGTAACCTTTCAGGGAAAGAGGCAGGAGCTGACAAAAACAGAGCTGAAGCTTCTGCATTATCTTTTTTCCAGACAGGGAGAGATCGTCAGCCGCGAGGAGATCATTGATGTGCTGTGGGATCAGCATGTGTTTCTGGATGATAACGGGCTCAGCGTGAATATTACAAGGATCCGCAATAAACTGAAAGCACTGGGGGCAGGACCTGTTATTGAAACAAAGAGAGGACTGGGATATCTGTTATGAATTTACCGGAATATCTGAAAGACAGAGCGCTTGTTTATCTGGGCAGGATTTTGTGCATGCTGCTGCTTTCCTTTTATCTTCTGTCAGTGGGGAACCGGTTGGATAATGTGATATTGATCCTGATGTTCTGGCTGGCGCTGACGGCTGTATGTGAGACTGTGCGTTTCCTTCAGAGAAAAAAGAACTTTGAACGTATTTTGCAGACTCTTTCTGAGCTGGATAAGCCCTATCTGATCGGCGAGGTGGAAAGCCCCCTGAATAATCTGGAAGGGAAAAAGTACTGGGAAATTTTAAGAAAATCCAACAAATCAGTGATTGAAAAAGTCAATGAAACAGAGGATGAAATGAAAGATTACAGGGAGTATATAGAAAGCTGGGTCCATGAGATCAAGCTTCCCATCACTGCTCTGGAGCTGATGGTTCAGAAGGAAGAGCCAAAGAAAAAGAACCGTCTTATGGAAGAACTGGAGCGGATTGACAATTATGTGGAACAGGTACTTTTTTATGCCAGGTCAGAGCAGGTATATCAGGATTTTGTGATTTCAGAAACAGATATAACAGAAGTGATCTATGAGGTTATGGCAAAAAACAAAGGACTTCTTATTGGAAATCGGGTTGCAGTGCAGGTAGAAACAGAAGGAAATCTGCTTTTGTGCGATGGAAAGTGGATGAGCTTTATTCTGCAGCAGGTTATTACAAACGCCGTGAAATATATGGATTTTCAAAAGGAGATTTTCCGGATCCATATTTATATAAAGGAAGATGCAGACAAAAAAGAGCTGGTAGTAGAGGATAATGGAGTGGGAATTTCACCCGGAGATATTGGAAGAGTATTTGAGAAAGGATTTACCGGAGCAAACGGACGGGCTGCGGATAAAAACAGTCTTATGGCATCCACGGGAATGGGGCTTTATCTGTGCAGAAAGCTTTGTGAAAAAATGGATATTGGGATCAGAATAGAATCAGAAGAGGGAGAGTATACAAAAGTGCTCTTTTGTTTTGGAAAAAGTACTTATCTGACAAAACTGTAAGATTTATGCAAGTAACTTCGATAGGAGCAGCCGGACAGCTCTGATATAATGGCAGCATCAAAGGAAAGGACAAAAGACTTATGAGTGGAAAAATCCGGGTATGTGATATTGAAAAATATTACGGGAATAAAAATAATCTTACAAAGGCTGTCAACCGTATCAGCTTTCAGGTACAGAACGGAGAGTTTGTAGGGATCATGGGAGCCTCCGGCTCCGGAAAGACTACGCTCCTGAATCTTCTGGCAGCTATTGACCAGGTGACGGCAGGCCATATTTATTATGGAGATATGGATATTACGGAGCTTCCGGACAAAAAGCTTGCAGATTTCAGAAAAGATCATCTTGGATTTGTATTTCAGGATTTCAATCTTCTGGATACGCTGACTCTGAAAGAAAATATTGTGCTTGCAATGGCTCTTCACACAAATTCCAGGAAAAAAATTGAGGAGCGGGTATCGGCAGTGATGAAAAGGCTGGGAATCTATGAACTCCGGAATCGTTTCCCCTATGAAGTCTCCGGGGGACAGAAGCAGAGATGCGCCTGCGCCAGAGCTCTGATCAATCGTCCGGATCTGATACTGGCAGACGAGCCTACAGGGGCTTTGGATTCCAGATCTGCACAGATGCTTCTGGAAACCTTTACTGCCATGAACGATGAAATGGGAGCCACCATCCTTATGGTTACCCATGATGCGTTTTCTGCAAGCTACTGCAGCCGCATTCTGTTTTTAAAGGACGGGGAGATTTTTCATGAGCTTGTAAAAGGCGCGGAGAGCAGGAGAGAATTTCTCAATGAGATCCTGGATGTTCTGTCTCTGACAGGAGGTGAAGGATCCTGTGAGTAAAACGGAAGAAAAAGGAACACAGAGAAAGTCGCAAAATCAGCGGAAGAGTTCCGGAAAAGCGGGACGGGAGAAAACCGGATCTCCCAGACAGTACGGAGAAATTTTCCGGACACTTACCAGAAGAAATGCCAGCCGGTCTTTCCGTGATTACGGAATTTATACTGCCACGCTGACAGCAGTGTCTGCTTTGATGTTTGCATTTCATTCACTGATGTTTTCGGAGGATATTCTGAAGCTCTGTGAGGACGGCGGACTTTTTATTGGAAGTATGATCGGAGCCGCTGCATTTTTTATTGTATTTATCATGGCATGGCTGGTGGGATATATTGTGCGGTTTATGGCAAACCGGCGCAGCAGGGAATTTGGTACTTATCTGCTTCTGGGTGTATCGGGCAGACGTCTGGCAGGTATGTTTATCCGGGAAAACCTGATTCTTGGAGGAATTGCCTTTGCTCTGGGGCTGCTTCCGGGGATGTTTTTTCAGCAGGTGCTTACGTCCATGTTTATGGGAACCATGGATAAGGCATATCACCTGAAAGCAGAGATTTCCATATGGAATATCCTTCTGACGCTGGGAATCTATCTGGTGATATTCTGGATCGCTCTTTTGCGGGCAGGAAGAAGACTGAAAAAACTGAATATCAGAGAACTGATGAACGCAGAAAGAGCAAATGAAGAAATCCGTCAGAAACATATTTCTGAAAAAACGCTTCTTTTTCCTATGGCTGTGATCTATATTCTGATTTTTATGCTTCTTTTATGGAACAACAGAATCAACAATGCAAATGGAATTCCTCTGTGCCTGGGACTTTTTGGTTCCGTATATCTTCTGTACACAGGAATTGCAGCAACTGTGTGCCGGTATGCAGACAAAGGCGGGCGAAAGATCTACAAGAGCGCCAATGTATTTCTGATCAGGCAGTTTTCCTCCAAGATCCGTACCATGCAGTTTACTATGGGAACCCTGACGGTCCTTTTTACTGTGGCTCTTCTTGTAAGCAGTATTGCTCTTATGTTTATGGACTATCAGATCAATATGATGGAACAGGAAAATCCTTTTGACATTTTGCTGTTCAGTCCGGAAACAGAGGACAGACCTTTATTGGAAGAAAAGCAGAAGCTTCTGGAGGATTTTGGAGAAATTGAGGACGTCTATGTTTACTCCATTTATACAGATGGAGACACAGATATGAATGATTTCTTTTATGACAATCTTCCGTTCTTTCAAAGAGAAGGATATGAGGATCTGACAGCAGAGGGAGAGAACCCATCGTATTTTTCCTGTGACACATACATGAAGCTCAGTGATTATAATTACCTGAGAAAGGCGGCAGGATACAGGACGGTTTCCTTAGAGGAGGGAACTTATCTGATCCATGCAAAAACAAGGGTAAAGGAAACTGCCCAAAAGGCGCTGAAAGAAACGCTGGTTCTTCCAAACGGAGAAGGACTGAAGGGAGCAGAGCTTTACACGGAAGGATTCTGCCAGTCAGGGTTAAACGGATCAGATTATCTGATCATTGTCAGCGATCAGGCGGCAGAAACACTGACACCGTACTATTCCCTTCTGGAGGCTCAGACCTCCGGAGTCATGAAAACAGGAGCGCTGGATGCTCTGGACAGTGCAGACGAAAGTTATGGTAAAAGGACGCTTGGAAATTCGGGAATGACTTATGAGGATTTTTACTGGGCTGACGGAACGGATGAAATATTTGTATATATGGCAGAAAATTTTGTCAAAGGGGAAATTCTTGATACTATGAATTTCATTATTACAGTAGTGGCCTATGCATGTATTTATACAGCGGTGGTATTTCTCTGTGTGGCTCTGACCGTTCTTTCTGTTCAGCAGCTTGGAGACTCCGGAAAATACCGGTTTCGGTATGATACGCTCAGGAAACTGGGACTTCGTCTGGAAGAAATACACAGTGTAATACGGAAACAGCTTTTGATCTACTATATGACTCCGTTTGTGGTTTCTGCAGTGATAAGCTGGATCATAGTGAAGTACATCAGTGATTCCTTTGTTTTTTATACAGGGATCCGCCAGAACAGTATTCTGTATTTTGCAGGGGCAGCAGGGGCTGTGGCAGTTCTGTTTTTGATTTATTTTGCAGCTACTTATATTGGATTTAAGAGGAACATAGAAGAGAAGAAAATTTGCTGAAAAGCGATACCGTGTAAGCAGTAACCTTGCATTTTGCCCTGTATGTCCCGGGATTCTGGTACATATGCTAAAAAATTTGGCCGGATAGTGGGATGCGAATAGTAATAAAAAAGTCTCTGTATTGTAATTTTATGTAAAATTGGTTACAGTACAGAGGCTTTTTTATGATATAATCTCATAGAGAATTGAAAAAAATACCGTTTTCGGGTCTGAAAAAATAAGAGAAGAACCGGATAAGGGAGGCTATACTGTGGAACAAAAGAAAACAGCAGATCATCCAGCATCTGACCGTCCCAGAAGTCCGGCTACAGAGGCCAGAATAAAGGAGAAAAACAGAAGAATCCTTATGACAGTTTCTCTGTTTGTATTTCTGGCGGCCGGAAACTTTCTGATGAGGGAAAATGATAGATGGAAGCTGAGGGAGACGACAGTCATTCCCACAGCAGTGATCGTAGAAGGGAAAACGACGGATCAGGCTCAAAGTGACAAAGAAGATACTTCTCCCCTGAGCGTGGAAGAGAAGATTTTTGCAGAACCGTCAAAATATCCGTCAAGCTTTCTGGATGCTTTGAGGCGAAATCCTGAGATTGCGGATTTTGTAGCTGCATATCCGGATACGGAGCAAAAAGCATTCGGAGGAATCCGGGAATCAGAGCTGCCGGAAAAGGTTCCGCTTTTTATCCAGTGGGACAAACGCTGGGGCTATGTGCCTTACGGACAGTCCAATGTGGGGATTTCCGGATGCGGGCCCACCTGTCTCTCCATGGTGCTGTACAGCCTGACAGGAGATAAAAATCTTACTCCTGATATGCTGGCGCAGCGGGCTATGGAGGACGGTTATTATGTGGAAGGGGTGGGAACCTCATGGCTTTTTATGGGGGATATCGCCAGGGAGTATGGAATTACAGTTAATCAGTTCCCTTCTGCGGATCTCCGCCAAATGGAAGAGACCGTGGACAACGGGGGGCTGATCATCTGCGCCGTGGGCCCCGGGGATTTTACCGATGAGGGTCATTTTATTGTGATCAGGGGGATTTCTGACGGAATGCTTACAATTAACGATCCTTTCAGCAAAGCCAACAGCAGAAAGAAATGGGATTACAATACGGTGGCGCCTCAGGTACTTCAGGTATGGACTTATGCGGCACAGTAGGAATACTTTGCGGATTCGGGATGAATTTAGTTGAGAGTATCTGCCTGGATATTCAACAAAGATCGGTAATGAGAATGCCGGATTGAGTGACCTTGGTATAATGAAACGGTGCATAAATAAACAGAGTATTCAGGGTGGAAAATTTAAAGAGTGTGGAAGGTGAACGATATGAAGAGAAAAATAAAAACAGTGCTTGTACTTATCAGTGCTATAAGCATGGCTTTTTTGCCGTGTATGACAGCAACGCCAAAAGCAGATTCATCGCTTACTGTTTTGTATAACCAGGAACATCTGGAACTGCCGGAGGATGCGCTGATAACTCAGAACCAGGTAATTCTGGTTTCCGTGGCAGATCTGGCAGAGAAACTTGGGGCAGGATTTTATTATAATAATCAGGATGCTTACGCAATTCAGTATCAGGGAAAAATTATGTTTGTAAAAAAAGATCAGTCAGAGATCCAGGTGGCACCTGAACAGGATCCAGAACAGCGAGAAACCTGCGAAATGCAGATTCCTGCATCGTTTGCGGATGGAAAACTAATGATTTCCTTTGAAGAATTTGCAAAAATATTTGGAATGAAATGGCAGTATGAGGAAGAAACGCAGACGGTTACTCTGACGGATGGGGAAAAAGAAGATGTGTCACAGGAGAGTGAAGCTGAAGATACTGGAAGCGCTCAGGTGAACATCTATGAACAATACAGGAAATTGATTGTAGAATATGAAGAAAGATATGGAGCAATTCAGGAAACTGACCGGGGAGATGGGCAGTATATTCTGGGTGGTCTGTGCTTTATGAAACTGGTGGATTTTGATCAGAATGGATCAGATGAGCTGCTTCTGGTTTATCAGGATGAGGTACAGAATACATTTTCAGGCCATTATACATTTGAAGTGTGGGGAGAGGAAATAGCTTCTGGAACGTCATCAATTAATATGCTGGATTCAGGTGAACTGTATCTGACAAATGGCGGTATTCAGACATTGACGCTGACAGAATATAATAACGAAAGATATCTGCTCACGGGAATGGCTGATGATGGTGCGGTCAATGATTATCATGGTTATGCTGAGGGGAAATTTGGAATAGTGCGCGAGGCAAAAAAACAGGCAGGCAACGGAGGACTTACATACAGCATCAATGGAAATATAGTTGACGAAGATCAGTGGAAAGCAGAAGAAGAGGCATGGCAGGCTTCAAAAATCACATATAGAGTGAATTATGGAGATTATTCAAATATTATCCAGACAGTTCAGGAGACAAAAACCACACTTGATATAAGCTCATCTTCACAGCCTCAGGAAGATCAGGGAACGGATGCAGCGGCAGACTACATTTTACCGGACAGTTCTCAGAAAAAAGTAACTCAGGAGCAGCTTGCAGGACTGACAAGTGAGCAGCTTTCACGGGCGAGAAATGAGATCTATGCCAGACATGGACGGAGATTTAAAACTCCGGAGCTGCAGCAGTATTTTGACAGCAAAGAATGGTATGTTCCTCAGTATTCGCCGGAAGAGTTTGACAAAATAGAGGATTCTGTTCTCAGCGAAACAGAAAAGTATAATCTGGATCAGATCAAGGCTGTGGAAAAACAGAAATCCTGAACACAGAAAATAAGACAGTAAATATAAAACAGGAGAAAAGATTTATGCTGGAAACCTATAAAACCATATTAGAGGGCGGCTGTGGAGAGATCACAGAAAAAAAGTCCAGATTTATAGCAACTGTGCGCCCGGTAAAAACTGAGGAGGAAGCCCTGGCATTTCTGGAAGAAATGAAAAAAAAATACTGGGATGCAAGGCATAACTGCTTTGTGTATTCGGTGGGATCAAACAGGGAATATACCAGATGCAGCGACGACGGGGAGCCCTCCGGAACGGCAGGACGTCCTATGCTGGATGTGATCCTGGGAGAAGATATTTATAATGTGGCAGTGGTTGTAACAAGATATTTCGGGGGAGTTCTGCTGGGAACAGGAGGACTTGTCCGGGCTTATTCCAGGGCGGTTCAGGAAGGTCTTGCAGCCAGCCGTATTATTGAGAAGAAAAAAGGAATCTGTCTCAGAGTAACCACGGATTATACAGGAGTGGGAAAGCTTCAGTATATTGCAGGCGAGAGGAGCCTGCCTGTTCTGAACAGCGAATATACAGACCGGGTAATCCTGGAGCTTCTGATTCCGTTTCAGGATGTGGATGAGGTACAGAAAGCCATTACGGAAAGCACAAACGGAAGAGCAAAAATGGAAAAAGACAGAGAAATGTATTTTGCAGTTCTGGATGGGGAAGTGCTGACCTTTGAGGAATGACAGCAGCGCTGTTTCTGACTGTATGAATATCATCTGACGGGTAAGAAAAAACCAGAGAATAACTTTTTCAGCTATTCTCTGGTTACAGGCTGTCTGTCAGCCATTCAGTGAATCTTTTTTCAGTACGATTTTATTACATACTATTCCCGAAAACTGAATCAGCATTTCTCCGGTTCCGGATAATCCACACCAAAGGTTTCCACAGTTACTGTTTTCATTACCTGATCGTCAAGGGGTCTGTCACTGTAGTCAGTATCCTCTTCCGCAATGCGGTTTACAACATCCATACCCTCTGTGATCTTGCCGAAGGCAGCGTAGCTTCCATCAAGATGAGGAGCAGCCTTGTGCATGATAAAGAACTGGCTTCCGCCGGAGTTTGGATGCATGGCTCTTGCCATGGAAAGAACACCGGGAGTGTGTGCAAGGTCGTTTGCAACGCCGTTCTGAGCGAATTCGCCTTTAATGCTGTATCCCGGACCGCCCATGCCGGTTCCGTCCGGGCAGCCGCCCTGGATCATGAAGCCGTTGATGACACGGTGGAAGATCAGATCGTCATAAAATCCTTTTTTTACAAGACTGATAAAGTTATTTACCGTATTGGGAGCAACCTCCGGATAAAGCTCTGCTTTCATTACATCACCGTTTTCCATGGTGATTGTTACAACTGGATTTGCCATAGTTTTATTCTCCTTTTGCGAAAAGTATTGTTTTTCTCTGTTTGCTCTATTATAATATGCAAAGAACAATTCTGCAAGAAATAAGTAAAAGACCGGAACTGCTGAATCAGTCAGGTGATAATTGTTTATCCGGCATGAAAGCCGCCGGGAACGAAGTGATCAGTAGCCGGAATTTGTTTGGGAAGGCGGAGCCATGATAATAGAAACCAGAAGTCCGGAGGAGACGTTTGAATTAGGAAAAAAAATCGGTGAAGCAGCAAAGCCGGGACAGGTATATACCCTGAACGGAGATCTCGGTGTGGGAAAGACTGTTTTTACCCAGGGAGTGGCAGCGGGGCTTGGCATCACAGAGCCTGTCAGCAGTCCTACATTTACGATCGTGCAGGTCTATGAGGAAGGCCGTCTGCCTTTTTATCATTTTGATGTGTACCGTATCGGTGATATTGAAGAAATGGAAGAGATCGGTTACGACGATTATTTTTTCGGAGAGGGAATCTGTCTGATTGAGTGGGCGGAGCTGATCAGAGACATCCTTCCGGAAAAACGGATTGAGATCACCATAGAAAAGGATCTGACACAGGGATTTGATTACCGCAGGATCACTGTACAGGAGGTTGAATAAAATATGAAAATTTTAGGTTTGGACAGTTCGGGAATCGTAGCTTCCGTAGCTGTTGTTGAAGACGAAATTCTGACTGCAGAATATACAGTGAATTATAAAAAAACACATTCTCAGACTCTGCTTCCCATGCTGGATGAGGTGGCAAAGATGACAGAGCTTGACCTGGATACGGTTGACGCTATTGCTGTTGCCGGCGGTCCGGGCTCTTTTACCGGGCTTCGTATTGGCTCTGCTACTGCAAAAGGGCTGGGGCTTGCCCTTAAAAAGCCATTGATCAGTGTGCCTACGGTAGAAGCTCTGGCTTATAATCTTTATGACACACAAGGCCTGATCTGTCCGATCATGGATGCCAGAAGAAACCAGGTATATACAGGGATTTATCGTTTTAAAGACCACAGACTTCAGACAGTGGAGGATCAGATGGCGGTTCCCATTGAGGAGCTTCTTGCAAAGCTTGAACAGTATGGGGAAAGAGTTACCTTTTTGGGGGATGGTGTGCCTGTATTCAGAAAACTGATCCAGGAAAAGCTTCAGGCAGCTTTCAGCTTTGCTCCGGCTCATGTAAACAGACAGAGGGC
The DNA here is from genome assembly GCF_024622975.1 of Blautia caecimuris. Taxonomy (GTDB): domain Bacteria; phylum Bacillota; class Clostridia; order Lachnospirales; family Lachnospiraceae; genus Blautia_A; species Blautia_A caecimuris. The sequence goes on along the minus strand of NZ_JANJZT010000009.1, from coordinate 12,090 downwards.
GGCAGCAGTGGCATCTCTGGGCCTTGTATATTACGAAGAAGGAAAATATGGAACCGCAGAGGAGCATGTGCCGGACTACCTTCGCGTTTCTCAGGCGGAAAGAGAGCGGGCAGAACGGGAAAAAGCGAAAGATCAGGAGGCTGCACAATGACATTTCGTGAAATGCTTGTGGAAGATCTGGAGCAGGTTGTGGATATCGAACAGAACCTTTTTTCTGTACCGTGGACAAAAGAAGGCTTTCTTACTTATCTGATGAAAAAAGACACCATGTTTTTTGTGGTGGAGGAAAAAGAGCGTATTCTTGGCTACTGCAGTATGATGACTGTGCTGGATGAGGGAGATATCCTGAATGTAGCAGTACGCTCGGACCGTCAGAAAGAGGGAATTGGACAGTTTCTTGTGGACAGTATGCTCCGCATGGCGGAAATGCAGGGGATAAAGCTTGTCCATCTGGAGGTCCGCCAGGGAAACGAAACCGCCAGACGGCTTTATCAGAGACTTGGATTTAAAGAGGACGGACTTCGCAGGAATTATTATGAGAATCCTGTGGAAAACGCAGTGCTGATGACAAAAGAGATGTAGATAACTTTGTCAGAAGAAGAACTGCGGCAGCAAAACTGAACAGAATACCGATCCGTTTACCGGGCGCATGGAAAGTAACAAGAATTTCATGCGTCCCTTTTTTTATGGGAAAACCTACAAATCCTTTGTTTACCATAACCGGATCTGCAGGGCGTCCGTCTACCAGAATCTCATATCCGTTGGAAAAGGCAAAGGAGGTTACAAAGTATCCGTCCTCCTTCATGGTAATACTGCCCTGGAGAAGCGCCTTTTCGTTTTCTGAGCAGGGCGTAAATGGCGTGATATCAGGATGAGCAATAGCGGAAATCGGCAAAGTGAATCCGCGGAGATTGTTTATTTTATAATTTCCCTCTGAGAAAGCAATCTCGAGAGTTTTTAAAGGTGTATTGGCAGAAAGCATATAGGTGAACGTGTGATTCTGGTTGGGATAAGGGGCGGAGGAACCGGAAAGCCTGTTTCGGATGCCGTTAATGGTTATGTCAATATCCCTGGTTCCCTCATAGTCCACATCAAAAGACAGAAGCAGAATCTGATCTTTCAGGACAGAAGGGAGACTGCGGGATACGGTTTCTGCCAGGTATTCTGAGGAACGTTTCATAAAATCCTGTGGAAGAGTATATTCTTTTATCTGAGAAGTATAGTCTGATTTCCCGGTGCCGGCAGTTTCCGGAACAATGGTCCGGTTGGTAAGGGTATCCAGATTATAAGGGTAATCAAGCGTATCATAATCTGCTTCACTCATAAGAGCTGAGGTTCCGTAAGCAACGGGCAGTACATTGGGATTTTCTGCCAGAACCATATTTCCCTTTTGGAGGCGGGGGACATATCCTGCAGGAAGCCGGTTTTCAGTGGTCTGTATATATCGGATGCCCATCAGATATTCCTGAAACGGATTGGGAGCAGCGTTCATGGAAACACGGTTTCTGGTGCTGACCGGCATTTTCAGAATGTCATAAAACAGATGGTTGTAGGCGGTGTTGGAAACAGAAGAATACATGGTTGTACGGCGTTGGTTTTCCAAAGGAGCGTAGTTGCTGTTTGTCATGGGGGCAGTAAAAATATCTACAGCGTTTCCGGGTTCGGAACAGACCTCCTTCAGTTCCTGACGGGTAAAGATTTCTCTGGATTTTACAGAGGAAGCAGCGAATTTTTCTGTTTTGGCAGTGCTGACAAATAAAAGAGCAGGTATAATACAGAGAAAGACGCAGACTATGTGGTTTTTTGCGGGATAAGCCTGTAAAAGGGAAGAGGATACTCCTGTTTTGGAAGAGCTGTTTTTTTCTCTGAAATGAAATTTTTTCTTTAAAACAATTTCTGATTTCGGCAACAGTGAATAAAAAAGCAGCACAAGTATATCTGCCAGGATCAGCTTCCGCTGTGGATGATGAAGAAAAAATATTTGAACCAGTGCAGGTATGGCACAAAAGGCTGCCGGCAGAAAGCGGTGTTTCAGCTTTTTCTGCTGAAGAAGACTGAGAGTACGGGCTGTAAGCAGCAGAAACAGTGGAAGAAAGGGAATAAGAGCTTTGGGGCGAAGATAAAGGGTTCCGTTCAGAAGCCAGCAGCAAAGCTGACTGAAACACAGGATAAGAAGCGCAAAGGCCAGTTTTTTTGTTTTGCTGCAGCCCAGAGATAACATTACACAGTAAAGGACCAGAAGGGTGAGTCCACAGCCGTAGGAGCTGTAAAGTAAAGTATTCATGGAGGGATTTACTGTAAAGATCTGCCACAGAGAAGCGGGCTGTACGTCTTTTTTATTTTCCAGGATCACAAGCGCTGTAGGAAGAAGGTGGACAGCTGCAAGACAAAGACCTGTAATAACAGAAATCAGCCAGATTTTCCATGTGTGCAGTCTGTTTTTGCCTGTACAGAGAAGATACAGGGAACAGCAGACAAGGCAGGAGGGCAGAAAATAAAAACTGTGAACAGATATCATAAAAAAGCTTACAGCAAGTCCGGGATGAAGGGGGAATGTTTTTGCGTAAACTCCGGTATGAATTTCGGACAGTCTGTCTGTGTATATAAGGGCAAGAATCAGAAACGGAAGATAGTTTACAAACATGATCTGCCTGTGAGCCTGGAACATACAGCCGGCTGTGAGATAAAGAAATCCTCCGGTAAGACAATAAAGCCTGTCCAGGGATTTATGAAAAAGCCACCAGTAAAGAAGGCAGGCGCCGGCAGCCATTTCTGTTACCGCATAAAACTGAATTACAGTTTCCACAGGAACAGAAGGAAGAAGATAACTGACCAGAACGTCCGGGCGCAGAAATCCGTAGTAGGAAAGTGCATAAAAATTTGTCCCGCTTCCAAGAGAAATCCAGTCCGGAAACAGATCTCCTGTTGCATAAAACTGTCTGCGCATAGTATCCACAAGCGTTACATGCTGGCAGTACCAGTCTGTTTCTGAGCCGAAAAGCTTTCCTTCCGGAACGGAAAAATACACAAATATAAGTACTGCCGCGGTAAGAAAAATAAAATGCAGTGCAGTAACAGGGAAAAAGACCTGAGTATTTTTCCGGGGATGGGAGAAGGAAGTGGACTTCCGGTTAATAAGATGTTCCATAAAAGCGGGCTCCTTTCAAATGAAGTAGAGTATATAAAATGATAACGAAAATATACATTTTATATCTTAAGAAACCTGTTGCATAAATCTGAAGAATTATTAAGAATCACATTGAAGCCCGAAAAACATGATATAATATGAACGCTTAATGAAGCCGGGACGAAGATACAGAGTGAGTTCGGAGATAGAATAGTTACTGTTTATACGGTAATATTCTGCGAGGCGTTTTGTCATATATATGCAAAATTCCTAATACCCGGTCACTTAACGAGGCGAATGATGCAAACATAGAGTTTAAAGATCGTAGTATAATATTTTGTGGAAAAATGCGGCAGCAGTATTTCCCAACGCAAAAGGAGAAAGATAATGGAAGAACCGGAAATTTTGATTGTGGACGATAACCCTGAAATCCGGGAGGTGGCTATGGTACTTCTGCAGGGGGAAGGATTTACTGTGGGTGAAGCAGGAGACGGAAAGGAAGCTCTGGATAAAATAGAACATGGAGCTTATGATCTGATTCTGCTGGATGTGATGATGCCGGGATTAAATGGGTATCAGACCTGTATGGAGATCCGGAAAAAATCAAATGTCCCAATCCTGTTTCTCAGCGCAAGAACTCAGGTGGAAGATAAGATCATGGGATTTTCCAGCGGCGGAGACGACTATCTTCCCAAGCCGTTTTCCTATCAGGAGCTGATCAGCAGAGTAAAAGCCCTGGTGCGGCGATATCATGTATATCAGGGCAGCGGCCGGAGGACACAGGAAGAAAAAATGTGCAGCGGAGCTTTGGAAGTGTATCCGGAAGCCGGAACTGTATGGAAAAACGGAAAAGAGATTTCTCTGACAGATACGGAGTTTTCCATTCTCTGTACCCTTATGAAGCACAGAAAGCAGATTTTTTCTGTGGAACACCTGTATGAGGCGGTATGGGAAGAAACTTATTATTACGGGGCGGCAAATATTGTTATGGTACACATCCGGAATCTGAGATCAAAAATAGAAGATGATCCCGGAAAGCCAAGAATTATCCGTACCATATGGGGAAGGGGATACCGTTGTGATTAAGAAAAAAAGAAATGAAAGAGAGCGGAAGCTGACACAGGAGCTTATGCTGCTTTTTCTGACAAGCTTTACAGTTGCTGTTCTGGCTACCATGTTTTTTGTAAGCAGAAGATTTGCAGCTTACGGCTGGGTTCTGGAACATGAAATATTCACAGATTCCCGGGAAGAATATATGGACTGGCTTAAAGAGACGGCGCCCTCCTACAGAATGGATCAGCCGGAGATTTATATGCCGGTATTTGAAGAAAAGGCAGATATTTATACATGGCTTGGAATTTATGATGAGGACGGACAATATCAGGAAGGCTTTTTTCCAGAAGTCTTAGACAGTCCTTTCTGGGGCAGCTGGGTATGGTCAGACAGTGATATAGCCGCCCAGGGGATGGAGACGCCTGTAGAAACAGAAATTGAATTTCAGGATGGAACTGCCCGGGTACAGATTATGAGTTACCAGTCTCTTAAATTTTTTTCGTTATATTATCTGATGGTTGCAGCTGCAGATGGAATGGCAGTTTTTTTTCCGCTGCTTATTTTTGCTCACAGAAGAATGAAATATCTGGGAAACCTGCGTGCTGAGATTACAGTGATCGGGCAGGGGGACATGGAGCACAGAGTAACAGTAAAGGGGCATGATGAAATTTCCGCCCTGGCTGCAGAACTGGACAACATGAGACTGACGCTGAAAAACAGTATGGAAAATGAGCGGAAAGTTCACAGGGACAATCAGGAGCTGATCAGGGCAGTTTCTCATGATCTCAGAACGCCTCTGACTGCCCTTAACGGATATCTGGAGATTCTCCACAGAAAAAAAGGAAGGGCAGAAGATTACCCTGCTTATATTCAGAAATGCCTGGAAAAAACAGAAGAGATCAGGAACCTATCAGATAAAATGTTTGAGTATGCTCTTGTATTTGAGAATACAGGAGAAACTATCATGCAGACCTGGAACCCGTCAATGTTTGCAGAAATGGTAAAGGAAATGGCAGAAGAACTGTCTGTTCAGGGGATTCCGGTTTCTTTTAGCCAGGGGGAACTGCCGGAAGCCATATGGAAAGCAAATCCCTTTCTGATCAGACGTCTGATCTGGAATCTTGGTTCCAATATTGAGCGTTATGGGGACAGAACCAGAACAACGGATATTCAGGTGTATGTAGAAGGAAAGACGCTGAAAACAGTAATGTCCAACGGTATGGGAAAAGAGAAGCAGGCGGTAGGAAGCGGGATCGGACTGAAAAGCGCTGCAAAGATTGCAGAGCTTCACGGAGGAAGTCTTTTATGTGGGAAAACCGGAGAGGAGTTTGTTGCAGAACTCAGCCTTCCACTGCGATGACACTGTGACAGAAGGGGATTTTTGCCTTGTTTTGAGGTTCTGATTGTGTTACACTTTGCCAGTAGAGAAAATGTGAAGATAACAGCAGAAGGTATTTTGCAGAAGTCTTTTCAGAATAAAAGAGGTAAACTATGTTAGATGTTTGTTTAGTAGGAACCGGAGGGATGATGCCTCTTCCGAGAAGATGGCTGACTGCTCTGATGACCAGATACAATGGAAGCAGTCTGCTGATCGATTGCGGAGAAGGAACTCAGGTTGCTGTAAAAGAAAAAGGATGGAGCTTTAAGCCGATTGATGTAATCTGCTTTACCCATTATCATGGAGATCACATCAGCGGACTGCCCGGACTGCTTCTTACCATGGGAAATGCAGACCGTACAGAGCCTCTGACGCTGATCGGCCCCAGAGGCCTGGAGAGGGTAGTGAACGCTCTTCGGGTGATCGCTCCGGAGCTGCCCTTTGAGATCAGATTTATAGAAATTACGAAACCGGAAGAGGTTATTGAGCTGAACGGGTATCGAATTACTGCTTTCAGAGTGAATCATAATGTCATCTGTTACGGATATACTCTGGAAATTTTAAGACAGGGCAAATTTTCTCCTGAACGTGCCAAAGAGCAGGAGATTCCGCTGAAATTCTGGAATCCGCTGCAAAAGGGCCAGACTATAGAGGAAAATGGAGTTGTATATACTCCGGATATGGTTCTTGGACCGGATCGAAAGGGGATCAAACTTACGTATACCACAGATACCAGACCAACGGAATCCATTCTCCGCAATGCCAGAGAGTCAGATCTTTTTATCTGTGAGGGAATGTACGGAGAGGATGACAAGGCGGATAAGGCAAAAGGCTACAAGCATATGACTTTCCGCGAAGCGGCGGAGCTGGCGCGGGATGCCCGGGTAAAAGAAATGTGGCTGACACATTACAGTCCGTCCCTGATCCGTCCGGAAGAGTATATGGAAACGGTAAGAGGAATTTTTCCGCAGGCTTATCCGGGGAAGGATGGAAAAAGTGCGGAACTGAATTTTGAGGAGGAATAAAAGTGGAAGATACACTGATCCTGGCAATAGAAAGCTCCTGTGATGAGACAGCAGCATCTGTTGTAAAAAACGGAAGAACAATTTTATCTAATGTGATTTCCTCTCAGATTGAACTCCATAAGCTGTATGGCGGAGTTGTGCCGGAAATTGCATCACGCAAACATATTGAAAAAATCAATCAGGTAATCGAGGAAGCGTTAAAGGAAGCGGGGGTAACGCTGGACGACCTGGACGCTGTTGGCGTTACCTATGGTCCGGGGCTTGTAGGAGCGCTGCTTGTAGGGGTTGCAGAAGCCAAGGCCATTGCCTATGCGAAAAAACTTCCTCTTGTAGGCGTTCACCATATAGAGGGGCACGTTTCCGCAAACTATATTGAACATCCGGATCTGGAACCGCCGTTTCTTTGCCTGATCGTTTCAGGAGGACATACCCATCTTGTGATCGTTAAAGATTACGGGGAGTTTGAGATTCTGGGAAGAACCAGAGATGACGCGGCAGGAGAAGCCTTTGATAAAGTTGCCCGGGCTATTGGTCTGGGCTATCCGGGAGGACCGAAAATTGACAAGCTGTCAAAAGAAGGAAATCCGGATGCGATACAGTTCCCGAGAGCGAAAGTAGGAGACTGTCCGTATGATTTCAGCTTCAGCGGAGTGAAGTCTGCGGTTCTGAATTATCTGAATCAGGCGCAGATGAAGGGCGAAGAGGTAAATCGTGCAGATCTTGCGGCATCTTTCCAGAAAGCGGTGGTAGATGTTCTGGTAGAGCACACTATGATGGCGGCAAAGGATTTTGGGATGAAAAAGGTGGCTATTGCAGGCGGAGTAGCTTCCAATGGTACTCTGAGGGCCACTATGGAAAAAGCCTGTGAAGAAAATGGTTATCAGTTTTTCCGCCCGTCTCCGATTTTCTGTACGGATAATGCAGCTATGATCGGAGTTGCAGCTTATTATGAGTATAAAAAAGGAACCCGCCATGGATGGGATCTGAATGCAGTGCCGAATCTGAAACTGGGAGAAAGATAAAAACTTTTGGGGAGGTTTTTATGGAAAGAAAAAATACAGCCATTGTTTTGGCGGCAGGACAGGGTAAACGGATGAACAGCAAGGTCCAGAAGCAGTTTCTGGAGCTGGGAGGAAAACCATTGCTTTATTATTCTCTGAAATGTTTCCAGGACAGTGGAATGATACGTGATATTATTCTGGTTACAGGGGCGGAGTCGGTTCCTTTTTGCAAAGAGGAAATTGTGGAAAAATATGGTCTCACCAAGGTGACAAAAGTGATACCCGGTGGAAAAGAGCGGTATGATTCTGTTTATGAAGGACTTCTTTCCTGTGAAAACAGTGATTTTGTTCTGATCCATGATGGGGCAAGACCTTTTATTACAGAAGAAATTATTCGGAGAGGAATACAGGGAGTTGAGAAAACAGGTGCCTGCGTGATCGGTATGCCTTCCAAAGATACGGTGAAAATAGCAGATACACAGGGATATGTTGCAGAGACACCGGACAGAAGCACTGTCTGGACAATTCAGACACCTCAGATATTTGAATACAGGCTGATCCGAGAGGCGCATGAGAAGATTCGTTGTCGGGATATGTCTGCAATCACAGATGACGCTATGGTGGTAGAGCAGGAAACAGGAGTGAAAGTTGCCCTTGTAGAGGGATCTTATAAGAATATTAAGATCACAACTCCAGAGGATCTGGATATAGCTGAAATTTTTTTGAAAGCATTGGAAAAAATGGCAGGTATTTGAATCCAGAAGAATATTTTATAGTGTTTTTGCAGATTGAAATTAAGAATTATTAAGAAGATTATAAGGCTTTAATTAAGAATTTGCTTGTACGATATAACTGTATTCAGGAACTGCAGAACTGAAAATAAAATATTATTTACATGGAGGATGTGTTGTTATGGGCAAAAAAACTTATGAAACTGGGCATAACAATGTTGTCTATGGCTATGCCAGTCGTTCCTGCATATGGTGTGTCAGCTGCCGCAAATACCGAGGGAGTGGCTTTGAAAGGAAAATATGAAGAAAAGTATTTTGCATACACTTGCTGCATATATAATATATAGAGTGTCTTTTGATTTTTCGCTTTTTGCTTACAGCGTTGATTTGCCAGGAAGTCTGCAACGTTTATTGGCGGTGTCATTGGCTATTGCGTGTATATTGGGGTTAATTTACTTATATACAAAATATCTCATGAACTCCTCGGTACAGGAAATAAATCTTGGAAAGCCGTTGCCTGATCCCAAATGGTGTATGATTGGAATAATACTTCCTTGTACAATAAGTCTTTTTTATATTTTATTTATACCTGGAAAATTTAGATGGGAGAATCTTCCGCTTCAGACAATGTTTGACACCATTCTGCTTTCAGTGTTTTGCGACGGAGTAAGAGCGGGTATAGTGGAGGAAGTAACTTTTCGCGGATTGATGTTGGGTTCTCTTGAAAAGGAATTGGGAAGAAATAAAGCAATTATGATTTCTTCATTTCTCTTTGCGAGTATACATTTCGACTCGGTGGAGATACAGAGCCTTTCAGATGGCATCCTTGTTTTGGGAGCGTTGATGCTTGCAGGGACAGGGCTGGCTTTGATTACCTGTCAAACGGGTTCTATTTGGTCTTCTGTGGTGGTACATATGCTTTTTAACCTATTGTCTGGAGATTCACAGATTATCCATATAGATGTAGAGCAGATTTTCCCGGCGTTATGGACGTATACGGTTGACAGTCAAAGCCATTTACTGGTAGGCATCCCAGGTTCCAGAACGATAGATTATGGTATTCCGGCCATTATTGGATTTGTTGTGTTAATTTTTATAGCTTTATTTTATATGCGTAAGGATAATGGGGAACAATGCAACTATGAATGAAGAAACAATTTTGATAATAGAAGATGATGGCTCAATTCGTGAAGGTGTAAGGATTCTCATGGAAGCAGAAGGATATCATATGGAGGAAGCGGAAAATGGTTATGCAGGGATAAAAATTGTCAAAGATACAGAGAGGGTGGTGGATCTGATCCTTTTGGATATTATGATGCCCGGACTATCTGGAATAAAAACCTGCCAGGAAATTCGAAAAATATCAAATGCTCCTATTTTATTTTTGACAGCAAAAGATCAAGAATCCGATAAATTAATGGGATTAATGGCTGGAGGAGACGATTATCTTGTAAAGCCGTTTTCGTACGCAGAACTTCTTGGAAGGGTGAAAGCTCTGCTGAGAAGATACAAGGTTTATAATCGTGCACAGCTTGAAAAGAAAAATCTCAAATGGGTGATATCCGAAAAACTCAGATTATGTACTGAGTTTAATGAAGTATGGATAGGGGATGAAGAAATCAATCTTACAGAAATCGAATATAAGATTTTGTGTCTGATGATACAAAATCCACAGAAGATTTTTTCTATTCAAAATCTTTATGAAAGTCTGTGGGGAGAGCCTTTTGTTTATACCTCAGCAAATACAGTAATGGTGCATATCCGAAAGCTTCGTATAAAAATAGAAGCAGATCCGCAAAAGCCACAGATCATCCAGACCGTGTGGGGAAAGGGATATCGTTTTGGGCGTATTGTTGAAAAGAAAGCAAAATGACAGTATGAAGAGGAAAATGTTAAAAAGGCTTGTTCGAAGTTTTTTGGCAGGCCTTTTTGTATTTCTTTTACTTGATATTGGCGGAAGAGAATGGATGGATCGATTTTTCTGGGAATCAAATTTTTTGGGAGAGAGTAAAATTCTGGAAGAACTTCAAATTCATGTAGAAAAACATCATATCAAAGCTACAGATGCTATAAGTCTAAAAAAGTGGGCATATGACAATCGTATAATAGAATTTGTTGTTGTAAGAGAAGGACGCCTTTTGTTTGATCTTAAGATACAGGAGGGAATTGTAGAAGATGGAATTCAGCTCTTGACTAACTGGGAAAAAGGCTATACAAATGTGATTAAATTTGCAGACGGAAATGCAAATGTGCAGCTTTATGATGGAAGAAATGAAAGGTATCATGATATTCTTCTGGGAATTTCACTATTTACCGGATTAGTATTGGGCCTTACAGTTCTTATGTCGGGTATTCGTGAAGATGTGGATTATATCTGTTACCTGGAAAGAGAAGTAGAAAAAATTGGGCAGGGAAATTTATCTGCAAACATAATGGTGCAGGGGCAGGATGAACTGGCAAAACTGGCTCAGGGTTTAGATATAATGAGAAAAATGCTGGTTTACAGAGAAGAAAAGGAGCATGAAATGCGTGCGGCACAGGATAAACTGGTGCTTGGCATGGCACATGATCTTCGTACTCCGCTGACAGGTCTTATGACTTATGTTGAAATATTAAGAAAGCAGGAAAACGAGGGGAAAGTCAGTCGGGAGTATATAGATAAAGCGTTTGATAAGATTTTTCAGATTAGAGCGCTTTCAGACCAAATGTTTGAATATTTTTTTGTGTTTTCAAAAGAAAAAATAGATTTGGAATCTGCAGAGGAAGTGGAGAGTGCATTTGGGGACTACATGTCAGAACTATTGGCATTATTAGACTACGTTGGTTTTTCGGTTAATGCCAAGAAAATCGTCTGGAGACCGATTCTGGTACAGATTAACAGAAATTATATGGGGAGGATTATAAACAATCTTGTTTCTAATATAAGGAAATATGGCGATATGAAACAGGAAGTGTATCTGGAATTCTTTTATTTATCAGATAAGGTGGGAATTTCTATTACGAATGGGATTGCTCTTTCAGATAGTCATATAAATGGAACGGGAATCGGATTAAAAAATGTATCTCAAATGATGTACCAGATGAATGGGTGCGTAGAAATTCCTGAAATGGAGAAAGTGTTTCGTGTTATTTTGTGGTTCCCTGTAATCAAAGATTTTGATTTAATGTGAAATGCATGATAGCTGAAAAAATTGCTGAAAAAATTGAAAAATATTTGAATTTATGTCTTGACAGGAATGATGTTTGATGATAGAATGTAATTCGCGTCAACGAGAAAAAGGTTGGAAAACGCAGAATTGCATAAGGAGAGATATCGAAGTGGTCATAACGAGGCGGTCTTGAAAACCGTTTGTCCGCAAGGGCGCGTGGGTTCGAATCCCACTCTCTCCGTTCGTCAGGCAAATAAAAACTTGCAAAAAAAGTTAAAATAATGCTTGACAAAACAAAGAAAGATGTTATATAATGAATAGCGCTTCTGACAAACAGAAGAGAAACATCTAGGGCAATTTGGAGAAGTACCCAAGCTGGCCGAAGGGGCTCCCCTGGAAAGGGAGTAGGTCGTTAACAGCGGCGCGAGGGTTCAAATCCCTCCTTCTCCGTTTGAGTTTTACGACTTGGAAAAAGTCGAAAAAACTTGAAAAGTTCTTGACAAGCTCGAATATATATGGTAAAATTAATGAGCTGTCAAAACGGCAAGGACCTTGATAACTAAACAGTGAGACACATACGATTCTCGAAAATTCTTTTATACATTCAAAGAACGGTTCGATGAACC
>NZ_JANJZT010000092.1 GCF_024622975.1 Blautia caecimuris | reverse complement strand
CTATATAATTGAAAGCACTTTTTTAGAAGATGAGATGTTTTATCTGTCCAATATCACATTGTTCTCCAAATACACTGTTGAATGCCATGCACAGGTTGTGCCCCAGAATTTTATTCTGTAATCGGGTACATAATCCATGAAAGCTTTTTGCGAGAACTTTTTCCGCATTTAACTGTTCGCTAAGCTGCGAAAATACAGTTTCCACCCTACGACGGAAGCGGAAGATCAGCTGCCGTATTTCTTTTGGCCAGTTGTTCTTATGATTAGATGGTTTGAGAGACATCAGGCAGATACCTTTTTCACGCATATCCTGCAAAAGGTTTTCCCCAGTATAGCCTTTATCTCCAAATATTGTAACCCGCAGATGGTTTTCTGCAAGGTCGCGCAGTCCTTCCCGGTCATCCACAGATGCGGGCGTAATCTCAAAAGCAGTTACATAACCTTCTATGGTAATAAGGGCATGTACTTTGAACCCGAAATAAGTTTCCTTTTTGGATGGACATTTTCCATAATTTGCGCCATCCTCGCGGAAGGAACGGCAGTAACGCGCACGCCCAAATTTGCAGACTGGAAGAGGGAAGCTGTCAATTACAAAATAACGGCTGTCAGGTATTGGGAAGGATTGAGCCAGTTTCTGCCGGAGCAGTTCCGTTACTTGTAAAAGAGCTCTTCTGGTTCGGTTAAATCGCGTGCGGCAGCATAGATGCGGAAAAAGGTGTCGATAATTACGTTTCACGAAAGAATACCATGCCTTTTCAGAATCTATACCAATGAGTTCACCACAAATGCTTAGCGTAATTATTTCAGAATCAGACATCTTTGCAGTATGCACATTCCGCCTTTGGGAAACGCATACAGGGACAGACCGTTGATACAAATCATCAATAACTGTATAAACAAGCAAAATAAAATCTTCAAAAGTTGCTGTGAGAGTGGTATAATCATCTTTGAACTTCAACATTATGTGTGCCTCCTTTCATAGCATGTAGTGGTGTACAGCTATAGGATAACATATTTTGTTGAAGTTTTTTATATTAACTAGCACAATGGGTTAA
>NZ_JANJZT010000091.1 GCF_024622975.1 Blautia caecimuris | reverse complement strand
CGTGAGCTGAAGGACATGATAAACGATCTCAAAAAGATGATAAAAACACTTCAGGCAACTGTCGATGCTGCCAATAAACGGGAAGAGGCTCTTACCCAGGAACGGGATAACCTGAAAGAAGAGATAGACCTTCTCCGTAAAAAACTGTTTGGCACCTCCAGTGAAAAAAGAACCATCGATATTCCAGGCCAGTTAAACTTTTTCAATGAAGCGGAACTGGAACAGGATCCAGAAGCTGTAAAAGCAGAGGATCTTGAGGCACTTCTTCCGGAAAAAACAGCAAAAAAACGAAAAGCAAGAGCTACAGATGCTGAACGGTTTAAGGGAGTTCCTGTTGAGAAAAAGTATCTGGAACTTTCTGAGGAAGAGAAACTCTGCCCTGCCTGTGGTACCCCACTGAAAGAAATCGGGGAAGAGTTTGTCCGCCGGGAGCTGGTTTTTGTACCGGCAAAACTGAAAGTATATGAATACTACAGTAAGAGCTATGAGTGCCCGCAGTGCAGGCTTCAGGATATACCGGTTATCAAAAAAGGAAAAGATGGCAGATCCCATATGCTTTATGGAATGGCTTCTGCCGGAACGGTTGCCTGGGTAATGTACCAGAAGTTTTGTAATGGTCTTCCATACTACCGTCAGGAAAAGGACTGGAAACAGTATGGCGTGGAGATCACCAGAGCTACTATGGCAAACTGGGTGATCCGGAATTCTGAAGCATTTTTTCTTCCTATGTACGAATACTTCCACAGGAAACTTCTGGAACGTGGATTCGCGATGGCAGATGAAACGCCACTTCAGGTTCTGCATGAACCGGAACGCCGCGCGCAAACCAAGTCATATATGTGGCTGTTCCGCAGCGGTGAAGACGGAGGACCACCTATTATCCTCTATAAATACTCGGAGACCCGGGCCGGGGACAATGCCGTAGATTTTCTTCACGGCTTCAAGGGTTATCTGATGTGTGATGGCTATAGCGGATACAATAAAGTACCGGATGCCAAACGCACAGCCTGCTGGGCACACATCAGAAGATATCTGACAGATGCCATCCCTAAGGGAAAAGCACTGGATTATACCCAGCCATCTGTACAGGGAATGCTGTACATTAACCAGCTCTTCCATCTGGAAGATGTGATCAGATCAAAGTATTCTTCCTTCGATGCTAT
>NZ_JANJZT010000090.1 GCF_024622975.1 Blautia caecimuris | reverse complement strand
CGGGGACCCGCACAAGCGGTGGAGCATGTGGTTTAATTCGAAGCAACGCGAAGAACCTTACCAAGTCTTGACATCCCTCTGACCGGTGAGTAACGTCACCTTTCCTTCGGGACAGAGGAGACAGGTGGTGCATGGTTGTCGTCAGCTCGTGTCGTGAGATGTTGGGTTAAGTCCCGCAACGAGCGCAACCCCTATCCTTAGTAGCCAGCGGTTTGGCCGGGCACTCTGAGGAGACTGCCAGGGATAACCTGGAGGAAGGCGGGGATGACGTCAAATCATCATGCCCCTTATGATTTGGGCTACACACGTGCTACAATGGCGTAAACAAAGGGAAGCGAGAGTGTGAGCTTAAGCAAATCCCAAAAATAACGTCCCAGTTCGGACTGCAGTCTGCAACTCGACTGCACGAAGCTGGAATCGCTAGTAATCGCGGATCAGAATGCCGCGGTGAATACGTTCCCGGGTCTTGTACACACCGCCCGTCACACCATGGGAGTCAGTAACGCCCGAAGTCAGTGACCGAACCGAAAGGACGGAGCTGCCGAAGGCGGGACGGATGACTGGGGTGAAGTCGTAACAAGGTAGCCGTATCGGAAGGTGCGGCTGGATCACCTCCTTTCTAAGGAAGAAGAAGTAGAGAGATGTGTTTCACTGTTGAGTTATCAAGGAAGAATTGAATAAAACCATTTCTGGTGTCGATGCGCTTAGGGGACACACCCGTTCCCATCCCGAACACGACGGTTAAGACCTAAGCGGCCGATGGTACTGCATTGGAGACGATGTGGGAGAGCAGGTGGACGCCAGATCAAATGGGGATGTAGCTCAGTTGGGAGAGCACCTGCCTTGCAAGCAGGGGGTCGAGAGTTCGAATCTCTTCATCTCCATTCAAAAGCTTTTAGCTTTTGAAAGATGGGCTTATAGCTCAGCTGGTTAGAGCGCACGCCTGATAAGCGTGAGGTCGGTGGTTCGAGTCCACTTAAGCCCATTGGGTCTTAAGTAATTAAGCCCAGGATATTGTACCTTGAAAACTGCATACATGTAACTTTAATCGAAAAGATTAAAGATCCTTGATACAAACGTAAAACGTAAGATAGGAAGACATCGATAAATTTATTTATCAGCAATGAGAATCAAAGACCGCATCACCTACGCTAGGGTGATGAAAAGCGAAAGGTCAAGCAGAAAGGGCACAGGGCGGATGC
>NZ_JANJZT010000008.1 GCF_024622975.1 Blautia caecimuris | reverse complement strand
TTAGCAGTCATTTCTGACTGTTATCCCCCAGTGTGAGGCAGGTTACCCACGCGTTACTCACCCGTCCGCCACTAGGATTATAACGACTTCAACCGAAGTCTCTGTCAAAATAATCCCCGTTCGACTTGCATGTGTTAAGCACGCCGCCAGCGTTCATCCTGAGCCAGGATCAAACTCTCTGTAAAAGTGTGTAAGCAATTCAGCAATGCTTGCATTGGCTTAATTGCATCTCACCGATTGAGCCAAAGGCTCAAGAGGTTGTTCCACTCAAGATAACTACTAGCTATCTCTCGTTTTACTGTTGTTGGTTCATCGAACCGTTCTTTGAATGTATAAAAGAATTTTCGAGAATCGTATGTGTCTCACTGTTTAGTTATCAAGGTTCTTTGTTTTCTGTCTCTCAGACAGCTCGTTTACTTTATCACATCTTTTTTTGTTTGTCAAGAACTTTTTTCAAGTTTTTTCAAACTTTTTCGATGTTCTTTTAAGTAATTCGCTCTCTCGCTGACAGCTTGTTTACTTTACCACACTCAGAAAGGATTGTCAACAAGTTTTTTGACTTTTTTCAAAGTTTTTCAAGTTGTTTCTTCAAAAGAATCATTTCTTTGTGACAGCCAGATTAATTTACCACTTTCTTCCGCCTCTGTCAACTGTTTTTTTTATAAATTTTTAACACTAATTTTTTGCTCAATTGCAATATACCTT
Organism: Blautia caecimuris; assembly: GCF_024622975.1. GTDB lineage: Bacteria > Bacillota > Clostridia > Lachnospirales > Lachnospiraceae > Blautia_A > Blautia_A caecimuris. Next base: position 139,713 of record NZ_JANJZT010000008.1, on the reverse strand, counting down.
TTACCATCTAAAATAAAACTGTTAACTATAAATGAGCAAATATCGAATTTTGCACAATACAATTCGGAATATACGGACATAAAGGAAATGCGATACTTTATATGAGCATCCCATAAAGACAAATCATCGAGGAGTTTATGCACTTTTTCAAGCCTGCTTATTTATAGCTGCTAAAATAAAATTTTAAATTTCTTTGCCCATAAAGCTTTATAAAATCAAAGCACAATATCTCCAATTGCCAACCTGCTCTTTTTTTTGTATAATGGAAGAAATTTTGTAAACCACAAGGAGGAACAATTAATGAAAGGAACCTTATACGGTGTGGGCGTAGGCCCGGGAGATCCGGAGCTGATGACTCTGAAGGCAGTGCGTCTGATCCGCGAAAATAAAATCATAGCTGTACCAGGAGCGGAGCCGAAAGATACGGTTGCCTACAAGATTGCAGTGCAGGCAGTACCGGAACTGGCAGAAAAGGAACTTCTTCCCATTTATATGCCCATGACTCATGATCCTGAGGAACTGGAAAGCAATCATGCCAGAGGCGCAAAGACACTGGAAGCAGTTCTTAATAAAGGAGAAAATATTATTTTTCTGACACTGGGAGATCCCTGTGTTTACTCTACTTTTACTTACCTTCAGCGCCTCGTGGAAGCTGACGGCTATAAAACAGCTCTTGTCAGCGGTATTACTTCTTTCTGCGCTGCTGCCGCCAGACTGAATATTCCTCTTTCTGAATGGAATCAGCAGCTTCATGTAATTCCTGCTGTGCACCGTCTGGATACTTCGTTAAACGAACACGGCAATTACATACTGATGAAATCAGGCAAGAAAATGAATCAGGTAAAGGAAATTCTCGCGCAGAGTAATCGTGATGTACTTATGGTAGAAAACTGCGGCATGGAAAACGAGCATGTATACAGAAGTGTTGAAGAAATTCCCGACAGCGCAGGATATTACTCTCTGATCATTGCCAAAGAGAAAAAAGACTCTTAATTTTTATTACAGAAATTTTATCCTTTATTGATTAAAATCAAAATTTCTATAGCAAAAGCAGGAATATTCCCGGTTTACTGTTAGTTTTACGCTGATAAGGAAGTATTCACAATAACTTATCACTAACGCTGACAGACAGAGTGCAAACAGAAACAGAGAGCTAATCACTTTCAATAGTGGTCAGCTCTCTGTTTTTCTATCTTCACTTTGTTACGCGACAGAACGTCATTTTTGAGGGTAGAAGTATAAAATATCATCTAAGCGTTTTTCACCCTCTACTGCGTAACATACCCACCCCCAAATCAGCAGTTTTATAAAACAGGTGGATTAGACCGTTTTTGAATACTGCATAATTTCCGATGGATTTTCCGACATCGGTTTATCCGACATTGGAAAATCCAACGCAATAATATAAAGATATAAATAACTATAGAAATACTAAATATGGATTTAATCAAATACCCATTCCATTCCCTTCCTATCCTTTCCCTAATCCCTCTCCTTTGGAGCAAGGCAAATCGGCAGAGCCGCCGGAATGAAAAAGAATGGAACGGGAACGGCAATATAAAAATATTGTTTGTTATGTTATGCAGTAGAACTTTATTTTTAAGAGCGGGAGTATAAATCCCTTACCCCTGCTCTTATCTTCGCTGTAATGCCGCTCAACTCAGGCGAAAAGACTTTATCGCGTAACATTCCATAATGAATACCTAAAGCGATACTCGAATAATACCTGTATCAGTTGCGCTTCCAAGCGGTCTTGAATATCAGATAGTGACCTTGAAATACAGATAGATATTTCATATACCCTCTGTAATAACATACGACATTATGTATTGCTTCCGGCTCTCCTTCAACTACTTTTTCAATGGTTTCAAAAGGTATTCGCTTTTCGTTCTTCATGTTCCAACCTCTCCCATTCTTTTCTTAACTGTTTCAGTGCTGCCAGTTTCCAATAGTTTAAATTATACGGCTTCTTTTACTTTGTACTTCAGGAATCCAGTTATCGTACAAATAATTCCAATAACCAAACTTATAAGCAATACAATTTCCTCTGCACCATACACATCATCAAGACATCCATGCATCACAAGAAAAAGAGGGGTCGCATAAATAAATATTGCGCTCATTCCCATTAAGAGCATCCTGAGAATCACAGGCATTCCCCAACAAACCGCCGATACAATCACAGCTGTAAAAGAAGTATTATATTTAGCCGATATAGCCAATGTAATTGCACACAAAAGGAAAAATCCTTGCAGTCCAAATAATAATAGTCTAACTAAATATTGAGAGAAATTCACTTGATATACAGCTCGCAACATTTTCTCTCCAAGTACTATCCCTGTCATATTAGTAAAACCATCCATTCCATAAACCAAGCCGCACAAAATAAAATCCAACAAAACAACTACAATAAAGACAGTGGCAGTTAATAAAAATGCCGAAAAAACCTTTGCATAAACATCTTTCCGCCGCCCCTCCTCTGTTGTAAAAATAAGTGGCAGCATTTTTGTCTGCCCTTCTTTTGCAAATACCGTTGAAATGCTGCATATAACCACGATACTGCCTAAAACAAGTCCAAACTGCAATAATTCAACAAAAGCACGCCATCCTTTTACATACTCCAAAGTAGGAGCAATCCCCCTGTTTTCACACACTTTTCCAAGCTCGGATTCTTCCAACGCATACGTTTGCGTGGGAAGTATTTGTGCCTGCCAGTTTCCGTTTGTGAAGTACAAAGCAACAAAATCATTCAGATAATTTCCGTCTCTCCAGTTTGGCATATTCTCGCTTAACTTAGATGGAATCCCATATTTCTTGATAATCTGATCAATTTTTTCGTCTGTGATGATTCCTTCAAATTCTTCTGTAATTTTTCGGTTTACCTGTACTGCCTCATAGCCGGAATATGATTTTTCTCCAATCACTGCAAGCTCATCCCCAACTTCTGCGAACCAAAAAAATATCATCATTAACCCTATTACAGAAAGAACTCCCCATAAAAAAACTTTCTCATGATATAACTTGTAAATTTCCATTTTAAACAACCGCATTGTTTTTCCCTCCAAGCACCTGTGTGTAATAAAGGTATGCATCTTCCAATGTTGCTTCCGTAATTTCAGCGTTTTTCATAGGCTGTATATCAGAAACAATACGCAACTCCACGTTCTCGCCGCTGTTTCGTAAGTTGCTTACCACATATTTTTCATTCAACCCCTGTACCTCACATTCCGGAACAACGCATTTCCAGACATATCCCTGCACGTCAGCAATCACCTCATTCTCTGTTCCCTGCCGGATAAGTTCTCCGTTTTTCATCATCAGGATACAATCAGCGATATATTCAATATCTGATACAATATGGGTAGACAGCAACACAATCCTTTTTTTTCCCAAAGAACTAATGATATTACGGAATCGCACCCGTTCTTTAGGATCAAGTCCTGCTGTAGGTTCATCCAAAATCAAAATATCCGCTTCATTCAAAAGAGCCTGTGCAATACCAATTCTTTGGAGCATCCCACCAGAATATGTTTTGAGTTTTTTATTTTTGACATCCTTCAAGTCAACCAATTCCAACAATTCCTCTACCCTTCCTTTTGCATAATCTCTCGGAAGTGCTTTCAGAGCCGCCATATAATTCAAAAAACGAACTGCGGTAAAATCTCCGTAATATCCAAAATTCTGGGGCAAGTATCCCAATAACTGGCGATATTCTGCGCCCATATCCGATATACGGATATTATCACAGGTAATGCTTCCATTTGTCGGCTGTAAAATTCCGCAAATCAATCGCATCAATGTTGTTTTTCCTGCTCCATTTTCCCCCAACAAACCATAGACTCCATTTGTAAATGTGAATGTGAATCCTATGACTGCATCTTTCTCCTTATACCTTTTTTGTACATCCACCAGATTTAATTCATGCATAATATTTCTCCTTTTATCATTTCTACAAATAACTTTTTGAGTTGTAGGGCAAATACACTTCCCAATATAAAACAAGCAATTCCCCACGCTCCAAGTGATACCGCTGAAAATACTGTTGGAACCGCAGAGAAAACAGTATATCCTATCGCAAGAAAAACACTGCTAATAAAAAGAAAGTATCTGTTTTCCCGTCCGATTTCTGTAGACAGGATTCCTACTGACACAATATTAGACAGAAAAAATGCTGTCACCACATATAGTCCAAGCTGTAAAATACCAATATTCAGAGAACTTCCAATGTAGAAAATAATCAACAAAAATATTGCAAGATTTATGCTGCCGACAATTACCATATAAGCTGCAACACTCTGTTTTGTACTGAAATAGCAGCTTGCTCCCAACTCTGCCATTCTGCCCAAGAATAATTTATCAATTAAAAATACAGTGAGAACAGCAATTCCAGAAACACCAATCATACAGGCAATTATCATTGTATTTATGTCTGCCCCTGCTCGCTGTAGCAGCAGTAATATACCTATACAAAAACAAACAGCTATTGCATGTAAAATAAGAAATGACTTATCCATATATAAAAACTGACTGAATAAAATTTCTCTTTGATTTAATACCGGAATTTTTTGCTGTTTTAGCTCCATGGTCATAGAAGTAAGTACCTGTTGTTTTCTTGATTCCTGAATCGCAATTTGTTTGTCAGCCTGTAAAAAAAGCTCTTTGATTTCACGATTTTCCATTTCCGTCCTCCACCATTCTCTTTAAATGCTGTACACCCAAGCGAAACCTTGATTTTACAGTTGAAACACTACATCCCATCATCTTTGCTATATCCTTAAATTTCAATTCTTCATAAGTGCGCAAAATCACGACCTCCCTGTTTTCCGGCGATAGTTCACTTAACAATTTCTGCAAATAAATCGAATTTTCTGTGTTTTGTATGCTGTCATTTTGAATGGGAAGTTTTTCAAGCGTTTCCCTCTCATAAGAATGATTGCGTTCTTTTTGCATTCTAAAATAGCTGAAACACAGATTCCTTGCAATCGTCAGTAAATATCCTTTTAAGTTATATTGGCGATAAGCCGAACTGTATTTTATAAATTTCAGAAATGTTTCCTGTGTAATATCATAAGCATCATCCTCGCTCTGAACCATATACAAGCAGAATCGGAAAATATCTGCATAATACAATTCAATCAAGTCACTTAATGCCTCCTGATTTCCACTATAAACTTCTTGCATTAGTTCCTTATCTGTCATAGTGTTTCTCCCATCGTAAAACGTCTTACATACTATATAACCATTATAAATTTTAAAAAGTTCACAAGAAAATATTTTTAATTATTACGTTTAAATTTTACTATCTACCAGATGCTTCATTTTCCTCAAAATATAGGTGAGTGTATGAAATCTCTCGTTCAAAACAGCTCCGAAACTGTACAACAACATCATTTTGAGGGTAGACGGTAGTTAATACCTCCGCGATATGTAACACCCAAAACATCGGGTCTGCACCCGATGTTTTGACCGTAAATCAACCCGAAATCATGCTGTTTTCCTGTCCTCTGTCTGTACTTTTTTCCACAAGGCAGATGTGCTTCTTCGCTTCAAAATATCCCTCCATCTCCAAGCGGAAATGACGGCAAAAGCAGGGATACTATTCTCTAACATTTTCGCTGTCCAGCTTTCTTGCCAGACACAGAATCCGGCGTTTTACCTTTGTATCCACTGTCAGGGCGGTAATCCATTTTAACCGGCGTATCGTGTTTTCAAGATTTTCACACCCGAAAGCGTATAAGATTTTCTTTTCTTCAATGTTTAACTTCAAGTTCATACCTCCATCATGTTTATTATTTGCTGTTCTGCCATTTTCCCTACAATCCGTTCCTACCCAGAATTTTCCCAGCGTTTCTAGTTCCTTTAGTATGCCCCTGTCATGGCACTACTTCCCCAGGAACGGTATCACTTGCGGCCGGTCATTCAATTTTCAATGTCCTTGTGACACTGAAATCTTAACAAAATAAACCGGCTTCTTTGTAAATTTATCTATCATCCCGGATTTATGCGTCTGCTGACAGATATAGAGGTCAGCATTGACCGAATCGCAGATATGCGTATCCAAGATATAAATTTAGTTCTGAAAAAAGCAAGGCAATCCGTTATAGAGCAGCACCAGTCACGAAACTGACCGGACTACCGCCGAACCGGAAACACCGGCAGCGGACTTACTTAAAAATGTTCCCGTCATATTGCTGGACGCTCTCATGCACAAGGAAACAGCAGACGAAAAATGGGCCTTTACTATCTGCTGGGTATTTGGAATTGATTATATGAATCTTTCAGAAGATAACCGCATTACTCTTGCATGTGTATTCAAAAAATCTTCTGTACTTCCGGCAGCCACCAGCCAGCAAGGAAAATTGAAGCTGCTGTCCCTGTTTGGAAAGAAAAAGCCGAAAGAATGACGCAAAAAGAGCTACGTTTTCCGCCAAAACGGTTCGTAGCTCTCTTATATTGCATATCATGATTATCTAAGAGTCAGCTGCTATACGGAAATCTTTTTCGTTGAAAGAGATGTGCGCTATATCGCAATCAATGACGGTGCGGTAAAGAGGATTTTTTATTTATGCGTTGCCGGAAACGGACCTATGCGGATAGCGAAAACTCTGAAAGCTGACAAAGTGCTGACAACACGCGCCCATTATGCAAAGCAGAAAGAACTTACAGAAAAGGTAAAGGAAGAACAGCAGAAAGTAGATATTATATTTAACTTTGTGGGAGAAATTCATTTGCCGACTGACCTGCAGACGGAACAGAAAGAAGCCACTAAACAGAAAAAGACGGCATAGCCCTTGAACGGAGCTATACCGCCAAATTGAAAACTATACTTCCTTGTAACCGGAAGCTCTTGGGAATTTCCTGCTTTCATTTTATCAGCGCCTTACTCCGCCGCCCTTTGTCCTGTTATAGGATTTCTCTGCGCGGAAGATCCTGATCAGGCGCTTTTCTTTTTTATTCAGTCTTTTTTCCGAACAGGGAAGTATTCTTACGTAAGCCTGCCTTCCATACTTGATATCAGCGTATACATCTCCGTTTCCTTTTCCGTTAAAATGTGAATGAACTCTGTGATACACATGGATGGACTGTCCTACATAAACATCCTTATATCTTCGAAATCCCCGTCCTCTGGGCTGATTGTCATAAATAAGAATCACGTAGCAGCCGGGACCGTCCTGATACTTATAACCGGAAGTGCCTCTCCCGCCTCTCCAGGAGCTGATCCAGTTTTTTTCAAAGTCTTTCCAGAACAACATTCCTTTGGAAATAATCTTATTCCTTTTTCTCCTGTCCATGAAAAAGGATGCCACAGGCCGTATAATCGTAATAAATACAAATACTCCCAGAATCCCCAGAACCAGATACATAACTACCTGTCCGGGATCCGGAGATTTTATATTGATCTTTTCCGGTATCTTTTTCAGTATTTCTCTGATGTATTCTGATAAATCCATATCATCCCTTATCCTCTGAAGTATATTTTACGCTTCTCCCCATACACTTCTGTTTTTACAATAACTCTCCCAGATGTTTTTCAAAGCATACCCCTTCATTGCGGTTCGTTCCCTCAAGAACCGTATCATGAATTGCCCTGGAAATAAAATTTACTGCCTTTTTTACAGTTTCCGCAGTATCCGCTCCTTTTACCATGCCTGCGCTTAAAACTGAGGCAAAAAGATCTCCCGTGCCGGAATAGCTTCCTCCTTCTTTTTTTGCCGTAACCCATTCCCAGATACTTTCATTTACGATCAGATTTGCCATTTCCGCCTCTTTGTCTGCACTCTGCGTATAAAGATCAATTCCCGTGATCACTGCTTCTGTATGAAAGTTCTCTGCGATCTTCTGTCCGGTTTTCCGGATTTCAACCATAAATGCCTCTGTTTCCAGGCCGGACAAATACTTCCACCGGCAATGCATTTCTTCTTTTCCATAAAGAAGAAGCAGCGCTTCCGTAAGATTTGGAGTGATCATACTTGCCTTTTCTGCAAGCTGACGCATTTTTTCACAAAGGGCTTCTGTATAAATGGGGTATTCCATCCCATTGTCTCCGAGAATGGGATCTGTCAGTATTCTGGTATCTGAATCTGCAAATCTTTCTATAAATTCCAGAGCCATTTCCGCCTGAACATCCCCTGCCAGAAATCCAGTATAAATTCCGTCCGGACGAAAATCCATTTTTTCCCATTGATCCATAATCTCTTCCATATGGGCTGTATAATCATCATAGTAATAGGACGGAAATCCTGTCTGTGCACTTAAAACAGCAGTGGGAAGCGGACAGGCCTGTACCCCCATCACCGAGATCACGGGAATCGCCGCTGTCAGAGAGCATTTTCCCAGACCGGATAAATCATTTAAAACTGCAATTTTTTTCAAAGCTTTTCTCCTTAACTTGCATTTTCCTTTGCTGTGCTATAGAATATCATCAACATGTATCTCAAAAAACAACCAGTTTTGCTTATTTTCAGGGGGACAGTTTATGATAAATCAGCAGTCTGCAGCAAAAGAAAAGAAAAAAAATCAGATTTTTCATTTTTCACAAAATACTGACGGCCCCGAGCTTCTTTATCTCCAGGTTTACCACCATTACAGAAATCTGATCACAGCCCGGAAGCTTCTTCCCGGAAGCCGGATGCCTTCTCTGCGTAAATGTTCTCAGGAGCTTCAGCTAAGCCGCACAACAGTGGAAAACGCTTATCTTCAGCTTGCCGCAGAGGGCTATATTATTTCCAAAGCCCAGAGCGGCTACTACGTCACTGATATTGCCACAAAAGAGCCTTTGCCCCGCCAGACGGAAAAGCCTTCTCTTCCTCCCTGCAGGTATGATCTTTCTTCTTCCGGCGTGGACCGGGAAAGCTTTCGCTTTGACCTCTGGCAGCGATATCTGAAAAGCGCTCTCCGGCAAAACCAGAGGCTTCTCACTTACGGAGAGCCTCAGGGGGAAGCAGATTTTCGTCAGGCTCTTTCCGACTATGTTTACCAGAAGCGGAATATTGCCTGTTCACCTGATGATATTGTAGTTGGCGCGGGAGTCCAGAGCCTTCTGCAGATTCTCTGCCCTCTGATCCGGGACAAAAAAACCGTTTCCTTTCCCACTCCCTCTTTTATTCAGGGCAGCACCGTATTCTCTGATTTTGGTTTCCAGGTCCGATACCGTAACAAGGACAGCGGAGTTATTTATGTTTCTCCTGCCCACATGACAAAATGGGGCGAGATCATGCCTGTTTCCAGGAGACTGGAGCTGATCCGCTATGCCGCAGAGCATAAAAGCCTGATCATTGAGGATGATTTTGAAAATGAATTTGTGTATCTTCAAAAGCCCACGCCTTCTCTGTTCAGCCTTTCGGGAGGACATGACGTTGTTTATATCGGTTCTTTTTCCAGGCTTCTTCTGCCCTCTATCCGGGTAAGCTTTATGATACTTCCCCCGGGACTTTCTGAGACCTACCGGAAAAAATCCGAATATTATAATCAGACTGCTTCCAAAGCAGAACAGATCGCCCTGTGCCAGTTTATCCGGGACGGTCATCTTTCCGCTCAGACGCGGCGGTTGAAACGGCTGTATTCTGCCAAGCTGAAAGAGCTTCTCACAGCTGTCAGAGAAACCTTTGGCCCAGACTGCAGCATCCAGATCGGAGCCGCCGGAACCAGTCTTGCCCTTACGCTTCCCTGCCAGGCAGACGGCGCATCTGTAAAAAAAGCAGCGCGACTTCTGGGACTGCGCCTTACTGTTCTGAAGGAAGACCAGTCTGCCATCACGCTGCTGCTTTCCTGCTCCTCCATGCCCACAGGAGACTTCCGTCCTGCCTGTGAGCTTTTGAAGCAGGTGATCCATAGCTTTTAATCTCTCCGGTTGTCGATCATGTAAAGCAGGGCATTGCAGATACAGGCTGCAATATTGCTTCCTCCCTTACGTCCCCGGGCCACAATATAAGGCGCTCCTGACTCCATGATCAGCTCTTTGGACTGCACCACATTCACAAAGCCTACGGGAACTCCGATGATCAGCTCCGGATCCAGCTTACCTTCCTGGATCAGTTCATAAAGACGCACAAGGGCTGTAGGAGCATTTCCAATGGCAAAGATCAGTTTTTTATTCAGGGCCGCTGCCTTATCCATACTGGCAGTGGCTCTTGTTGTACCGTTCTTTTTTGCCATTTCCGCCACATCCTTGTCCGACATAAAACAGTAAACCTCGCCTCCGTACCGGGCAAGGGCACGTTTGTTGATTCCTGATTTTGCCATCTGGGTGTCCGTTACAATACAGGCGCCGTCTTTTATGGCTGCCATTGCCTTTTCGATTACTTCAGGAGAAAAACAGAGATTGTCCGCATAGTCAAAGTCTGCGCTGGTATGAATACATCTTTTTACCACAAGCTCTGTTCCCGGAACCAGTTTTTTATCTCCCAGCTCCTCTGTTATGATCTCAAAGCTTCGTTTCTCGATATCCATGGGCTTTACATTTTCAAGCTGCACCTTCATGTTTCTGTTCCTCCTGTTCCTTCTTCCAGAATCTCATATATTTTTTTCATATCCAGGTGTTTCCGAAGCTCTGCTGCCAGAATATCATACTGGGTTTCCTTAAAAGCAGCAAAGTCCACGCCCTCCATCTGAGATACGTCAATGCCTTTTTTCTTTCCGGCTGCACGGATCAGGGCAAGAGCAGATTCCTCTTTGTCAAAAATCCCATGCACATAGGTTCCGCACACATTTTCAAAAACAGTTCCTTCTGTTTTTTCCTGTCCCGTAACTCCGTCTCTTGTCCAGGTACTTGCTTTTGCTCCGGACTTCCAGGTACTTTCACCCATATGGATCTCATAGCCGGTAAACTCCACACCGGTAAGAGGCTGATAATCCCCTTCCATATCCAGATATTTTCCGGTTACCTGGGTTCTGGTTTTCTTTTCCGCAAATACTGTATCCATTGGCAGAAGCCCCATTCCTCTCATGGTTCCTCCCGCTTCTACTCCATAAGGATCGCTTAAAGATTCTCCAAGCATCTGATATCCGCCGCAGATACCAAAAACAAGGGTGCCCTTTGCCGCAGCCTTCAGGATAAGAGCCTCCATTCCGCTTTCCCGAAGCCACTGAAGATCCTCCATGGTATTTTTTGTTCCCGGAAGCATGATCACATCCGGATTTTTCAGATCAGAAGCATGCTTTACATAGCGAAGAGACACGCCGGGAATGCTTTCCAGCGGATTAAAGTCTGTAAAATTGGAAATTCTCGGTACCCGGATCACTGCAATATCAATCTGTCCGATTTCCTGATTTCTGTCAAACCTGTCTGTAAGACTGTCCTCGTCCTCCACCTGAATATCAAGATACGGAGCAACGCCTACCACCGGAATCCCACATTTTTCTTCCAGCATTTCCACGCCCGGATCAAGAATGGTTTTATCGCCGCGGAATTTATTGATGATCAGACCTTTTACCATTTCCCGTTCGTCCGGTTCCAGAAGCTCTACCGTTCCGTAAAGCTGGGCAAACACACCGCCTCTGTCAATATCTCCCACAAGGAGAACCGGCGCCTTTGCCATTTTTGCCATGCCCATGTTTACAATATCTTCTGTTTTCAGATTGATCTCCGCCGGGCTGCCTGCGCCCTCGATCACAATAATGTCATTTTCCGCAGCAAGGGCTTCAAAGGCCTTCATCACATCCGGCACCAGTTTTTTCTTATATTTAAAATAATCTCTGGCGCTCATGGTTCCAAGCACCTCGCCGTTGACGATCACCTGGGATCCCACATCGTTGGTAGGTTTCAGAAGAATGGGATTCATGAGAACAGAAGGGGCGATTCCTGCTGCCTCTGCCTGCATCACCTGAGCTCTTCCCATTTCAAGCCCTTCCTCTGTAATAAAAGAATTCAGCGCCATATTCTGTGATTTAAAGGGGGCTACCCGATAGCCGTCCTGCTTAAAAATACGGCACAGCCCTGCGGCAAGAAGACTTTTTCCCGCGTTGGACATTGTACCCTGTACCATAATTGCTTTTGCCATATTATTCTCCCTCCAGACCTTTTTTCAGAGCTTCCAGAAGCCTTTCATTTTCCTGATGCGTGCGAACCGCAACCCGGTAAAAGCCCTCTGTCAGACCCGGATAATTGCTGCAGTCCCGGATGATCACTCCGTTTCGGATTCCTTTTTCAAACAATCCTGGCTCTCCCCTGAAAAAAATATAATTTGCCTCAGAAGGATACACGGTAAATCCCAGCTCCTCCAGACCTTTTTTCAGGCAGGGCGCCTCCTCAAATATTGTTTTTCTTCCTTTTTCTACATAGGCATTTTCTTTCAGGGCAGCAATCCCTGCCATTTCTGCCATAACAGAAATATTCCAGGGCTGAGTCACCTGAGCCATCTTTTCCAGAAGCTCTTCGTTTTCGCTGAGGCCATAGCCCAGCCGGATCCCCGCCATGGCATAACGCTTTGTAAACGCTTTCAGAATAAAAAGATTATGATATCTGGAAAGCTGCGCTTTCAGAGAATATTTTCCCGGCTCCTTTACAAAGTCAAGAAAACACTCGTCCACCACCAAAAGGATTCCCAGCTCTCTGCAGCGCCTCAGCACATGAAAAAGAAATTCCCTGTCTGTAAGGATTCCCGTGGGATTATTGGGATTGCAGAGAAAAACCATGTCCAGATCTCCGTGAAGCCAGTCAATAAAACTTTCCTGCATACAAAAGCCGTCTTCCTCTCTGAGAAGCACATGCTCCACCTGACATCCCACACTTGTAAGAGCCTGTTCGTATTCAGCAAATGTGGGCACAGGAATCAGGGCCTTTTTGGGGCGTACAGCCTGACAGAGTGAAAAAATAAGCTCTGCAGCTCCGTTTCCGCAGATAATATGCCGGGGATCCATATCCTCGTACTCTCCCAGCGCTTCTCTTAAAGGCGCATAGCCTACCTGGGGATAGTCTCCTGTTCTGTCCAGGCTGTCTCTGACTGCCTGTTTTACACTTTCCGGGGTGCCAAGAGGATTGCAGTTGGCTGAAAAATCCATGCAGTTCCGATAAGTATATATGTTTCCTCCATGTACGTGTTTCATGTTTCTGTCTCCTGTATGTCAATTCATCCCTGTTTCCATCTGTCTGCTGCAGACTCCGCTCCGGGATCCTGTTCTTTACAGTTCCCGGAGTTCCATATGGCTACAGCAGAATCTGCAATGCCAGACGCAGACCGGCACAGATCACAAGGCTTAATACTGCCGTGGCGTACATCAGCCTGTTTGCCCTTCTGATATCCTCTGGTTCTACCGGACGCAGACTGTCTCCGATGGTGGGCTTTTCATATAATTTTCCAAAATAATATGCATTTCCTGCCAGCTGGATTTCAAGAGCTCCTGCCATTGCCGCCTCTGTCTGAGCAGAATTGGGGCTTGCATGGTTCCTTCTGTCCCTTTTGTAGATTTTTGCAGCATTTTTCCCGTTCATTCCGGAGAAAAAGGATGCTGCTACCATCAGCCATCCGGAAATTCTTGCAGGAAGATAATTGGCAAGATCATCAAGCTTTGCCGCACATCTTCCAAAATAAAGATATTTATCGTTTTTGTAGCCAAGCATGGAATCCATGGTGTTGATGCCTTTATAAAGAAACATCACAGGGGCACCGCCTGCGGCCATGTAGATCATAGGAGCGATCACACCGTCAGAACAGTTTTCTGCCACGGTTTCCACAGCAGCCTTTGTAACCCCTTCTTCTGTAAGGGCTTTTGTATCACGTCCCACGATCATGGAAACCGCATATCTGGCTTCCTCTATGGTTCCGTTTAAAAGCCGGTCATGTACCTTCATGCTTTCATCCTTTAAGGATTTTGTGGCAAGGAGCTGATAACACCAGAAGGTTTCCACAGCGCATCCCAAAGCCGGAACATTCCGGTACAGAACAGATAAGATCACTGCCGGAATCCCAAAGGATAAAAGGCAGACCAGAACTACTTCCAGAAAGCCTCCCAGAAGCTCTCCTTTTTGGGTTTTGGGAAATATTTTTCTGATTCCCTTTTCAAGTACGGCAATCAGGTTTCCGATCAGGCACACCGGATGGTACAGCCATCTTGGATCGCCGATCAGAAGATCAAGTAAAAACCCTGCTGTCAGGGCAATGGTATGATAAAACAAAATTTCCTCTTCCTGACACGGCGCCTGTTTATTGGCTGTGTCTCTGTTTTTTATATTCCAGACATTTTTTCAGAAACGCCTCCGGCACCTTCTGGTTTCCGTAATAATAAAGATGAGGAAAACCGGCCATCAGGGTGTCTGTTCCATGAATACAGTCCCATCCTCTGGTGCCTTCCGGCTTTTCTGCGCGGAAATCCTTTCCGCAGGTTTCTGAATCAAAATAGTGAAATTCATGAGCAGGGATCCTGCCAAGGTCTTTTTCTCCCAGAACCGTCTTTTGCTGGCTCAGCATAATATACCCGAACCGGGAAAGCCCTGGTGTGCGGAATACTTTTCCCGGGATCACACCTGCCATTTTGCAGAATCGTCCTTCCATATCCTCCATTTCCTCATGAAGGTACATAAAGCCTCCGCACTCTGCCATACAGGGCATTCCTCCGTTTACGGCATCCCTGATCTCAGCTTTTATACACTGATTCTGTTCCAGCATTTTTCCGTTCAGCTCAGGATACCCACCGTACAGAAGAAGCCCGTCCAGATTTTCAGGAAACCTCTTATCATGTATGGGCGAAAACGGCACAAGCTCCGCTCCCATTCCTTTTAACAGGTTAAAATTGTCCTCATAAAAGAAACAAAAAGCCTCATCCTCTGCCACCCCGATCCTTACAGGCTGCTCAAGAGTATATTCTGCTGTAAGAGAAACCTCTTCCATCGCCGGCGCGCTTTCTGCAAGCTTCAGGATCCCGTCTATGTCCAGAGATTTTTCCAGCACTTCCGCAAGCTTCAGAAGTCTGCTCTTCAGCTGCGGAATCTCATTCGGAAGCACCAGCCCCAGATGCCGGCTTTCGATCACACAGTCCTCTGCCTTCGGCACATAGCCCAGAACAGAAATCCCAAGCTCCTGTTCCACCAGAGCTTTCATTCTGGGATAAAGCATAGGCGACATCTGATTAAAGATCACTGCCTTTATGCAGCTGTCCTTCCGGTATTCCAGAAAACCTTTGATATAAGCTGCCAGAGAAACACTCATGCCTTTGCTGTTTACGATCAGGATCACAGGAGTACTGGTTGATCTTGCCAGGTCATAGGCGCTTGCCTTTGTGGTGGTTCCGCCTACGCCGTCATAATATCCCATAACTCCTTCCATCACAGAAATGTCACAGCCGGAAGCGTTTTTCTGAAAAATCCCTCTGGTGATTTTTTCTGATGTAAAAAAGGTATCCAGATTTCTTGATTTTGTTCCGATCACCCGGCTGTGAAACATGGGATCAATGTAATCCGGACCACATTTAAAGGAAGCTGTTTTCAGTCCCCGGTTTACAAAAGCCTGTAAAAGTCCGCAGGTGATCAGCGTTTTTCCGCTTCCGCTGGCTCCTGCTGCCAGAAGTATTCTCGGTATTTTCATGGATCGCGCCTCCTTTTATTTATGAGCATGAATGGTGATCACATAAATCGGATTTTCTCCCATCATCATGTGATAGCGTCCCACTGATTTTGACCGGGAAACTGCCAGCTGGACAACCTCTGTTTCCCAAGAAACAGAAGCATCCTTCCCTTCCAGTTCGCGGATGCATTCCATTGCTTCGCCTACAGTTTCCAACGTAATACAGTTGATCACCATGCGAACCTGCGGATTTTTTTTCAGAAGAAGCCTTACAATTTCCTTCAGGTTTCCCGAAGAACCGCCGATAAACGCATGAGTAGGAGCAGGAAGCTCTTCCAGCGCCTCCGGCGCGGTTCCTGCAACGATCTCCATATGATCAAGAGCAAACTTTTGTCTGTTTTCCTGAAGAAGCCCAAGAGCATCCTCTTTTTTCTCCACAGCATAAACCCTTCCCTCATAAGCTCTCAGCGCCATTTCCACGGAAACCGAGCCTGTTCCTGCCCCTACGTCATAGCAGACAGAATCTTTTTTCAGCTTCAGTTTTCCAAGAGAGACCATGCGGATCTCCGCTTTTGTCATGGGAGCCTTTCCTCTGATAAAAGTCTCATCCGCAAGCCCGTGGGTGGAAAGCAAAGGTTCCGCCTGGTCATTATATGCGCACACTACGCTCAGAGCATCTCCCTGATACTCTGTCAGCTCACAGGCTTTTTTTACAAAAATCTTTTCGTTTTTATAGGAAAGATTTTCCCCCACATAGAGAAGTACATCTCCCATTCCGTAGGAAGTCAGCTTACGGGCAAGCCTGGCTGTTCCGTCAGCGGTTCCCAAAATGGCAAACACCTTTTTGTGATTCCGGATCAGGGACACAAGATTGCAGGTCTTTCCGTGGGCGCTGACAATCTTTGCATCCTCCCAGGAAAGACTGATTTTTGCCATAAAATACACAACTGAGGAAATCCCGCAAATCACCTCTGTGTCTGTTCCCAGAAGGTCAAGAAGCTTTTTTGCTCCACTGTAAAATCCCACGTCGCCGGAAAGAGCAATAACAATCCTCTCATATTCCGGATGTTCTGCAATGTACTGTGCAATCTCACTGCTTCTGTACTCATAAAAAACATCCTGATGAGAAAGGCGCACGGCATCTGCCATTCTTCTTGCCCCGATAATAAGATCTGCTTTTTCCACAGCCTCTTTTCCCTGAATGGTAAGGGTTTCCCGGCTTCCCATGCCAATTCCCAGAAGGGTAACGTGGGGCTTGTATGTAAAACCAAATTTTTCTGCCAGCATACGTCTGCACGCTCCGGGAGAAATTCCTGTATCGCCGGAGGGTCTTCCTATGATCACAGGAACTGCTCCGCAGGAAATGGCTGCCTGGATTTTTTCCGGAAATCCTCCTGCTTTACCGGAATCCTTTGTGACAAGATAACGACAGTCATACTGTCTCAGCATTGCACGGTTCATTTCCTCAGAAAAGGGACCCTGCATGGCAATGAGATTTTTCCCCTCAAAGCCCAGCTCCCTGCAGGCTTCTATAACTGAAGGAAGGGACAGCACTCTTGCAAAAATCCGTTTCTGGTAGTCCGGAATTTCTGTAAATGCTTTCAGTTCCTTACTTCCTGTGGTAAGAAGAACTTTCCCCTCTGTTTCTTTCAGATACCGGACAGCAGCCTCTGTGCTTTCTACGTAAACTGCCTGCTGATGCTCACTGTCGTTTCTCAGCACCCGTATACAGGAAATCTCTGTATTGCTGCAGGCTGTACGGATATTCTCCGTCACCTCCGCCGCATAGGGATGAGTGGCATCCAGTACAAGCTGAGGCCTTTCCCTTTTTAAAAGCTCCTCCATCTCAGGCCGGGTAAGACGTCCGGCACGCACATGAAGAAACTCTCCCTCCTGAAGAGATTTTGCTCCGTATTCTGTGGCAACACAACCAAGAACCGGGATCTGGTTTTCCCCAAGGAAGCGGCAGAGTCCATAGCCCTCTGTCGTACCGGCAAACACAATGACTTTATACATTCCGATATCCTCTTGGAGTCACCATTTTTCCATTGATCACTTTTGTCTGGGAATTTCCCACAAACACGGTGGTAAACATATCTACCTTTGTATCACGAAGCTCTTTCAGGGTCATAAGATGGTATTCCTCGCCCTCTCTTCCAATCATGGAAACAGTACCGCACACGGTTTCCGGTGATTTGTACTGCATCATCAGATCGCAGGCCTTCTGAAGATAATCGTGACGTTTTCTGCTGGAAGGATTATAGAGACAGATTACAAAATCTGCCTGGGAGGCTCCCAGAAGACGAGCCTCGATTTTTTCCCATGGCGTCAGAAGATCGCTTAAGCTGATCAGACAGAAATCATGGATCAGCGGCGCGCCAAGGACTGCGGCTCCGCCAAGGGCAGCCGTTACTCCAGGAATAATTTCAAGCTCTACCTGAGGATATTTTACTCCAACCTCGTACATAAGGCCTGCCATTCCGTAAACCCCTGCGTCTCCGCTGCAGATCATGGAAACCACTTTGCCCTTCACAGCCTCCTCAAAGGCAAGAACACAGCGGTCCACTTCTTTTTTCATGGGAGTGGTAAGAAACTCTTTATCCGGAAAAGTATCCTTTACAAGATCCACATAAACGGTATATCCGATAATGGCATCGCTGGCCTTTAACGCTTCCATGGCAATTCCTGTCATCTGGTCGCAGCCTCCCGGCCCGATTCCAACTACATAAATTTTATTCAAAATGTACCTCCCATTCCCGGAGCGCCAAAGCAGTGGTAACACCGTCCCCTCCGGATTTTCTTTTTATCAGTTTCCCCTTTGCCGCGCCCAGCACAGCGCTTCTTTCACAGACATTGTCTGCGCCTGTTACAGATTTTACAAAGGCTGAGGGAGTAAAATCTCCCTGTACCTTCATAAGCTCTTCTCCCTCAAAGGTAAGAAAAGGGAGCTTTTTCTTTTCTGCCAGAGCCAGAAGTCCCGGCTCGTGTTTTTTTATGGAAATGCTTGCAAGCTGCTCCACTGCCTGGGGAAAAATATCTTCCTGTTCCAGACAGCTGTCCGCCGCTTTTTCAATTCCTTCCGGCTCCTTGTTTTTACGGCATCCCATGCCCAGGGTGACAGTCTTTGGGATCACCTGGACCGTGGACAAAAAGGGAGCGCAGGATTTGTGGATTGCAACTGCAATGCCAAGCTTTACTGCCTGTTCTCCGGCGCTTTCCTCTGCTGACGCTTCTTCTGCCGCCTTCCCCGTTTCTTGCTTTTTTGTAACCTCTCCAGGTGATTTGCCTGTTCTGTTTTTCTCATCCAGGCTCACAGGAACGCCTTTCCTGTCACAGAGGATTAATCCCTGAGGCAGTTTTCCCGTCCAGGGAAATTCGCTGTAAAAACCAACCTTTTCTCCTGCCAGAACCGCAGCAGATACCTCCTTTGCAGCTGTCATGTTCATAATATCACAGCCGTTCTTTTTTGCAAAAATATCCACTGCAAAACGTTCATGAAGGTCGGTTGCAGTTGTTACCACCGCCTGGGCGTTGAGAATCTCTGACGCTGTTAGAGCAAGCTCATTTGCTCCTCCAAGATGTCCGGATAAAAGAGAAATCACAAATTTTCCGCACTCATCGATCACAAGCACTGCCGGATCTGATTTTTTTGACGCCACATACGGCGCAATGCTTCTCACTGCAATGCCGCAGGCTCCCACAAATAAGATCCCGTCATCGGCAGAAAAACGGCTTTCCGTCCATTTTAATACAGATTCCTGAATGGAATCCTTTAAATATTTACTTTTTGACGCAAGCAAAACCCTGTGTCCCTGTTTCTCAAATTCTGTTTTCAGCCGGCTGGCTGTTTCCAGTCCGGTAAGACTGAAGCAGATTATGGAAAGCTTCATGTTTTTCTCCGTTTTATTTTGTGGCTTTTCTGAATTCTGTGGTAAATGAAGGATCGTATAATTTGGAGCGGTCATAATCCGCTGCGTTTACCGCGTCTCCAATGATCATCAGAGCTGTTTTTGTAATATTGTTATCTGCTGCTGTTTTTGCCAGAGTTCCCACGGTACAGATAAATTTCTTTTCGTCCGGCCAGGTTGCCTTATAGACAATGGCAGCCGGAGTATCTTCCCGATAACCGCCCTCGATCAGTCTTCTTGACAGCTCTTCCAGCATTCCGGTGCTTAAAAAGATCACCATGGACGCCTGATGAGCCGCAAAGGACTGAATGCTTTCTTTGGACGGAACCGGAGTTCTTCCTTCCATCCTTGTAATGATCACGCTCTGAGAAATCTCGGGAAGTGTGTATTCCAGATTCAATGCGCTTGCCGCGCCGCAGAAAGAGCTGACGCCCGGGCAGGAATCATAGGCAATTCCTTTTTCATCCAGAATATCCATCTGCTCCCGGATCGCTCCGTAAATGCAGGGATCGCCTGTGTGGAGACGAACCGTTGTCTTACCTTCTTTTTCCGCCTTTTCCATAACAGAAATCACTTCTTCCAGCGTCATCTTTGCGCTGTTGTAGATGGTGCACACATCCTTACTGTATTCCAGAAGCTGGGGATTTACCAGAGAACCTGCGTAAATGATCACGTCAGCCTCCTCCAGATACTGTTTTCCTCTCACTGTAATAAGGTCCGGCGCTCCCGGGCCTGCTCCAACAAAATGTATCATCTGTTTTCTCCTTTGGATATTTTTTTAATTAATTCTGCCGCATGTTCTGTCTGTCCCAGATATCCGTATTCACTGGAAAAAATCACAGCTCCCAGAAGGATCTGGTCATAGGAACGGTGGTCCAGATAAAACTGGATCCGGTCCGTGATCTCTTTCATGGTTTCCTTCAGAATCCCATGTCTGTCCAGAACAGCAAGCGCCTCGTCTGTGGTATTGCAGTTGAGAATCTCCTTTGCACAGCCAAGGTCAGCCCCCGCACGGATGGCCCCTGCTGAAAGAACCTCCATTCTCCCGTCCGCACTGTGAGAATGAGTATTCATGATCCCTGCTGCAACCTTTACAAACTTGCCGATATGGGAAATAAAAAGAATGCCCTTCACTCCTATATCCACAGCCATATCAATGGTTTCTCCCACATAATTGCTACATTTGATATTTTTTTCAAAAGGAAGCGTCATATGCTCCCTTAAAAAATCCGCGCCGTAGTTTCCCGGAGTTGCCAGAATATACTCTTCGCCCATTGCCGCATGCTGGCTCATTTCTATTCGGATGCTGTCGATCAGCGCCTTTTCACTCATAGGCTCCACAATTCCTGTGGTTCCCAGAATAGAAATACCTCCCACAATCCCAAGTCTGGGATTAAAGGTTTTTCCGGCAATTTTTTCTCCTTCAGGCACAGAAATGGTAATTTTCAGTCTGCCTTCATAATCAAATCTGTCTGCGGCCTCCTCCGCAGATCTGAGGATCATGGCTTTTGGAACCGGATTGATAGCAGCCTCGCCTACTGCCTGTTTCAGTCCCGGCTTTGTCACCCTTCCTACACCGGCGCCTCCGTCAATGACAATCCGGGGCTCAATGGCTTCGCCGTCCAGCTTTTCCACCGTAGCATACACCAGAATCCCGTTTGTAGTATCCGGATCGTCTCCGGCATCCTTTTGAACAGCACAGGTCACTGCGTTTTCTTCTTTCTGAATGTCAAGAAGTTCCAGATTCAGAAGAATTCCCTTTGGCGTCATGAGACTGATCTCACGGATCATTTTTCCTCCAAGAAGGATTTCTGCAGCGCCTTTTGCAGCTGCTGCCGCACAGGAACCCGTAGTATAACCAAAGCGAAGTTTTTTATTATTTTTTGTGATATAATAATCTTCCAGACCGGTTTTATGAACCATAAATTTCCTCCTTATCAACGCTTTTCATTATATAATTTTGCGTGTAAAAAGTCAATTTTTCTGACAGCTTTCCGGGAATATATTACTGCTGATAATGACAGTACATAAAGGGAATCGCAGCCCACAAGCAAAAAGGATATACCCTCTTCGCCCGGGAATATATCCTCCATAACCGTTGTTGTTTTCTTTTATTGTAATTTTATTTCTTCTATCTTGCAGCGGTGCTTTTTTGTTTCTTTATCATAGCCGATTCCCACCAGAAGAACCCTTCGGACTGCTGCTCTTTGATGCTCAGGCGCATTGCCGATAAAGCGGAGCGTATAGTTTTTCCCTGATCTGCTCAATGGCTTCCTCCGGCGTGTTTATTTTCACAGCCCTCTGCGCCTTTCCGTCATTTAAAAAATCCCTGTCAGCTTACACACTGCAATTCCCACAGAAAAAACTGCAATTCCTGTTTTCAGAAGCTTCTGATTGATCCTGGATGCATTTTTGCTCCCAAAATATACACCGACTCCATGAGTAAGAAGAGCGATCAGCAGAACCGGAAGAAGCTTTTTGATATCACACTGGGCAAGATATCCTGTCACTGCCGGAATACCGATAAAGACAGAGTTAAAAAGCGCCACTCCCACTGCGGTCCGTACTGAAATTCCCATAACCACCAGAAGCGGCATCACAAGCACCGGGCCTCCTGCCCCCGACATAGAGCAGATGGCTCCGGTCACTGCCCCGAGAAGTAAGGTTACAGGCAGATTTCTTTCAATGGAAAAGCCTTTTTTCTTTTTATCCTCAGGCTTTCCATCCTTTCTTACAAGAATGGAGATTCCGGAAAGAAGCACCACCAGATAAAGAATCACTTTTACCTGTTCCTCGGGAATGATCAGATTCAGCTTTACTCCCAGTATGGCTCCGATCAGACTTCCGATACTGAGCTTCAGCCCGAATTTTACATCAAGGTTTCCTGCCTTTTTATAATTCCAGGAGCCCAATGCGCCGGATATAATAAAAGCTGCAAAGCTCAGCGCCAGCCCCTCTGTAACGCTCATTCCCAGACCTGCAGTATAAAACATGGGAAGCAGAAAGCCAGCCACGCCGCAGAGGCCTACCAACGCGCCTACCACAAGATTGGCAGCCGCTGTCATCAGCCAGATACCCATTACAGAACACCTGCCTTTTTCATATACTGATTTGCCTCAAACAGGATTTTTTCCTCATCCAGAGTTTTTATCTCTCTGTTTTCCATAAGAATTTTTCCTCCTACGATCATCTCACTGACATCCCCTGCCTCTCCGCACTCAAACATAGTGTGAATAAGATTTCCACTGGGGATCAGCCGCGCTGTCTCCAGACAGATGCCGATCATGTCAGCCTTACAGCCTTCCTCGATTCTTCCGCACTGTCCCATCTCATCTACAGCGGCTGCCCCGCCCTCGAACATCATTCGGAAAAGCAGCTCTGCAGGCATAACTTTTGGGTTATGTTTGGGAACACCATGGTAAATATTCATAAGAGAACGGAAGATCCTCATTTCATTCCACAGGCTTAAACCTCCGTGGGCTGCTCCGTCACTTCCAAATCCCGGTATGATTCCCCGGTTTACCAGATCAGGCGTATCCGGAACTGCTTTTCCGCAGTTACTGAACGGACAGTGACAGATTTTTACCTTTTTTTCTCTGATAAGCTCCTTTTCTTCTTCCGAAAGAATCAGACTGTGAGCGCCCAGAAATCTTTCTGAGAGCACACCCTTTTTTTCAAGGTATTCATAGGGACGGATTCCTTCTCTTTTTATGATCCCGTCTACCTCTCCCTGATATTCGTTCATATGAGCCTGAAGCATTGCGTTTCTTTCCCCGGCATGAGAAGCAGCCAGCTCCACCAGCTCATCCGAGCAGGAGTTTAAAGCCCGGAGCGCATAATAAACCTTCAGGTTTCCTTTTCCGTTCCAGGTATCATAAAGCCGGTCTGTCTCCTTTACCGCCTGCCGGGCATTCATGGAAATGCTTTCCGGAAGACCGGCTTCATCCATTGTGGAAACGGAAAGACAGCCTCTCAGTCCGCTTTTTTCATAAACCTCTGCCGCCGCGTACATATAATAGCTGCCTGCATCCACAAAGGAGGTGGTGCCGCACCGGATCATCTCCAGAGCTGCTGTTTTTGCGGAAAGTCTCATTTTTTCCGGTGTCAGGGTACTTTCAAAAGGAAGCATGACTCTTGTCCAGATAATCGGCTTTGCATCCAGAACCAGCCCTTTTAAAAGCTGCTGGCCTGTGTGCATGTGACTGTCTGTAAATCCGGGCATAAAAAGCTTTTCTTCTCCCCGGATCACCTTCTGCGCCTGAACCTCCTCTGTTCCTTTTTCTGATACAAAAAGGATCCTCTCCCCTTTTATGCCGATATCCATTCCTGTTTTTACTGTTTCATAATCAGTCATTACAACTGTATTTTTTATCAGAAGATCACATTTTATCATAAACATCTGCTCCTTTTAAATTGCGCCTGTAAGCTTCAGAATCAGGGAATCCCAGATACAGGAGCCAAGGAAGGTTCCTGTCATTACCAGAAGACCTACCAGAAGGATCTTCGGCCCCTGTTTCACAAAGGTTTTCAGCTGATCCCCGATAGCAAGTCCGGCATAGGCTCCCACCATGGTAAACGGCGCTGTAAAATTGATCTTTGCCGCAGCATCGATCACAAAAGTCCTTACCGGAGATAAAGGACAGGCAGCCAGAAGACCAATGATGGCACAGTAGGCAACAATGGGAAGCTTCAGAGGGATCACCTTTGTACAGACAACTGCAAGCATGGAAATAATTACCAGCACCGCCAGCCCGGGAAGGGACTCCATAAATCCCACGTCGTATCCGATAAAGTTTGCAAGTCCGGTACCGCAGGCACCGATCACCAGAAGAAACAGCCATTCTATGTATCTCATATCCTCTTACTCCTTTCCAGCCTTCTTTTTGCGTCCAAAGTGACCAAGCTTTGGTTCCAGTATCTGATACAGTTTGTCGCAAAGGGGAATCGCAATAAACATGTTAATGTAAATTCCTGTTATTCCTGCCATGGTTTCTCCCACGCTGGCAAGCGTTTTAATGGATTCTGCAAAATCAGGATACATGGCGCAGAGAGACGCGCTGGAGCTTGCCATCATGATTCCCGCACCCACACCTGATGCCAGTCCCATTGCCTCAGGATGAAAAAGTCCGGTCATTGCCACTGCAGATGCCAGGATTCCAAAATAAATGGTTCCCACCATTCCGCCGACAATATAAATAGAAAGACTTCCTCTTGCCTCAGCAGAATCTGCGCCGTAAATATTATTGATCAGCGCCATATGATACTCACGGTTAATGGAAAAGCAGGCTCCCACCGCCTCTCTTTTCATTCCCAGAAGAATAGCAACCGGCAGCGCAAGGAAGATCCCAAAAAGGTTTCCGAAGCCATGGAGCAGAACTGCAGGACCGGCGCTTAAAATTGTTTCGATATTGGCTCCTGCTGTAATTCCAAGCTTTACATTAAAAGGCGCAATTCCAACCACCACCAGCTTGGAAGCTGCTTTTACATGTTTGTTTTCTACGATCTTCAGTACCTGAGGACCGCTTACCACGCCCAGAATAATGGCATAAAAGATTGGGAATAAAATAAACATCCCTGTTCCCACTGGAATTTTGATCTGACCGATATTATCTGCGATCAGAACAAAAAGAAATGCCAGAAGGTAGATTTTCCATTCTGTTCTGATTCTTTGTCCCAGTGACTCATAAGCAAAATTTTCTTTTTGTTTTTTCACGATTTCTCTTACCTCCCGTTCCGTTTTTTGTTATTTTTATCTTATCGAAAAGGGCTGACAGAAAAAAGGACATTTGAGGTGTTTTTGTGATTTATGAACAGTTTTTTAGAAAATGGGAAGAGGAAAACGGTAGAAACGCTCACATCTTTGTGCTATAATTTTTCTAACACACAGAGAGCGACGAACTCTTATTTACAGAGAAGATAATAAAATGATTTTTCATTATGCGTGAAAATCTTTATGCGCCATGCACTTTTACTGGTATTTATAGAAATATATTTTTTTACACTTCTATTACTTCTTTATGGAATATACGCAAAAGGAGAATGTTTATGACAGTGGAAGATCTGGAAAAAGAAATCCCCGGTCTTATAGAATACACAGAAACCATGCCTGAGGAAATACGAAAAAAGGCCTTTGTCAAGGTTTGTCCTCCGGGAAAGCTGATCCACCAGAAGGACTGTGAGCTTCAGTTTTTCGGCATTGTTGCAAAAGGTGAAAACCGGGTCATTAATGAATTTGAAAATGGAAAAATCTATATGATCGAAACAAACCGGGCCATTGATTTTATCGGGGAGGTAACCATTCTGGCGGAAATGCCCCGCACTTCTGTTACCATAGAGGCTGTTACAGAGTGTACGGTAATCTATATTTCCCGAAAGGATGCAGAGACATGGATCCGGAACGACCAGCATATTCTCCGGCTGATGGCAAGAAGAACTGCTTTTAAGCTATACCGCTCCTCCTACAACAACGGCCTCAAGCTTTATTACCCTCCAACCTTTCTGCTGGCAGATTATCTGGTAAGAGCATATGAAGGTTCTCTTTCTGAACAGACAGATGCTGTCTTTCCGGAAAACGGCGCTTTTATTCTGCAGAAAATACGGGAACGCCTCAGTGAAGAGCTTGGCATGAATATCAAAACACTGGACCGCACCATCCGGTCCATGCAGAAAAACGGATATTTTAATCTGACAAAAGGGAAAATATCCTTCGGATATGAAGAATACATAAAAATGAAAGAATTTATTACTACAGCAAAGGGGTGATCAAAACCCCTTTGCTCTTTTTTTAATCAATACAAAATAATCGGATATCCGCTTTCAATTGTATTGTAGATCAGTGCTGCCTGATCTGTGGGAAGGTTTACACACCCGTGGCTGCCTGCGCCGGTTTTATATCTGTTGCCGCCAAAAGAAGACTGCCAGGAAGCGTCATGAAGCCCCTGCCCGTAAACAAAAGGCATCCAGTAATTTACCTTTACATCATATCCGTAAACGTCACTGGTCAGATTAAAAGGACTTGCCTTATAGGGGATGGGCCACGCTCCGCGGTAGGTTTCCCTGTCCGGTGTGGGAGCGCCGCTGACAATATCGGTTTCTGTTACCAGTGCTCCGTCCTTATAAAGCCACAGATGCTGATTGTCCAGGCTGACTTCTATGTAGCTGCCTGCAAGATCGTCTTTTCCGTTTCTCTGAAGTCCCCGGATACTGTAAACAGGCTCTCTGGAAATGGCTGTTCCTGTTTTCAGATCTTCCAGAAGCTGTTTCAGCTCTGCCTCCTGATCAATGCGGAAGCCATACTCATTTCCGGATACGGTAATGTCGTTTCCGTAGGAGGTGCGGAAGGTACGGGGCACATAAATCGTATCATAATCTGCAGCCAGCTGCTGTACCCAGGCTTTTGCCGCAGCCTCATCAATGCTGATCTTTTCTCCTTCGATTTTGATCCAAGAACTGATCGCAGCAGAATCCAGAACCTCCGTTGCCGGGCCAAAGGTATAAGTAACTGTGGTGCTTCTGTATTTTTTCAGCTGACCGTTCAGCGAATCCAGCTTTTTCTGCAGTTCCTCTGACACTACGGTTTCCGGCTGAACATAAACAGAGGGGCCCATTTCTATTTTAATCTCACTGCCCAGAAGATCTTCCGGAAAAGTGGTATCAAGAATCTGATCTACATGGCTTATCAGCTGGCCTTCGTCAATCTGATCTCCCTGCACGTCCTTTACCATAACAAATTGCTGTTTCAGCTCTTCGTAGGAAATTGATGCGCTGACAGAAGCTGTTCTCTCTTTATTGTTAAAGTGAGAAGCAGAAAGCGCTGCTTTTTCCTTTTCCTGATCCTTCTGTATCTGATACCCGATACGGAAATTCACCGGCTGCGCTATGATCTGTCTTTCTGCATCTCTTTCCTGTTTAATAGCTGTCAACTGGGCATTCAGAACATTTTCATCCAGAGAATATCCCAGTTCCTTCATGGACGTGCGGTAAACCTCTTTTCCGTCCTCATAAAAGGTCAGTTCCCTGCTGTTAAAAGCATCCATGATTTTTTTCTGAGCCTCATCTACAGTAAGTCCGGATACTTCCTGCTGATAGATCCGGATTTCCCGGCCCAGAGTATTTTTGTCAACCACATATATGTAAATAAAAAATCCTGCTGTAATGGCAACTGCCGCAGTCAGGCATATGGCAAGAATGATCTTCAGTGTTTTCCTGCTCAGTCTGATTTTTTTGTTCATAATCCCTGTTCCTCTGCATCTTCTGTATTTAAAGCCTATGATTTCTTCCCGGCATTCTATTCCCTTCAGGACAGAATCTCCAGTTTTTATTATAGTATAACAGATACTACCTGTCTGTAATCTCTGATTTTACCCTGTCTGTCCCGGTTTTTTGGTACATATGCCAAAACGTCTTACGGGATAGCAAGCTGTAAACAATAAGTGTACAGAGCTTACATTACCTGTACGCCGCTTCTAAGTCTCACCAGCTTTTCACCCATAACCGGCTTCATCAGGGCAAAGGCCTCGTCTCCGGTACAATGTCCTGTATAAAAAACCGTCTCATACTCTGCCAGCTCTTTTGCCGTTTCCAGGATCAGGCTTTTTTCTTCCTCTGTATATGGTGTTTTTTTCATCATGTGAAAGCCGCTGATCACCCTCGCAGGCATTCCGCCATAAATTTCCCGGTATCTGTCCAGTATATTTAAAATGCCGTTATGAGCGCAGCCGGAAACCAGAACCTGTTCCTTTCCCTCTTTTATGACCAGGCACTGTTCATGATCAAAGGTATCCTGCTGCTCTTTTCCATTGATTTTCCGGGTAAGAACCAGATTGCTTTGGGGAAAACACCGTCTCCCTGTAATGTTGGAAAAAAGCGAAACTTCCCCGTCCAGAACCCTGTCTCCCCGGATCATTTCCACCTGAGGCAAATCGGGGATCCGTCTGTCAATGCCAATATATCTTTCTCCGTGATAAAAATCCCCTGTGGCTTTTTGCTGCATATAGATTCTTGCATGACGATTCTTTTCTGTAAATGTAAGAATCCCGCCTGAATGATCATAATGACCGTGACTTAAAACCACCATATCAACAGAGCTGAGATCCACTCCCAGCTTTTCTGCATTCTCTGCAAAGGCTCCCGTAGCCCCTGTA
Organism: Blautia caecimuris; assembly: GCF_024622975.1. GTDB lineage: Bacteria > Bacillota > Clostridia > Lachnospirales > Lachnospiraceae > Blautia_A > Blautia_A caecimuris. Next base: position 111,165 of record NZ_JANJZT010000008.1, on the reverse strand, counting down.
TCTGCCAGGATTTTATGTTTCTCAGTTTCTATATAAAGAGAAAGCCCATGTTCAAAAGCGCAGCCTTCTTCTTCCTGTGTATTTTCCATAAGAGTTATGATCCTCACAAGTTTTCCTCCCCTGATTTTTTTATCATTATACACTATTTTTTTTAAAGAAAACAGACAGACCACTGTAAAAATGATCTGCCTGTGTTTTATGTACTGCTGTTTTTCTGTTAAAGCCCCTGATTCAGGCTTTTTTCTTTTTTTCATAGTCTTTCAGAGCATCAATGGCTTTTTTGGACATTGGGAACAGAATAAAGATATTAAACAATGTCATAAGACCGACTCCCACATCTCCAAGGTCCCATACCACGGTATAGGCAGCCAGTCCTCCCACAAACAGCATTACCAGGGCAACGATCTTGTAGGCGGTCTGAGAAAACCAGTTGTCGCCAAAAAGATACGCAACGTTTGATCTTGCATAGAACAGGATTCCCACAAAAGTGGAAAAACTGAACAGCCATAAAGTAATGGCAATAAATACTACTCCGAACGTACCAAGATGGTAGCGCATTGCCTCCTGGAGAAGATCCATTCCGGTAAGCCCCTGCGTGAGAGTTTCCGGTGTAAGAAGCATGATCATAGCCGTACAGCTGCAGATCAGAATGGTGTCAATAAACACTCCGAGAGCCTGTCCCAGACCTACCTTTGCCGGATGATCCGTCTCTGCTGTTGCAGCCGCGCAGGGGGCGGAACCGGAGCCTGCCTCATTGGAAAACAATCCTCTCTTGATACCATTCATAAGAACAGCGCCAAATCCGCCTGCCACAACCTGACGGAAACCAAAAGCCTCCTGGAAGATCCTTCCGATCACAGACGGGATCATGCGGAAATTGATCACGATCAGAAGAACAGTGATCAGAAGATAACAGCCTGCCATGATGGGAACCATAACATCCAGAACCTTTACGGTGGCATTTTTGCGAAGAACGATCACCGCTGCCAGAACCACCAGGGCAATAGTGCTGTATAAAGGCGGAATATGAAAGGCATTCTCAAATGCAGAAGATACAGAATTACTGATCACCTGACTGATTCCGCACCAGCAGATCAGTCCGGAAATGGCAAACAGTACAGAAAGGCCACAGTATCTTCTGACCTTGCCGCCTCTTTTTTCCTGAAGATATTTATGTATGTAATAGGCCGGGCCTCCCCGGTATCCTCCGTACAGAGGATCCTTTTCTTTATAAAGCTGCGCCAGTGTTCCTTCGATAAATGCGGTCGAAGATCCGATGAGGGCTGTTACCCACATCCAGAACACAGCTCCGGCTCCGCCTGCAGAAATGGCTGCCACCACTCCCACCAGGTTTCCCATTCCCACTCGTGTGGCAGTAGAAACGATCAGGGACTGCATGACTGACAGAGAACCCTTTTCTTTTGTTTTTTTGCCTGTAACCGCTTTTACCATATCCGGAAACAGACGAACAGGAAGAAACCTTGTGCGTACCGTAAAATAAAGCCCGGCCGGTATCAGAATGATCACAAGAAGAGAAAGCGGAAGCTCTCCTCCTCCGGGCAGGGGCAGTACGATCAGATCTCCCCATAAAAAATTATAAACACTCTCAATTATTTTAACAATCCAGTCTCCCATAACCCCTCCATTTTTGTTGAATAGTCATATGATTCAGTATATAATAAATTGCATAATTTGAGAAATTGATAGTTTTAATAAAAAGTATTGAAATTTTTGATAATAACACAGGAGGTTTTTATGGAAATCAGAAATCTTGAAAGTTTTATTCAGGTGGCAGAGCTTGGCAGCTTTACAAAGGCTGCAGAAAGTCTGGGCTACACCCAGTCCTCAGTATCCACTCAGATCCGTCAGCTGGAAAAGGAGCTTGGCATCCCTCTGTTTGAACGGATCAACCACAGAGTCCGGCTTACAGAAAAAGGAAAAGAGATTCTGAATCTTACCCATGAGCTTTTCCGCACGGCAGAGGCCATAAAAAAAACAGCGGACAATCCGCTGACTCTTTCCGGCCACATCCGAATTGCCACTGCTCCTTCTTTATGTCACTGGCTGTTCCAGAATAATTTTGAACAGTTCCACCGGCATTTCCCTGATATCTCCCTGGAGGTCATCAGCACCAGCACAGAAGAAATGTTCCGGCTTTTAAGCCAAAATGAAATTGATCTTGTGTACACTCTGGATCACCATATCTATGACAGAAACTATGTGATCGCCTATGAGGCTCCTGTTTCCTGCCATTTTTTCTGTTCTTCAGCTCATCCTCTGGCATCCCGGGAATCTGTTCCTGTAAAACAGCTGATCCATGAATCCTTTATCCTTACAGAAAGGAATACCAGCTATCAGAAGCTTCTGGATCAGCACCTGACCAGTCTTTCTCTGGAGATCACTCCTTTTCTGGAGCTCAGCGATACCAGCCTGATCACACAGATGCTGCAAAAAGGGTTGGAAGTCTCTTTTCTGCCGGATTATGTGGCGGAAACAGCTATTCAGGAAAAAAAACTCGCCCGTATTCCCGTGCCGGATCTGAATATCGAAATCTGGAAACAGATCCTTTACCACAAAAACAAGTGGATTTCGCCGGAAATACAGGCGGTTATTGATTACATGGGAAGGGAGGTCTTTCAGTAAGACTTATCCGATCTCATACCATTTGATTTCATTTGCTTCCATGTGAAGATCAAAGCTGCTGCCGTCTCCGCGGAAAACAGTAGTATCCTGAGGCTCATAAGTGTTATTAACCACACAGTATTTGCCATTTTTCACATAGGCGTGAACCTCTACGTTGTAGTTGGTGGAATACCAGCAGTTCAGCTCTTCCTCTGCAGATGCGGACCAGAGCACTGCGCGGTAAAGCACACGGCTGTTCTCAAAGCTGTACGGCAGACCGCTGATGTAAACGCCGCGTCCCTTTCCAAAGGTATTTACTGCCATCTGTACTTCTTTGTCCTTCTGGATCAGGATCTCTGTATCCGGAAGTGCAAAGATGTTCTTTTTGCCCTCTCCAAAATCCACTTCTCCGGTACAGTCCTTCAGGATAAAATGATCTCTGTGCTCGTCCCAATTGTACTTGTCTGTATTTAAGTTAAAGCCTCTCTCTTCTTCCACACCGAGAATGTCGTCAAGCTGGAAGAATTTACCCTGCCACTGATGAGCACCCGGCTCTCCTACGCCGATAAAGCCGCCGCCGTTATAAACAAACTCGCGGACTGCAGTGCTTACTGTCTCATCGATCCAGTATTCTCCGCCGCTCTGGGCAGTATCTGCGTCACCGACATTGATCACAACGTCAAAATTCTTAAGAAGCGCCGGATCTGCCTTGATGTCCTCGAAACTGATAAAGGAAACGTCAAAAGGAGCGCCGCTTAAAGCCTCAATGATTCCGAAGTAGGAATAGTTCTGTTTGTAGTAAAGGCCATGATGGACCATATGATTACCCCATGCACGCATTTTACCCCAGCAGTTTAAGACAGCCACTTTCTTTACGCAGTACGGAGTGACACCCTGGATATTGTCGTAAAGAGTACGGAACTCCTGACACACTTCTTTAATATAATCCACAAAATCCGGGAACTGAATGGCAAGCTTCAGATATCCGCCATAACCGATTCTCTGGATCGGGCTTCTCAGAATGGCTCTTCTTGCAGTTACCCAGTTTACTTTTGCTTCTTTTACCGGATCTCCGCCTTCATGGAAAGTATCCGGGAAGAAATACGGAAGGAAACGTCCCTCTGTATATTTTACATGCTTGATATCGCTGAAAAGACGAAGTGTTGCGCCGTTTCCAACGCTTCCAACTACTGCGTCAAGTCCAATCTGGGCAAATTCATCCATAAACGGCTCCATGCCGATCCAGTGATCGCCCATGAACATCATGGCTTCCTTGCCATACTCATGAACAATATCTACCATCTCTTTTGCAAGAAGGGCAACCTCTCTGCGCTGGAATGCCTGGAACTCACGGAATTCCTTAGAAGGGATGCGATATGTATTATTCATATATCCCTGGTCGATAATGTATTCCGGACGGAACGGATAGCCTGCTTCCTTTTCAAACTGTTCCAGGATATAAGGACTTACTGATGCAGAATACCCGTACCAGTCCACATATTTTTCTCTTGCCATCTCATCAAAGATCAGAGTAAACTGATGGAAAAATGTAGTAAAACGCACTACGTCCACATACTCATGGGTTTCCAGGAAACGGCGGAGACGTTTCAGAGAATACTCTCTTGTGGCAGGCTGACGCACATCAAAGGTCATCTGCGGCTCCACATCCTTCCAGTCATTGACAACTGCATTGTACATATGGACCGGATCCCACATAATATATGCAAGAAAGCTTACGGTATACTGATGAAAAGGAACTGCCTGAATCCTGACATTTCCGGTCTCTTCATGATAAGACCATTTTTCGCATGGAACCGGCTGTCCTGTGGTGCGGTCCATAACCTCCCACCATTTGCGGATATCATCTCTTGTATTTACAGCAAGCATATCCGGGTAAAGATGATCCATCAGGTGAATTTCCAGAGATTCTTCCACTGCTGTGTGGATGGATGTCATAATATACATCTGCTGGATCTCTTCCGGATGCGCTTTTGCCCAGTCGTTATCCTTACGTGTTGTGTAATAAGTTGCATAGATCTTGGATCCGGTATCCTTCAGTTCCTGAGGAAACTCTGTTCCGTCACAGTCACGGATGGCATCTGCGCCCCACTCTTTCATAATATCAAGTGTCTCTCTGATCACGTCCAGATCTGTAGGAATCGTGACTCTTCCTCTTTTTTCTGCCATGTTCATACCTCCATATAATTTGTGCAAAAAACTCCCTGTACATACGCTTAGTTTTTTCATTATGATTATAGAATAATAATTCCTGCACATGAATTCAATTCTCTTTTTGCTTTGTTTTTTAGAAATCTTGCTGTAAGAATTTTTTTATGATATGATAACAGAAACTGCGGAAAGGAGTTTTTATGAGCAACCAGTCTCTTCATTTTTCATCAGAAACAGAAACTTCCATGAATGCTGTACTTATTTCAGCCTCAGCCTCACGCTATGAGGGAGACTGGTCCAGCATCCCCCATTCCCACACTTTTACAGAACTTTTTTATGTACGGGAGGGCAAAGGAAGCTTTCTGATTGAAAATCAGATTTTCCCTATTGAAAAAGACGATCTTATTATTGTCAATCCCCATCTGAGCCATACGGAAATTTCCAACGGAATCTCTCCTTTAAGTTATTTTACTGTTGGAGTGGACGGAATTTCCTTTTCTTTTAATGACCACCGGGATTTCCAGATCTTTAACTGCAGAAAAAAACAGGCGGATCTTCTTTTTTATTTTAACGCGATTTTCCAGGAGCTGGACAAAAAGGCAGAAGGATATGAAAGCATCTGCATGCATCTTCTGGAAATCCTTACCCTGCAGCTGAAACGGCTTACAGATTCTGCCTTTGAAGTCATTTCTTCTCAGCACCCCAGCCGAGCCTGCGCTGCTGTAAAACGGTATCTGGATTCCAGTTACAGCGAATCCATTACTCTGGATGATCTTGCTGTTTTCAGCCATCTGAACAAATATTATCTGAGCCATGAATTTACAAAATACTATGGAATTTCTCCTATCAGTTACCTGAACCGGAAACGAATCGAGGTGTGCAAAGAACTTCTGGAAAATTCCGATTATGGAATCTCAGATATTGCTCACCAGGCCGGCTTTTCCTCTCAGAGCTATCTGTCCCAGAGCTTCCGCAAATACTGCGGTATGTCTGCCGGAACCTACCGGAAGCTTATAAAACAGAATAAAAAGCAGATTACTTCTGACTCCGGTGCCCAATATACAGAAAAGGAAGCAGGAACCTCTCTATGAATCGATCAGTGACCTACCATATAACAGAAGCAGATGCCAGCATGCAGATTCTGGATTTTCTGCGTTCAAAAGGTTTTTCCAGACATATCCTTTCTTCCATGAAGGCAGAAAAAAACGCCATTTCTCTCAATGGCGAAAAAGCAGGAGGACGTACCTTATTAAAAAATCATGATATTCTGAACATCCTGGTTCCGGAAACAGGATCCACAGAGCATATAATTCCGGTTCCCATGGAGCTTTCTGTTTTATATGAAGATGAAGATATTCTTGCTGTGGACAAGCCTGCGGGAATGCCGGTGCATCCTTCCATGGGAAATTACGAAAATACACTGGCAAACGGCGCTGCTTTTTATTTTGAAAGCAGAAATCTGTTCTGCCCCTTCCGCTGCATCAACCGTCTTGACAGAGATACCTCCGGCGCTCTGATCCTGGCAAAAAATCCTTTAAGCGCCGCCATCCTCTCCACTCAGATGAAACGCCGTGAGATCCGCCGCACCTATCTGGCAGTGGTAAAGGGAATTCCCCCGGAAAAAGGAAAAATCTCCGCACCCATTGCAAGGCTTGGAGATTCTGTAATTCAACGATGTGTAGATTTCGACAACGGCGAATCTGCAGTTACCTTTTATGAAAGGCTGGATACCAGAAACGGTCACTCTCTTCTGGAGCTTCATCTGGAAACCGGGCGTACCCATCAGATCCGCGTGCACATGGGATATCTGGGCTACCCGCTTCCGGCAGACTATCTGTACTGTCCGGACTACAGCCGGTTCAGCCGCCAGCCTCTTCACTCCGTACAGATAGAATTTTCCCATCCCATAACCGGCAAACGGCTATGTTTCACAGCGCCTGTGCCTCCGGATATGGTTCAGGGATTTTTATGATCTGTTTTTTTCGTAGATCACAAGAAGTCCCTTCAGAAGAAGATCCGCATCCCAGATCATTTCTCTTTTGCAGTGAGGAATGATCTTTTTTGACATTCCCCCGGTAGCGATCACGGTTACATCCTGTCCCAGATACTCTTCGATCCTGTCCACAATGCCGTCCACTGCCGCCGCGTTTCCATAAAGGATTCCGCTTTTCATACAGTCCACTGTGTTTCTTCCGATCAGTCGTTTAGGCTCTTCTATACTGATGCCGCTTAACTGGGATGCCCTTGCCGTAAGAGCGTCCAGCGAAACCCTTACTCCCGGAAGGATCATGCCTCCCATAAACCGTTTCTTTTCGTCTACCACGGAAACAGTTGTGGCTGTTCCCATATCCACGATCACCAGCGGCACCGGATAAAAGGTCATAGCTGCCACTGCGTCAGCCACCCGGTCAGCTCCCATTTCACTGGGATTATCAAGCATAATGTTAAGGCCTGTCTTCAGCCCGGGACCAACCACCATCACATCCTTTTTCAGGATCTTTTCTGCAGCAAGTCTGGCTACATTTGTGATCTGGGGAACAACAGAGGAAATAATACATCCCTCAATTTCCTGCCCCTTAATGTGATAAATATCAAGAACTGTTTTCAGATCAATGGCATATTCCAGTTCTGTTTTTGTACGAACAGTAGAAAGACGTTCCACAAAATATATCTTTTCTCTGTCTATACATCCCACTACAATATTTGTATTTCCAATATCAATCGCTAAGATCATTCTTGTTCATTCCTTTATCAGATACTCTGTTTCACCGCAATCTGAGATGCCGGGATCAGCCTTGCTCTGGAAAGCGCTGTTCCCACTGCTCCGGTGATCATTGTAGATGCCGCCATTTCGCAGACTGCATTAATACCCACAAAAGCACAGCAGAACAAAAGTACGTTCTGCCCTCCGATCAGCTCTCTGATATATTCTGTATTTCCGAACAGTCCCACAAGCGCTGTCATAAAAAATACAGTGTTTAAAAACGCTGAGAAGAAGCCGGTTACTGCGCAGGACACATAAATATTTGCTTTTTTCCGTACTGCTCTGAAAATATATCCGATACAGATTCCGGTAAGAAGCCTTGGCAGAAACCTCTGAAGAAAAGCAAGCACAGGGCTGATGCCGAACAATACCGCGCCCATAGCGCTGGTTCCTCCGATTCCGATACACTGTCCGAAGCTGGTCAGTCCGAAAATGGCTCCGGCCACTGCCCCGCCTGCGGGACCAAGTACCACGGCGCTGACAGCCACCGGGATCACATTAAAGGAGATCGCCAGAGGCCCGATATTCAGATAGCCCAGAGGGGTGTATGCCATAAGCAGAAGAACCCCTGACATCAGTCCCAGTACAGTAAGCTGTGATGTTGTGAATTTCTTTTTTGTTTTCATTTTTTCCTCCTTGTTATCGTTCCCTCCTACAGGGATACAATACGGTGCGGAACTGCGGGCGGTAAGTGTATTTGCCCGCTTCCTGATAAACGGGTTACACTTCCCTTTCTTTGCAGACAGAAAGGATTTTATCCAGAATGGCGTTGGCTGCATCCTCCTTGCTCATCAGCTGAAGTGATACGTCCTCATTCTGTGTAATCAGGGTCAGGATATTGGTATCCCCCTGGAATCCGGCGCCGGCCTCTTTTAAATTGTTGGCTGCCACCATGTCCAGATGTTTTTTCTCAAGCTTGGCCCTGGAATTACCGATCATATTCTGTGTTTCCATGGAAAAACCGCATAAAAACTGTCCCGGATGTCTGTGCTCTCCCAGATATTTCAGGATATCGTCTGTCCTTTCCAGCTCAATGCTCATTTCTCCATCCTGTTTTTTTACCTTTTCGTCAGCTACGTGAAGCGGACGGTAATCTGCCACTGCCGCAGCCTTGATAATAATATCCTGTTCCTCACTTACTGATGTGACTGCCTCAAACATGTCCCTTGCAGTGACAACAGGAATCATTTTTACAAAGGGCGGAGCCGCAATGGCGCAGGGACCGCTTACCAGCGTAACCTCAGCTCCCCGCAGCATGGCAGCTCTGGCCAGGGCATATCCCATTTTGCCTGAGGAGTGATTGGTAATATAGCGGACCGGATCAATGGCCTCCTGAGTGGGACCTGCAGTGACAAGAACTTTTTTGCCCTTTAAGTCCTTCTCACAGGCAATTTCTTTCAGGATATACTGTAAAAGGATTTCCGGCTCCGGCATTTTGCCTGCTCCCGTATCTCCGCATGCAAGATATCCCACAGCCGGATCGATCACTTCATAATCGTAACGGCGGAGAATCTTCAGATTATCCTGGAGAATGGGATTCTCGTACATATTGGTGTTCATGGCAGGAGAAATATACTTTTTACATTTACATGCCATGACCGTGGTGGTCAGCATATCGTCTGCGATTCCGTGTGCAAGCTTTCCGATCACATTGGCGCTTGCAGGGGCGATCATCACCACATCTGCCTGTTTTGCAATGGACACATGCTCTACCTGAAACTGAAAGTTCCGGTCAAAGGTATCCACCAGACATTTGTTTCCGGTGAGAGATTCAAATGTAATGGGATTGATAAAATTCGTAGCATTCTCTGTCATTAGTACATGAACCTGCGCGTGCAGCTTTTTCAGCGCACTGGCAAGATATGCGATCTTATATGCGGCAATACTTCCGGTTACACCCAGAAGTACTGTTTTTCCCTTTAACATTCCGGTTTCCTCCCTTTCATGGCCTGAACAGACCAAAGCTTTTTACCTGTCCATTTATTTTACCAATCCCTTCTTTTAATTGCAATGGATTTTTCCTGTGTTTATATTTTTATACACCCTTGATGGTGGCATTTTGTACTGTATATAACGGATTCCGGCATATATATCAGTCTCCCTTTTGGCAGCTCGGGCTTATCTCTGCTCTGTCACTCTGTATAAAAAAAGTGCCAACCATTACCTGGCAGTAACTCTTTTATGGAAAATAACTCTTCTGTAATTGACCTTGGGTGTGTTTTTTCTTATAATAAATGCAAAACGATAAATGAGGAAATACCGGATTTTAGCACGGAAAAATAAACGGACACCAAAAATTGCCGGAACCGATCTGTCTATGATACGTGGATAAACAGAAATTACTTTGTGCGTTTTTTGAATTTGCTCATTTACAGTACAGAAATTTTTTACAAAGGAGACTTCACAATGAAAGACTATACCGAATATATCATTCAGCAGGCGCAGAAACTTCTTTCCATTGACAGTCCTTCCGGATACACAGAACATGTATCCCAGTGGCTTCTGGAAACCTACAGAGAAATGGGATATGATCCGCAGCTTACCACAAAGGGCGGCGTTCTGGTGCAGATCTCCCGGGGCACAGAGGAAAATACAGAGGATCCTGCAAAGGGACCTGTTATGCTGATGGCACATACCGACACACTGGGAGCCATGGTTTCTTCTATTACCGGCGAGGGTCGGCTGAAACTCAGTCCTTTAGGAGGAATGAATGCAAATAATGCGGAAGCAGAAAACTGCCGTATCGTTACAAGAGAGGGAAAAACCTATACCGGAACTTTCCAGTTATGCAACGCCTCCATTCACGTAAACGGAGAATACAATGATACAAAAAGAACCTACAAGGACATGGAGGTTCTTCTGGACGAGCTGGTAACTTCTGCCGAGGAGGTAAAAGCTCTTGGAATTATGACCGGAGACATTGTCTGCTTTGATCCCAGAACAGTTGTCACTCCTTCCGGCTTTATTAAAAGCCGTTTTCTGGATGACAAGCTGAGTACTGCCATTCTTCTGGGCTATGCCAAATATTTAAAAGATGAAAATATTACTCCTGACCGCAGGATCTACCAGCACATTACCGTATTCGAGGAAGTGGGACACGGCGGCTGCGCTTCCATACCGGAACAGGTAACAGAGCTTCTGTCCGTGGATATGGGCTGTGTAGGGGAAGGTCTGGAATGTACGGAATGTCAGGTTTCCATCTGCGCCAAGGACAGCCGGGGACCTTATCATTATGATGTTGTTTCCGGACTTATCCGGGCTGCCAGACAGGCGGATGTGGATTTTGCCGTAGATGTATACCCGTATTACGGTTCTGATGCAGATGCAGCTTTAAGCGCGGGAGTGGATGCGCGCCACGGTCTTATCGGTCCGGGCGTATACGCTTCTCACGGATATGAAAGAAGCCACAAAAAAGGTGTGGAAAATACCTTCAATCTTCTGAAAAGCTATCTTGGATAATTTGGGGAACCTGTATCTTTCCCTGACAACCAGTTATTAAAAGGAGACACATTTTATGGATTCCTGTCAGATCACGCAATGGTGCGCCCGGTTTATCCGGGAACAGGTAAAACCCGGAGATCTGTGTATTGACGCCACCATGGGAAACGGAAACGACACCCTGCTTTTAAGTACACTCTGTAAAGAAAACGGACAGGTACTGGCCTTTGACATTCAGGAAATGGCTCTTACTAATACCAGAAATCGCCTGCAGTGTGCAGGCGCTCCCGAAAATTATCAGCTGATCCTTGATTCCCATATCAATATGGGCAGCTATGCTTCTCCAGGATCTGTCAGCTGTATTGTATTTAATCTGGGCTATCTTCCAGGAGGAGATCATTCCCTGTCCACAAAGGCCGAAACCAGCATCCAGGCTCTGGAGCAGGGACTCTCTCTGCTTCAGAAAAGCGGGCTGATCTCCCTTTGCATTTACAGCGGAGGGGACTCCGGATTTCAGGAACGGGACCAGGTTCTTGCCTGGCTTTCTGCTCTGGATCCCAGGAAGTATCTGGTGATCCGCAGCGATTATTTTAACCGTCCCAATAATCCGCCCATCCCTGTTCTTATCATAAAGCTGTAAGCCCGCTCCAGGTCTTAAAGAATATCAATATATTCTCCGTTCAGAGCCTTGTTCATGCTTCGTACCGCGCAGAATTTCCCGCACATGGAACAGGTATCCTCATGCTCCGGAGCTCTGTCATCCCGGATGCTTCTGGCAGTGTCCGGGTCAATGGAGCACTCCCACTGTTTTTCCCAGTCAAAGGTTCTTCTTGCATCTGCCATGGCATCGTCCATGTCTCTTGCATGAGGAACTTTTTTTGCAATATCCGCTGCATGTGCCGCGATCCTGGATGCGATGATCCCCTGCTTCACATCCTCCACATTGGGAAGGGCCAGATGCTCTGCAGGAGTTACGTAGCAGAGGAAGGCAGCTCCTGCTGAAGCTGCAACGGCTCCTCCAATGGCAGAAGTGATGTGATCATAGCCCGGCGCAATATCCGTAACGATCGGTCCCAGAACATAAAAGGGCGCTCCCATGCAGATGGACTGCTGCAGCTTCATGTTTGCCTCGATCTGATCAAGAGGCATATGTCCCGGTCCCTCAACCATAACCTGCACATCCTTTTCCCAGGCTCTCTTTGTCAGCTCACCCAGACGGACCAGCTCCTCGATCTGGCATACATCGCTGGCGTCTGCCAGACAGCCGGGCCGGCAGGCATCGCCAAGAGAAATCGTCACATCATATTCCCGGCAGATATCCAGAATCTCATCATAATACTCATAAAAAGGATTCTCCTCCCCTGTCATGCTCATCCAGGCAAAAACAAGAGAACCTCCTCTGGATACAATGTTCATTTTTCTTTTGTGTTTTTTGATCTGATCAATGGTCTTTCTGGTAATTCCGCAGTGAAGAGTCACAAAATCAACGCCGTCCTGTGCATGAAGCCGAATCACGTCAATAAAATCCTTTGCAGTCAAAGTAGAAAGGTCTCTCTGATAATGGATCACACTGTCATAAACAGGAACGGTCCCGATCATAGCCGGACATTCCCGGATCAGTTTTTTGCGGAAAGGCTGTGTGTTTCCATGAGAGGAAAGATCCATAATAGCCTCAGCTCCCATGTTCACTGCTGCCATTACCTTTTCCATTTCAATGTCATAATCCTTACAGTCTCTGGAAACTCCAAGATTCACATTGATCTTTGTACGCAGCATGGAGCCTACTCCATTTGGCTCAATGCAGGTGTGAAGTCTGTTGGCGCAGATAGCCACCTGGCCTTTTGCAACAAGCTCTCTGATTTCTTCCTCTGTGCGGTACTCTTTTGCTGCAACCTTTTTCATTTCCGGAGTGATAATCCCACGTCTTGCAGCCTCCATCTGTGTTTTATATTCTCTCATAAAGCGTTTCCTTTCCGTGTCTTTATTTTTGTAATACTGATTTTATTCATTTATATCTATTTTCTGTTTTACAGATTTGCCATATAAAAAGCGTGATCCAGAGGGCCGCTTCCCTTTCCCAGGTCCAGTCCGGCTTCCAGAGCCTTTGAAATATATTCCTTTGCTTTTCTTACCGCCTCTTCCATTTCCATTCCCTTTGCAAGATTGGATGCGATCGCCGAAGAAAGGGTACAGCCTGTTCCGTGGGTATTGGGATTATGGATTCTTCTTCCTCTGATCCAGATCTTCTGTCCTTCCACGCAGAGAAGATCGTCTGCATCACTGATACTGTGGCCACCTTTTAAAAGAACTGCCTCTGCGCCAAGATCACTGAGCTTTTCTGCTGCCGCCTCCATATCCTGTTTATTCTTTATCTCACAGCCGGAAAGAATTTCTGCCTCCGGAATATTTGGCGTGATCAGAGACGCAAGGGGAAACAGCTCTTTTATCATCATCTCTGCCCCGTTATTTTTCATCAGGGAGGAGCCGCTGGAAGCCACCATAACCGGATCCACCACCACGTTTTTTGCCTGATAAAACCGAAGCTTCTCTCCAATTACCTGAATCAGTTCTTTTGAAGATACCATGCCGATCTTTACTGCTTCCGGGTAAATATCTTCGAATACCGCATCCAGCTGGTCTCCCAGAAATTCCGGCGGCACCTCCATGACAGAGCGCACGCCTGTTGTATTCTGGGCAGTCAGGGCCGTTATGGCGCTCATGGCATACACGCCGTTTGTGATCATGGTTTTAATATCTGCCTGGATCCCGGCGCCCCCGCTGGAATCACTTCCTGCAATAGTCAGAGCTGCATGAACGCTCATAGATTTAAAACCTCCTGTATTTTTTTCTTCAGAAGAGCCGTTTCCTTCTGTATATCCTGAGCGGAAAAAATCCCGGATACTACGGCTGCCCCTGCCATTTTCCCTCCCGCAAGCTCTTCTATATTCTGCCTGGTGATCCCGCCGATGGCCACTGCCGGAACAGAAACCGCGCTGCAGATTTCTTTTAACTGATCTCTTGTAATACGAATGGCATCCTGTTTGGTAGGAGAAGGAAAAACAGCTCCCACCCCAAGATAATCCGCGCCCCCCTGTTCTGCTTTTTTGGCCTGCTCTGTAGTTTTTGCAGTGGCTCCTATGATAAAATCCTCCGGAACTATTTTCCGTATGTCAGAAACCGCCATATCCTCTTTTCCTACATGTACACCGTCCGCTCCGCTTAAAAGCGCTGCCTTTACATTGTCGTTAATGATCAGAGGAACATGATAGCTGTGGCAGAGCTCTTTTATTTTTTCTGCTTCCGCCACAAGCCGACTTTCCGGCAGATCCTTTTCCCGAAGCTGGATCATGGTCGCTCCGCCCTTGAGAGCATCTTCAATCTGTTCGTACAGGGTCTGCCTGCCCGTCCATTTTCTGTCTGTCACTGCATAAAGAAGAAGCATATCTTTATGAAATTTCATGTTGATCTTTTGTCCTTTCCCCTTATTCAGAATACAAAGCTCTGTAAAAATATTGTTTCTCTTTTATTCCTGTCTTTTAAACTCCTGCAAATAATCCTCCGGATCTTCGCAGACCATAAGCCCGCTCATAACACAGGCTCCTGCTGCCCCGGCCTCTCTTACTTTACTGATATTGGCAGGAGAGATACCGCCGATTGCATAAACAGGAACGGAAACACCTGCACATACGTTTTTCAGAAAATCCAGTCCCCGCCCGGGCAGTCCCTTTTTACAGTCCGTATCAAAAATGTGCCCTGCCGTAATATAAGTACATCCCAGTTTTTCTGCCAGTACCGCATCCTCCACAGAATGGCAGGAGGCTCCCAGAACCCGAAAGCTTTGCCGTTTGCCGGGTTCCATTTTCATGAGAACCGGAAGCGGAAGATGGAGACTGTCACATCCCAGCTCCAGAGCTGCCTCCGGAAAGCTGTGCAGAATACAAACGGTTTCCTGTTCCCTGCATATGTTCAGAATTTTTTCCGCAAGCTCCATATATTCCTTTTCCAAAAGCTCTTTTTCTCTCACAACCACCGCTGCCGGATGAGCGGCTGCGATCTTCCGCATCCTGGTAATAAAGTCTTCCCGGCAGAGCTTCCTGTTTGTGATACACAAAATATCTGAGTTCCTGTTTTCTTTATACATATACATAATCATTCAGAACCGGCTGAAGCCCTTCCTCTGCAATGTCTCTGTACATCACATCCAGACTTCTGCTGTCATCAATTTCAAACTGTTCATCGCCTTTTTCTTCCTCTGATTCCCTGCCGTTGTATTTGCTTTCGTGATCGCCGATCCCTGTGGACACCCCTGCTGAGATCTTTGTTGCGGCAATCTTCACAATGCCGTTCCGAAACTCTGCGCTTTCCCTGGATGATACGGTAATTCCGGCAAACGGAAGAAAAATACGATATGCACAGATAATCTGACAGAGCTGCTTTTCATGAACATCCAGAGGATTGATCTTTTCATTGTTAATAATAGGACGAAGTCTCGGACAGGACAGAGACATCTCTGCATGAGGATATTTTCGCTGAAGATAATACACATGAAGCCCGGTTGCAAGAGCATCCTTACGGAAATCGGAAAGCCCAAGAAGAGCTGAGAAAGCCACTCCTCTCATGCCGCCCCGCAGAGCCCGCTCCTGAGCGTCAAAACGGTAGGGCCATACCCTTTTGTGCCCCATCAGATGAAGCTGTTCATACTTATCCGTATCATAGGTTTCCTGAAATACGGTCACATAGTCTGCGCCGCACTGGTGAAGATAAGCATATTCGTCTGTATTTACCGGATAGATTTCCAGTCCTACCATACGAAAATATTTCCGCGCAAGCTTACACGCCTCTCCAATATACGTTACGTCACTCTGACTGCGGCTTTCTCCTGTAAGGATCAAAATCTCCTCCATACCGCTGTCTGCAATGATCTTCATTTCTTTTTCAATCTGCTCCATGGAAAGCTTCATGCGGCTGATATGGTTATAGCAGTTAAATCCACAGTACACACAGTAATTTTCGCAGTAATTTGCAATATACAGAGGCGTAAAGAGATACACGGTGTTTCCGAAATGCCGTCCTGTCTCCATGCGGGCCCGCTGGGCCATTTCCTCAAGAAACGGCTCTGCCGCCGGAGAAAGCAGAGCTTTAAAATCCTCCACGGAGCAGGTTTCATGATTCAGCGCAGCCCTTACATCAGAAGCTGTGTAAGCCGAATAGTCATAGCTTTTCATCTGATCCATAACGTGACCGCACACCTGGGATTCAATCTGTTCCATCCCGGGCAGATATTCCATATGATTTTTCCGAAAGGAAGGATCTGTCTCCAGACGGTGCTTTTTTTCCAGAGCTTTTTCAGAAAGATACTCAGAATCTACAAAAAACTGATTTTCCACTTTACTCACCTCTAATCCCTTAAAAATCCTGTCAGCGGATCAGAAGCAGCTGCTCCTCTTGTAAGCACTCTTCCAATCCCTGCAAGATATGCCTTTCGTCCGGCTTCAATGGCCTGTTTAAAAGCAGCAGCCATCAGAGGCAGGTTTCCCGCTGTGGCAAGAGCTGTGTTTGCCATAATTGCCGCCGCGCCCATTTCCATTGCCTCACAGGCCTGGGAAGGCTTTCCGATCCCTGCATCAACAATAATGGGAAGGTCGATCTCATCAATAAGAATCTGGATAAAATCCTTTGTTGCCAGACCTTTATTTGAGCCAATAGGAGAGGCAAGAGGCATCACTGCCGCTGCTCCTGCATTTGCCAGATCACGGGCAGTATTCAGATCCGGGTACATATACGGCATGACCACAAATCCTTTATCCGCCAGGATCTCTGTTGCTTTTACGGTTTCCTGGTTGTCCGGAAGCAGATATTTGGAATCACGCATGATCTCTATTTTTACAAAATTACCACAGCCCAGTTCTCTGGCAAGACAGGCAATCCTCACTGCCTCCTCAGCATTTCTCGCCCCGCTGGTATTGGGAAGAAGGGTCACTCCTTCTGGAATAAAATCCAGGATATTTTCCTGGTCCTTTGTGTTTGCCCGGCGTACTGCCAGTGTAATAATTTCTGCTCCGGCGTCCTTTACTGCCGCCTGGATCAGCTTCAGGGAATACTTTCCTGAGCCGAGAATAAAACGGGAGTTAAATTCATGTCCCCCTATGATCAGCTTATCATTCATTGTCCGTTTCCTCTCTTTGTGCATTGTTCTTCCACTGTTATTTGCGCAGTTAAATATCTCACGATTTACAGTGCGCTTTCCCATTGACTGCTGCTGTCTGGAATAAGCTTTGATTTATTACTGTTGCTGTAAAATTGTGGCAGCAGCATTATTTTCCGGCAAGTATGCGCAGGACTGCATGAGCCTGGTGGGCTGCGCATACCATCACTCTGGAAGCCACAAGGCTGTGCTGCTCTTTTACCTCGCTGGTTTCATCTCCACAGAGATAAAAACGTTCTGTGATCTTTCTGGTACGGATATCATTGGCACTTCCCATTCCTGCCATTCCCGATGCGGCTACCAGATATTTTTCCCGCATGCTGCACAGTACCACATCGGTAAGCATGGCTTTGCTTTCTGCATCATCAAAGGCCTCACAGATAATATCTGCCTCCTCTAAAAGCTCTTTTGCATTGTCCCGGGTTATTTTTACATTATGTACTTCCGTGTTCAGATACGGCGCGATCTCTTTGAGATTCTCCTCCATTGCTTCTGTTTTGCTCTTTCCTACCTGTGTAGCCTTATACTGCTGCCGGTGAAGATTACTGACATCTACATAGTCGAAATCAATCAGGATCAGCTTACCAATCCCGGCTCTGGCAAGGGCTTCGGCAATGTGAGAGCCAAGCCCTCCCAGACCACAGACTGCCACCACTGCTGAAGAAAATTTCTCCTGCAGTTCTTTTCCGTGACGCATCTTAAATGCCTGTTCCATTTCTTCTCTGGTTGGAATCATTCAGCCTCCTCCTACAAAGCTCACTACTTCAACGCTGTCTCCATTTTTAAGAACCGTGTGGGAATACTCTGCCTTTGGCACAATTTCTCCATTTTTTTCTACTGCCACACGCGGTATCTGATAGCCTGCGCCTTCCAGATATTCTGTCAGAGTTTTTCCCTCTGCCTCCAGAAGCTTGCCGTTGATCTTTACCATATTTTCACCTCTTTTCAAGCAGAAACCAGACTGTTCCGCCCCGCATTTCAAAATCCCATGGAAAAGGAACTGCTTTCCCGGTAAATAAAAAACGAGAAACTACCAGCTTCGGTAATTTCCCGTTATACATACACTTATGCTCAGGCATCCCTACGTTGGCATTATCCAAATCAGGTTATCGGTCGAAGGTCATACCTTCCTCTCAGCCTGTCATACAAGCTCCCGTCTGCTTTATTTTGTTTTATTGTTTATCATAGGTTACTGTTCCCGGCAACCTGTGAACAGTAATTATTATATACTTCTGTACTGTAAATTACAAGGATTTTATTTTTACCCTGTATGTCAGTCAACAATGGTGATGCTTTCGATCACCGGCTGTTCTTCTGGTTTGATGGTTCCGTTGTCATCTGTGGGTTTCGCATCCTTACAGATTGCATCCACAACGTCCATTCCCTCTGTTACATGGCCAAAGCCTGCATAATCTCCGTCCAGGAAGGTGCTGTCCTCATGCACGATAAAGAACTGAGAGCTTGCACTGTCCGGATCCATAGCTCTTGCCATGGAAATTACGCCTCTTGTATGAGAAATATTATTTTCCACACCATTATTGGAAAATTCGCCTTTGATATTTTCATCAGAGCCGCCGGTTCCATTTCCCAGAGGATCCCCGCCCTGAACCATAAAGCCGTCCATAATACGGTGGAAGGTCAGTCCGTCATAAAAGCCCTCCTGAGCCAGTTTTACAAAATTGGTCACTGTGACAGGAGCGGTATCTGCATCCAGCTCTACCTGGATCTCGCCGTAATCCTTCACATTGATCTGCGCATGATGGATTCCTGTCAGCTCTTTACTGGTATCAAGAACTGCCTCTTTTGTATCCTTTGCATCGGAAGCTTCCTCTTTATCAGAAGCTTCCTCACCGGTACCGTCGCTGAATCCCGCTTTTTCTGCCATCTCGTCACTGACTGTCTTCTCGCTGCCGCTCTCTGTCTTTGTATCTTCTGTTTTCTGTCCGCATCCTGTCATCATACCTGCTGTAAGGACTACTGCACAAAGTACTGCCAGAGTTTTATGTTTCATTTTTATTTTCCTCCTGATTCTGCTGTTTGCTGACAGAAAACCTTCCTGTGACTTTCTGTCAGATTATGTTCATATGCCGGAGTTTCTCTTTCCCTTTTTCTTACCGGATCCTGTCCGGAAAACCAACTTTCCTCTGAACCTTGCGCAGAGTTTTGGTAGCAAAATAATTAGCCTTTTCTGCATTTTCTTTGATAATGGAATCAATATATGCCTTATCCCTGGAAAGACGGGCAAATTCATCCTGAAGAGGTTTGAGAACAGAAATAACAGACTCTGCAACCGCCGGTTTCAGCTCACCATAGCCTTTTCCCTCAAATTCTTTCACTGCCTCATCCGGAGTTTTTCCTGTGCAGGCACAGTAAATCTCAATGAGGTTCTTTACGCCCGGCTGCTCGTCTCTGTAGCTTACGTAGCCCTCGGAATCTGTTACCGCGCGCTTAAATTTACGCATAATGGTATCCGGGTCATCCATAAGATAAATGCTGGCATTGGGATTTTCGTCAGATTTGGACATTTTTCTGGTGGGATCCTGAAGGCTCATGATCTTTGCTCCCACCTTGCCAACATATGCTTCCGGAACAGTAAACACATCTCCGTAAATGTTATTGAAACGCTCTGCAATATTTCTGGTAAGCTCCAAATGCTGCATCTGGTCAATTCCAACCGGAACCACGTCTGTCTGATACAGAAGTATATCTGCTGCCATCAGAACCGGATAAGTAAACAGACCTGCATTGATATTATCCGCATGCTTTGCAGATTTATCCTTAAACTGAGTCATACGGTTCAGCTCGCCCATGTAAGTAAAGCAATTTAAGATCCAGGCCAGTTCAGCATGACCGGAAACATGGGACTGATAATAAATGCAGTTCCTTTTCGGGTCAAGGCCTGCTGCAATATAAAGAGTCAGAAGATTGCGGGCGCTTTTGCGAAGCTCTGCCGGGTTCTGACGAACAGTGATCGAATGAAGATCTACCACACTGTAAAAGCACTCATATTCATCACTTAAAGTCAGCCAGTTTTTCAGAGCGCCAAGATAATTTCCCAGTGTGAGATTTCCTGTTGCCTGCATTCCGCTGAATAAAACTTTTTTATCATTTATCATAGTCTATACCTCTCTTACTGACGCATTTTGGAAAGATTCTGCACATTCTGAATGTCTTCCTTATTACCGGAATCATGATTTCCTGAAACAAAGGCTGTCCACGTTCTGCAGTTTCCGGCTCCGGAAGCTCTGTGAATGCCTTCTGAGCCTTTCCTTTATGCACATCTGAATTGTATATTAGTTTATCATTCTGTAGAAATAAAGTCAATTACTTGTCACCTGGAACCTAATCTGTTAAAATAGTCACAGGTCACTATCCCGCAGGGTGTTTTGGCGTATATATGCCAAAATCCCGAGACATACAGGGCAAAATGCCATCACTAAAGACAATTTAAAATGCATTTTGACCAGGTTACTGCAAAGGTCGTGAGCAGTAACTTAAAATATAGGAAGTATAAAAATCCAGGAGGAAAAAACATGAAAAAAATTGCGAGCTTTACCATAGACCATATTAAGCTTCAGCCGGGAATCTATGTTTCCAGAAAAGACTATCTGGGCGATCAGGTGATCACCACTTTTGACATTCGTATGACTTCCCCCAATGAAGAGCCTGTTATGAATACTGCAGAGCTTCATGCCATGGAACATCTGGCAGCTACTTTTCTCCGAAATCATACAGAATTTGGACCAAAAGTCATTTACTGGGGTCCAATGGGCTGCCGCACCGGAAATTATCTTCTGTTGGCAGGAGATTACGAATCAAAGGATATTGTGGGACTGATAACAGAAATGTTTGAATTCATCCGGGACTTTGAAGGAGAAATCCCAGGCGCTTCTGCAAAGGACTGCGGCAACTATCTGGATATGAACCTGAACATGGCAAAATATCTGGCAGATAAATATTTAAAAGAGGTTCTTTACGATATCAAAGAGGAACGGCTGGTTTATCCGGAGTAAATTAGAATAAAGAAATTTTCGAGGCCAGTTTTGTACAATAAACTGGTCTTTTGTTATATAAGTGCAAAATAGATTTACTTTGTTATTATAAGACAGAACCGAATTTATCCTTTAAGTAGTTATTGATCTTATTTACAATATACTCGGCATTCTCTACCTGCTGTTTCGATTCCGCTTTACTTGCTATATAAAAATCATCATAATCTGATGCATTACGAATTTGGTCTGCATTGACAATTTTCTGGTAATCCTGAGAAGTAAATATTCCATCTCCTTTAAAAATAAAGAGATAATTGAACTGTTTAATCCTCCGTTATGAGTGGCAACCTCTACTTTTTCAGTTGCCAAAAGAGCCTTTACACTTTTTTCAATTGCATAAAAAGCTCTGTTATTTGCAGATTTATATGATGATTTTTCTAATAAATCTTTTGCTTCTATTAAAAGCTCTTCAGCCCGATCCATTCTCACCTTTGCAAGAGCCATATAATATCCTTCATCCATATAACACTCTCCCTTCCTGTTTTATATTACGAAAATAATCATACCAATCGTTTTTGTCTATATATTCCTCATATGGAAGGCATACAAAATTTACAACCGCAAAGTATTTCATTGCCAGCTCCGTTGCAATATTGGCTAAAACACTGCCGTATTTTTTTGCCTTCAACCGATCACTTTTCAGCAGCAGAGCAATATCAATATCTGAATCCTCCGTATAATCCCCTCTGGCGCAAGAGCCATAAAGTATAATTTTTACCACATCAGATCCCATAGCCTCTGTTATTAAGTGAACTGTTTCTTTTTCTACTGCCTGTATCACTTGCTCATTCAAACTGATATTATACATTCTTTACCACCTCCCGGAACTTTCTTAATTTAATTATAGGACAAATATCCAGGAATAACAATATTTAAAAACCAGAGCTTTTCTCTATTCCAAATAGAAAATATGCTCTGGTTTTTCTTCGCTTTTTTTTACTGAACCGGCGCGGCAGTTCCTTCTGCCGCAGGGGTTACTGCCGGAGCCTCAGTGGTCACATACTGGGCGCTGACATACCCTTTCTGTCCATCAAGGTCTACCTCGATCCACTGGCCGTCTTCACTGACGCCTGTGCCGGTAAGCTGATCGCCTACCTTGGTGCTCTTGATGATATTTGTCTGATCTGTTGTTACACAGTCTGTACGGATATTCGCCTCATTGTTTGCATAATATGTAACATTTTTCTGTATGATCTTGACGCCGCTTGCTGTCTGAGAGGTCTGCGGCACCGGTGTTGCTGTCACAGCCGGTGTAGGTGTTGCTGCCGGTGTGGGCGTTGCAGTAGGGGTTGGGGTTGCTTTTATCACAGTCACGGTAGAATCCTCTCCTCCAGTGCTGTATCCGCAGCCGGATGCAACAAGAGTAAGACCTGCCAGTGCAATCAGTAATCTGGATTTCTTCATAAGAATTTTCCTCCTTTATAGCATACCACCATGATACCCCATTCCGGGTGGATTATGCAAGCCTTTTTTGCTTTTGACCTCAGAAACGGAAATCTCTTTTTCCCTGTTCAATCTCTTTGAGATTCCTTGCGCAGATCTCTCTTGTTTTTTCTCTTTCCACCTTCTGAAGCTCTTTCTCGATCACCTTCAGGCCTTTCTCTCTTGTATCCGGGGAAGCATAATCCTCCAGATATTCTTTCAGCGTCATCAGGGCATTGGGATGACAGCAGTTGGCGATCTGCCCGCTCTTTACAAGAGACATGAAACGGTCTCCTGTGCGTCCTTCCCGGTAACAGGCTGTACAGAAGCTTGGAATATAACCCAGCTCCAGAAGCCAGTTTACGACCTCATCCAGAGTACGTCTGTCGCTGACATCAAACTGTGATGAGTTGTCTTCCTCTGCCTCTTCCTCTGCATAGCCTCCCACAGAGGTTCTGGAGCCTCCGCTGATCTGGGAAATACCAAGATCCAATACCTTTTCTCTGCATTTCTGAGACTCTCTGGTGGAAATGATCATTCCTGTATAAGGAACTGCAATGCGGATCACGGCTACGATCTTCTGGAAAATCTCATCCGGAACTGCATTGGTAAAGTCCTTTGTGTCAATATCGTCAGCCGGACAGATTCTTGGAACACTGATGGTGTGAGGGCCTACTCCAAACCGGGCTTCCAGATGCTCTGCGTGCATCAGGATTCCCACAAAGTCATAACGGTAGGTTTCCAGTCCAAAAAGCACTCCGCAGCCAACATCGTCTATTCCGGCTTCCATAGCCCGGTCCATGGCCTCTGTGTGATATGCATAATCACTTTTCGGTCCTGTGGGGTGAAGAGCCTCATAGCTTTCTTTATTATAAGTTTCCTGGAAAAGAATATAGGTTCCGATTCCCGCTTCTTTCAGCTTCCTGTAATTTTCTACTGTCGTTGCTGCAATGTTTACATTCACACGGCGGATGGCTCCGTTTTTGTGTTTGATGCTGTAAATGGTTTTGATACTTTCCAGAACGTATTCAATGGGATTGTTTTTGGGATCCTCTCCTGTCTCCAGAGCAAGACGCTTATGTCCCATGTCCTGAAGGGCGATTACCTCCTGGCGGATCTCCTCCTGAGTCAGTTTTTTACGGCGGATGTGTTTGTTCTTTGCATGATAAGGACAGTAAACACAGCCGTTGATACAATAATTAGAAAGGTAAAGAGGCGCAAACATAACAATTCTGTTTCCATAAAATTTCTGTTTGATCTCTTTTGCCACATGATACATTTTATCCACCAGCACCGGATCATCACATTCCAGAAGAAGCGCTGCTTCTCTGTGACTTAATCCCTTACAGTCTCTTGCTCTCTCGATCAGCCCTTCGATCAGCTCCGTATTATTTTTATTTGCTCTGGCATATTCCAGAGAATCCAGAATTTCCTGATGATCAATAAATTCTGTTGCCTTTGTTGATTTCGGATTATACATAAGTCCTCCTTCTGCTGCCCTGAAGCAGCCTGTCCTTTTATTTTTTATAATCTCCCCGGTCTGTTACAATACAACAGCCGATTGTCTCCATTCTCTTTCTTAACTGTTCCACACACTCTGCGGCCTCGTCACCTGTGGAAATTTTTCCGTCATAAAGCATATATTTTTTTCTCACAGAAAGAGGTGACAGATTGGGCATGACTACGTTGGCTCCGGAAAGTATCCCAAGCTCTCTTCCGTCAGGGGCAATGGTGCCAAGAGCAGTGGTTGCCGGAAGAAGCGCCCGGGGCAGCATCAGCCGCACAAGAGCCAGGTAAAACAGCGTATCCTCAAGGGTTCCGTCCTCTCTGCTCCGAAAAGGAGTATCCTTATGAGAAATAAAAGGCCCGATGCCCACCATTTCCGGATCCAGTTCTTTTAGAAACAGAAAATCCTCTGCCAGTGTCTCTGCCGTCTGTCCCGGAGACCCCACCATAAATCCTGCTCCTGTCTGAAATCCCAGCTTTTTAAGCGTTCTGAGACAGTCCTTCCTGTGCTGAAGAGATAAGGGTTCCGGATGCAGAATCCGGTAATGCGTCTCGTCTGCAGTCTCATGGCGAAGAAGATAACGGTCTGCTCCGGCCTTCCAGAATGCTCTGTACTCTTCCTCCGTTCGTTCCCCCACGGAAAGTGTCAGGGCACAGTCCGGATATTGTTTTTTGATATGACGTACCAGCCCGGCCAGCCTTTCCCCTGTAAAATATCCGTCCTCGCCTCCCTGAAGTACAAAGGTACGAAATCCCAGCTCATAACCCTGTTGACAACAGGAAAGGATATCCTCTTCTGTCAGACGGTAGCGCTGGGCGGCATGATTGCTCCTTCTTAAACCGCAGTAGTAACAGTCGTTTCTGCAGTAGCTTGTAAATTCGATCAGACCTCTTATATAAACCTGATCTCCATATATTTTCTGCCGCACCCCCCTTGCCAGCCTCCGGGCATAAAGATCTGTCTCTGTATTTCTGTTGGATAGCAGTGTCAAAAATTCTTCCCTGGTCAGTTCCTGTGTATGGTGCAGCTTGTCGATCAGTTCTTTCATAGCTCTTTCTCCGGCATTTTTGAGTATACGGTTTTGCTGGTAATGCCTTCCAGCATTCCAAGCTTTCCGGACAGCGCGCTGATCTTTTCCTGGGGAGCATCCAGTATCACACTGATCACAGACACTCCCTTCGGACGATAAGGCACTCCCATTCTTCCTACTATATATTCTCCATATTCATGGAGCAGCCGATTCAGTTCCCCGCTTTTGGAACGGTCTTCCACAATAATGGCGATCACTGCAATTCTTGTATCCATAAAACATCTCCCTTCCTGTCTGTTTCCGCCAGATACAGGCTGTCATATTTCCCATGCATCCGCTCCCAGCCTGATAAAAAATAAAACGGTGTCCTTCTGGACACCGGAACATATACAGAAAGACCGCAGTTTCTGACTGCAGCCGTATCTCACTGTTTTTTACATTCTCTGACGCCCATTCTTCTCAGGCTTTCCTTAAAAGTCCGGTACTGTTTCAGCATACCATATCTTTTCGTCAAAAACAACTAATTTTTCTGTAAATTCTCGTTTTTATCGTCATTATGTATAAGTTCTGTCACAATTCTCCCACGATTATTCTGTGGAGCACCTGATGGATCGGACTCCGTAAAATACTGTTTTTATATAGTGTCAGCCACCTTCTGCGCTGCATGTGCCGGTATTTCAGATCTATATGCCGGCACGCCTTGCAGGGTCTTATCTGTGAAACGTTTCCGGCATTCTGTGTTTCTTTACAAAATTCCCGGATTTTATACTATACTCGGCACACAATTTCTATTATAATGAAAAAAACGTTACTTCATACAGTAACAGGAACAACACCTGAAGTTTCAGCGCCGTTCTGAAATGATCAGGAATCTATCTACAACATCGGAGGAAAAATATGGATTCTGCATTATATGCCAATTATCTGGCTATCCTGCATCATGAACTGGTTCCTGCTCTGGGCTGTACGGAACCCATTGCCATTGCCTATGCTGCAGCCAAGGCGCGGCAGATTCTGGGTGAATTCCCGGATTCCGTTGAAATGCATTTAAGCGGAAACATTATAAAAAACGTAAAAGGCGTCACGGTTCCCAATTCCGGAGGACTGAAAGGAATTGATATTGCAGCGCTTCTTGGAATTACAGGAGGCAATGCGGATAAAGCTCTTGAAGTTCTTGAGGGCATCCGTCCGGAACACATCAGACAGGCTCAGGAGCTGGCTGAAAAACACATCTGTTCCTGCACCCTTGCAGAAGGTGTTTCCAATCTTTATATCTGTGCAAATGTAAGAAAAGACAGCCACTATGCGGAAGTGACCATTGTTGACCAGCACACCAACATCACCAGGATCGTCAAAGACGGCCAGGTTCTTTTTTCCGGAGAAACCACAGAGAAAAAGCAGGAGGAACCTCCTGTTGACAAATCAAAGCTTACGGTAAAAGACATTCTGGATTTTGCCGATCAGGTAAAGATCGAGGACGTCCGGGAGCTTCTGGAACGTCAGATCCGTTTAAATACAGCAATTTCCCAGGAAGGCCTGGACAATAATTACGGGGCGCAGATCGGCAAAACACTGATGCATGTATGGGGAAAAGGAATTACTACCAGAGCCTGCGCAAGAGCTGCCGCCGGAAGCGATGCCCGCATGGGCGGCTGTTCCATGCCGGTTGTGATCAATTCCGGAAGCGGCAATCAGGGCATGACAGTTTCTCTTCCTGTTATCACCTACGCGGAGGAATGGGAAGTTTCCAGAGCAAAGCTTTATCGTTCCCTTGTTGTCAGTAACCTGGTTGCCATTCATCAGAAATATTATATTGGAAGTCTTTCCGCATACTGCGGAGCTGTCAGCGCTGCCTGCGGAGCCGGAGCTGGAATCACTTACATGTACGGCGGAACCTATCAGCAGGTTTCCCTGACTATTATCAACACGCTGGGAAATGTAGGCGGAATTGTATGCGACGGCGCAAAACCATCCTGCGCTGCAAAAATCGCCTCTTCTGTTGACGCTGCCTTAATGGCTTTTCACATGAGTATCCAGAATAAAAGCTTCCTTCCGGGGGAGGGGATCATCCGGGGCGATGTGGAAGAAACCATAAAAAGCATGGGATATATCGGCCGTGTGGGAATGAAGGCCACTGATACGGAAATACTGAATATTATGATCGACCGCGTAAATGTAGATCAGGACTGCTGATTCTTACCTTAAAGGAGGATATTTTTACTTATGAAAGAAAAAAACAGTTTTTTTACCAGTTTACCATTTAAGCTTCTTGTAGGAGTTATTCTTGGTATTGTATCCGGAATTATCCTGAATACAACAGACGGCTCCGGCATCACTTCCGGTATCCTGAATGTGGTGGTCACTCTGAAATACGTGCTTGGACAACTGATCAATTTCTGTGTGCCTCTGATCATTATTGGTTTTATTGCACCGTCTATTACCAAGCTGGGCAACAGCGCTTCCCGGATGCTTGGCGTTGCCATTGTGATCGCCTACGTCTCTTCCATTGGCGCGGCCTTTATGTCTACAGCAGCCGGATATGCAATGATTCCTCATTTATCCATTGCCACTGACGTAGAAGGGCTGAAACAGCTTCCGGAAGTAATTTTTGAACTGGAGATCCCGCAGATCATGTCTGTTATGAGCGCGCTGGTCTTTTCCATTATGATCGGACTTGCCGCAGCCTGGAACAAATCAAAAATGATCACAGGGGTTCTTGAAGAATTTCAGGCAATTGTTCTCTCTATTGTTTCCAAAGTGATCATTCCGGTTCTTCCCTTCTTTATTGCCCTGACCTTCTGCAGTCTGGCATATGAGGGCTCTATCACAAAACAGCTTCCTGTATTCCTTCAGGTAATTGTGATCGTGCTGATCGGACATTTTATCTGGATGGCTCTGCTTTATGTTCTTGCGGGGATCTATTCACATGAAAATCCCATGGATGTGGTACGTTACTACGGTCCTGCTTATCTGACCGCAGTTGGAACCATGTCCTCAGCAGCCACCCTTGCCGTTGCTCTTCAATGCGCAGGGAAGGCAAAGCCGCTTCGGAAGGATATGGTACAGTTTGGTATTCCGCTTTTTGCAAATATCCATCTTTGCGGTTCTGTTCTCACAGAGGTATTTTTCTGTATGACGATTTCCAGAATCCTGTACGGCTCTCTTCCCTCTGTTGGCACCATGATCCTTTTCTGTCTTCTTCTGGGCGTATTTGCCATCGGTGCTCCCGGTGTCCCCGGAGGAACGGTTATGGCATCCCTTGGTATCATCACCGGCGTGCTTGGATTTAATGAAACCGGCACTGCCCTGATGCTTACTATTTTTGCTCTTCAGGACAGCTTTGGCACTGCCTGCAACGTAACAGGGGACGGCGCTCTGACCCTTTTCCTTACGGGCTATGCCAAACGCCATCACATCCAGGAACAGAATATCCACGTTGATCTCTGATCCGTATTCATAAATAAAAACTGCAGAAGTCCGTTTCTTTTCTGAGACGGGACTCTCTGCAGTTTTTATGATTCTCACTGTATTCTCCTGTAAAACCTTTCTTTTTTATAAAATGTATTTCCTAATTTATGATTTCAGAGCATTCTTTTTCCCCTGGTCTGCATTTTTATAACGGCTTCTGACTTTTTATTTTGATGATTCCAAAGTATTCTTTCCTCTTGGGATAAAGGTTCCCAGTTTTTCTTCTTTCAGTTTTCCATTCTGTACTGCATGATGACCTCTCAGGAATACGTCGTCAATGGCACAGTGAAGAGCAAATCCTTCAAAGGGATTATTATCCGTATTGTATGCATGAGTTTTAGCTGAGATCACACTTTCCTTTTCCGGATCCAGAACAACAATATCCGCATCACTGCCCTCCCGGATCACGCCTTTTTTCGGATATACCCCATAGAGCTTTGCGGGATTTTCGCATAAAAATCTGCACATCTGGGCTTCCGTGATCTTTCCGGTACGGACACCGTAGGTATACAGAAGCGTTCCTCTTGTCTGTACTCCCGGAAGTCCGCCGGGGATCTTTGTAAAGTCATCCTTTCCCATAGCCTTCTGTTCCAAAGTAAAACTGCACTGATCTGTGGCAACGGTCTGAATGTCCTCTTTTTTCAATGCATCCCAGAGACAATCCTGATCCTCCTTTTTGCGGATAGGGGGCGCGCACACATAAACGGCTCCGCCAAAATCCGGTCTGGAATAGGCACTGTCGTCCAGAAGAAGGTACTGAGGACAGGTTTCCGCATACACCGTCTGTCCTTCCTTTCTGGCTTTCATAATCTCTTCATAGGCTTTGCGGTTAGTAAGATGAACCACCATAACAGGAGCATCCGCCTCTTTTGCGATCACGAGAAGTCTGTGGACAGCCTCAGCCTCCATGGTATCCGGACGTACCAGAGGATGATTTTCCGGGCCTGTTCTTCCCTGTTTTTTGGCTTCATCGATCAGAGCGTCGATCACTCCGGCATTTTCACAGTGAACTCCGGCAAAGCAGCCGCACTCTCCCAGTTTTTTCAGGATCTTATAAAGATCACAGTCATTTACGATCATGGCAGGATAAGTCATGTAAAGCTTAAAGCTTGTAATCCCCTCATCGATCATATCCTGGACTTCTTTTTCCGTCTGCTCATTCCATTCTACAATGGACATATGGAAGGAATAGTCGCAGGAACATTTTCCGTCTGCCTTTCCATGCCATTTTTCCAGGCCTTCCTTCAGCGTATGGCCGCCCTTGTCCTGAGAGGCATAATCAATGACCAGAGTTGTTCCACCCAGAATGGCTGCCCTTGTCCCTGTCTCAAAATCATCTGCAGTTACTGTTCCGGCAACCTCAAGATCAAAATGCGTATGCCCGTCAATAAAGCCCGGGAAAAGCAGTTTTCCGGTTACGTCAATAACCTCTGCATCCTCTGCAGGCAGATTTTCTCCTACCCTGACAATCTTTTCACCGTCTATAAGAACATCCTGATCGAGTATACCGGAACCTGATACTATCGTACCATTTTTTAGTAAATATTTCATAATCAAACACCCCCGATTTCCCTTTCTTTTATTCAATATACCATTATTTTTCCCCTGCTTCAACTGTTTCTGCGCAGGTTACTCAAAACTTTTTCATGCTTACACGGGAGTTTGCCTGCTTCATAATCCTCCAAAATATTTACTATTTACTTTCTCCTGCAGATAAATATCCCAGCATGGCTGCCTGAAGCTGAGAGTTGCTTCCATCAAAAACCCATTCACCATCTTCTTTGCGATAATTCACCAGAACCTCAGCATCCTCTGTCTCTGTTTTTTTCAGCTTTTCCTTAAAAACTTTTTCAGTATATTCATCATCTTCCTGTTTTTTCATCGTTTCAAAGATTGCCTCATCCATCACAGAAAGATAGTCTGCATTTGTTATCTGTACCAAAACTGTAGCTTTATCATCCTCCACCGTCTCTTCCTGAATCTTATACTTCATGTTGGCATAAGCTGCTTTCATGGCGTTTTTCTGAAGGACTGCACTATTCTCATAGCTGTCCCCGTCAAAGTCCGCCCCAACCAAGTCTGATGCCTTTTCATACTTCCCATCTTTCATATAAGCAAGGTAACTCTCTGTTATCGTTTTTGGAGTATCCTTTCCCCCGCATCCTGCAAGCGCAATAATTACCAGAAATCCTAGGAATACTGTCAATTTTTCTTTCATTCTGCTTTCCTCCTCTTTTTTCTTCTGTATACCCGGATCACCAGTATCAGAAGCAGTATCCCGGCTACCACAGCCAGATAATTTTCCCACTTTATAACTTTAACTGGCGTATTCTCAACAGCTTCTTCCACATATTCTGTCCGCACGCCGCGTACCAGCAGACGATGGCTGTTGATTCCATAAGGGGTACATGTAAGAAGCGTAACGTAATCTTTCCCCTTTTCCGGCTTTAAGTACTTGGTATTATCAGGCTCTACCACTTTGATCTGATCTACTTTATATGCCAAGATCCTGTCAAAAATATGGATATAAAACTCATCTCCTATTTCCATTTTATCGAGATTTGTAAATAGCTTTGCTTCCGGAAGTCCTCTGTGTGTGCTGAGGACTGTGTGATTATTTTTTCCTCCGATCGGAAAAGCAGTTTCCTGTAGGTGTCCCACTCCCTTTTCCAGTACCTCTGTGTCCACTGTGTGATAAATAGGCAGATTAATATCCACACAGGGAATATCCAGTGTTCCCATAATCCCTCTGTCAATGTTCAACACTTCCATATAATTATCCGGAATCACCACGCCGCTTCCGGGGACAAACGGATCTCTTACCTCTGTACCACTGAGACTTTTATTATATTCTTCTGCCTTAGCCCATTCTTCTGCAACCATATCCTGATTATAATAGGCTGCGCTGTCCTCGTATCTTGCAACCGCCTCCGACTGATTTAATCCAGAAAATATGCGAAGTGCCAGAGGATAAAGGATTATGGCAACTCCTGCAATGCGGAGAAGAAGCGTCAAAATTTTTCTAATGTTCATTATATCCTCGCGTTTCTTATATCTGTCCCGGTAAACTGAATGATATCCAGCTAAGCTAAAGGGAGGGGGAACTTTCCCCCTCCCTTGGTTCTGCCGGATTTTTATTACTGACAGACTAAAATTTTATTCATGATTTTTTACTTTGCAGCTTTATTTTTTCCACCTTTGGAGATTACGTAAGATGCGATCAGAAGAACTGCACCTGCTCCCAGGAATACCAGAAGACCTGTACCACCGGTAAACGGAAGCTCATAGTTGTCCTTAGCATTATAAACCACATACATATCCTCAGGATTCATATTATGGCTTGTAGCAGATACTGTTACTTTAAATGGATCAAGAAGTCGATTGTACTTAACACCATCTACTGTTGGAGCTTTTGTCTCCACAATCCAGTAATCAGTACTTCCATCAGTTGGCTTCATACCTGTCAGGTCACCATAGCTTAATCCTTCAAAGAATGCAATACCATCTTCACCAGAGGTAACCACATATGGCTTGCCATCCCTCTGTACTGCTCTGGAAGTATCTCCAGCTTTTGCCTCTTCTTCGCTGCGGTAAATCATAAATTCAGCGCCTTCCAGTTTCTTGTTATGATCTGCTTTGTCTACTTTTTCAATCTTTACACCGCCGGTATGAACTTCCGGAATATCAGACTGTGGTAAATACTGATTTCCATTCCAGTTAATGTAATCAAGAGATGCCTGGTTAGGAATTGCAGTGCCAAGTTCAGCATCCTTATTCAGCTTTGTAGCAAATGTTGTTACAACCTTACCGCCTGCGTAGTCTTTTAATTTATTAAGTCCATCTTTGGTCAGAGTCCAGGTAAGGTCTCTATTATTTCCTGGTTTATGAGGTTCTTCTGTCAGATCCTTGGCTTCAAATGTATAATCCACATCCTTTTCCAAAGTTGTTGTTGTCTGTTTATCAGCAGTTCTCAGAGCTACTGATATGTCCTCTACAAAATCAAGACGGGGATCCAGTTTATCCATAATTACATATTTTTTCGGAGTCTGATTCTCTCCCGCAACGTCTTCCGGTATATCTGAAAGAATGATCCAGTTAAATGGAGCATAACGATCTACAGTTGCGTCATTGTTTTCTTCTTTAACAACATCCTTTTCAATCTGTGGACCATCCTGATAAATCAGATTCTTTGGATATACATGGATATCATACAGAGATTCTGGTTTTGACGTATCATTCTTATACTCCTGATTATAGGTAGGTACAGAGATCAAAACCGGAGCCATCTTTTTGTCCACACGAGGATCCTCCTGCTCGGACAGCCGGTAAGTACCTAACGAAAGATTACCAAAAGTAATCTCTCCGTTTTCACCTGTTGTCAGAGTCTGTACCTCAAAACTGTCGTCACGTTCTGCTGTAGCAGGATCAAGCTGTGTTGTTCCGTCATCTTTTACCTTTTCCAGGTCAAACTTAATACCTGCCATAGGCTTCAGATCTTTCAGATCCTCATGATCCGAAAAATCAATGACATTGCCGTGGGAACGATCCCCTTTTTCTTTTAAAGCATTGTACTGATCTGTTGTTTCCACCACATACTTATGTACGGTAATACTTCCTGTTTGTGGAGCAGCTGCCACAGGCGCCGCTGTCATCAGGGATACAGCCATCCCCAGACTAAGTAACCACGCGCTTACTTTTTTGAATACTTTCATACTCTTTCTCCTTTCATTCTTCCTGCATTTCTGCACGTTTTCCTTTGTTTTTCTTTTTACGACGCCTGTTTACAAGCTCTGCCAACGCCAGAAGTACACCTCCTCCCGCGGCATAATCAAGCATACCTGTTCCTCCTGTAAACGGCATCTGCCTTGCTTTGCGGTTCATTACCTGATACTGGTATACAGCGTCCTCTTCCGCTTTCTGGAAAGCCGGAGGCTGTGCACCGCCTGTAGGCGTAAATATTATATGTTCTCCCGGTTCAGCCTCGGAGTTCACAGTGAATCTCCACTGGCCTGCCGGCAATACATATCCTTCTGGTGCTTCTGTTTCTTTTAGCTGGTACGTTCCATTTGGAAGGATTCCGAAATCTACAATTCCATCTGCCCCGCTTGTCTTCGGAGAAAGTCCATGCACTTCCTCCCAGCAGCTTCCATCTGTTCCGGCTTCCTGGCTGTGCTCATGCTCTTCCTTACATGTATATAACCGGAAAACTGCACCTGCAAGAGGCTGACCGTCTTCTCCGATTTTCCGGAATGCAAACGGAACTTCTGCGCCTTCTGGAAGGTTAATCAGTGGATGTTCTGCGTCAATGCCTTCCACTTCTACTGTAATGGTATCTGATCCTGTATCAGAATTTTCTGTATCAGAAACATCTTTCCCAAAGGAGACAGAGAACGGATAGTGTGTATCATCTACCTGATATCCATCTGCTGTTTCAAGCTCTTTTACATAGTAATTACCTGCCGGCAGAAGGGTCTTCTCCATACTGCCACTTCCATCTGCTTCTATGCGGATAAGCTCCACAAGCGTATCTTTTTTAAGGCTTACGCCATCTGCAGCACCTGGAATGTCCTCCGCGGCATAAACTCCAAACAGAACCTTCTGGTACAATTCTTCTGCCTCTTCTATTTCCAGTCCGAAAAAGCTTTTGTAAAGATTCAGATCAACTTTCTTTTTTGCATTGGTAAGGCTGACCAGTTCTACCGTATGCACATGGCTGCCTTCCTCCGGCGCTCTGATTGTCACATCACGGGGTGTGCTGTCAAGAACGTATCCATCGGGTGCTTCTACTTCAACTACAGTATACGTTCCAAACGGAAGTTTCCTGCTCTCCGGCTTCTCGCCACTGATCAGGGTATCTATTACTTCTCCTGGCTGGTATGTACTGTCGCCTATAGTAACAGTCTCCTTTGCACGAATTTCAACCTTTGCACCATTCAGCTCACCCTGGGTAAATACCGGACGGTTCACCTGATATTTATTCTCCTCGATGGAAACCTCTACCTGTGTGAAGAGCTCACCCTTCTTTTCCAGACGGATCACTCCGTATACCGGCTCATTGACAATCGGATTCTCTTTTGAAGAAATGATAATCTTCTCATTTCCATTATCGTAGACTACTTTAAATGGATACCGTGTCTCATCCAGAAGATATCCATCGGCTGTCTCCAGTTCTCTCACATAATAGGAACCCTGAGGCAGCTTCAGTTCAGGATTGGCAAATCCGTTTTCATCCACTCCAAATACACCGACCAATGTATCGGGCTCGATCTGCACCTTACCGCTTGTTATGGTTCCCACCGTGTATACACCGAATTTTACCTGTTTCAGCTTTTCTGAAGTATTCTCATCACTGAACTTCTTGTATAACTGAAGGTTCACGCTGGCGTGCTGATTTTCCAGTGATACAAATGCCGGCTCAATCTGAGTTGTTGTTTCGGTCACTTCAACTTTATGACGCTGCGTGTCCAGGATATAGGATGGCGGCGCTGACAACTCCTGATATTCATATGTACCAAGCGGCAGTCCCGGACTTGTCTCACCCGATTCCAGACGCACAATCAAGTCTCCCGGCTGATACGTTTTTCCATCAAGCTCTATTTCTTCTGTTGCATAAATACCTATCTGTGCTCCTGAAAGCTGCTGCTGTTCCCACACCAGCTCTTTAAGGTTTGGATAAGATAGATCATCTTTGATCTCACTTAACATCTCACCTGTCTTTTCAAATCGGATATATCCCTTTTCTTTTTCATTGGGGATATAGAGTGCAATAGTCGTTATCTCTCCCCATACAAAACTGTGTGCAGTCTCATCAAGCTGATAACCTTCCGGAGCTCTCGTTTCTTTAAGATAGTATGTTTCGCCCTTATTCAAGGCATCTGTATCCGTGATCTTTACCTGACCATTCTCTTCTGTAACGTACGGTCCTCCGATTTTCTCTGTCAGTGCAGAATCCTTATAAAGATCAAACTGTGCGCCTTCCAGATATTTATTCGGATTGTCTTTATCGTACTTCACGATATAGATACCCGGCTCGTTGCCTGGATAATTCATGACAGTAAACTCTACAATCTGCTCGTTCTCACTGATACGGCATCTGAGTCTGAGATTCGTATCAAGTTCATAGCCCTCCGGAGCTTTTGTTTCACGAACGATATACCAGCCATATGGCAACAGCTTGCTTGTTGCGGTACCATCCTCTCCCGTAGTAATAGAATCTACCGGTTCGCCATCTGAACCGCTCTCTGCATAAATAGCAAACTGTGCTCCGGCAAGTGCTTTGCCTGCCGGGTCTGCTTTTTTAATCTTAATCTGTCCCATCACTATCTTATTTTTGTGCGTATAGGTGTAAATATCATTCACACCTGTTCCGTCTATAACGACTGTACCTTCCTGTCCGTTGAGCTGTGTTCCATCCGGTGCCTGTATCTCCCGGATGGTGTATGTGCCAAGCGGCAGCTCACGGCTCTTGGCTCTGCCAAACTGGTCTGTTATGACCGTATCTACAACCTTGCCGCTTTCTTCTATAATCTGGAATCTTGCATTGCTCAGATCTATTTTTTCTATTTGGCTTCCATCTTCGGATACAGCTTCCTTATGGATCTCAATCCATCCGGTAAGCGGTTCGTTGTAAAGGTTATGCAGATAATAATAATATGTTCTTCCGTTCTTCTCGCCTTTTGTGATATGTACAGGAGAATCCTCTTCCTGCCAGTCAGTCGATATGCCACTGCCAGAATCTGTCATCTTCACATTGTCTTCTGAAGGCTTCGGAGGTTTTGTCTCATCAATATCATCCTCCACATCCAAAAGATCAACGAGAATTGGCTCCATGAGACGATAGCCTTGCGGTGCTTCGATCTCCCGAATCACATATAGATCACAGAGGAGATTCTCGATTTTTCCGTAACCATTTTCATCCATCTCAAATTCCTGGATAAGGTCCTCTTCAAAATCTGTCTTTTCCTGCCAGTCAGGTGTAAACTGATACAGGCCGAATCTGGCTCCTGCAAGCGGTCTTCCGAATTCATCTCTTTTTTGAATGGCAATCTCTGCTCTTGGCTTATAATTAATAAAGTCAAATTCATACTCCCGCTTATCATCTGTAATTTCAATCGGTACAATCTCTTTAGACATCTCGTAACCGGCACTGCCACAGCTTAACTCTTTTACATAGTACCAGCCATTTGGCAGATCATCTGTTTCGTAGCGAGCAATACCACTTCCATCAATCGCCGTAGCAAATTGAGCAATTTCCTTATCGTCATCTGTTTCTGGTTTTCCATCTGTTCCATAACTGAACAGACCAAATACAACACCATTGACCGGATTTCCATTTTCATCTGTTTTATGGATAATTATCTCTCTTTGCTTTGTATTCTCGATCTCATATTCAAAGATCATTTTGTCCTTTGTTGGTGTAAACCGCCATACCTTCTCTGAACCATCTTCATTTACCGGAGGGTCATAGCCTGCCGGCGGGGCATATTCTACCATTACATATTCCTGCCCAAGTTCCAGAATATTTCCTGTAGATGCCTGTCCCGTTTCATCTGTAGTCAGATAGATCGGAGAAAGCTCCTCAATATCTCCACTGCCTTCCTCCTGATACTTCTGGTATTTCTCATATTCCTCGGCAGTAAAAATTGCAAAAATCACGCCTTCCAGAGGTTGATCTGTTGCGCTGTCCTTCTTTACAACAGAAATGCTTCCTTTATATGCTTCATCCTCAGCCTCAATGGCAACAAGCGGGATATTCTCTTTAAATGTCACCGTGTACACTTTGTCATTTACTTTGTATCCATCCGGCGGTGTGATTTCTTTCACATAATAGGTACCATACGATAGTTTCTTTGATGTGACATGCGGAGCTTTTGTTACCATATCATATCCATCCATATGAGAAGTCGGATCTATATCCCCATTCTCCAGAAGCCTTGTATAAATGCCATAAACAGCACCTTCCAGTATCTCTCCTGTTTCCGCATCCTTCTTGGTAAGCTGAATTTCTCCCATCAGAGGTGTATTTGGTACTTCCAAAGTAATTTCCGCTCCACCTTCAGGACTGTCTTTGCCTATTTCTACATATTTCTCAAAATCGCTGTTTAATTCATATCCCTCCGGCGCCTCCACCTCTCGAATACGGTAAATGCCATACGGAAGATTCTCAAAAACTGCGTATCCGTCATCTGCGGACGTTGCCCGGTAATATACTCCAAACTCCGTACTATATGCCTCAAACACTGCGCCCGGCAACACCTTTTTAGTTTCTGAATCAACCTTACGGATTTTCAGTGTTCCCTTTAAAATCTCATTGACAAAGGTAAATGTCAGGGTTTCCTCTGTAGAATCCTTATTGATCGTAACTTTCTGTGACGGATTTTCTGCCAGTTCATAACCTTTTGGCGGCTGTGTCTCCACTACCTCGTAACTGCCTGCCGGAAGAAGCCTGGAGACTGCCTCTCCGTGCATATCTGTCACCAGAGTATCCACTTCTGTTTTGCTCTGTCCATCTGTTCCCTCCAGACGGTAGACCTTAAACTCTGCTCCAACCAAAGGCTTGGGATCCTTCTTATCTCCGTCTGTCTTTTTAATACGGATCGGCATCAGAATCTGCTCATTTTCGAATACTGCTTCCTGCATTTCTACCAGTGTTCCTGCACCAGCTTTTACCTCAACTGTTTTTGATGGCTGGTCGCTGATATAGTAACCATCCGGCGCCTTTGTTTCTGTTACTGTATACATTCCAGGTTTCAGCGCATCTGTCTGGAAAGCTCCGCTCTTATCTGTCTTATAGACCTTTGAATAACCATCCGGACCTGTCACAGTAAATTCGGCTCCTGCAAGTGTACTGCCTGTTGCCTTGTCCGTCTTCACCACGCGGAAGTAACCTTCCTGTGGCTGCGGATAATCTTCCGCTACAAGCGGCTCTGCTTCCTTCCAGTCCTTATCAACTGTCACTGCCATAATACGATTATTGAGCTGATAACCCTCCGGTGCCTTTGTCTCGCGTATATAATATGTACCATAATCAAGCTGCTCAAATCTTGCCAGACCGTCTGCTCCTGTCTTCTGCTTCTCAATGGCATTCTGCTGGTTCTGTGCATCCTCGCTGGATTTAAATATCGTAAACTCTGCTCCGGGAAGAATCGTCTCCGGCTTCTGGGCATCGACTTTTTTAATCACAAATCCACCCTTTTTTCGTGCATTCGTTGCCGTAACCGTCACAAGCGGCTCTGCTTCAGAAAGTTCCGCCTTATATGTCTGCTCAGAAAGCTCATAACCATCCGGCGCCTGAGTTTCTACCAGAGTGTATTTTCCGTAAGTCAGTTCCTTTGACATCGCCTCGCCCTGCGAATTAGTCGTAAGCTCATCGACTCTTTCACCACTCTCATTTCGCACTTCAAATACTGCTCCTGCAAGTGGGATAGTTCTGTCCGTCTCGTCTACTTTCACAAGCTTGATATTACCTTTTATCAGCCTGTTATCAATCACAAGCGGCTCTGCTTCATATATAATATTACCATTTCCATCGTCTTCTTTAGTGACTGTTACTTTGTGCGGCGTACTGTCCAGAATATACCCTTCCGGAGCTTTGATCTCTGTTACTGTATATGTCTGATTTCCCGCAGGCACCTCAACTGTTACCTCACCATTTTCATTTGTAGGATCAGTTGTAGCAATAAGGGCTCCTGTTTTCTCATTACGGATTTCAAAAACAGCTCCTGCGAGTGGTTTCTTAGATCCCTCCTCCTGCTTTTTAATTTCGATTGCAAGCTTCTGTCTGCTATTTTCTATTGTCAGCTCTACTGTGGGCATCGTATCATCTACATGGACAGGAATTTTTTCTGTCAACATCTCATATCCCGGAGGAGGTGTCAGCTCATAAATGTCATAATCTCCCGGATTGCTGAGAAGTACTGTGGCGATACCGCTTGCATTTGACTTAAACGTCACGATCGGGTCTGCGTTCTGCGGAGACTTGCCTTTTTCAAATACTCCAAAGACAGCTCCTGCAAGTAAATCTCGTGTTTCGCTGTCACGTTTGTATATTCGCAGTCCATAGTTCGCCTTTGTGTTTTCGATTGTTTCCACATATA
The DNA here is from genome assembly GCF_024622975.1 of Blautia caecimuris. Classification (GTDB taxonomy): domain Bacteria; phylum Bacillota; class Clostridia; order Lachnospirales; family Lachnospiraceae; genus Blautia_A; species Blautia_A caecimuris. The sequence goes on along the minus strand of NZ_JANJZT010000008.1, from coordinate 71,392 downwards.
CCGGATTTATCTGGTTCAGCTCAAACGGATACGTTTTTCCTGTTGCTGATCCATAACCTGCCGGAAAACGAACTTCTTTGATATAGTATTTGCCATAAGGAAGAGAAATCGGACCAATCTTACCATCCAAGTTTGTGATAAGCTCGTCGCCCACCTGCTGGTCTGTGTCTTCACGATGAATAGTAAAGACAGCTCCCGCAAGCGGTTTCTGGTTATCTTCACTGTCAACTTTTACAATTGTCAGCTCGCCTTCCAGTTTTCGATTCGGAATATCCAGCTCAATCATCTGCTGATTCTTCTCAACCGCAAACGGAATCAGTTCTTTGGAAATCTGATAGCCCTCAGGTGCTTTGATCTCCCTCAGGAAATATTTACCGTAAGGTATGTTATTGTATTCGCCTGTACCGTCCATACCAATGGTGATTATTCCTACTTTTTCATACTGGTCAGATCCTGCATCTTCGTAGCTCTGCGGAGGAACGCCCTTACGAATCTCAAATTCTGCACCTGAAAGGAGCTCTCCATTTTCCTGATCCATCTTTCTGATTCGAAGATTGCCCATAACAGATTTATTATCACAATTTACTGACAGCCTTTTTGCCGTAATTGTCTTTCCATCCGAACCATATTCATTCTCAAACTCTTCAAGGGTATAGGTATAAATTGTCGGATCCAGAATATATCCCTCAGGTGCCTGAATCTCCTGCACAGAGTAAGAATCTGCTCTCGGAAGATTTTCTACCCGCACGCCATCCGGCGAATCAGTAGTTGTTACCCGAATCGGATCATAACCATCCGGCGTAATCTCAAATACAGCTCCTGGCAGATAAGTACCTGGATGTTCTGCATCTTCCTTTATCAAATTCAGAGAAATGTCTATCTTTCTTAATTTGTTCGGAATTTTAATAGTCGCTGCACTTGGGGCTTCTTCTACTGTAATAGTTACTCCGTCAGGATTTATTCCAGCCTGCGGTTCTTGGAATGTCAGGATTCCATAATCAATACTGTAAGCCAGATAAACAGGTTCCTTTAAAATTTCATAATCGGGATTATCCACCGAAATCTCTTCAATTTTGAACCGATTCTTATCTAAATACACAGTCCAGAACTCATTCAATGCAGTAATATCTACATCTGCATATCCACCATTTTTCGCCTGTGTTTTTACAGTTACTGATCTCTCTGTTCCTTCATCCGTAATGATAAATTCTGCATCCAGCGGTTCTCCGTTTTCCCCGACCTTGCGAAGTTTCATTTCCGGTAGTCTTGCATTGCTCACAGTATGAGTTAATTCCCGCCTGATAACAATACCGTTCTCTGTTATTTCATCGAATCTACTAATCTCATATGTCGTTATTCCTCCAGTAGTATAGTACCCTGGAGGTGCCTGAAGCTCCTGTACTTGATAATATCGAGCATAAGGTAATTCAATCTCTACACCATCCGGACTATCAGTTGTGGTCACTTCAATCGGATCTTCTGATGGTGTATGTCCATCTTCTAACGGTGTAATCCGAAAGACTGCTCCAGCCAGGTATTTGTCTGGGTTATCTGTATCATGCTTGATCAATGTAAGACGGATAGGGATCTTTTTGTTGACTACCGTGATTGTAAGAGTATTTTCATCATAGGTAACCTGATCCTTATTTCCAGTTTGACCAATCATCATTACATCTATTGTATAATTATCAGCCGAATCTTTTATTAACCATAAAAAAGCAATCCTTCCTTCGACCACCTGATACTGCGGATCCGTTTCTGTTTCATAAACCTGAAGTGACATACGAGTCTGCTTCGGTGCATCTACTGCAATCTGTGAAATCAAATCCTGAAAATCGTACAGTCCTGTCTCTTTATCCGTTTTTACAAAATATGTCTTTTCAAATTTACCTGCTACTGGAGAAATTCCCTCTACCGCTATTGAAAACTCCGCCTCTACCGGTTCTCCGTCATCGCCAACCTTACGCAGCTTAAATTCTGTTTTTTGAGGAATATTTTCTACATCTATCTTCACAATCTGAATTGCCTGTGTAGAACCTGCTTCTATTTTGATCGGATAATGCGTGTTATTCGGTTCATATCCCGGTATCTGAGCTGCCTCAACCACGTAAGGATTGGCTCCCAGACGATCCAGAGGGATTGCCCGACTGACTGCTTTACCATTGGAATCCGTCACAATAGATTCAATAAGCTCATCATCTCCGGACATAATATTGAATCGGACATATGGCAACGGCTTTTTATTTTCACTATTACATTTGCTGATCTCTACCTGTACTTTCTGTGCAGGATTGGCAATCGTAAGCGGAATGATCTGCTCATGTTTTTCGATTGCCACCGGATAGCCTTTTATAGATGGATCATATAAGTCATTGCCTCCATTTTCTACATCATTCAGATAACCATCTGGCACCTTTGTCTCACGAATAACGTAATTGCCATACCGCAAATCCTCAAAACGGGCAATTCCGTCTTTTCCTGTCACTTCTGTTTTAAGTACTGTATTCAGATCATCTGCTCTGTAAATGGCAAATTCTGCACCTTCCAATTTTTTATCCGGATTATCCTTATCTACCTTCAGAATCTCTACAGAACCTTTAACAGGAGGATTTTTAAACATCACCTCGTAATTCAGCTGATCTGTTGTCAATGAAAAATACTTTCCTGTATTCTCCGGCAAAACATGATTCTCACCCGGCGTTGTCTCTTCCAGATAATAGTGTCCCTGCTGCGCATTCACACTGGGATTGACAATAGGCAGATTCTTAAATACAACCGTACCCGTTTCATCTGTAACCCCACTGGCCAGCAACGTTTTTTTGTCATAACGATTATACAGCTCGAAAGTCGCTCCCTGTACTGCAAGATCCGGCTCATCTGCATCTACCTTTTTGATGGTCACACGTCCAAGCAGCTCTTTATTCGTTACTTCAAAATAAGCCGTAATTTCATTTCCCGCATTGTTCTTTGTAACATCTACCTTCCAGTTTTCTCCTACCACCTGTGATTCAACATTCAGGAAATCAAAGGTATAATCAAGCAACTCTGTTTTCTCAAACTGAGGTGGTGTATATGTCTCTTTGATACGATAGGCGCTGTCTGCTGTCAACCAGTCTGAAGTGGCTTCTCCTTTCTCATCCGTTGTCAACTTCTCTACTGCCAGTGCCCCTTTATAGATTGTAAATTCAATTCCAGATAATGGCAGCCCATCCTGATTCACTTTCTTAACTTTGATTCTGCCTCTGTACGGTTCATTCGGTACCTCGCGTTTCAGTAAATATTCTCCTGATGACTCTGCCCCATTCTCCGTACTGATCACAAAAGGATGACGACCTTCTATTTTCTGATAACCTTTTGGTGCTTCAATTTCTTCTATATAATAGGTAACATCTGCAAGCAATTCTGTTGTCTCTGCGATTCCCTTACTGTTTGTAGTCAGCGTCTGCAGTAAGTCTCCATCTTCATCTGTAATCTCAAACACGGCACCTGCCAGCGGTTTTTTGGTATCTGTTCCATATTTATATACCTGAAATCTCGTATCTAATTTTTTGTTCGTAATCTCTATAACAATCTCAGAGGATTCTGTCTGTATATACTTCTCATCAATCACAATTGGTTTATCCAGAAGTTTATATCCCGGTATAGTTTCCTCCTCCACAAGACGAAGTTCTCCTCGAACAATAACTTCCTTTTTGTAAGTACCAGGAATTTCTACTGTACCATTACGATCTGTCACAAGATTAGACTCTATGGTATACCAGGTATCTCCTTTACGCTGTTCCAGACGAAAACGTACTCCCTGTAGCGGAAGTCCATCGCTGCCTTTTTTCCTGATCTTCAAATGCAGTGTAAGCTCTTTGTTCGGCACACGCACTTTGTTCAATGCAGCCTCTGTAACTGTTGACTTACTGGCATCAATAACTATTGATCGTACAGTATCATCCAGTTCAAAACCCTCCGGTGCAGATATTTCCTGATAATATACAAGCGTATTATGCTTATAAGTATGTGAAGACGTCGCTGTACCGTCAGAACCGATCGTAAGAGTCTCACAATCACTCGGGTCGCTCAGGTCTGTACCCACTTTAAAGGTACAGCCAACTCCGTCCAGGATCGGATCTCCGGTACGCTCGTTATATTTCTCAATCATCAGTCTTGCAGATTTCACTGAGTTTTCAAACCGAAAAATATTCTTGGACTGATCTGTACTGATCACAAGCTCCTGTCTGTTATCCGGAGATTCCGGTACAAGGTGTCCCTCCGGTGCAGATACTTCTTCCATCACAACCGTAGTGCCCGGTGCAAATGTAACTGTTGAAGTAAATCTACCCTCACCATCCGTTACTGCTGTATAGGTTGTCTCAGGCTTTTCTTTATCCCAGTACTTAAACTTTGCACCGGAAAGCGGCTGACCAGTTCCGGCCTCCACCTTTTCCAGGGTAACCGGATACCTTACACGGTCATTAACAAAAGTTACGGTACCGGTACCGCCAGTTGTGAATGTAACAGTTTTTATCTCATCACTTTTTATCAGATGCGGCGGTACTTCATGCTCCTGTACATAAATTGTATTCACACCTGAATTTTCCAGGCGAATCTCTGTCTCTCCTTTTTCATCTGTAGGCTTTGTAACCTGGTTCAGATTTGTCTTGGATGTTCCATATTTGAATGTAACACCGGAAACCGGAGCTCCAGTGTCATCTGTCTTTTTAATCTTTACACGGGATACCGTGACCACATTTGCCGTACACGAAACAGAAAGTGAGGGCAGTGTACCGGATACAATCACTGTCTGCTGTCCTGAACCCAGGTAGTACATCATATCTGCATACTTGCTCGGTGCTTTTGCATAATCAAATCTAACACTCCTGATATCCATAGCAGGATTTAATTTAAATTGAAACCGACTTCCAAATCCCCCATATTCAAGCACGCCGCCAGAAGGTAACGCTTTGCTCAATCCCCACGGACTAAGTGATCCTGATTTCAGTTTAATTGTATAAATCTTATTCGGATCACTTTTGTCCTGATAAAGAGTTGTATTTTCAAACACCGGCTTAGTATTGAATTCTTTTATCAGACGTTTAATTTCTGCTTTTCTTGTATCTACAACTGAATTAAGACTGGCACCTGCACCGCCTCCGCTGGTCTGCCGATGCCATGAAATATTGGACACACCCAGTTCTTCCCAGATCAGTTCCTGAGCTGCCATAAAATACTCTACCTGCAGCTCATTCGTACTCCAGTGTCCCGGATACTCTGCCCCAAAATAAGCATACTCCAACATGCGCTTTGCTTTTGCCGGATCATTTTTAAAAGTTGGATGCTCTGTCAAGGGTTTGTTATGCAGTGTATACCATTTCGTGATGTCATCTACATCCGGCTCAATACAGTAGGCAACATGCAGCTCAGAAGTACTGGCATCTTTTCCGTATATCCATGGATAATTCCGATTGGAATGATTAACCCCCTTATACCTATAGGAAAGATATACTCTGCCGCCGCCATAGGTCATTGTAGACCACTGGACAGGATTTCCCGGAGCATTTGCCGCTAACTCAGTATCACTTTCCGTTCCGTCAGAAAAGACTTCCTCCTGTTCCCCATCAGAAAATGGCTGTTCTTCCTCTGTAATTTCCGTCTGAAGCTGTTCTTCACCTTCTTCCGTCACCTCATTCTCTGATGACGTATCTTCCGGCGGAAGCATCTCTTCTTCAAAAGATATCTGTGGATCTGTCACTGAAGAATCCTGTGTTTGCTCTTCTGACACAAAATCATCATTCTGCTGAATTTCCGAACCAACATCTTCAGAATCTGAAATATCATCACTGAATACTACCGAATCCTGTTCATCCGCTCTAACAGCAAAAGCGCTCATATCTACGCTGGTAAACAGAATTGCCATTACCAGAACCCAGGATATTATCTTTTTAAAAACGCTTCCTTTTTCCTCTAAAATCTTTTTCATTCTGACACCTTCCTTTTTCTCCTTATCACAATACATACCACCACTGCAGACATTCCAAGCAGAACTGCAAATCCTGTGATCTGTGATTCATCCCCTGTTTTTGCCCCGTCTTTCTTCTCTGTACTTAAGTGACTTCCCGGAACATCATCTCCGGAATACCCTGGAATATCTGGAGTTCCTGCAGGTTTAGGAGTTGTTGTTTCCAGCGGAACTGTTGGCTTTCCCGGAAGAGATGCCTTGGGATTTATTTTTATATGAAAAAAAGGTCCTTTGTTAATATCATCTATAATTTCGTAATAGGGCAGATGCACCAATGACGATGTAATAAAACCATACTGTGAGGACTCCTCTGCCCGTATCAGATACACACCTCTGTCGATTCCGGAAAAAACGAGTTTTCCATCTGCATCTGTCTTCATACTCATAAGAGGATCTGTTGTAAGTTTTTTTTCAATCTGGGCAACTGCTTTCTGAGAAGCTTCTGCTGTCTGTGGATATTCTGATATCCCATAAACCGGATCAATAGTTACTTCTCCATATTCAGTAACATCTCCCACATCATAAAGAGCCAGAGCTACCCCTTTCCAGTCAGAATAGGGACTTCTTAAATCCTCCAGCTGTACCTCAATATAACAATCGGCAGCATATATCTCTGTTGTAAAAAACAAGAGGCATACGCCGCCGATCAATCCACATAACCTCCTGATTCTCTTTTTCATACCTTCCATAATCTCTCCTTTCTTAATACAGTTCTTTACAGTAAGCTCTACACGGGATGGCATGTCCATATTATTCATTTTTTGTGCAAATTGCCTTGATTCTCTCATATTGCATTGTTGTCTGTTGTTTTCAGTATATTAAAACAAAGTTTACTTAAACTATTTTATTTCCACTATTTTCCAAATTCATTATACCCCCCCCCCCGCATTTTTCCGTCAATCATTTTCTTATAAAAATACAAATTTCTTATTTTTTTTCCATTTGTTTTTAAATTTATACATATTTTTTATTTTTACCAGACACCCCAAATAAATATGGAATTTCTCAAATTACTCAAAACTTCTTGAGGCTTACACAATTTTTTTCGCAAAAAAACTTTTTATTTATATCCTATTATGTTAATATAAAAGAAAAAAGCAACAACGGAGGAGGTAAACTATGGGACGGCTTACTGTACTGAAACAGATTGCTCACGATATTGCCTGTCAGTTCGGCCCTGACTGCGAAGTAGTCATTCATGATCTGAAAACAAAGGATCCGGAAAATTCTATCGTGTATATTGAAAACGGACATGTGACAAACAGAGGGATCGGAGACGGACCTTCCAATGCGGTTTTTGATGTGATCCGGCATAATAATAACAAGACACAGGATGAGCCCCGGGATCACGCCGGATATCTGATGAAAACTTCTGACGGCAAAATTCTGAAGTGCAGCACCTCTTATATACGTGATGATGACGGCAGTCTCCATTATGTTTTTGGGATCAACTATGATATTTCCAGACTGACCATGATCGAAAGCGCAGTTCATGATCTGGTCACTCCTGTCAACACAGAAGAAAAGCCAAAAGAAATTACCCATAATGTCAATGATCTTCTGGATCATCTGATTGAAGAATCTGTTGCTCTGGTAGGCAAACCGGTGGCTCTTATGAATAAGGAAGACAAGGTAACTGCCATTCAGTTCCTGAACGACTCCGGGGCATTTCTGATCACTAAGTCAGGAGACAAGGTCGCAAATTATTTTGGCATTTCCAAATACACCCTGTACAGCTATATTGATGTCAATAAATAATCTCCCGGCCAACGCAGCGCTTCACCTGTCTGCATTTTCAGGTTATTTTAAGAAAAAAATCTCATACATCAGCCGGGCTTTTTCTCTGCCGCAAAACGCTGAATGTATGAGATTTTTATGTTTTTATTTTCCGATCATTCTTCTGATCACATCAATGGTTTCCTTGATGCCATAGTTTGCGCTGTTGATACACAGATCATAATTTTCCGGTTTTCCCCATTTCTCACCGGTATAAAACTGATAATATTTTCTGTGCTGTCTGTCCATTTTTTTCAGGAACCTCACTGCCTGCTTCAGGTTCATGTTTCTGACAGCCATAATATGTTCCACACGAACCGAAAACGGAGCACTGATAAACAAACTGATATGAGGGATATGATTGTTTTTCAGGATCATATCTGCGCAGCGTCCCATAATAATACAGTCTTCTGTTTTTGCCAGATTACAGATGAGATCGCTCATATTAAAAAATACTGCATCCTGTTTTGGAAGGCCGTGATAACGGTTAAACTCCCGGAATCTGGTTTTCAGGCTTCCGCCGCTTTTTTTCGTATATTTGTTAAAATCAACAAAGTTTTCCGCGTCATTGACTGCATCCTTATCTGCCTCCAGACGCTTCATAACCTGGTCAAAGATTTCCACGTCATAGTAATTGATCTTAAGATTGTCCGCCAGTTCAAAACCGATATCATTTCCGGCACTTCCCTGAGTACGGCTGATGCAGATCACAAGATGGTCATTTTCTGACAGCTTTTCTCTTTTTGCCGCCAGATTCAGACGCACTCTCTCATCATCCAGGATATCCACTTTGCCGAATACGTCCGGCAGCTTCTCGATCTCCATAAGGATCTCATTATATTCTGTCATCATCCTGGATTTTTCTTCTTTGTTTTTAATGGTGCGGGCCATGTTGCTGATAAGAGCAAGCTCACTTCTCAGAAGATGTCCGTCCGGCTTTGTATACATCAGCATGCTTAAAGTCCGGACCGTTCTCTCTCTTCCTCCTGTAAAGGTCCGGCCAAGAGAAGATCCTACACATTCATAAACCGCTCCGTCCAGATCGTAAATCCGGTTGGCAAGCTCTGTATATTTTTTCTGATTGTCTTCCATATCTGTCCGCCCTCCTTACAAAAAGAATACAAAAGTATCTATGATAAATACAGGTACAAGGAACGCCAGGGACCAGAGCATATATCCGAAGAAAGAAGGCATATTCACACCGTTCTCATCAGAAATGGACTTCACCATAAAGTTCGGCGCATTTCCGATGTATGTATTGGCTCCCATAAATACTGCTCCGCAGGAAATCGCAGAAAGCAGCTTTGCCGGAACTGTTCCCAGAGATGTGGCGATTCCGCTTGTGATTCCAAGGGTTCCTGCTGTTGTGAGAAATACCAGGTAGGTAGGAGTATTATCCAGAAAACTGGAAAGCGCTCCTGTTGCCCAGAAAAGCTGGGACGGCTGGGTAAGACCAAGCTCAGGTCCTACTGATTTCAGAAGCATCAGAGCCGGCTGCATAGTAATAAAGATACCGATAAAAAGAACTGCAACCTCCTTGATCGCACCCCAGGTAAAATGGTTTCTTCTTCTGATCTCCTGTTTTGTTGTGCGGAAGGACAGCCATGCTGCCAGAAGGATCACTGCGATCTCGATCAGCGCCGGGAAACTTAATGTAACCTCTCCGAAAATATGGATTCCTTTTACGTTTCCTGCCCCATCCTGAAAAGCCGGCATTCCCGGAAGCACTCCGCTTAAAATAACCGCACCTACGATCATGAGAAGGAATACGATATTGTGCAGACCATCGATTCTGAACTCTGTACCGGGTTTGCTGATATCCGGCTTACGGCCCTCTGCAATATCCCGGCGATATGCCCATTTATCCAGATGATAAAATGCAAACAAAAGAATAGCCATATTAAAAAGAAGCATGGGAAGAAGATGAAGGCTCCAGAAAAAAGGAACGCCTCTCATAAATCCCATAAGAAGCGGCGGATCACCGATCGGTGTCAGACAGCCTCCCATGTTGGATACCATAAAAATAAAGAACACCATAATATGGCTTTTGCGCTTTCTCCATGAATTCATTTTGATCACAGGACGCACCATAAGCATACTGGCTCCTGTGGTACCGATACAGCTTGAAAGCAGTGTCCCAAGAGCAAGAAGACCTACATTGATTCTCGGCGAACCGGCAAAATCCCCCTCCATGGTAATATTTCCTGATACGCAGAAAAGGCCAAACAGAAGGATAATAAAGGTCAGATAATCATTGACCGTGCATTCCAGCACTGTTTCCACTGTTTTTCCTGCTCCGTATACTGCGATAAACGGAAGCACCATGGCCGCGATCCAGAATCCGACCACCAGCGGCTGATGGGCTTCCCACCATTCGCCTTTTACAAGCGGCATTACTGCTATGCACAGAAGAAGTCCGGCAAAAGGAATACAGAGCCACACCGGAACCTGCGCTGCCGCCTCACCGCTGCCCGCTGCCCATACGTTGGCCGGAAGGGCCAGAACTGCAGCCAGGACAACACTCATAAAAGTAAGAATTTTTTTCAATTACGTCACCCCCGGATAAGTTTTTTAACAAAAAAATTATAACATATGAAAGTCAAAAATCAATTGTGCATGTATGCAATTTATATGATATATCACCCTGTTTTTTGTGCATTTTTCATGGGATTTTGACAATTTTTTTGCGGATTTGCTCATTCTTTTCTGTCTAATATACAAAGAAGAAGTCCACCTGACTCCTTCTTTGTATAAATTCCTGTTAATAATTTCTGCCGGATCCGGAAAAGCTTTCTCCTCCGCTTGTAAACGAGTCGGAAGAACCGTTATTTCCGCCTTTATTTTCCGGTTTTCTCCTTCTGGTCACAGCTCTGCGTATATACATGTCTCTCATCTGACTGAACTGTGTTTCCTCTGCCTCTGCATACAGATCTGCATTTGTCTGGATCACATTTGTCTTCATCCGATTCTTCTGATACCAGGATGCTGCAAAAGCCGGCACTGCGCCTGCAGCTATGGAAATCAGAAGCCACTTCAGAAGCGAAAGGGTCAGAGGCGTATCAGAGATATCCATGGGGCGGATCTTTTTGCCCTGACTGACACGGGAAAGTCCCTGCTCCAGATCCTTTACAATACTTTGATACGCGCCCAGAGTATCGTCCTTTTTCAGCTTCTCTGTGCAGTGATCCAGCATCCTGTCCTGGATTTTTTCTGTAAACTGATCCTGGGCCTTTCCCCGGAATACAATGGTGATATTCCGGGCATCCGGCTGATGAAACACACATAATCCCTCATTGCTTTCTCCGTATCCCACCTGGTTCATCTGCATAAAACGGGCAGCATACTGACGATAATCCATCTCCTCTCCCACATTGTCTGTAATAAGAAATGCGGTCTCAAACTGATAGGCTTCTTCAATCTCTGCAAGCTCTTTTTCCAGTGCTGTTGTTTCTTCCTCATTTAAAATCCCATAATTGTCATATACCTTTGCCTGTACAGATACCGGCAGCCACATGATTCCTGCCAGACATAAAAGTACAGGCAGAAAACCCGGAAGCTTATGTAATTTTTTCATCCGATCACCCCCGCCAGCATAAGTATCACAAACAGAACAAAAATGACAGCAGCAGAAAATATATGATATTTCATCCAGTACCGGATCAGCAGATCTTTTCCTACCGGAAGATCGCCGATGATTTTTCCTGTCTGTCCGTTCATGGCAAAGGAATAAGTTTTTCCATTCCATTTTGTATTCAGAAACCACACCGGAAGAAGCGCATATTTTACCTGACCTTTTCCTGTGATCCTGATATCCTCCTGCACAGGAATCACCGTATCATATCCGATCACCGTATTTCGCACTGCCCGGCGCATACTTTCTTCCATTCTTGCATGTACGCGGTCTGTCAGCTCATCCGGTTCTCTGTCATACCTGTCTGCCATATAACCGGACAGATAAGAAAGCTGAAAAGGTTCCAGTTCCTGGTAATCGTAGGGTTCTATCGCTTCCATCATCGTATCGTCAATCTTTTCCGAACCATCCACCGGAATCCGGCAGAATTTCATGCTCCCTTTTCTGACAATATGGTAAAAGCTTGTTTCCGTACATTCATATTTTTCTGTTTCCCAGAATCTGACTCTGGTTCCCTGATACTGGAAACGGCCGGAGGATTCCAGATCGTACATCCAGAAAGGCACATACACTGCCTTTATTTCTTCCAGATGATTTTCGTCTTTAAAAACAGAAGGAAGAAGCGGTTTTTTCAGATAGTGTTTTTTCAGGGCATCCAGAGCGTCCTTTTTTGACTTTTTAAATGGTATCACATAATCCGGCCGGTAAATATCCTGAAACTGCTCCGGCATGATCATCGAATTCATGCAATAGGGGCACACAAGCGCTCCTGCTGTTTTTTCTGCCACAAGCTCTGCTCCGCAGGAAGGACAGCTCCATACAGAAATTTCTCCTCCGTCCGGATTCCAGGATTCCGGGTCAAATCCCTCCCAGTGCCCCCTGGAATCCTCTTCCTTTAAAGGCTCTTCCTTTTGTTCTTCCAGCTCCTCCAGCTCTTCCACTGTATATGAATTTCCACAGTACTCACAGGCCATTTTCTGTGTTTTACTGTTAAATTCAAGACCGGCAGAGCAGTTGGGACATTTGTAGTTCAGGATCTCCATCCTTTATCCCCCTTCTCTTATGGTCTTGGCCTTCCGCATTCAGAGCAGAATTTCCCTTTGTTTACAGTGCCGCAGGAACATACCCAGGGTCCGGACGGTCTCGGGTTTCCACATTCGGAACAGAATTTTCCTCTATTGACATTTCCGCAGGAGCACACCCAGCTTTCCTGCTGTACCGGAGACTGTGCCTCCTGCTGTGCGCTTCTCTGAGACGGATCGTTCCGGGCCATGGCAAAAAGCTCTGACGGATTCACTCCGCCGGCATTTGACGCCATATTCATACCGGCAAAGGCCATGGCCGGGCCTGCATTCTGATTGGACGCTGCGGCCTGCATGGCTGAGGCCTGGGCTCCCACCATATGGGCAGCCGCCATAGCCGGATTTCTGAACACTGCATTTTTCTGCAGTTCCTTCAGCATTGCCTCATCCTCTTCCGATGCCTTTATGCTGGAAACGCCCAGAGATACAATACGGATTCCTCTTAGCTTTTCCCACTTTTCAGACAGAATCTGATTCAGAGCATCAGAAAGCTCCATGGTATGTCCGGGAAGCTCACTGTAGCGGATCCCCATTGCGGAGATTCTGGCAAACGCCGGCTGAAGAGCAGTCATAAGCTCGCTTCTCAGCTGTCCGTCCAGCTCCTCTCTTGTAAATTCACTTTCCACATTGCCGCAGACATTTGTGTAAAACAGAATCGGATTTGCAATACGGTAGCTGTATTCTCCAAAGCATCTGACGGAAATATCAATATCCAGTCCCAGGTTTGCATCGATCACTCGGAACGGCACAGGCCCCGGTGTTCCGTATTTGTTTCCTGTCAGCTCTTTTGTATTTATAAAATATACCCTCTGATCTTCCGGAGTTTCTCCGCCGAACCCGAAGCGTTTTCCGATCTGGTCAAACACCTGAACGATCCCGTCCTCCAGGTCACTGCAGAACAGGGACGGTTCTGTAAAGCTGTCATAAACATATTCTCCCGGTTCTGCACATACGTCCACTACCTTTCCCTGTTCTACAATGATCATACACTGTCCGTCATTTACTGCAATCACGGAACCGTTGCTGATGATATTTTCAGACCCGTGTCTGTTTGAGGAACGCCGTGAAGTTTTTTTGCGGGATTTTGATACAAGTGTATCCGAAGACATGGATCCACAGTAAAAATACTCTTTCCACTGGTCCCCGAAGACTCCTCCCGCTGCTCCTTTTGCTGCTCTGATCAGTCCCATAATGTTCTCCCTTCTGTCAATCCATTTTCTGCTGTGATCTTCTCCTTTTTCAGGAAAGCTTATGAATAAAAAATCCGCTTCTCAGCTTCGGCTCAAACCATGTGGATTTTGGTGGCATCAGCCTGCCTTCATCTGCAATCTGCATCAGTTCCTCCATAGAGGTGGGATACAGGGCAAACGCCACTCCTCCTGTCTCGTCAGCCATTTCCTGAAGCTCCCGAAGCTTATGATTTCCCCCTACAAAACGGATCCTCTGATCTGTTCTTGGATCCTTGATTCCCAGGACAGGAGCAAGTACCTTATCCTGCAAAAGAGAGACATCCAGCTGTGCTACAACATCCTTGTCCTGCCAGATATCCTCCCAGGCCTTCAGGTGATACCATTCGCCTCCCACGTACATGCCCATGCAGTGCTTTTCCACCGGCTTACAGGGAAATCCCGGCATGACCATCAGTTCAAAATTAAATTTCAGGCTTCCTACAAACGCTTTTTCCGCCACGCCGTTCAGATCCTTCACCACCCGGTTATAGGCAAGGATCGTAAGCTGATCTTCCGGGAATACCACAGAAAGAAAATAATTAAACTCTTCCCCTCCTGTATAATCCGGATGTTCCTCTCTTCTTTTCAGTCCTACCTTTACGGCTGAAGCGGCCCGGTGATGACCGTCTGCAATATAAAAAGAAGGAATCTCTCCAAATTCTTTTTTGATAAACTCAGTTTCCCCATCCCCGTCGATCACCCACACTCTGTGGCCGATCTCATCTTCTGTGACAAAATCATAAACAGGCGCGTGCTCTTTTTTCCACTGTTCCATCAGGGACAGAAGCGGCTCTGTATATCTGCATGCCATAAAAATAGGTCCTGTATTGGCGTTGCAGACATCCACATGACAAATACGGTCCCGCTCCTTATCTTCTCTGGTAAGCTCATGTTTTTTTACCACTCCGTTCAGATAATCGTCCACAGAGCAGCAGCCTGCAATACCGGTCTGAGTTTTTCCCATTCTTGTGAGCTCATAAATATAATAGCAGGACTTCTCATCCTGAATAAAGATCCCTTCTGCCTCCATTGCAGAAAGATTTTCTTTTGCTTTTTCGTATACGATGCTGTCATATGGATCGGTTCCTTCCGGAAGGTCGATCTCCGCCCGGTCCACATGGAGAAAAGAAAACGGATTTTTATCTCCTGTCTCACGGGCCTCCTCCTCTGTTACCACATCATATGGAAGCGCTGCCACGCGCTCTGCTTTTTCCGGTGTGGGGCGCAGCGCCCGGAATGCCTGAAAAACTGCCATAATAACTGTCCTCCTCCTTCTTTTTTACTGTAAAAATATACGTTGATTTTAACACAGGAACCCTGTCTTTTCAATGTCGCTAAATATTTTTTGAAAAACCTAAAAATTTTTGTATTTTCTATTGCAAAATTCATTATTTATGATATGATAGACTTAACAGGAGCAAAAACAATAAGTGTAAAACAAATTTTTTAAGGAGGGATTTTTACATGACTGAAGGATTAAAATGGACGCTTAATGAAGTTCCGAAATCCGACGATACTTTCCTGGAATTAATGTCTGAGGAAAATGTAAAAAAAGCAAATGAATTTCACAAAAGCTTCCCCCAGTATACAGTGACGCCTCTTCAGAAGCTTTCTTCTCTGGCATCCTATCTGGGTGTAAAAAATATTTTCTGCAAGGATGAATCCTATCGTTTTGGTCTGAATGCATTCAAGGTGCTGGGCGGCTCCTACGCCATGGGATGCTACATAGCAAAAGAGCTTGGACGGGATATCAGCGATCTGCCCTACAACGTACTCTCTTCTGATAAGCTGAGAGAAGAATTCGGGCATGCAACCTTCTTCACTGCCACAGACGGAAATCACGGCCGCGGAGTTGCATGGGCTGCCAGCCGCCTTGGACAGAAGGCTGTGGTAAGAATGCCAAAGGGAACCACCAAGACAAGATTTGACAACATTGCCAAAGAAGGCGCAACTGTTACTATTGAAGAATGCAACTATGATGACTGTGTAAGAATGGCTGCTGCCGAGGCTGCAAAAACAGAACACGGCATCATTGTTCAGGATACTGCCTGGGACGGCTATGAAGAAATTCCTTCCTGGATCATGCAGGGTTACGGAACCATGGTCATGGAGGCAGATCAGCAGTTAAAGGAACAGGGTGTAGAACGTCCCACTCATGTATTTGTGCAGGCAGGCGTCGGTTCTCTTGCCGGAGCAGTGGTTGGCTATTTTGCTCACAAATACAAAGAGAATCCTCCGGTAATGGTTGTATGCGAAGCAGCCGCAGCAGACTGTCTCTATCGCTCAGCCGAGAAGAAAACCGGAGAACTTGTAAACGTAACCGGAGATCTTCAGACTATCATGGCAGGTCTTGCCTGCGGCGAAGGAAATACCATTGGATGGGATATTTTAAGAAATCATGTAACCGTATTTGCATCCTGTCCTGACTGGATGAGCGCAAAAGCTACCAGAATCTACGCAAACCCGCTTGAGAGAGATCCTCATATTGTTTCCGGAGAATCCGGCTCTGTGCCTCTCGGTCTCTGCTACACTGCCCTTCATGACAAAGATGCAGAAGATCTGAAAAAGGCTCTGAAGCTTGATGAAAGCTCCAACATTCTTGTAATCTCCACAGAAGGAGATACAGATCCGGTACGCTACCGTGAAATCGTATGGGACGGACTTTACGGAACAGAGGAGTCCTTCAGCGAATAACTGACGGAAATCAGCCTGTTCTTTACAGTGATCATCGGGTCACTGATACAAAACAAATTCTAATTTTATCAACTGATTTATTATGGGAGGTATTTACAATGGATTATGCAAAAATTAACGAAGCGGCTCAGAACTATCTGGAGGACATGACCAGATTTTTAAGAGCAATCGTAAAAAATCCCGGCGAAAGCTGTGATGAAAAAGCTCATATTGACACAATCGCCGCTGAAATGAAAAAGCTGGATTTTGACCAGGTTGTGATCGATCCTCAGGGAAATGTAATCGGCTACATGGGAACCGGAGATAAAATCATTGCCTACGATGCACATATTGACACTGTTGGTATCGGCAATATGGAAAACTGGGAATTTGATCCATATGAAGGCTATGAGACTGATGAAGAAATCGGCGGCCGCGGCGTATCTGACCAGTGCGGCGGTATCGTATCTGCTGTTTACGGCGCAAGGATCATGAAGGATCTTGACCTGATCCCTGAGGGATGCAAGATCATGGTAGTGGGAACTGTTCAGGAAGAAGACTGCGACGGTCTCTGCTGGCAGTACATCATCAATGAAGACAAGGTACGTCCGGAATTTGTTGTTTCCACAGAGCCTACTGACGGCGGTATCTACAGAGGACAGAGAGGACGTATGGAAATCCGTGTTGACGTAAAAGGTGTTTCCTGCCATGGCTCTGCTCCTGAGCGCGGTGACAACGCCATCTATAAAATGGCAGATATTCTTCAGGACGTACGCGCTCTTAATGAAAACGATGACTCTGATGAAACAGAGATCAAGGGTCTGGTAAAAATGCTGAACCCGAAATACAATCCGGACTGGGAAGAGGCAAGATTCCTTGGACGCGGTACCATCACCTGTTCTCAGATCTTCTACACCTCTCCAAGCCGCTGTGCAGTTGCTGACTCCTGCGCAGTATCCCTTGACAGACGTATGACCTTCGGTGAAACCTGGGAAAGCTGTCTTGACGAGATCCGCAACCTTCCAAGTGTGAAAAAATACGGAGACGATGTTGTGGTTTCCATGTACAATTACGACCGTCCATCCTACACCGGATGCGTATATGAGATCGAGTGCTACTTCCCCACATGGGCAATTCCGAAAGATCACAAGGTAACAAAGGCTCTTGAAGATGCATACAGGAATCTGTATGGTGAAACAAGACTTGGAAACACAGAGACAGAAGAAATGAGAAAGGCCCGTCCTCTTACAGACAAGTGGACCTTCTCTACAAACGGCGTTTCTATTATGGGACGCAACGGAATCCCGTGTATCGGCTTCGGCCCCGGAGCAGAGGCACAGGCTCATGCACCGAACGAAAAAACATGGAAGATCGACCTGGTAAGATGCGCGGCTGTTTACGCAGCTCTTCCGGCTTCCTACTGCAAGTAAGAATAATATCTATAATATAAATAAGGAGATCATTTATGAAAACTTTACAGGATTATATTGACAAATTAAATGCACTGAATTTCAAGGAGATGTACAATAACGACTTTTTCTGGACATGGGATAAGACAGATGAAGAGCTGGAAGCTGTTTTTACTGTTGCGGACGCTCTCCGTTTTATGAGAGAAAACAACATTTCCACAAAGGTATTTGAGAGCGGTCTCGGAATTTCTATTTTCCGCGACAACTCCACAAGAACCCGTTTCTCCTTTGCTTCTGCATGCAACCTTCTTGGCCTTCAGGTTCAGGATCTGGATGAGAAAAAATCTCAGATCGCTCACGGCGAAACTGTCCGCGAAACAGCCAACATGGTTTCCTTTATGGCTGATGTGATCGGTATCCGCGATGATATGTATATCGGAAAAGGCCATGCTTATCAGAAAGAGTTTATGGACGCTGTAACTGAGGGCAACAAAGACGGAATCCTTGAGCAGAGACCTACTCTTGTAAACCTTCAGTGTGACGTAGACCACCCCACTCAGTGTATGGCAGATATGCTTCATATCATTCATGAGTTTGGCGGCGTTGAGAACCTGAAAGGCAAAAAGCTTGCCATGACATGGGCTTACTCTCCTTCCTACGGAAAACCTCTTTCTGTTCCTCAGGGTGTGATCGGTCTTATGACACGTTTCGGCATGGATGTTGTGCTTGCTCATCCGGAAGGCTATGACGTAATGCCTGAGGTTGAAGAAATCGCAAGAAAGAACGCAGAAGCTACCGGCGGTACTTTCACAAAGACAAACAGCATGGAAGAAGCTTTCAAGGATGCCGATATCGTTTATCCTAAGAGCTGGGCTCCTTTCGCAGCTATGGAAAAACGTACAAACCTTTATGCAGAGGGTGATTTTGACGGCATCGACAAACTGGAAAAAGAACTTCTTGCTCAGAATGCACAGCACAAAGACTGGGCCTGCACAGAAGAGCTGATGAAAACAACAAAAGACGGAAAAGCGCTTTATCTCCACTGCCTGCCGGCTGATATCACAGGAGTAAGCTGTGAGACAGGCGAGGTTGACGCAAGCGTATTTGACCGCTACAGAATTCCGCTTTACAAAGAAGCAAGCTTCAAACCATATATCATTGCTGCTATGATCCTGCTTTCCAAATTTGAAAAACCGCAGGATATCCTCAAAAAACTGGAAGTAAAAGCAGCCCCGAGAATCCTTAAATAAATCATTCTAAAAAGCGACAGGGCCTGTGGAGCATTGTTCTGCACGGCCCTTCTCTTTTTCCCAATCAGGAGGTTTTTACATGTATAAACGGAAACGTATTGTCATTGCTCTGGGGGGCAATACTCTTGGAAATACTCTGCCGGAACAGATGATGGCTGTAAAAACAACAGCAAAAGCTCTCTGCGACCTGATCGAGGACGGACACCAGGTGGTTGTGGTCCACGGAAACGGTCCCCAGGTAGGCATGATCAACAATGCCATGGCCGCTCTTTCCCGGGAAGACGCCAGCCAGCCCAACACACCTCTTTCTGTATGTGTCGCAATGAGCCAGGCTTATATCGGGTATGATCTTCAGAACGCGCTCAGAGAGGAGCTTCGCAAAAGAGGCTTTGTGCGTACTCCGGTCGTTACTGTTGTAACTCAGGTGCGGGTAGATCCGGACGATCCTGCTTTCCAGAATCCCAGCAAGCCTATCGGACATTTTATGTCCAGAGAAGAGGCGGAACACGCGGAAAAAGCCTACGGCTATATCACAAAAGAGGATGCAGGCCGCGGTTACCGCCGTGTAGTGGCTTCTCCGAAGCCTGTAGAGATTGTGGAGCAGGATGCCATCAACAGCCTGGTAGATGCCAATAAGATCGTTATCTGCTGCGGAGGCGGCGGAATCCCGGTTACTCTTCAGGGAGATCATCTGAAGGGCGCTTCCGCTGTGATCGATAAGGATTTTGCAAGCAGTCTTCTGGCAAAAGAGCTGGGCGCAGATATGCTGATCATTCTTACTGCTGTGGAGAAGGTTGCCATTAATTTCGGCAAAGAAAATGAAGAATGGTTAAGCGATCTCACTGTTGAGGAAGCGCAGAAATATGTGGACGAAGGTCATTTTGCCGCAGGCTCCATGCTTCCGAAGGTTCAGGCAGCTATGGATTTTGCTTCTTCCGGATCCGGCCGCACAGCCATGATCACACTTCTTGAAAAAGCAAGAGACGGAATCCAGGGAAAAACAGGAACCCTGATCCATTCATAAACTTTTATCATGCCATCTGTAATAAAAAAGGAGACTGCAGGAAAGCTTGACCTCAATGGACAAAAGCTTTCCCCGGCCTCCTTTTTTCTGCATTTATTTTGCAGATGCGTGTTTTGCGGCTTCCTCTTCTACCAGGCGCACAGCCTCCTCAGACGGATTGGAGATCACTGCCGCTGCAATGATCTCACAGGGCGGATTTCCTTTTACACTGTCTACTGCCGCCGTAACTGCTGCCACGTCTCCGCTTAAAAATACGGTTGTATGACCGCCGCATTTGGTATTCCAGGTACGAAAGGCTACCTCTGATGTTTTCAGCATCTGGTCGATCACCAGAATCGCATTGCTGCTTCCCAGAACCTCTACCAGTCCGAACGCTCCGTATCTCATAATGATTTCCTCACTTTGTTATTTATTTGTTTACTGTCATTGCCAGGGCTGTTTCCGTATCAGCCGTCGGAGAAGCGATCACTGTATGACTTACCACCTGTCCCAACGGCTTAGCTGCCTCAAGAGCAACCTCCATAGCAGCATTCACATCAGAAACAGAGCCTCTCATTTTCACACAGGCGCCGCTTTTCAGTCGGTTACGCTCCACACTCTGGATCGTTACATTTGCTGCTTTGGCTGCAGCGTCAAGAGCCACAAAGCAGGCAACCAGATTATCCAGTTCAAATACTCCCACTGCCATACCATTGTAATTTTTCGCCATAATACCTCCCATGATGAAACATCAAGAACTTTTATAATTGTATTTATGATAAGTATACCTGTTTTTCTTTTAAAATACAAGGAAATTCAACAAAAAATCCCTGTAATAATGTGGATTTGTGTTACTGTTCACAGGTTACTGTCCCGCAAGGTGTTTTGGCATGTATATGCAAAAATCCCGGGACACACAGGGCAAAATGCCATCACCGAAGGCGATCTGGAATACATTTTGATCAGGTTACTGTTCAGGAGACATTTTCCCAAGCTGATGCAAACAGAGTAAGCAGTGGTTTTGGGGGTGTTGGTTTTTGTTGGTTTCCATCTGTGAAATGATGCAGATTATTACCAAAAACAGCTTAACAAACCGCTGTGCATGATTTTACAGGATGCTTACGGAAGGTCTGGTCTTGTTTTTCATAAAATTTGTTATATAATAATTTCCAGAAATATAAGACGGCTATCTGAAGGCTTTATCTGATTCCAGTTCTCATGGAGCCCCGTCTTTTGTAATCAAGGAGTCTATTTATGAAAATTCATCAGACAGATTTTTCAAAGGGAAATGTAAACAGAAATATTCTGGAAGTGGCTGTGCCCATGACCATGGCGCAGATTCTGAACCTTCTTTATAATATCGTAGACCGGATTTATATCGGAAGAATCCCGGAGGCAGGCACAACCGCGCTGACCGGCGTGGGAATCTGTTTTCCCATCATTACTCTGATCACTGCCTTTACCTATCTTTTCGGAAATGGAGGAAGCCCTCTGTGCTCCATGGAACGGGGCAGAGGAAATCACAGAGAAGCAGAACGTCTTATGGGAAATACCTTTTCCATGCTTCTTCTTACGGGCGTGCTTCTGATGGCTGTTGGATATCTTTTTTATGATCCACTGCTTCACGCCTTTGGAGCCAGCGACATTACCTACCCCTATGCCCGGGATTACATTCAGATCTATCTTCTGGGCACATTGTTTGTAATGATCACTCTTGGAATGAATCCTTTTATTAACAACCAGGGCTTTGGAAATATGGGAATGCTGACTATTCTCATTGGCGCTGTGCTGAATATTATTCTGGATCCGCTTTTTATTTTTGTTTTTCATATGGGAGTAAAAGGCGCTGCAACAGCTACGGTTCTTTCTCAGATGTGTTCTGCTTTGTGGGTTCTGAAGTTTCTTACAGGAAAAAAAGCAGTTCTCCATCTGAAAAAAGATGCCATGCGCCTTAGCTGGAGCCGGGTCAAAAGCATTATGTCTCTTGGAATCTCCAGTTTTATGATGGCTTTTACCAACAGTATTGTACAGGTTTTCTGCAATACCACCCTTCACCAGTACGGCGGAGACCTCTATGTGGGGATCATGACTGTGCTGAATTCCATCCGCGAGATCACAACCACTCCTGTCAACGGCATCACCAGCGGTTCCTCACCTGTTATGAGCTTCAACTATGGAGAGGGCGCCTATCACCGGGTACGAAAAGCTATCCGGTTCGTTACCGTTCTCTGTGTTTCTTACACACTGATCATATGGGGGCTTCTGAAGCTGTTTCCGGAATTTTTTATCCGAATCTTTAACAATGAGCCTGAGCTGATCTCCAGAGGAATCCCCGCTCTCCATATTTACTTTTTCGGCTACTGCTTTATGGCCTTACAGTTTACCGCCCAGTGTACCTTTGTGGCTCTTGGAAAAGCCAGAAAAGCAACCTTTTTCTCTATTTTCCGAAAGGTACTGATCGTAGTTCCCCTTACTGTCCTGTTGCCCGGGATCGGGAATCTGGGCGTGGACGGAGTATTCTGGGCAGAACCCATCTCCAACCTGATCGGCGGCTGCGCAAGCTTTTTTACCATGCTTCTCACCGTAATGCCGGAGCTTAAAAAAGGAGCAAAGGGGAAATAAAAAACCAGCTTTATGATTCTGATTTTCCATATTTATGGCTTTATGAAATATCCGGAGGGATATCCATATCCGTAAGCTCTTTTTTATCTGGCACTTCCAGCAGAGCCACATCCTGCATGTATTTTCTCATCACCCTTTTCCCTCCGGTATCGCCTGTCAGAGCCAGAAGCTCCGGGTAATATTTTCCGGAAAAAATACAGGGATTTCCAGGCTGTCCATTTTTTGCTGCGGCAGCCATGCCCTTTTCGGATTCTGTATACATCCTGATCAGAGCTTCTATCGTATGGCACCTTATCCACGGCTGATCTGCCACCAGAAAAAGGCAGGCATTATTTTCCCGGCAGGCAGAAAAGCTTTGCGCCTGAGGCTTTTCTTTTATTACTTCCAGAAGCCCCAGCTTCATAGATGAGGAAATTCCTTCTTCCGGATGGGGATTCCATACCACCCGGGCTCCCAGAGCCTCTGCATTTTTTTTGATCTCCGAATACTGAGTAACAAGAATAACGGAAGAAATCCTGTGTTTCATTTTTTTTTGTACCAGAAGAACCTTCTGAAGTGTGTGTAAATACATGGGAATGCCATCTATTGGAAAAAACAGCTTGTTGCTGCCAAATCTTCTGCTGTTTCCCGCCGCCAGAATAACAATAGAAATATCCTGTTTCAGGCTGCCGCATACGGCCCAAATGCCATGTTTTCTCAGTCTCTGTACTATTTTATCCGGCAAATTCCTGTCACTAAGAACATCCTCTTTATTTAAAAACACTCGAAATCCTCTGTGTCCCACGGACTTACGAAGTCCCTGGTCTGACTTTGCAATCCGTATGATATCTTCCTCCGTAATCTTTTCCTTTGAAGATTTACCCAGAAATTCTGCCGCTGATTCCGGTCGGTGAACTGTGTCTTTGATTGCTTTTCCCAGACAGTCCAGTCCAATCACGCCGATCACAAGATCGGTCATCTCCGGAATTACCGGCTCCCAGGCTGCCGGAACCTTTAAAGGCAGACGTCTGGCTCCGTCTGCCTCAATAAGGATTACATCACATTCTTTTTTCAGTTCCTGAAGCTGCTCCTCCGGAAGCGCCTGAAGCTTTCCTGTAAACAGTTTTCCGCTTTTGTTCTGCTCTTCGGAAGCGCTGCAGTGCGTACCTGAGGATCCCTGAATATTTTCCGGATTTTTCCAACTTTTTTCTTCCCGTTTTTCCATACAGGCAGCTACCGTATAGCCGTACTTTCTGAGATTTTCCCTGACTTTATTCAGTTCTCCGTCTCTGGCAAAGGGGCGTTCCGGCTCAAAAGCTATGTGAGTGGTGGTGGTAACAATGACCTTTTTTCCCTGCTCTGCCAGTTCCTCTGCAAGCCGGAAGATCAGGCTTGTTTTTCCACCGCCTCCCACAACTGAAATGATCTTTTTGCTGTTTACATCAATATCCAGAAGTTCAGTAAGTCTCATAATCCTGTTCCTCGATCACCTGATAATTGTATTCCTGCCTTTTCCTCTCCGGTTAAAGCATCCGTCATACAGCAGGCAGGTTTCTTCCTCTCCTTCTGTTCAGGGAACAATTCCTTCTGACAGAAGAATTTCCACAACAGTTCCCGCTATGCATCTTGCTTTATCAGAAATGGTATTGCAGTTTTTTTTCTGTTCTTTCCGTGGGTCAATATCCGCGATCTTCATTCCTTCCGATACCTGATACTCTTCCCGGATCATTCCTCTTAATACTCCTGAAATTGTGGCAAAGACAGGAATTTCTCTGTTTTTCTCTGTACTGATGACAGCAATTACCTGATCCTTTTCTACCAGATCGCTGATCTTCGCCCGGCTGTGTATCGTACCCGCTGCCGGAGAATGAATCACTCGTTCTTTCCCATAACCTCCGATCATTCCCGGAATCCCTGTATTGGGAGCTGCCCAGCCCTCTTCCACGATCCTTCCAAGATCATGGCCTCTCTGAGTCTCCACCACATAATCCACATCTCTACCGGCCAGAAACCCAGGTCCCAGAGCAATGGTAAGAGGCGCCATTGCCCTGTTTGTGCCGAGATTTTTTTTTGCAAGAATAGCGTCGATCACTGCTGCAGGATGAAGTTTTTTGATAGCTTCTCCTGTCTCATCTACCAGAAGAGGAATCTCGCCCATTTCCCATATTCCGGCACACTCACCCACATCCTGGATCCTGTGGCTTAAAACGCCCTCCACAAATGCCTCTCCGTCATAAACAGCCTCGCAGAAAGACACCTCCCGGCGGATCGCGCTGGGTCTGGCGCTTTCAAGAATCAGCACCCGGTATCCGCAGCGGTAAAGTCTGTGGATCACTCCACTGGCAAGATCACCGCCTCCGCGGACAACCAGTATGTTATTCTGTGTCATAAATCAAACTCCTTCAGTCTCCTGCTGTTCAAGCATTACTTTTTCTACTGCATTTACAATATTCTGGTATCCGGTGCAGCGGCACAGATTACCTGACATGTGTTTTTTGATAGCTTCTCTTGTAAGCACCTCGCCCCGCTCCAGAAGCACCGTTGCAGACATAACAAAGCCCGGTGTGCAAAAACCGCACTGGATCGCTCCCTCCTCAATAAAAGCCTCCTGAATACGGGTAAGATCCCCGTTCTTTTCCAGACCTTCCAGGGTACGGATATTTTTTCCCTCCGCCCACACTGCCAGATAAATGCAGGAGTCAATAGTCTCTCCGTCAATGATCACTGTGCAGGCTCCGCATTCTCCTACCTCACAGCCTTTTTTTACGGAAGTAAGACCCAGACGGTTTCTGAGCATGTCAAGCAGAGACTCTCTGGGATCCACATACTCGGCTACTTCTTTTCCGTTTACCACACATCTGACCAGAACTTTATCTTTGATCATTTTCTGTCACCTCCTGCAAGCTCTATGGTACGCTTCAGCGCTCTTTTTGCGATTTCTCCGCCGATCTGCATACGGAACTCCCTGGATGCCCTCCAGGAATCTCTTGGGTTGATCTCCTGACGGATGCTCTGCTCTGTCATTTCATACAGTTTTTCGCTGATTTCCTGTCCTTTCAGCGCTGCTTCTGTTTTTTCACACCGGAAAGGAACCGGAGCCGCTACGCCAAAGGTAATGCGCACATCTTCCAGAATATTTTTTTCTGTATTTACCTTACTTACCACGGAACAGCTTAAGGTTGCAATATCCATGGCTTTTCTCATGGAATACTTAATATAGTTTCCATGATAACCCTGGTATTCCTTTGCAGGAATGATCACATGGGTAAGAATCTCTCCTCTTTTCAGATCCACACGGCCCGGACCCAGGTAAAAATCACGGATCGGAACGGTTCTTCCGTTGTTTCCATCCTCAATGCGAAGAAGGGCATTCAGAGAAAATACCGTAGGCGCGCTGTCTGCGCTGACTGCACCATTACAGATATTTCCTCCAATGGTTCCGATATTCCTGATCTGAGGTCCGCCCACCTGATCTACAGCTTCTCCCAGAACCGGAATGTTTTCCTGAATCACAGGGTCATTGGTAATATGGGAAAAAGTAGTTCCTGCGCCTATATAAATATCTCCGTTTTCTTTTTTTGTGATACCGTTCAGTTCTTTAATGTCACGGATACTCACAAGAGAGGTTCCTGCCATTTTCCCTTCCCGGATCTTAATCAGTACATCGCTTCCGCCGGAGATCACTCTGGTATCCGGATGTTCCTTTAAAAGCCTGACGGCTTCCTCTATTGTGCTGGCATTATAGTAATTTTCAATATCATACATGATTCCGTTCCCCCTTTCAGATCAGTCCGGCTTTTTTGAATCCCTCGATCAGCCGCTGAGGCGCCAGAGGAATTTCATTAAATGCCACGCCGGTAGCATGAAGAACCGCGTTACGGATCGCAGGAGCTCCCGGAATTGCAGGCGGTTCACCTAAAGCTTTGTTTCCGTAAGGTCCCATGGGGTCATCCAGTTCCACAAAATCTGCCTTGATATCCGGTGTGTCTAAAGCTGTCATCAGCTTGTAATCCAGAAGATTGCCGTTAAGAGGCCGTCCTGTTTTTTCGTCCAGAACAAGCTGCTCGCTTAATCCATAGCCCATGCCCATGGACATGCCTCCGTGCACCTGCATCTGGGCAAGCTGCGGATTCAGAAGCTTTCCGCTGTCATGGACATTGATGATGTTAAGAATCTGTATGGTTCCAAGCTTCATATCCACTTCCACCTCTGCAAAGCAGCAGCCTGTGGCAATGGTATTTTTCTTCACCTGTGTGGACACCTCTGCTGTCAGCACAGAGGAATTGCTGAGACTGTAATAGGCTTCCTGTGCCAGCGCCTCCAGAGAAAGTACCTGTTCCTCTCCTGCGTAGATCCAGCCGTGATCCAGAGACAGTTCTCTTGTCTCCTGCTCCGGAAGAAGGGTTTTGGCATAGTCCAGAATCTTTTGGAGAAGCTGTTCTGCGCACTGCTTCACAGCTGTTCCGGTAACAAAGGACTGGCGGGATGCATATGCGCCTGTGTCAAACGGCGTCACATCGGTATCCTGTACTGTGACAATATGGACGTTCTCCACATCCATGTGAAGTGTCTCTGCCGCCATCTGGGAAAAGACGGTATCTGCTCCCTGGCCGATCTCTGTAGCTCCGATCTGAAGCTGAACGCTTCCGTCCTGGTTCATGGAAAGCCGGGCGCCTGCAATTTCCAGTGAAATGGGCCATACACCTGTCTTATAAGAAAACAGTGACATGCCAATGCCCCGTCTTACAGAACCTGTCTGATCTGCATATTCTTTTCGCTTTTCATCCCAGTGAATATATTCCGCGCCTTTTTCCAGGCACTGGAAAATCCCGTTTGTATTGGCTGCAATAGGCTTCAGATAAGCGTCCTCATAATATCCCTGAATCAGATTTTTCCGCCGGAATTCAAGAGGATCCGTATGAATCTCCGCCGCCACATCATCCATCAGACATTCAATGGCAAAGGCTGCCTGAGGAATGCCGTAGGCACGCATGGCTCCGGCTGTAGGGGTATTGGTATAAATGGTATAAGCCTCGCCTCTGGTATTTGGGCAGGCATACTGAAGTCTCCATGCAGTAAGACCGTTGGCGGCAATGGCGTGACCATGGGATGCATAAGCCCCCTGGCTGGAATATGCCTTCATATCTTTTGCAAGCAGATGACCTTCCTTATCCACGCCTGCAGTGAGATCATACTCAATAGAATGACGGGTTCTTGTATTGCAGAAGGTTTCCTCTCTGGAAACCTCAAGCTTTACAGGACGGCCGCCTACCTGAGTAGTCAAAAATGCATTCAGAGGCTCATAAAGCACATCCTGCTTGTTTCCGAATCCACCTCCGATATACGGTTTGATCACCCTTACCCTGCCCCAGGGGATTCCCAGAGCCTGGCCGATCACACGGCGGACAATATGAGGGATCTGCGTGGAAGTAACTACAACGATCCTTCCCTTTTCCATATAGGCAAAGGATATGGGATTCTCTATATGACAGTGCTGGACAATGGAGGTCTTGTAGCTTCTTTTCACAACTGTATCAGACTGCTCCAGGCCTTCATCCACGTTTCCGATAAAAAAGTTGGAACGGGCAAGTACATTGTCTTTTTTATCAAAATGAATGGGAGGATTGCTTCCGTACATGGATTTTCTGGGATGGATCTCCACCGGATATTCCTCATATTCAACCTTGATCAGCTTCAGCGCCCTGGACGCAGTTACTTCATCTTCTGCCACAACGGCAGCAATATCATCGCCATAATAGCGGATACGTCCTGTAAGGATATTTCTGTCCGCAATATCCTGATGAGCAGGCTCCACAGACCAGGGATGTCCCGGTGTGGGATAGCAGTGATCCGGCACGTCTTTAAAGGTAACTACCTTTACCACTCCGGGAAGCGCCTCTGCCTCACTGGTATCAATAGATGTTACGATCCCGTTTCCAATGGTGGAGTGAAGGACCTTGGCAACCAGAGCGCGGTTGAGAATCAGATCATCTGTAAATTTTGCTCTGCCTGTAACTTTTTCATAAGCATCTACTCTTGGAATACTTTTTCCAACCATTTCTTCACCTTCTTTTCCTTTTCTACATGAATTCTCCCAGACTGTCTGAGATTTCCCTGAAGCTTTTAGAATATGGAAAAAGCCAGACTGCGTCCAGGGAGTGTGTGTTCCCCTCAGGACGTATGTCCGGCTCCGAACCATGCTACTTTCTTATAATATGTATCCTGAGTCAGAATAAGAACATCAGGAACCATTTCCTTTTATTCATTTTAACATATTATAAGGGTTTTTTCCATTGATTTTTAGTGTTTTTTCTTGAATTATTTTAAAATAATCCCTCTTGTATCCCGGATCACATTCCGCGGACATTTTACCGCGCAGTTTCCGCAGGCAAGGCAGAGCTCGTCATTGATCACCGCCACATTGTCCTGAACCTCCACAGCGTCTGCCGGACAGTTTCTGGCGCAGATCCCGCATCCGATGCAGCTTGCTTCACAGGCCTTTTTTGCCGCTGCTCCCTTATCCTTATTGGAACACTTTACGATAAAAGGATTGTCTGTCAGATGAATATGGATGATTTCCTGAGGACAGGCCTTCACGCAGAGGCCGCATCCGATACACCTGCTTTCCTCAATTTCAGCCACACCATATTCATTATAAAAAACCGCGTCCTTTCTGCAGACCTCAATGCAGGAGGAACAGCTCATACAGCCGTATGTACAGCTGTGGCAGCGTTCTCCGCCGTCACATGCAACATAAGCTGTCTTTTTCGGAAATCTTGCCATAGATCATTCCCCCTTTTTCTTTCTCTCATACGGCGTATTGGCAAGCGGAAGGCTTGTGCGGTACTGACCGTCATATTTATAGTAAGCCCCTGCTATAGCCGGCGCCGTAGGAATGGAGGTGATCTCTCCGATGCCGATGGCTCCCTCTGCTACCTTTAAGCCTTCTTTTTCTACAATGATGCTTTCCACCTCCGGAGCCTGGTTTGCCCGGAAAAGTCCCAGCGTTCCATATTTATTCTGAGGTCTGCAGTCCTTCAGTCCATACTGCTCTGTGAGAGCAAAGCCTGTGGACATGAGCACTCCGCCCTCGATCTGACCTTCTACAGAAAGAGGATTCACTGCCCGTCCCACGTCGTGGGCTGCCACTATTTTTTCAATCCTTCCGTTTTTATCCAGAATGCACACCTGAGTTGCGTACCCGTAGGCCACATGAGAAACAGGATTTTTTACATCAGAACCCATGGCGTCTGTTCTGGCAAGATATTCGCCCAGATATTCCTGTCCCTCCAGCTCCTCCAGAGTTTTATAAGCAAGCTCTTCTTTCAGCTTCTCACAGGCGCGACGGCAGGCTTCCCCTGTAACAAGAGTCTGTCTGGATCCGGAAGTGGTTCCGGAATCCGGCGCATTATACGTATTGGAAGCATCATAATAAATCTGCTCTCTTTTCAGTCCCAGCTTTTCTGATACCATCTGTACCAGTACCGTTCCAAGTCCCTGTCCAATGCAGGAGGCTCCTGAGTGGATCTCTACTTTTCCATTGTGCACATACAGCTTACAGCGTCCCCAGTCCGGAAGCCCGACGCCCACACCGGCATTTTTCATGGCGCAGGCAATTCCTGCATAAGGATGGCTGTCATACACTTTCTTTACCGCTTCCAGAGTCTCTGCAAGTCCGGTGGAATCATCTACAAGCTGACCGTTTGGAAGCTCCTGTCCCGGACGGATCGCGTTGCGGTAGCGGATCTCCCAGGGAGAAATGCCAACCTTTTCTGCCATTTTTGTAAGAAGCATTTCCACTGCAAAGCAGGTCTGGGTAACGCCAAACCCGCGGAAAGCTCCGGCAGGTGGATTGTTTGTATAGTAGGCTTTTCCGTCAATATCAAAATTCTGGTAATTATAGGGACCGGAGGCATGGGTACAGGCTCTCTGAAGCACAGGGCCTCCCAGAGAGGCATAGGCTCCGGTATCTGCTATAACAGCTGCTTTCACACCCTGAATGATACCGTTTTCATCACAGCCCATAGTAAATTCCATGTCCATGGGGTGGCGTTTGGGATGGATCAGAATACTTTCTTCACGGGTAAGCTTTACCTTTACCGGGCGTTTGGTAAGATAGGCGATCATGCCTGCGTGATGCTGGACCGTCACGTCTTCTTTTCCTCCGAATCCGCCGCCTACCAGCTTATTGCGCACCTTTACCTTTTCAGCCGGAAGTCCCAGAAGCGCCATACATTCATGCTGGGTATCGTACACACCCTGGTCTGAAGAATAAATGATCACCCCGTCCTCTCCGTCCGGCTTTGCCACAGCGCACTCCGGCTCCAGAAACGCATGCTCTGTCCACGGTGTCCGGAATTTTTCTGTAAGAACATAGGCGGATCCGGCAATGGCTTTTTCCGCATCGCCACGGTGCACGTGCCAGTGGGCCAGAAGATTTCCGTCTTCGTGAACCAGAGGAGCATCCTCTTTCATTGCTTCATAAGGATCACGAACCATGGGCAGTTCTTCATATTCTACTTTAATCAGCTTTTTGGCCTTTTCCACAAGCTCCGGTGTCTCTGCCGCAACAAGAGCGACCGCATCTCCCAGATAATGAGTGATCTTTCCAACAGGGATCAGTCCGTCCCAGTCCTGCTTCAGATGCCCCACCTTTACGCTTCCGGGAATGTCCTCTGCTGTAAAAACCCCGATCACTCCGGGCAGCGCTTTTGCCTTTTCTGTGTCAATAAATTTTACCAGAGCTCTTGGATAGGCGGAACGAAGAGCGCTTCCGTAGATCATGCCCTCCTCATAGATATCGTCCGGATACTGGCCATAGCCCAGAACCTTTTCACGGACATCCACTCTGGGCACACGCTCTCCCAGCTTCCAGGCATACTCCCTCTTTTCGGGAAGTCCTTCTCTTTTATATTTTGCGGCAAGGAGAATACCGTCTATGATTTTTTTGTAGCCTGTACAGCGGCAGATATTGTTGCGGATCGCATGAGCCGCCTGAGCGCGGGTAGGATCCGAATTCTGGTCAATAAGCCCCTTGGCGCTGATCACCATGCCGGGAATACAGAATCCGCACTGCACTGCGCCTGCTTCTCCGAACGCCCGGTCATAAATCTCTTTTTCTTCCTCAGAAAGTCCTTCCACAGTTATAATATGCCTGCCTTCCATCATAGAAAGAGAAGGAATGCAGGCCTTCTGCGCTTTCCCGTCGATCAGTACATGACAGGTTCCGCAGGCGCCTTCGCTGCATCCGTCTTTTACTGAAGTAAGATGAAGCTTATCACGAAGAAAACGAAGAAGCTTCATATCCTTTTCTTCCTGATATTCCTTTCCATTTACATAAAAACTGAACATAACCTTCCTCCTGACATATATTCAGCACGAGCGCGTCCCTGCACAAAACACAGAGACACGCTCTTTTTCACTTCATTTCAGATCCTGTAATCATTTAAACAGCAGATAGGAATAATCGTCGATCACTGCACAGATCAGCGCGCGGATTCCGCCCGGCACCTTATCTTCCGGATCGTCTGCCTTACACTCTGTTACATTTCCAAGGAATCTCACTCTGCATTCCTTTGTGTCTGCATTCAGTACAGCAAATCCGTCATTTGTGCTGTCATCCATATCCTCTGGTTTTGCAAACAGTGTAAATTTATCTTTGTAAGGAGCGCTTGCATACGGACAGAAGGTCCTGCAGTTTCCGCACTCATTACACATATAATCCACGTGGATCACCTGAGCCATTTCCATTCCGGGTACTTTAACGGAGATATTTGCTCTGTTTGGACATACATCCACACAGTTTTCACATACCTTGCTGCAGGAAAGACATCTTGCACTTTCTTTTGCAGCGTCCTTCTCTTCTTTCAGAACGCCTTTCTTTTCATAGCACTCTGTTTCTGTACCTGTAACTGCTCTGTCAGAAACAACTTCTCTGCCAAGGATTGCTTTTGCAACAAGCTGTGCGTCGCGGATAGCTTCCACGATAGTTGCAGCGCCTCTGGCGCTGTCGCCGGCCAGATATACATCTTTTACGCTTGTTTCCAGAGTTTCCTGATCAAGCTTTGCTTTTCCTCTTTCATTTACATTGATGCCGTTGGCCTCATAGAACTCTGCAGGCACTTTTTCTCCAACAGCTACGATCACAGTATCCGCAGGCACTTCCACCATCTCATCTGTCTCTGTAACTCCTGCTCTTCCGGAAGCGTCCATTGTGCCAAGCTCCATTTTCCTGCAGATAAGAGTTCCGTTTTCAAGGCTTACCGGAGACAGAAGCTCTTTAAACTCAACGCTCTCTTCCAGAACCTCCAGAAGCTCCTCCTCTGCTGCCGGCATGTAGCGTTTTGTTCTTCTGTAAACCAGATATACATGCTCTACGCCTTCTGTACGTTTTGCCGCTCTGGCTGTATCCATGGCTGTATTTCCGCCGCCGATTACAACAACGTTCTTTCCAAGATCCACTTTTCCGTCATTTGACTTAAAGTCGGCAAGGAATTTAAGGGCATTTACTGTCTCGCCTTTTTCCAGCTTCAGTGTTCCCGGTTTATTCGCTCCGGTGGCAACGATCACCGCGTCATAGCCCTGCGCTTTTACATCAGCCACAGAAGTGATCTCGGTATTTGTGCGGATTTCCACACCCATTTTTTCAATAAAGGAAACGTCTTTGTCAATAGTTGTCTCAGGAATACGGAATCCCGGAATCACATAACGGATCACACCGCCGAGTTTTGCTTCTTTTTCAAAAATCGTCACAGAAGCGCCTGCTCTTGCCAGGAAGTAAGCTGCAGCGATACCTGCCGGGCCGCCGCCTACAATGGCTACTTTCTTTCCGTTACTCTCTCCGGCACGGATCTCGCCGATCACCTCGTCATAGCCGTTCTCTGCTGCCAGAAGCTTTGTTCCGCGGATATTTACAGACTCATCATAAAAGTTTCTGGTACATTTATACATACAGTTATGTGCGCAGAGAGTTCCTGTAATAAACGGAAGGGCATTTTTATCAAGGATCGCACGAAGCGCGTCCGCGTATTTTTCCTCTCCTGCAAGCCCAATGTATTCCGGAATATCCTGATGAATGGGACATCCGCCCTGGCATGGAGCAAAATAACAGTTCAGAAGCGGAACTTCCTCCTCATTTTTTCTGTTTGGAAGAGGCTTGATATTTTTTACATGGCGAGGATCTTTCTTTGCGTCCTCAGCCAGCTTTTCAAGAGCCTCCACGTCAATGCCGTCCCATGGCTTCACTCCGTCCGCCATGATCTTTTCTGCCATCTGGGAGAATCTCTGGTATCCTCCTGTTTTTAAAATGGTTGTTGCAACTGTTACCGGCCATACGCCGCAGCCAACGATCCTGTCAATATTATAAAAATCAGCTCCGCCGGAATATGCAATACGGAGTTTTCCGTCAAATTCTCTGGAAAGCTTTGCAGCCAGAGAAATAGACAGTGGGAACAGAGCCTTTCCGGACATGTACATCTCTTCGCTTGGAAGCTCGTTTCTGGTTACGTCTACCGGGAAGGTGTTTGTGATCTTTACGCCAAAGGCAAGGCCCAGTTGGTCTGCCAGCGCCTGGAGACGTTTAAACATCGGGACAGCGTCTTTATACTGCAGGTCATCCAGGAAATGGAAATCGCCGAATGCCATATAGTCATAGCCCATTTCATCCATGGTCTTTCTGGCAAATTCATAGCCCAGAAGCGTAGGATTACATTTGATAAATGTATTCAGATGTTTTTCTTTGTAAAGATGATTTGCAATGCTTTCAATCTCATTTGGAGGACATCCGTGCAGGGTGGAAATTGTTGCAGAATTACAGATCTCTGACGGAATTGCTTCAATATCCTCTTTTGTCACATGCTCAAACTGATCCACATGGTCAAGAAGCCATGTTCTGCACTCCTTAAATACTTCTGTATCCCTAGCTTCCTTCATGCAGTTGATAAAAGTATCAATCTTTTCTTCTTTAATTCCTGCAAGATCATAGCCTACGGAAATATTAAACTGGAAGCCGTCTGTTCCTCCAAGACCAAACTCCTTTGCCATTACATGAAGAATAAACCATGCTTTAATATATTCTCCCATAGCCTGAGGCACATAGAGCTCTGTGGACCACTCGCAGTTATAGCATTCGTCCTCTGCCAGGATACAAGGACGGTTAATGCAGGCTGCCAGCTCATCGCCGTCCATTTTCTGAACAGTTTTCAGCTCAAAGAATCTTGCTCCTGCATAGTAGGAAGCCACAATATTCTGAGCCAGCTGTGTGTTGGGGCCTGCTGCCGGGCCGATGGGAGTCTCAAGATTTCTTCCGAAAATCTCCATATCCTTTGCCGTATCTGCCTGATAAGCCCTGTGTACGCCAAATACAGTTCCTTTTTCCTTATGTTCTGTTAAAACCCAGTCCATTAACTGTCCAAAAGACATACAGGTCATTTTTTCACTCATAATTATCCTCCTGTCATCCGGTTTCTCCGGTCATTTTTCTTATTTTCCGAAATTGATATCATCTGCAAGCTCTTTTGCGGACTGACGGCAGTCTGCCATGATCTTTGCCTCGTCGCACACAAGAACTTCACGATCCTTCATCAGAACCTCCCCGTTACATACTGTAGTCTGAACCATGCTTCCGTTTACGCCGAACAGAAGATGTCCGTTGGTGTTGTCTGCGCGCATTGGCGTCAGAGGATCATATCCGATCACGATCACATCTGCTGCGGCTCCCGGCTTGAGAACGCCAAGCTCTTTTTTAAAGTAACGGTTGGCAATTTTTGCATTTCCCTCAAAAAGCATCTGCGGAACCTCGCCCCATGCTGCGTTAGGGTCACAGAGATGATGTTTGTGAAGAACGTTTGCCACTTTCCAGGACTCCATCATATCATGAGTATATCCGTCTGTTCCAAGTCCCGTAACGATTCCCTTGTGTACCAGAGCCATGGTAGGAGGGCATCCGCAGGCATTGCCCATGTTAGATTCCGGATTATGTACTACCATAGTATCTGTATCTTTAATGAGATCCATCTCATGTTCATTAATATAAATGCAGTGACCCAGAAGAGTTTTCGGTCCCAGAATATTCCAGTCATAAAGACGGTCAACAATACGCTTGCCATGCTCCTTTAAACACTGATGAAGATCATAGATCCCCTCTGCAACATGGATGTGATAGCCGACGCCCTCCGGCTTAAGCTCATTGCACAGCTCCATTGTCTCATCAGAGATGGTAAAGGATGCATGCATACCCATCATTCCGGCGATCATATCGCTGTCATCTGCAAGAGCATGTTTGATAAAGTTTACGTTTTCCATAACAGATTCTCTGGATTTTTCCATTCCGTCACGGTCTGAGATCTCATAGCAGAGACAGGTACGGATTCCAAGATCTTTTGCCGCTTCCTCAATGGCATTTAAGGAACCTGTAATATGTCCGAAGCTTGCATGATGATCAAAAACAGTTGTCACACCGTTTTTTATAGAATCAATATAAGTAGCATAAGCGGAAAGCTTTGTCTGTTCCAGAGTCAGATGACGGTCAATGGTCCACCACTGTCCGTCCAGGATATCCAGAAATCCCTGAGGATTGTATCCTTTAATACTCAGTCCTCTGGCAAAGGAGCTGTAAATATGTTCATGGGCATTGATAAACGCAGGCATGATCACTCCGCCCTTTGCATCAATAAACTCTGCATCCGGATAAGCTTTTTTTACTTCTTCTGTTCCGCCTGCCATAACGATGGTGCTTCCGTCCATTGCCACTGCACCGTTTTCATAAAAGGTATTGGACGCATCTCGTGTAATCATTCTTCCATTTCCAACAATCTTCATATTAAATCCTCCCTGTCTTGTAAAAATCTCCCAACTGTATACAAATTTCATCCTGTCATTTTAGGAATTTTATACTATTAATGTATCACACTTTTTCCTGTATTTCAATAGTAAATCTAAAAAACATTTTTTTATTCTAAAAATTTTTGTATATCAAGTATTGTCCGCTTTCCGGGTCAATACAGAATTATATTCCAGGAGTTTCTCTGCAATAAAAAAACTGTTCCGGCAGATATTCCGCATATTTTTCATGGAATATTTTGCCGCAACAGTTTTTATAATTCATTTATTAATTCCAGGACTTTTCTGTTCCGGTTCCACAAAACCGGATCTGCCTTCACCTGATATCCGCATCCGTTTTTTACATGCCAGTCATAAAAGCTTCGCCCTGGATATCCGTAAGCCTCCATAATGTTCATAATGGTTCCCCCGTGAACCACTACTGCCGCCCTGCTGATGTGACTGCGGAAACAGGCACTTACAACCCTCTGGAACCCTTCCAGAGTACGTTTCTGAAATTCTTCTCTGCTTTCTCCATTTGGAAAAGGCAGAATCCCACCGCTGTCTACCCAGGCCTGATAATCCGGATTTCCGGATAATTCCAGATAGTTTTTGTTCTCAAAGTCCCCAAAGTCACACTCTGCAAGCTGGTCTATGATCCTCAGCCTTTTTTCCGGAAACAGGATCTCTGCTGTTTCCCTGCACCGCACAAGAGGACTTACGAATACAGCTTCCGGCTCCGGATAGAAAAATTCCTTCAGCTTCTCTTTGCCCTCTTCACACAGAAGTTCGTCTGTTTTTCCAATATACCTCTGATAACGGTTCCCTTCTGTCATTCCGTGACGGATCAGCCATATCTCAGTCATGTTTGATCACCGTACCGATACCGCAGACCACTCTGGTTACTTTTCTGCTGAAGGAAGCAAGCTTCGTACATGTTCTTCCCACAACCTCCCGGTAAGCTCTCTGAAAAGCGTCAACAGGAACCACTCCGTATCCAACCTCATCTGACACCAGAATTACCTCCGGGTTTTTCCGGATCAGCTCTTCTGCCAGAGCTTCCACGGAGCTTCCTTGTTCCATTTCTTTTTTTATAAATTCATGAAAGCCCACAACGCCCCTGGCGGAAAAAAGTTCTTCTCTGGAGATTTCGTTTCCCTTTACCCAGGAAATTCCCGGATACATTTTTTCTGCAAAAGCTGCCTTTCCCTGAAAGGCGCCTCCAATTACCATTTCCATACTCATCCTTCTCCTTTACCTATATAAGAATCACTGACAGCGCCGCTGTCACCAGCACTATTGCCAGCTCACAGAGACAGAGAAACCAACCGGAAAGATCCCCTGTAGTTCCGCCGAAATACTTCATTGCCATATATCTGTAATATGCAAAAACTCCTGCTGCCGCAAAAAAAGCCGCTGTTCCCATAACAGGCTCTGTCCGGATCATAAGCGCTGCAAGAATGATCAGATAACAGATCAGAGTGTTTCGTACCGGAACGTCCTCGGATTTTTTTGAAAATTCTGCAACCGTTCCATCCTCTCTGGCCTTTGGAAGAGTGATCACACCCAGTCCGGAAAAACATCTGGATACCATAAATCCAAAAGCAACGATCATCATAGCCTGTCTGTCAAAGCAGATCTCGCTGTACGCGCCAAGCCAGCAGAGAAAATAAACGCCTGCCGTGATCACTGCAAAGGCTCCCGCATTGGAATCCTTCAGTATTTCCAGCCGTCTTTTTCGTTCCTGCCAGGAGCTTAAAGCGTCTGCAGTATCCAGAAGTCCGTCCACATGGATCCCTCCTGTAATCAGAACAGGAAGCACTGTCAGAGCCACAGAAAGAAAGGTTACGTTAAATCCCAGATAATTGGCAAGCCATGCGGCCCCAAGAGAAACGGCTCCGATCACTGCGCCGATAAAAGGAAAAAAACAGAACATGTACTTCATGTTTTCCTTTGTCCATTCTGCCTGGGGCACCGGTATTTTGGAGAACATGGCAAAGGCAATCTTAAAGCTGTTCCACAGACTTTTCATGGAAATCCCCTCCTTTTTTATGATATACAGGAATTCCATAGACAACCTCAACAACC
Source organism: Blautia caecimuris (assembly GCF_024622975.1). Classification (GTDB taxonomy): domain Bacteria; phylum Bacillota; class Clostridia; order Lachnospirales; family Lachnospiraceae; genus Blautia_A; species Blautia_A caecimuris. The sequence goes on along the minus strand of NZ_JANJZT010000008.1, from coordinate 32,825 downwards.
GAATCTGCCATTATTCCCAGACGCTGATTGACCTTTCCAAGGACTTTCTGATAAGCTTCTGTCTCCCCTTCATAAGAAGCAGCCTCGGAAAAAATCTCATTTGTTACAACAATAAGATTTTCTGCCTGTGTTTTCAGATTTCGGATTCCCTTCAGAATTTCTACTTCTGTATTCTCATGAGTGCCGTCCTCACGGAAAAATTCATTTGCCACAAGGTTGGACATACACTCCAGAAGTACTATACACCCTTCCGGAACCTTCACACCGGAAAGTCCCGTATAACATTCCACCGTTTCAAAGCCTTTTCCAAAGCGCATATCCCGATGTCTTTTCACCCGTTTTCTGCTTTCCTCATCAAAGGGATACATGGTGGCAATATATATCCGGGGCATTTCTCCGCAGGCAATCACGCAGTCCTCGGCAAAGGCAGATTTGCCGCTTCCGCTTCCTCCTGTTACCAGAATCATCATTTATACCAGCTCCTCATACTGCTCTACTTTGATCTCCTCAAAGGTACTCATGGATTCATAAACTGCAAGTCCCATATCGATAAACGGAAAAAGAGCCACTGCTCCGCTGCCTTCTCCCAGACACATTTCTCCGTGAAGCACCGCTTCTTTTTCAAGCGCCTCAAGAATCATGGCTGCCGCAGGCTCTCTGGATACATGAGAGGCGATCATATAGTCTTTTGTAAGAGGAGAAATTCTCTGAGCCACAAGAGCAGCCACACAGGAAATAAAACCGTCGATCACAACCGGGATCCGGTAAACGGCTCCTCCCATAAATACGCCTGCCATTCCGGCAATGTCCAGGCCGCCTACCTTTGCCAGAACATCTACCGGATCAGAGGGATCCGGCTCATTAAGCTTTACAGCTCTTTTGATCGCATCAATTTTCCTTTTCAGTCCCTCTCCGGAAAGTCCGGCTCCCCGTCCGGTCATTTCCTCCACCGAACGATTTAAAAGTACAGAAGCCACTGCGCTGCTTGTAGTGGTATTTCCAATTCCCATCTCTCCGGTGGCGATCAGACGATAGCCCTGCTCCTTCAGTCTTCTCACCATCTCAATGCCTGCCTCGATCCCCTGTACTGCTTCCTCATAAGTCATGGCAGGCTCTTTTGTCATGTTCCGGGTTCCCATCATGACCTTCAGATCAGAAGGAACCTTTGTATCTGAAGCCATGCCCACATCAACAGGAAATACATCTGTCCCGCACTGTCTGCACATCACGCAGGCAGAGGTGTCTCCTTTCAGGAAGTTTTCTGCCACAATGGCTGTTACCTCCTGTCCGGTCTGGGTCACACCTTCCTCCACCACTCCGTTATCTGCACACATGGCTACCAGAGCTCTTTTATCCAGACGCACATCCGCGGAACCTGTAATACCCGCGATCTGCATCACGATCTTTTCCATTTTTCCAAGTGAATGAAGGGGCTTTGCTATGCTGTCCCATCTTTTCTGTGCAGCGCAGACCGCTTCCTGATCCACAGGTCTGATCTGCTTTTTTGCTTCTTCTAATGTCATTTTTCCGCCTTCCCTTCTTTATCCTTTTTTTCCTGTTGTAAAAACAAAAAATTTACTGAATATGTAATTAAGAGCCAGTACAATAAACTGCGTGATAAATTTTCCCATCATATCATTCATACGCAGGATCTCCACCAGAAGCCATACGCCTCCCACCTCTATGACCATAGTCACCAGACGGGCGCTGATAAATTTCATAAAAGGCTGAATGTGATCACGCAGAGTCTCGCATTTGTCCTGAAAAACGAACTTTGAATTCACCACATAGGCAAAAAGAATTGCGGCAATGATAGAGATTATATTTGCCACTGTAAGCTGCAGTCCGCATTTTCTCAGAACATAAAAGCTTACAAGGTTTACCAGGGTGGTGCAGCCTCCAAAAAACACATATCTTACCACGTCATTCCCGTACAGCCGGGCAATCATTTTTCTGATCTTTTCCATTGTTTACTCCTGCTTTTTACTGTATGTTTTTCTGTCCGGAAACTGTCTTACACAGAATCATTCCGCGCATTTTCAGATACGTCTTCACTGCCTCTGACGATCCGGGAAATAATATAGCGGGGACGCCGCTTTACTTCCTCATAGATTTTTGCGATATAATACCCGATGATTCCCAGACTGAGCATAATAGCGCTTCCGATCAGAAGAAGAACGATCACAATTGTCGTATAGCCCTCCACTGCATGTCCGGTAAAATACTGGGCAAGAGAGTATACAGCCAGTGCAAGCGAAAACAGGAAGCAGATCCCACCTCCTACAGTCACAAACTGTAAGGGCACTGTTGTAAAGGCCACAATATTCGTAAATGCATATTTGACCAGGGACCAGGCAGACCATTTGGAGACTCCGGCCTCCCGCTCCCGGACCTCAAAGCTCACAGAAATGGTTTTAAATCCTACCCATGAAGAGGTTGCCCTGAAAAACATATTTCTTTCCGGCATGGAAAGAATGCTCTCTGCCGCCCGTCTGTCCATGAGCTTGAAATCAGATGCATTCTGCATATCGACTCCCGTGGCCTTTGACATGATCCCGTAAAAGAATCCCGCGCATTTTTTATGGAGAAATCCTTCTTTTCCTCTGCTGGACTTTACTCCTTCGATCACCTGATATCCCTGTTCCCACAAACGGTACATTTCCACCAGGGTTTCCGGGGGATGCTGAAGATCGCAGTCCATCACCGCTACTGCATCCCCCTTTGCCTGAGCAAGTCCGGCAAATAAAGCAGCTTCTTTCCCGAAGTTTCTGGAAAAGCTCACTCCCAGAATATTGGGATCTTTCTTTCCTGCCTTTTCAATTTCTTCCCAGGTACGGTCTGACGAGCCGTCATTGACCAGTACCAGCTCATAGGAAATCCCTGCATCTGTCAGCACCTCTCCAAGTACGGAGCAGGTTTTTGCAATCATAAGCTCTTCGTTATATGCAGGAAGCACAACCGATAAAACACTCATACCTTTGGTACCTTCTTTTTATTTAATTTCATTCTTACAAATACCAGACAAATGTAACACAGGCCTCCCGCCAAAGTCAAGCAGATGCCGGGCACCAGAAACGGCGTCCTGTATTCAAGCCGGAGTTCATGCTCTCCCTTCGGAAGCTCCAGAGCCATATACATGGTATTGGCCTTTTTAAGCTCTGTTTCCTTTCCGTCCACATAAGCCCGGAAGCCCTTGCTGTACGGTACAGAGATCAGAAGTCCCTTAGGTTCTGAAAGAGAAATATTTCCGGTGATCCTGTTTGTATCCATGCGGATATCTGTCAGAACCTCCTGGTTCAGCTTTTCTGTCTGCTTTGTAATGCGCTCCATAGGCTGACATACGATTTTCAGCTTATCAAACGTATATGCGCCCGGCTTTTCAAACGTAAGGGTAATGGATTGTTTCGCAGCTTTTTCATATCCTGTGTTGCAAAGGAAATTATGTTTTCCGCTGTAAGCATTATACTTGTCTGTAAAGATCCGGATAGTCTTTTCAGGAAACTGACCGCCCACTGTTATTGATGCCTTCTGGCTTTCTTTCCAGTATCTCCAGTGGCTGTCCTCATGAAGAAGCTGATTCTGCTCATAACGGGTCATTTTATTCCATTTCTTTTCACTGACCCTATCCTTCGGAGAAAGGCCGTCATAATCCAGTCCCTCCGCAATCAGATACGTCTCGCTGTTTTCCAGACCGTTAAAGAGAAGCTCCAGCTTTGCCCCTTCTTTTGTAACCTTTATTTTTCCGTCCTTCACTGTACAGCCTTTGCCTTTTCTGATCTCAAAAGGAATTTCCTGATCGTTAAATTCCGGTGTGATTTCAGGAAGAGAACTGTCTTCCAGAACAATTCCCTGAAGAAGCGCCTGCTGTTTTTCCGTAACTGTCATTTTTTCATATTCCTCTCTTGGTATAAAGGAATCATAGGTATACCCCAGAGGAAGAGCCTCTTCACTTCCAAATGCCTCGTATATTTTTCCGTTTTTCTCCGCGCTTCCCTCCAGCCAGTAATATCCATAGGGCATATACTGGTATCGGTTGCTTTTTACAACAAAATATTTCACAGAGGCCAGCCTGTCCAGAATCGTTCTTCCGTCCAGATTTTCATAATGCTGCTCCCAGGGCGTATTCAGATACATTTCATCAAAAAATTCTCCGATACTTCCGCTTGCAACACTGAAATAATAGGAAGTACTGTTTGTTCCCATATGCATGGCGGAATTTTCACAGGAAAGGGCATCCAGCTGGTCATAGCGGTACACAGAATCATCCTCTGTATCCAGAACCGCCAGATCTGTGCCTGATTCCAGGGTTTCCATTGCCTCTCCTCTGTCTGCAAACTCTGACAGATAATCCTTTTCCATGGAATACTGATAATAAATATTAAAAAATATTCCCGCTGCAAGAAGTCCGCTCATCATCAGACAGAGATTTCTTTTTCTTACAAAGATAGATCCGTACAAAAGAATCACTGCAGTGGAACATACCAGAAGAAGCATTGCGGACATGTTTCTCTGAGTGCGGGCCGCCTCCGAAAAGAGAGCTGCTCCGCAGTAAATAAGAAGCATGACAAACACCTTGCGCTTTTCCCGGATATCCAGTCGAAAAAGCTCAGGATAAATTTTTACAAAAATATAGGCAATCAGCATTCCGTAAACCCAGATCCACCGGTTGGACACATAGGAAAAACCATTGAGCACATGCCCGGCAAAGGGTACCAGAAGAAATACATTCAGAAGAAGGAACCCCGCCTTCAGCGCTGTATTTGACTTTTTCTTTGCAAACAGGACAAACACTCCTGTCATAGAGATCGCCGTGTAACCAGCCACTCCCCATTGGATCATATTTTCTCCGATGAGACAGCTTAAATATTTTTCATAGTAAATTCTGTCATAGAAAAGTGGCACATAATTTTCTGCCTGAAAACGTCCTGTGCCAAACACAGGAAGGATCACAGGCAAAAGAATGATCCCAGCCAGAAGAACAGCAATCACAGAATAACCTGCGAAGACTGCCAGCCACTTTCCAATGCATCTGATGGTTCTTTCCGACTTATCTGTAAACACAACAAAGTAGTCAAAGGCAGCATAGAGCACCATAAAAATTCCAAGCATATAAAAGAAGTAGAAATTCGATACTCCTGCCAGCGCCACAGACCAGATAAATACATAGGGCTTTTCTTTCCGGTAAATTTTGTCAATTCCCAAAAGGATCAGAGGAAGATAGATCATTGGATTGGCAAAATACGGATGTTTCATAGCCGCATAGATCGTCCATCCCGCAAATATATAGATCAGAGAGCCCAGAAGGACTGCCTGCTTTGAATTTCTGTGATAAAAACAGTATCTGCTGAATGCAATTCCCGCAAGATAAATTCTCAAAAAGATCAGAAACGCATACAGATATTCTGTTTTTTCCGGCGATACAAACACAGATAAAAGAGTCAGGGGATCGCCGATCACATAGTAATGGAGCGTTGTCAGTATATCAGACCCGTAACCGATATGCATATCCCACATGGGAATTTCAAATTTGTGCTCCACAAAAACAGAATGAAGAATATTTCTCAGATATTCTCCATAATAAGCAAGGGAATTCAGATGCTGGGGCACGCCGTCATGGCTCCAGATCAGTGATTTCCCGTTCAGATAAAACTGCAGATAAAGAATCAGTCCGATAATCCCAAAAGCCAGAGTATAGATCAGATAATAATCTGTTTTCTTTTCTGTTGAAAATCTTTTTTTCATATTCATAAATTAGCTTTCCTTTAAAAAAGCCGCGGTACCTTTGTACCGCGGCCAAAAGTCTGAATTTATTCAGCATCTGCTCCGTAGAGAGTGATGAGTTTGTTCAGATAATCATATCTTTCCTTAGCCTCAGCCTCGTTCTTAGCAAACAGTCTTTCAGCTTTCTCAGGATTCTGACGTTTCAGAGAATTGTAACGAACCTCTCCGTCAAGGAATGCCTGATAGTCATCCATGTTCGGAGCCTTGGAATCCAGAGTAAATTTGTTCTCTGCTGCCGGATTGAAGCGGAAGTTGTGCCAGTATCCGCACTTAACTGCCAGCTCTTCCTCTGTCTGAGCCTTGGACATACCCTTCTTGATACCATGGTTAATACATGGAGCGTATGCAATGATCAGAGACGGTCCCGGATAAGCCTCAGCCTCAGCGATTGCTTTTACAGTCTGGTTGAAGTCAGCGCCCATGGAGATCTGTGCTACATATACATAGCCATAGCTCATAGCGATGGAAGCCATATCTTTCTTCTTCACTTCTTTACCGCCTGCAGCGAACTGAGCGATCGCACCTGTCGGTGTGGATTTGGAAGACTGTCCGCCGGTGTTGGAGTAAACCTCTGTATCGAATACCATAACGTTGATGTCACGTCCGCTTGCGAGAACATGGTCAACACCGCCGAATCCGATATCATAAGCCCATCCGTCACCACCGAAAATCCACTGGGATTTCTTGGAAAGGAAGTCTTTCTGTGCAAGGATTTCCTGAGCTTTTTCACATCCGCATGCTTCCAGAGCTGCTACCAGTTTATCTGTAGCTGTTCCGTTAGTAGCGCCTACGGAGAAGGTGTCAAGCCATTCCTGTCCTGCTGCCTTAACGTCTTCATTTTCAGCGTTTGCAACAAGATCCTCAACTTTTTCTTTCAGGCCGTCACGGATTGCTTTCTGAGCAAGAAGCATACCATAACCGAACTCTGCATTGTCCTCGAACAGAGAGTTGGACCATGCCGGACCCTGTCCTTTTGCATTTACAGTGTAAGGTGTGGACGGTGAGGAGTTACCCCAGATAGAGGAGCATCCTGTAGCGTTTGCAATATACATTCTGTCACCAAAAAGCTGAGTGATCAGTTTTGCGTAAGGTGTCTCACCACAGCCTGCACATGCTCCGGAGAACTCAAGCAGAGGCTGTTTGAACTGGCTTCCCTTAACAGTTGTCTCTTTGAATTTGGCAACAACATCTTCCTTAACCGGAAGCTCTACGCCATAGTCAAAGAATTTCTGAACTCCTGCATTTGCTTCCATGTTTTCCATGGCAAGAGCTTTTGCACCCTTCTTGCCCGGGCAGACATTTGCACAGGAACCGCAGCCTGTACAGTCATAAGCGGAAACAGTAATGGCGAATTTGTAATCTTTCATACCAGTCATCGGCAGAGTAGTCATGCCTTCCGGTGCGTTGGCAGCTTCTTCCTCTGTAAGAGCTACCGGACGGATAACAGCGTGCGGACAAACATATGCACAGCGGTTACACTGGATACAATTTTCCGGCTGCCATACAGGAATGTTCACTGCGATACCACGTTTCTCATATGCGGAGGAACCGGACGGTGTAGTACCGTCTACATAATCCTTGAATGCAGATACAGGCAGGGAGTTACCTTCCTGTGCATTTACTTTGGACTGAATGTTGTTTACGAAATCAACAACATCTTCTCTTCCGTTCTCAGCATGAGTCATATGAAGACCTTCGTCAGCTGCGTCTTTCCAGCTTTCCGGTACCTGGATCTCAACAACCTGCTTAGCGCCGGCATCAATTGCAGCCCAGTTCTTCTGAACGATATCATCACCCTTACGTCCGTAAGTAGCTTTAGCAGCTGCTTTCATAAGGTCGATTGCCTGCTCCTCAGGAATGATTCCTGTAAGTTTGAAGAATGCAGACTGAAGGATTGTGTTGATACGTGTTGGTCCCATGCCGGTCTCAATACCGATCTTCACACCGTCGATGGTGTAGAATTTAATGTCATGGTTAGCGATAAATGCTTTTACCTGTCCCGGAAGGTGTTTCTCAAGTCCTTCCATATCCCACGGGCAGTTCAGAAGGAAGGTTCCTCCGTCTACCAGTTCCTGAACCATGTTGTATTTATTCACATAAGAAGGATTGTGACATGCAACAAAGTCAGCTTTCTTGATCAGGTAAGTAGATTTGATCGGTTTTTTACCGAAGCGAAGGTGAGACATTGTAACACCGCCGGACTTCTTGGAGTCATAATCAAAGTAAGCCTGAGCGTACATGTCTGTGTTGTCACCGATGATCTTAATGGAGTTCTTGTTTGCACCTACAGTACCGTCAGCGCCAAGACCCCAGAATTTACAGTTTGTGGTTCCTTCCGGAGTTGTTACGATCGGAGCGCCTGTTTCCAGGGACAGATTTGTAACATCATCCACAATACCGATTGTGAATTTCTCTTTGGAAGTGTTCTCATATACAGCAACGATCTGTGCCGGTGTTGTATCTTTGGAACCAAGTCCGTAACGTCCGGAGAATACCGGAGTATCTTTGAACTTGGAATCTTTAAGAGCTGCTACAACATCAAGGTACAGAGGCTCGCCAAGAGCACCCGGCTCTTTTGTTCTGTCAAGAACTGTGATCTGTTTTACAGATGCAGGGATTGCATCGATCAGTGCCTGTGCGCAGAATGGTCTGTAAAGACGAACTTTGATCACGCCGACTTTTTTGCCTGCTGCAGCAAGGTAATCGATAGTCTCCTCGATTGTGTCATTTACGGAACCCATAGCAACGATCACGTGATCTGCATCCTCAGCTCCGTAGTAGTTGAACAGTTTGTAGTCTGTTCCGATCTTTTCGTTTACTTTGTCCATGTATTCCTGTACAACTGCCGGAAGAGCATCGTAGTACGGGTTGCATGCTTCTCTTGCCTGGAAGAAGATATCCGGGTTCTGAGCAGAACCTCTCTGGCATGGATGATTCGGGTTCAGAGCGTTTTTACGGAACTCTGCGATCGCATCCATATCAGCCATATCTTTCAGATCTTCATAATCCCATGTTTCGATCTTCTGGATCTCATGAGATGTACGGAAACCGTCAAAGAAGTTGATGAACGGAACTTTTCCTTTGATAGCTGCAAGATGAGCTACCGGTGTAAGGTCCATAACCTCCTGTACAGAAGACTCGCAAAGCATTGCGCAGCCTGTCTGACGGCATGCCATAACGTCAGAATGATCTCCGAAAATGGAAAGTGCGTGAGAAGCAAGTGCACGGGCAGATACGTTGATAACGCCCGGAAGCTGCTCTCCTGCGATCTTGTAAAGGTTCGGGATCATCAGAAGAAGACCCTGAGATGCTGTGTAGGTAGTTGTAAGGGCACCGGCTGCCAGAGATCCGTGAACTGCACCTGCAGCACCAGCCTCGGACTGCATTTCAGTAACCTGTACTTCCTGTCCAAAGATGTTCTTTCTTCCCTGGGTTGCCCACTCGTCTGTAGCTTCAGCCATAACAGATGAAGGGGTGATCGGGTAAATAGCAGCTACATCAGAAAAAGCGTATGATGCATGAGCGGCTGCATGATTACCATCCATGGTTTTCATCTTTCTTGCCATAGTTTTCTTTTCCTCCTTAAAGGTATGATGAAAATTATTTCTAGACTGTTATCCAGTCTAAAATTCCATTTCTGATTATATCATATTCCTGTGATATTGTCCAACCGGATTCTGGATTTTTTTGCATACAACAAAGGAGCGGCTCCTGTCCGCGCCCTTCACAGCAGCCTGGGCAAAATACATTCCTGTTCACCTTCGGTGACAGCATTTTGCCCTTTCCGTGCCATAATACGCGCCTGAAGCAGACCGCTCCCTTTTTATTTATCCTGACTGCTTACATCAGCAGCTTCAATTGATTTCACTCTGTCCGCACAGTCACATACTGTCGAAAAGTTCCTGAAGAGTTTTACGCTGAAAAAGCTTCCACAGCTCTTTCTGGATCTCCACAAGCTCTCTGTGAACAAGGCAGGGCGTTTTATCCCTGTTATCTCTGACGCAGTGATACTGGGGATCCATACATTCTATGATCATAAGTTCCGGATCAATGGCTGTATAAATATCAAACAGCGTGATCTCCCCCGGCGTCCGGTTCATGGAATAACCTCCATGGACTCCTCTGTAGCCTCTGACGAGCTTTGCTTTCTGAAGTTTTTTCAGGATTTTGTAAGCAAAAGGCGCTGTAATCTCCTCACGCTCACAGATTTCTCCGACACTGAGCCGCTCCGCACCTGAAAGTGCGCGGATCACTCGTACTGCATAATCACATTCTCTTGTAATCAACATATCTTTTCCCTCTCTACTGTCTCTTATGTCCGTCGCTGCTGTCACTGATCAAAGCCTGCAGTTTTTCTGAATATTTCCTTGGCAGCTTACTACCGGAATGCTATGTTCCCAATTATAGCAATTTGTTTGTAAAAATTCAACAATTTTTAAAAATACCCTGTATTAGATGCAATAATAATCTGCTATTTTTCTGCAAAGATCAACAGAATACCAAAAGCCAGGATCACAACGCCCAGTATTCTTCTGAGCCATACTCCCGCGGCGGCATATCTGGGATTTTTTATTGCCCGGTCCACATAACTGTAGCCGATCCCCGTTCCTACCAGAAGCACACTGTGACCCACCGCATAAAGCACCATAAGCAAAACGCCCCACCAGGCATTCTGCCCCAGCTCCGCAACAAGCGCCAGCAGGGCAACCATTACCGGGATCGCACAGTGGGAAGCAAACACGCCGCCCAGAGCTCCTGTAAAAAATGCGCCGATGTAACCTTTTTTCGTCATGTGCTCTGATATGTGGATATGGGGAATCAGACTGATGACGCCAAATACCTGAAGAGCCATCAGTATCATAAGAATTCCCATAAGAATTGTCCACCAGTGCCCTGCCTCATGCATCCGATGTCCGATAAAGGATGCCACTGAGCCAAAAATACCAAAAGTCACTGCCATTCCCGAGGCCATGGAAAGCGACAGGCAGACTGCTTTTTTGCGGTCTGCTTCCACAGCCCCCACACAGGCCAGCAGCATGGGTACCGAGGCAAGAGAGCAGGGGGTAAAAGAGGTAAGGATCCCTGCCACAAGACTCAGCACAGGCGCTGCCCAGAGATTTTGTGTCATCATCTCTGTAAGCGTATTTATGATTTCAGTCATAAACAACTATCTCCCTTCTATAGAAATACAGCCATATTTTCTGTTCATTTCCTTTTAAAAGTTGATTATAGCAGTGTCCTGTTGATTTTTCAAGAAAATAACTCTTGCAAAATCCAGACTTTACGGTACAATGGGAATGAGCTGCAAAAACAGCATCCTGATAAAATGTAAAACCGAAACCGTAACGAAGAAAAGAGGTACTTTATGATTTCAGCAAATAACATCACTCTGAGGGTTGGAAAAAAAGCCCTGTTTGAAGATGTCAACATCAAATTTACAGAAGGAAACTGCTACGGTCTCATTGGCGCCAACGGCGCAGGAAAATCTACTTTTCTGAAGATCCTGTCCGGACAGCTTGAGCCCACCAACGGCGACATTGTGATCACACCGGGACAGCGTCTTTCTTTCCTGCAGCAGGATCACTTTAAATACGACTCCTATCCTGTTCTGGATACAGTTATTATGGGAAATTCCAGACTGTATGAGATTATGAAGGAAAAAGAAGCCATATATGCAAAGGAAGACTTTACAGATGAAGACGGCATCCGCGCCAGCGAGCTGGAAGGTGAATTTGCGGAAATGAACGGATGGGAAGCAGAATCTGACGCCGCAACCCTTCTGAACGGTCTGGGCATCGAAACAGAATTCCATTATTCACAGATGTCTGACCTTACAGGAAGCCAGAAAGTCAAGGTTCTTCTGGCTCAGGCGCTTTTCGGCAACCCGGACATCCTTCTTCTGGATGAGCCTACCAACCACCTGGATCTTCCTGCTATTGAGTGGCTGGAAGAATTCCTGATCAACTTTGACAATACGATCATCGTAGTTTCCCATGACCGTTATTTCCTTAATAAGGTCTGCACTCACACTGCCGACATTGACTACGGCAAGATCCAGCTTTATGCAGGAAACTATGATTTCTGGTTTGAATCCAGCCAGCTTCTTATTAAACAGATGAAAGAAGCAAATAAAAAGAAAGAAGAAAAGATCAAGGAGCTGCAGGAGTTTATCTCCCGTTTCAGCGCCAACGCCTCCAAGTCCAAGCAGGCCACTTCACGTAAACGTGCTCTGGAAAAAATCCAGCTTGACGATATGCGTCCTTCAAGCCGTAAGTATCCTTATATCGACTTCCGTCCAAACCGTGAGATCGGAAACGAAGTCCTTATGGTGGAAAACCTTTCCAAAACAATTGACGGTGTAAAGGTCCTGGACAACATCTCCTTTACCCTCGGACACGATGACAAGGTAGCCTTTGTAGGCGCTAACGAGCAGGCTATCACCACTTTCTTCCGCATTCTTATGGGAGAGCTGGAACCGGATGAAGGAAATTACAAGTGGGGCGTAACAACCTCCCAGGCTTATTTCCCAAAAGACAGCACTCAGGAATTTGACAATGATCTGACTATCACAGACTGGCTGACCCAGTATTCTGAGATCAAAGACGCCACCTATGTCAGAGGCTTCCTGGGACGTATGCTTTTCCCGGGCGAGGACGGAGTAAAACGCGTCAAGGTTCTTTCCGGTGGTGAAAAGGTGCGCTGTCTGCTTTCCAAGATGATGATCTCCGGCGCAAATATCCTTGTTCTGGACGAGCCTACCAACCATCTGGATATGGAATCCATTACTGCTCTGAACAACGGACTGATCAAATTCCCGGGAGTTATTCTTTTCACCTCCCATGACCATCAGTTTGTTCAGACAACAGCCAACCGTATCATGGAGATTCTCCCTGACGGAAAACTCATTGACAAGATCACAACCTACGACGAGTATCTTGCCAGTGACGAGATGGCAAAGAAACGTCATGTATTTGAGATCAATGAGGAAGACGCTTCCGACAACTAAACACTTTATAACATTCATCTGTACTGCAAAAACGGCAGGCACCACTTACAAAGTGATGTCTGCCGTTTTTCCCCGGGTTACTTCCAGAAGACTTTTTACCGGAACCTTCAAAGTCAGACCGATACGCCCGCCGCTTATATAAATTTCCTCAAAACTTTCCGCTGAGGAATCAAATACTGTGGGATATGCTTTTTTCATTCCCAGAGGGCTGCAGCCGCCTCTTACATAGCCTGTGATCTTCAGGATATCCTTTACATGGATCATGTCCACTGTTTTTTCTCCAACTGCCTTTGCCGCAGCTTTTCTGTCAACCTCTTTCTGGATCGGTACCACGAACACGTAATACCCTCCGCTTTTTCCTTCCATTACCAAAGTTTTAAAGGACTGCTCATAAGGAGCGCCCACAAGATCCGCGCTGTGGATCCCGTCTATAAATTCATCACACTCATAAGGAAATGCCTCATAGGAAATCTTTTTTCTTTCCAGCATCCTCATAGCGTTTGTCTTAGCCTCTTTTGCCATTTCGTCTGTCCTTTCCGACCTTTCTTTCTGTAATTTTCTTCCATGGAAGAATACTTTCTCTGTCTTCCTCTTCCATCATTTCTCTGAGGATTTCCTCATCAAGCTCATCCTCGTCAATGGGGTCGTCATAATAATCATATCTGTCTTTTTCTTTCAGATCCGCATAAAATTCTCTTTCCCGCCAACTGTTGGAATATCCGTCCAATTCATCAGAAAATTCCTGCGGATTCTTCTGTTCCGGCTGATCTACCCGGATGGTATAGGTCTTTTTTCTTCCGGGATTCATACTGTAAGATGATCGTCCGCAGGAATCATCGTACGCATAAGAATCAAGGGGCAGATCAATCTCCGGATCCTTTGTCCGTCTTGGACGATACACAATAGTTTTGTCCGGATCCAGTCCGTACTCATCCACAATACGGCGTTTCCTGTCTTTTTCCCCAACCTGAATATCCACCGGAGTATGCCTTCTGGATGAACTTCTGTTTTCTGAATAATTTCTCCTTGCCGAAGAATCTCTTTTTTCCGAAACATTTCTTCTTTCATTTCTTTTTTCAGAGACTGTCGGCTGTCCCTTTGTATGTTTCTCAAACACATCTTCCTGAACTCTTTTTCTTCTTGCCGGAGACTCATAATACATTTCTTCTTCAATGTCCGGGTACAGATCATATTCTTCCTCTCGGCGGTGTTCCTTTTTGCCCCGGCTGGCAGAAGCTTCATATTCTTCTTCATCCTCTTTATATCTGCTGCGGTTTGTCGCAAACTGGATCAGCATACCCAGAACAGCAAAGGCTGCGCTGAGCCCTATCCCATAAGGAAAATCTGCCAGTCCCCCGATCTTTGCCAGAGACATTCCTGCCATTGCGCCGCCAAGAAGGCTGGTTCCTACAATGATCACTTCTTTTGCCCACTTCATGGCAAGAGTTCCCAGTCCTGCTCCTGCAAGAAGACAGATAAAAAACATCAGAGAAGTTGTCGGGTGAAGAACATAAACGGCAATTCCCAGGCCAAGTCCTGCTCCCAGAACAAAAATCCCCACCTTATAACTTACAAATACAAGAACAGCCAGCACAACGCCTACTCCGGCTCCGATCGCAAGCCGCACTGTATTATCACTGACCTCCATAAAAAACGAGGCTCCATATCCAAGTGCCGCTCCGATAACAAAAGCAAAAAGCATCATCCAGAAACGGAGAAGCCTGTACCCCAAAATACAATTTATCACACCAAATACCAGCAGGATTCCAAATCCTATCAGCTGTATGTCTGTTACTGCTGAAGCTGACCGGAACCGTTCTATCATATCCATTCCCCTCAGCAGGATATCCAGAATGCTGTTCATACTCTTTTTTCCTCCTTTATGTTATGTGTCAGAACATAAAATACATGGTTTTCATATTTTCCAGAAGTCCGTAATGATACTCCACAGACTCCAGCCCATAAAGCTGAAGATAATACTCTGCCACACGATCAATATAACTCTCCTGTATCCATTCTCTGTAAGCTTCATTATACGCTTCCTGAGTGCTGAATTTGAATCTCACCACAGCCGCGCCATTGTCCAGACGCATTTTACAATAGCTGTAAAGAGCTTCTGTATCATAGGTGTCAAAACAGCCCTGATTCAGCACATAAAAATTTTTGTCCACTGCTGTACATTCCGGTACGGGAAATTCTTCTGATGCCGTATAAATCTCCCGGTACTCATCAGGAAACGGACAGAGATAATCATACAGAGTTGTTTTGTGCTCCACAAACTGAACCGCATCCCCTTCCAGAAATTCCGGCTGATCTCCATTTGTGGCATCCACATAATAATACTGTCCGTCAAGCAGCACAATATTCCATGCATGTCCCTCCGTGCTGCCCTTTGTGCTTCCCTCCACATAAATGCAGGGGATCCCCAGTCTTTCCAGAAAATACTGGACTGATCTTGCATACCCGGCGCACACTGCCTGCTTTTTCCAGAAAACTCCTGCCAGATTCTGGTCATGATCAGATGAGACATACTCCGTCGTATCGATCAGATATGTATAAACTGTTTTGACCTTTTCATAATCATCTGCATTTTCCGGTATCATTGCAGTCATTTCCTGATATCCCTGCTCCATGGCAGCCTGAATCTCCTGAACTTCCTGGTCCGTATAAGTATATCCGGGCGAAAACAGGCTGTAATCCTCTCCCGGATACGTGGTCCGGTAAACAGCCTCCCTGTTGTGGATCCAAAAAAGCTCTGGATGATCCTTCAGAACAGCATGGTATGCTCTGTCGATCACCTCATCCTCCGAAGAAGTCAGATAAAATTCTTCTTTTCTCTCCCGGATACCCTGGAGCATCTGTCTGTAAATAACTTTTTCCTGATCTCTCAGAAGCTGAAAATAGTATTCCTGATGACCTTCCTCTGTCTGCGCAGTCTCCTGCTCCCGAAGTTTTTTTACCTGTTCCGGTTCCTGATCAAACACGGCTCTGGCTGCATCTGCCATCTGTTCCAGCCCTGTTTTTTCCTTCTGATCACCTACGGTTCTCTCTTTCTGCGATATCCCGAATATAAGGCCGGCAACGATCAGAAGCAGAAATAGCAGAAAAAGGAGCTTGGGAAAACGCCTTTTTTTCATTTGTTTCTCCTTTTGAAAAATCATGCCCATGCGGCTTTCATTTTTCCGCATGGGCATATGTTACGCTGCGTGTAAACAGTAACTGACTGATTTCTCTGTCAGCTCTTCCGTGTCAGTCTTCAAAAATAACCTCTATATCCTCAAATTCCTCTGCCTTTGAGGTACTCTGAGTAACTGAAATATTCTGGTCAAGGATTCCCTGAAGCGTATCTGTCACCTCAACATTGCCTGTTTCCCGATCTTCTTCGGACACTACAGTCTGCTCATCCTCTTCCATATCCTCAAAAATCACTTCTACATCTTCATCAGAGACAAAGATTTCGTCGCTGCTGCCGCTATTTAACACAGCATCAGAAGCGCTGCCTGAAGTAAGATCTTCTGCTGTTCCATTCTGTTCCAGTTTTTCAGGAGCTGAAACGTTTGCTGCAGAAGCTCCGTCACTGAGCATCTGAGTCCGTTCTTCCTCTGTAGGATAAAAATCCGGCTGACGGATATATCGGAAGCTTGCACCGTAAGCCTCTCCTACTGTAACGCCGTTTTTGCTGGAAGAACAATGTACTGCGATCCAGTCTCCTGCATCTGTCTGACCGCAGATAATACCCACATGGTTGTCGCTTCCCGCCTCCGGTCCGCTCTGGAATACCAGATCTCCAGGCTGAGCGTCTTCTTCACTGACCACATTGGCATTGAGCCATTGCTCAGAAGTTCCGTCTCCTACGCTGCTCTGCATTCCCTGGTTCAGATATCCATTGATCACAGACCAGGTAACAAATCCGCTGCAGTCCAGTCCGTAGGCTCTTGTACTTCCTGTACTTGGACTTCCTGCCGCATCTACCTTTTCTGCATTTCCCCAGTTCGCATCCTTACCGATGGCTGTGGATTTGCCGCCCCAGAAATATCCCACCTCTCCAACCAGAGAATATGCTGCTGTGATCACATTTACACGTTCCTCTGAAACATCGTCACCGACACTCTGGCGCACAAAGCCTTTTGCGTCCGTTACAACTGCACAGAGAAGCTTGCAGTCTGTTTCCACATATTTTTTAAGGATATCTCTCTGATCCTGAGGAATCTTGTTTTTCTTTATGTAAGTATTAATATGATAATTTCCATAGGAAACATGAGAAGGATTCTCTTCATCTCTCACGATCGGATTCATTTCTGCAAAAATTTCCGCCAGTTTGTTTTTTGAAGAGGAATCCATTTGAAACTCCTTAACGCCGCTCTGACTCTCTTCATAAACATAAACAGCAAGAATATCCTGCCAGTTTCTCACCAGAAGGGAATCCGAAGAAGCCGTCTGACCGTTTTCACGGGTATCACTGGCATCTGTCAGGCCATTCTTTTCTTTATATTCCCTTTCAATCTGATCCATCACAGAAGCGAAATCCTCTGAAAAAGTAAGCTGATAATTATTTTTCAGACTGTCCAGATAAAACTCTCTTCCTGCATGAAGATTGGATACCATACTTGTGTAATATACCGGAGTACCTGTCTTTCCTGTTTCAGAACCATCTGAAAAATCCGTCTTATCATCATCCTTGCCTTCCTGTTTTTTAAGAACTTCCATTCTCTTTTCCATTTTTACAAGAATATCGTAATTTGTCACAAGCTTCTTTTCTTCTTCTGTAAAATCATCATAAATCTCACGAAGCTCTTTCAGCTTTTTTTCATGCTTTAATGTAAGCTTTTCCTTTGAAAGTTTATCAATCTCAGCAATCAGAGCTTTTACTGCCTGTTCATCCGGTTCCGGTGTTACGGTTGGCTGAGGCGTTACGGTTGGTTCCGGCCCCGGTGTTACTGTCGGTGAAGGCTGCGGTGTCACTGTCGGATCTGGTTCCGGTGTTACCGTTGGTTCCGGTTCCGGCGTCACGGTTGGCTGCGGTGCTTCTGTAGGCTTCGGAGCCTCTGTCGGCGCAGGCGTTGCAGGTGCCTCTGTCGGTACCGGAGCTACTGTAGGCGCAGGTGTGGCAGGTGCTTCCGTAGGCGCAGGAGCTGTTTCTCCCTGTCCTGAACCGTCTCCGAAATCCGCTGCAGTCTCTGTCCCTTCACTGCCTGCCATTACAGCCGCCGGACTTGACAGAACTGTACCGGAAATCAATGTAATACATAAATATTTTGTCAGATATTTGTTCTTCATTCTGGTTAATATTACTCCCTTCCAAGAACATATCTTTATTCCCCTATATAAAGGTATGCCTTCCTCAATGTCGTTTGCTTACATATGACCGTTTTTATTTTATCATACACTTTTTTCAAAATCAACCGCCGGAGCACAGGCTCCGGCGGTTTTAGTACAAAATTCATATTTTTTTCATATTTTTATATTTCAGAAAACACATACAGGAACTTTTTCCGGCTCCAGTCCCGGACACAGCCGGCACACTCCCCGGAACACCTGACAGCACACATCAAGAATATACCTGATATCATCTGAAATATTCCGTTCTTTTTTCAGATATTCCGCATGTTTTTCCCGAATATACTCTGTAAGCTGTCCAAAGCTCCCAAAGCTGATCTCAGCCGCCTGATACCGTGCCGCTTCGCCATTTCTTATACAGGTCTTCAACCGGTTTTTCAGTTCTTTTTCATAACTGTTATGCTCTACAAGAGATCCGGTAAAGGTTTTATTATGAGGAAAAGTAAAGTAATCGGCAATGTAGTGAAAAATCTCCCCAAGCCTGCGCCAGAACACTCTTTCTCTGTACTGATCCACGCCATCCTCTACCAGGGTCTTCAGTTTTTCCTGTATTTCATCAAAGGTTCCAAAAAACTCATGTCTTTTTGTTACAAAAGACGGTCTGATATCCGGAAGAATGTTTCCCAGACAAAATGCCTTTCTGTGTGACTGAAGACTCTCAGAAACCGTCATCTGATCAGCCAGATATCTGGCCAGCAGTATATGTGATTTTTTCCTCAATTTCGTATTCTCTCTTTCATAAAAAACAGTTTACTGCAACCACTGTTCACTATAACAGAAAATCTCAGCTTTTACAAATAAAGTTTTTATAAAATCTGTAAACTGTTTTTTATTTGCATATCCAGAGCTTTTGATATACATTCGCCAAAACTGCCGGGGAAACAGCTCTGTTTCCTCCCGGCAGTTCTTCAAAATATCACGGATTACAGTTCTGACAGGGAGAATAGCCCTGTTGTACCAGCTCATCCCTTGTTCCCGTCATCTCCATTTTGTTTTTTTCTTTCATCTGATTTACACTGTGACAGTCCGGACGGTGAAATTTGCCTGTATTCACATTAAGGATATAAGTAGCCTCAGCTGCGCTTTTATCTGTGAAAGTCTCCTGTTCTGAAGATGAAAATGTTTCTTCTGTTCCCGCGCTGAGTTCCGGACTTTCCTGCGCAGAAAAGTCCTCTGTTTCCTCCCAGCTGTCTCCGGTACTGTAATCAATCCCCACTCCCTGCTGGACATTATAGCAATATACATTAAAAAGAACTCCCTGACCGCCGTCCTCTACAGACTGTGCTTCCATCTGAACGCCTGATGCCACCAGATCATCGCCGTTATATAAGGGAGTCACTCTGTAAAGCACATGGTTCCCGGTTTCGCGGATATAATCTGCAGTCATATCCTCAAAAGGCAGCATCCCTTCTACATTCATATACCTGGTCCCGGTGATCAGATTTTCTTCATTGGCGTTTTCCCCGGTAAGCTGATAGCCGATCAAATGACATCTGTTATACAAATATTTTCCATCTACACAATCGTATTTCTGAGTATGCCAGCCGGACGGGCGAACCTGTCCGATCTTTCCCCGTTCCTCTGTGGGCATCAGCTCCTGTCCTATATTTGCAAAAGCAGCTCCGCATCTTCCCAGTGAATCCAGTTCACTGTAGCTTTCAAAAGATTCAAGAGCAAGATCTTCTTCTGTAAATTCCGGAACATTGTCATTGAGCACTGTATAGGCGCTTCCTGTATAAGAAGGAACAGAAGCCAGACCCACCGCTCCATAAACCGTTTCCGGCATCCACAGGTTCCCTGCCGCGTTTCCTGTCAGCAGACCCACAGACAGTATGACGGAAGCCAGAATTTTCTTTAAGTTTTTCATTATACCCGCTCCTTTATGTAAGATTTTACAGTTTTTGCCATTTTGCGGCAAAATCTCTGCAAAAATCCTATCACAGAAGCAGATATTTTGCAATGCATTGGTTCCATAACCGCAAAAAGGGGTACGGAAAATTTCCGTACCCTGCTTTTTACTCTAATAGACTACTGAACACGTATCCTGTCTGGCCTTCATAATCAATCTGAATCCAGTCGCCTTCCTGGCCTGTTTTTTCAACCTGAGTTCCCTCGTCCAGACCACCGATAATCTCTGATTCATCACTGGCTTCCGCTCTGACATTACAGCCTTCTGTAACTGTCATAGTACTGCCGCTCTGTGAATCTGCAGCTGCCGCATCCTCTCCCAGTCCGTTCAGGAATTCTGCAAGACTGCTGTCTTTCTGCTGTGCCGCATCATATTCTGCCTGTACCTCTGCTCTCAGCTTCTGTACATCCTCATTATTCAAAAGGTCTTCCATATAAGAAGAAACTTTTGTATTCTGATCTGCCGCGCCCAGAATTTTATACTTCCCGTCACTGTCCTTTACAACATAGGCATACCCCAGCGAAGGTACCGGTGTGTCAATTCCACTGCAGATATAACTGTAACAGGTATATACTACATAAGAATTATCGTCCAACCCCTTTTTCGTATAGACACTGCCCGGTTCATAAGCTTCAATATAATCCTTGGCATTCGTGATCCTGCTCTCATCTGCTGAAGTCAGATCACTGACCAGAGTTTTTAACGTTGCAATATCTCTTTCCC
Source organism: Blautia caecimuris (assembly GCF_024622975.1). Classification (GTDB taxonomy): domain Bacteria; phylum Bacillota; class Clostridia; order Lachnospirales; family Lachnospiraceae; genus Blautia_A; species Blautia_A caecimuris. The sequence goes on along the minus strand of NZ_JANJZT010000008.1, from coordinate 12,069 downwards.
CTAAAGCCTTGTAGTAGCTCTGCATAAATGCAGTAATGTCTGCATCGCCTTTTTCCAAGGGATTCATGTCTTCTTCTTTATTTCCGTCGTTTGTCTCCCCATCATCTTCCGGAGAAGAAGGATCATTTCCCTGGCTGTTGTCCTGAGCTGTTTTCTGTTCTTTATCAGAAGCACCCTTCCCGCTTCCAACACAGGCACGTACACCAAAGAACAAAACAGCTACGATTACCAGAATAGCGCCGCCAAGCATAAAATAGCGGAGGTTATCTGATAACCATTCCCTGAAATTATCCAAGTTCTTGTCCTCCTTAAATTACAACGCGCCGGAACATCCCCAGTTCCGCGCAAATACACCTGAAGGGAATCGAACCCCCGCACATGGTACCGGAAACCACTGCTCTATCCACTGAGCTACAGGTGCTTTTTACTGTCTGAACCCTTTTTGCGCTCTGTATTTTCTATAAAAATGCTTATTTTTACGCATTTACCAGATATACTCAGAACGACCCCTATATTGTCTTATGTGTATTTAAAGTGTTAATCAGTCGCCATTAGCCCCTTACTGCCATCACCGATTATAATTCTATAATGGGGAAACTATGGGGAATATTAAATACACATCCCATTATGACGAGGAAAGATCATTGTCTTTTCATCACTAACATATTATAAGTGGTTCAACACGATATATATATTACCACATTATTATTCAAAAGTAAAGTTTTTTCTTTTTTCTAAGCAAATCAGGCAATTTAATGGTTACTGTTCAGGAATCTCCTGAAGCAGGTATGTTCATGCATTGGCAGAGCTAATCAACACTTTCGAAAATTCTGAATTCCATTTTTCCGGCTGTTAAAATTATGGCTGCAGTTTCCGGAAATACTATCGGCATGAAGCACAGGGAAGCCAGAATAAGTTTTCTCGGATTTTTGATCATGATTTTTCCGTAAAGCGCCTCGCAGAAATTACCTGTTCCGGATTCCCCGTATGCATTTCCCTTTTATTCAAATTATTTTTTCAAAGGCTTCATCCGGAATAACGAAGTGCTTCAATTGGTTTTTTTCGTGCCGCCTTATTGGCAGGATAGAGTCCAAATATCACTCCGATCAGCAGTGAAAATATCACGGAGATCCCGGCAACCTTCATGTCCATATGGAAGCTCATAGAATCTTCCATTACTTTTCCGATAATTTTCAGTATCGCAAAGGATATTCCAATTCCTGCCGCACAGCCCATCATACTGACTATAAGAGCTTCCATAAGGAACTGCATCATGATTCCTCCTCTTCCGGCTCCAATTGCCTTGCGAATACCGATTTCTCTGGTTCTTTCAGTAACTGACACCAGCATAATGTTCATGATACCGATGCCTCCTACCAGAAGAGAAATAGCTGCGATTCCTCCGATCATCAGGGACATGGTATCATCCACACCCTCCATAGCACTCATAATCTCAGACTGATTCATAATGGAAAAAGCATCTTCATCTTCAGACAGCCGCTCAAGCATGATTCTTTCCACGGCTGCTTCAGCCTGATCCATGGATTCCTCATCTGCGGAGGATACATAAAACTGTGTGATATCCAGCACATTATCCGCTATTCTGGTAAGCGTAGAATAAGGAATATATCCTTCCAGTGTTACAGTTTCCGACTCCTCCTCAGAAGAACTTTCTGTCATAGACTGTGTTGAGGTAAGAGAAGAATTATCGTCTGAAAGAACACCTGCAACCAAAAAGCTTTTTCCATCCAGAGACAGGGTTTCTCCCGCTGCGTCTTCCCTTCCAAAAAATTCTATCGCTGTATCCGCACTGATGATCACTACCAGAGAATTATTATCCAGATCCGTCTGCTTCAGGGTTCTTCCTGAAGAAAGCTCCAGTTTCATAATATCAAAATAGCTTCCTGTCGTTCCGGTGATACTCATGGTTCCGCTTGTATATCCGCTTTTTGCAGTAACAGAGGTTCTACCATATGGCGCGGCCGCTTCCAACGCCTCATCATCCATAAGCTCTTGAAATTCATTTAACCGTATGGGATTTTCCTTGTCATCTGTAACCCTTACCGTCAGATAACTGGATCCCATATCCGAGATCTGTTCTGATACAGATGAGGATGCCCCGTCTGCAATAGAAACCAGGACGATCAATGCCGAAACACCGATAATAATCCCCAGCATGGTAAGAAAGGTACGTAGTTTATTGGCACATACTGCTGCCCAGGACATCTTACAGGTCTGCCATATCATGCTGTCACCTCATCCACATGTCCGTCACGGATCCGTATCATTCTCTCAGCCTCCTGGGCCACCCCATTATCGTGAGTGATCAGCACAATGGTATTTCCGACTTCGTGAAGCTCATGGAACAGGCACATGATTTCCTGTCCGGTCCGGCTGTCCAGATTTCCCGTAGGTTCGTCTGCAAGAAACAGAGAAGGCTTCGTCACCAGCGCTCTTGCAATGGCAACTCTTTGCTGCTGGCCTCCGGAAAGCTCTGTAGGACGGTGGTGCATTCTATGAGACAGCTCTACCTTTTCCAGAGCTTTACGGACTCTCTCCTTTCTTTCTGCTGCTTTGACTCCCTGGTACAAAAGAGGCAGTTCAACATTTTCCTCTGCAGTAAGCCTGGGCAGGAGATTAAAATTCTGAAAGATAAACCCCAGCTTATGATTGCGTATCCTGGCCAGCTCCCGTTCCGAATACTGCTCAATGGAAATCCCGTCCAGAATATATTCCCCCTCGTCTGCCACATCCAGACAGCCGATAATATTCATCATTGTGGATTTTCCGCTTCCGGAGGGACCGATGATACTGACAAATTCTCCCTCCTGGATGCTCATGCTGGCATGATCCAGAGCGTATACCGTTTCATCTCCAATGGTATATATTTTTGAAATCTCTTTCAGTTCTATCAATGTACTTTCACCTACTTTCCCGACGGATTTCCCATTCCGCCGCCCATATCTCCGCCTCCGGGCATATTTCCCATATTACCGCCTCCGGACATATTTCCCATATCTCCGCCCGGCATATCTCCCATATCTCCGCCCGGCATGCTGAAGCCTGTATCAGAAGAGGTATTTCCGCCGCCAGTCTTCTGGTAATAAACCACATCGCCTTCGGAAAGCCCCTCTGTGATCTCTACGTTTTCTCCATCGGAAAGCCCCGTGGTTACCTGCTGTTCACCGGAAAGATTTCCTTCGTCATCCTGCTCTGTATAAACAAAAACTTCCTCTCCCCGTTCCTGCAGGGCATTAACCGGAATGGTTACAATATTTTCTTTTTCCTCGATTGTAATCGTTGCGGATGCGTTCATTCCTGCTTTCATTTCTTCATCTTTTGGAATGGTGATCTCCACTGTATACTTGGCCACACCGCCGCTTGCAGAAGCCGTATTTCCTACCTTTGTCACAGTCCCTTCAAATGTTTTATCCTCTATGGCATCAAAAGTCACCTGCGCCGTCTGTCCCTGTTCTACGGAATTGATGTCCAGCTCATCTACGCTTACCGAAAGCAGCATAGAAGTATCGCCGGAAATCGTAAAGGCTGTAGTGTCTGTGCTGTACTGGGAGGCTGTATCTGTCTGGGTTTCCTCTTCCCCTGACTGCTGGCCATTTGAGGTCTGTGTTCCGGAACTGGTTCCTCCGGCAGCATTTACACTTCCGGTTATTCCGGAGGATGTACTCCCTGCCCCCTGAGAACTGCCTGTATTCTGTGTCGTTCCCGTATTATTATTCTGAGTTTCTGGCGACACCTGACTTTCTCCGTCTGTAATTCCATTTTCCTCGCCCGTCTGTGTATCTGATCCCGAATTTTCCGTATTGTTCTGGGCGTCTTCAGAAGGAGCAGAGCCGCCTTGATTTCCTTCCGTGCTTCCGGAATCACCTGAGGTATCCCCAGGCTCCTCTGTACTTCCCTCTGTTTCCGGAAAAGTAATGGTAAAGCTCAGCGTGCTTCCATCAGCGGAAAGTGATACTCCGGACAGCACTCCGGATACCGCCTGAGTCACACTGTCGGCTGCAAACTGATAGCCCTCCCCTGCATAAAGCATAACTGCTGCCTGATAGGTTGCTGCCGGCTGGAAGGTACTGTCTCCCGGATTCCAGGATATAGTTCCTGTATAGCTGTTGTCTGAGGAAACAATCTGCGTCTGAGGACTGCCTCCTGTTCTTGGAACAACAATCCCCAGCGTCTGCGCGTTTCCCGCCGATGTGTCTGCCATGCTCAGATAAAGAGTCTGCTTCTCTGGCTGAGAAGGTGTTTCTTCCATACTTCCTGTATCATCAGAAAATATTTCTGCTGTTTCATCTGTATCGGACACATTAACGATACGAACAACGGATTCATTTGTGTAATACATGTTTGATGCCTGAACTCCATAGCTTTTCGTATAGGACATATTTAGCGCCTGGATGCCAGTCCCTTTTGTATAAGACATATTTGACAGCTGAACTCCGCTGCCGGCTGATACTGATGAGGAATCAGAAGTTTCCTCATCAGAAACATAAATCTCTTCGATAGTACCATCCATATCTGCAGTAATGGTTCCTTTTTTTGCAAGATTCAGAAGCTCTGTCAAAGTCTCTGCCAGTGCCTCTCTCTGTCCGTAAAGTGCTTCATAACTTGCTGTGATACTGTCTTCGTCCAGCGTCAGAAGCGTGTCTCCGCTGTCTACCGCCTCATCCTCAGATACATTTACCTCTGCTAAATTCCATTAGAGAACATATCAGAGAAACGCCCCCATATCTAAAGATACAAGAGCGTTATCAAACTGTTAGGGGCAGAGATATTTTTTCATCTGCACCTTTATCTTTTCTCTGGCAAGAACGACAGACCGCCTAACCGCCTGTGCCGTGCAATGCTCCATTGCAGCAATATCATAGTAATTGAAATCGTACTCGTAATAGAGCAGGAAACGCCGCCTTTGTATCTCTGGCAGAGCGGCAATGATACGGTGGAGCAGTTCGGAGCGTTCCTGCTCGATAATCAGCTCGTCAACGCCTTTCGGCGTAACCCTTGCCCTTTTGTTAAGGGCTTCATCGGAAAGCTCGAAAAATTCTTTGTGGCGTTCATCCGATTGCAGCAGATTACGGTTTCTGCGTTCCATCTGCCGAAACTCAGTAAAGAATTGTTCGGATACCTCTAATTCGTGATAGCCGCCTTGCCCGTCCTTAAAGCTGATAAAATACCTTGTGCCGTTTTCCGCCGCTTCCTCCCGAAGCGTATATGTTTTAACTCGGTATGCCATTATGTTTTTCCTCCTGCGAAAAAATAGGGCGAAAGGTTTTTGACCTCTCACCCCATAGCCCGCAGGTGAATGTATTTTTCTTCCCTTACCGCTTAAAGGCTTTCAGCTTTTTCCGCAGGTGTCCCATCCTTGCGTAGACAGCCCCCGTTGTCAGACCGACAATCGGGGCAATCTCCTTTGTGGAATAGCCCTGCATTTTTAGGAGAGCGATTTTCAGAGTGCGCCTGTCTACCGTGACTAATGCGAGGTACAGATTTTCATTTTCAATCTCGTCCAGTAAATCAGCCACCGTCCTAACCTCCGTTTGTTTCTCCCTGTCCGCCATTCCCTCAAGGTATTCCCCGACATCATTCAGATAGCGGTAGAACCGTCTGGCGGCATTAAAATCCGCCCTGTCGTAAATACGGATTTTCTCAATGGTATCCTCGTCAACACCACATTTCCGTAAAATCCTTTCCTCCGCTTCTTTCCAGATACGCCATTTGCGCTCCTCCCGTCCGTGGTTATATGCCATTTCTTTTCCTCCAATCGGGATTTCATAAATCCAAGATTGAGAGGGCAGTAAGAAATCCCCCTCGATTTTCCAAAGGAAAAATCAAAGGGGCTTTGCACTTAAAATCTGCTTTCCATTATTTTTCTGAGCTTTGCCAGAATTTTGAGCTTGTGTCTGTTTACCGTACTCTGGTCAACATTTTCCATCTTTGCAATCTCTTTAGTGGAAACACCGTCAAAGAAGATTGCCCGTATCAACGCCCGCTCATCATCCGACAGCAAGAGCAGGGCGGCGTTCAGCCTGTCCAACATCATGGAATGGATAACTGTTTCCTCAACGCCCGCCGTTTCATCGGCAATAAAGTCCAGAGCGTTGCCCTCGCTATCGACAAATCCATCTAATGAAAGCAGGCTGTTCTTCGCATCCAGTTTCTGAAGATAACGCCACCGCTCTTTATCCCGATAGAAGTCCGTGTACTGTTCCCGCACAACCTCAATCAGACAGCCCTGCACAGGGATAAAAAGCTTGTCCGAATATGTACGGTCTGCTTCTCTGCGGCGGCAAAAATCCATATAGGACAACTCCGCATAGCTGCCATTCTCTTTGATATATACCTTTCTCGGTGCGTATTTCACCGTAGACACCTCCAATCTGAATTTTGAAAATCGTTAAAATCCAGATTGAAAGGCGGGGAACGGCAGCCTACGCCAGAAACCGCTTTACGGCGCATTTCTGCAAAAAGTGACAAAAGAAAAACCGCAAAGGCTGTCACCATATAAGGAAGTAATTTGAAAACATTATTGGAATACAACTTATGGGGGATAGCAAAGGCAAAAGCCAGCGTAAGAAGCAGAAACGCTTCTTGCACTGGCTTTCTTTAATGTCAACAATAAAATCGCACATTCGCAAAGGGAGAAATCCTTTGCCATACTTTAGGGGAAAGAGATCGGGAAATATGCGATGTCAAAAATACTACATAGTGATTGACGAAAAAGAACGGAGAATTATTTCCAACGCTCTCAAAATCAGAATGACGGAGGGTTACTTATGGAAAAAACAATATTTGAACAGATGGGCGGCACTTATTCAAAAGTTGGCGATTATAATCTGCCAAATCTTATACTGCCACAAGAAGCCAAGCTAATCGGCTTATGAGGACAGCGGCACGCAAAGTATTTGGAACAACGCCATAAGGTTTTGCATATGAACCTACTAACAGGTGGAAAGCTGAACGACTACCTTGACGATATTGACAAGCGAGCAGATAAAATGTTTTCTCGGCTGGTAACGGAATATTCCGACAGGCAGGGTGTGACAGAACAATTGAAAACCGAAAATCAATTCTTATGGCTTCAAAAGATGAATAACATTCTGGCGTATGTAAGAGAAATTGTTGAAAATGAGATAATTTATTCATAGGTGAATGATAGCGTTTCCGCAATAAGCGACAATGCCATTCAAACTTAAGCAAGACAGTTTGTGAATTGAAAAATCTCATGTTTTTGTGTAAAATAGGAAAAAAGTCAAACTGAGAAGTCGAGATTTGAAAGGAGTAACAGACATGAAATTTCCTTTTTATGATTCACCCGATACTGCTACGATTATCTGTTGCCATATATTGGAGCGTCAGGCACCTATTCTATATGTATCGCATGATGAAGATGACGGAATGTGGCAATTTCTATGCGGAGAAACACATGAAACAGATGAAGCAAATTTAGTATCTTTAAAATGGGTTTTTGACTTAGATAACTCTGTCAATACCTTAAAGGATATGCCTTGCGGTTACTATGCAGAGAGAAAAAACCAAGATGACGATTGGATTATCAGAAAGCGATAACTTGCAGTTTATCGGGGAGCTAAATAGAACGAAGAATCGGTATTTGGAGGTTGACCATGATAGCTATTATAGGAGCAGGCGTCTTTTCAATAGTGATTGTATTATCATTTCTTATAGTTTGTGGTTTTCCATTAGGAGAGTTGACAATGGGAGGGCGATATAAAGTCTTCCCTAAGAAACTAAGGATTGTTTTGGTAATGCAGATTATTATACAGATATTTTTTGTGGTCATAATATTGCAAATGGGAGGACTTATACCATTTTGGTTTTCAGAGAACGCAACAAAGATAATCTGTATCATCATGGCAGCATATCTCTCATTCAATACAATTATGAATTTTATATCCAAAAGCAAAAAAGAAAAGTATATCATGACACCGCTTTCTGCAATTTCAGCAGTATGTTTTTGGATAATCACACTGTAAAAAATATAAAAACCCTCATTTGTAAAGGAGATTACCATGTCAGTCAATATAGCAGAAACATTTGAATTACTGTTTAATAAGAATAATAATGTTGCATACAAGGCGTTGCAGACATTGCAAAAACAAAGCGAAGAAACTGATTGTGTCTATCCCTATATGGATAGATTAAGCGATATGCTTGACAGCGATAATTCGTATATTCGCACAAGGGGACTTACATTACTTGCTTATAATGCGAAATGGGATAAAGATTATAAGATTGATGAGGTTATTGATAAGTATTTGAAACATATAACAGATGTCAAACCTATTACAGCAAGACAATGTATTAAATTGTTACCCATTATTGCAAAACATAAGCCTGAATTGAAGAGTGATATTCTTTCCAAACTTCATAAAGCAGATATTTCTATTTATGAGGATAGTATGCAGTCATTAGTTTATAAGGATATTCAAAAATCACTAAAGGTTATACAGAAATCATAAAAAAACACATTTCTATTTTGCCAAAAAAAGGAATACTAAGCATATTAGGAAAGACTTAAATCGAAATAAGTTGATTAACAAAGCGAGAAATCGGGATTTTCCGACACAACAATAAGTCAAAAAGGATATGGATATGAAAAACACGAAACCGAAATCTAAGAAGAAAAAGATTCTCTTTATTATATTATCTATTGTGGTCACACTAATAATTGCTGGCGATTGGATATTGACTGTAATGGTATATAACGAGAATTTTAACCAGCGATTTGAGAGCTATGAGCCGCTTATGCTCTACGTTGATGACTTTGACGGATTGCACCGCACGAAATATGAGTTTAGTTCCAACGGGGGGCAGAAACTGGCGGGATATATGTATAGTTCGGGAGAAAACCAGCGTGGTATCGTTGTAATGGCACATGGCTTTGGTGGAGGTGGACATAATTCTTATATGGATTGCGTGAATTATTTTGCCTGTCATGGATATTATGTTTTCTCCTATGACGCTACGGGAAATGATGAAAGCGAGGGTGAGGGAGTCGGAGGGCTTCCACAGGGAGTAATTGACCTTGACTATGCAATTACATTTGTGGAGGAAAGCGGGAAATTCCCAAGTCTGCCAATCGTTTTATTCGGGCATAGCTGGGGCGGCTACAGTGTTTGCAGTGTGCTTACATACCACCCCGAAGTAAAAGCCGTTATAGCGTGTTCGGGTTTTAACGCTTCACCGAATCTGTTTGAAGCCGAGGGGAAAAAACAGGTAGGAAATGGTATTTATTTGATGTTACCATTTGTGAAACTGCATGAGAGGATTCAATATGGCGGTTATGCCTCAAATACTGCGTTGGACGGCTTCTCAAAAAGCAATGCCGCTGTTATGATTGTGCATAGCTTTGATGATGAAGTTGTTCCAGCCGAATACGGCTACGAAATTTATTACGAAAAATACAAGGACGATTCCCGATTTAGCTTTATTCCTCTTGAGAATAAAGGACATAACTATTTCAATGACGACACATATCGCAATGAGTTTAATGCGAAATTTGATGAATGGCTCAAAACGCTTGACTATGACTATAACACAGAGGAAAACAGGGAACGGTTTTCGGAGGATAAAGCTAATTATATATATCAAAACCTTGACAGGGAAAAATGGTGTAATTCATTGGATTTGGAGTTGTTCGAGGATTTTGTTGGGTTTTATGATGAACATATACATTAACCAGATTCATAATTTGTCGGGAAGCCAAGTATAAAAGGAAAACGAAATTTCATAAGGTGAGGATAATGGTTAGAGAAGTAAAATGGACAAAATATTTATGGCTGAGCCTGCTCTCATTTGCAGCATTTATGCTTGAATATCTGTCAATATTCGGAATTGAAGTTATATTTCTACATGTAGATATACAGAATTATACAATGCAGCAAAGAAGTATTCATTGTATGATAATGGTTTTTATGTGGGCGTTCTTCATTAGTGTTCTCCTGCTTTTTTCTATAAAACATTATCATTTTCCAGTAAAAGGAAACAAAAGAGACATAATTTCTTTGGAAAATTGGATAGTGACGCTTGCCTGTTTTATTGGCTGCAAAATTATGACTTTCATTGATTGGCATACATTAAAGATTATTGGAGAAGCACAGGGTAAAACCGTATTTCAATTTTGTATGCAATATTTATACTATATATTTGAAGTAATGCTTGTTTTTCTAATCATAATATACGGGCAAAAAGCGATTGAAACCCTGTTGAAAAAAGAAAGCCCAATTCCTTTTGGCGGTATTATATTGGCTATGACATGGGGAGTGTTTCATTTTGTATCAAGAGGAGTAGGACTTGAAATATGGAACGGAATTTCCACTATGATATTTTCTGCTCTCAGTGGTGTAATGTATTTAAGATTAAACAGGAAATACTTATATTGCTATCTTTTCATCGCTATAGGTTATTTGCTATAATTTCCCATTTATCGGGTGGACAACATCTCATCAAAAAGCCAGACACATAATGCGCAGAGTCAACAGGCTTGTGAGCAATCACAGCCTGTCGGCTCTGCTCTTTTGTCCAAATAAAAACGAACATGATTTTTATTTGAAATTAAATAGTATGCCCACTTTCCGAAAAAAATATTCAAAAAATTTTTGGAAAGTATTGACAAACATGCATATTCCGCAAGAACTGCGCATCCGTTCCAGAGGAACGGAGCGCCATTCCGCTTCAAACTGAGCAAAGCTCAGCAGGTTGATTAATTACTATTGGTTATTCTGCAATCCCTGCCAGGAAATTCAAGGCGATATGCCTTAGATGTCATTCGACTTAAGCAGGCATCTGCGTAGGTGGAATCCCCAAAAAGCTGATACCATCCGGATACTGGAATCTGTGAGATAATAATAGTTGCCTTGCGGCAGTCTCTGGACTCGATGATTTCAAATAAATCGCGGCATTTCTCGATGTCCAGATCCATTAAGCCGAAATCATCTATCACCATGAGATCATAAGCGGCCATTTCATTCGAATACTCAAAGTAAGTACCTTCCTGCCTGGCATGATCTGATTCCTTTAAGAGTGTGCTCGCACGTATGTATTTAACAGTACGGTTCTGATGCATTGCTGTGATACATAAGGCGCAGGCGATGTGCGTTTTCCCAGCACCGGCCCCTCCGGTCATCAGCAGGTTATTCGGCTCATCGATCCAATCACACTTGGCCAGAAGTTCTATGACGTGTGTATTCAGCTGACGTTCTGGATCATAGATTGAACTGTCAAGATCAGCTGCAGGATATTTCAGGGTCGCTTTCTTCATGAGACGTTTAAACTTTTTACTCTCACGCTGATCCCACTCCTGATTTACAATAGCAGCAAAGCGGACTTCAAATGGTTCGAGACCTGTGTTTGGTTCCAGCAGCTGCTTTTCAAATGCTTCAGCCATACCGGACATGCGAAGTTTATACAGCCGATCCATGAGTATGTTCTGTTCCTTTGTGAGTTTATCGTTATAAAGATAGTCTTTTAATCTGTATGCCATAGTACGTCACCCTTACTTATAGTAGTCCTTTCCTCTGATATTTTCATGATTGGGCAGTGTTCCTGGTGAATGCTCGGGGAGTTCCTTCACATCCATCTTTTTCAGCATCTGCTTGAAGGTAAAATACTTACAGGAATTGATCTCTATACATTTACGGGCAACTTCTTCAGCAGCACCTTTCGGGATTGTTTTTACTTTATGCAGGATACCTGCACAGGCATTATAAGACTGCTCTTCATGTTTTGATGATTTAAGGAGTCTGTCAATCAGTTCTGACATCGCAGGACCAATGGCAGAAGCCCAGCGGCGGTAATAATTACCATCCTTTGAATTGACTTCTTTGTAATAAAGGTGTTCTGGCGGCATATGTTCATCTACCGTGATATACAGCGGAAACTCTCTATAAGACCGCTTATGTGTACAGATCAGCCGATTATACTGATCACAGATTCTGATCTCTGAAGCGGTTGCCTTCAGGATTGCAGGCTTGCCACAGTAAGAGTACAATACGGAGTAGTAGTGGCCGTCATACTCGATGTGGTAGTTGTTGGGAA
>NZ_JANJZT010000089.1 GCF_024622975.1 Blautia caecimuris | reverse complement strand
TGTAGTAAAAATCTATTTGCTATCATTATGAGTTCAAAAACGTAGACAGTAAAGCTACCCAAGATTTAAGCGCTTACCTATATTCTTTTAAATTATTGTATAACTTAAGCTCTTTCATCTTATCACCACATTTTGATTAAGTACATTGTTAAAAATAATATAAATAAGATAATAGTAATACATGTTATAAAAAGTGTTTTTTTACTAGGATAATATTGGTATTTATAATAATGAAGTGCAGCTAAGTATCCCCAGAATATGGCTACTAAATCTTCATATTCATAGCCTTTTATCACTTTAAATAGGAAAATCAATATTAAAGTTAACAAAAAGCCGATATTTCCTCTACTAAAGATTTGTGATTCAATAAATACTTCTCTCTCATCTCTTGGGGGATTTTTTTGGTTATACGTCAAAATATCTTTTTTGTTCATAGTAATTTCCTCCTGAAATTTCAATATTTATATATTTTTTTATTTGTCTTATTCAATTATTCATTTCGTGCAGGTTTAGATAAGGATGTGCACCTGTCAGTTTTTACTTGGGTTCTGTCTCAGAATCTCTTGAGAGCCTTTCGCTGAGATAAATCTAAGTAATATTATTATCAGCGATCAGCGACTTTCCATTTTATGAAACTCTCGAAATCACCGCCTTTACATGTTTACTTTTGATAATCATAGTATTATCGGGTATAGGTGTGATAAAATTCTCGTCTGTTGCCATTAGCCTTTGGTTGACTGATTACATTTCAGGAAATCATAGGTCTGATAGAACTGGTTTCCATTTAAATGTGACAAATTTATTATATAAATATAATAACACAAAAAAATAAAAATGTAAAGTATGGCGGACATATTTAGGTTTAATATTATACGAGACTAAAGCAAAATGTTTATTTCCAGTTTGAAGGGGGCGAAGTGGATTTCAGCCTTTCTTCTTTCTATCACCACAAATGAGATTACACACAAAGGTAAGATACTCCTTGAGTACAATAACTACCGCATTGTGCTATCGGACGTCAGTGAACTAACGACTGCCCTGGCTGCTCCTACTGCATGTTTGACAATTATTAGTATTGCTCGGAGGATGCACACCTAAATTACCACACCAGCCTTATAATTCTAAAGATGGCGTGGATCTGACTTTGCAGGGTAAGTAAGTAATCATCCGTATCTGTTTTTTCATTTTTTATTCTGCTACAATCTCCTTAAAACTCAGGAGGTATT
>NZ_JANJZT010000088.1 GCF_024622975.1 Blautia caecimuris | reverse complement strand
CAAGCACGGTTCGGGGAGAGGACTGCACAAACCTACCCTAGAAATAAGGAAAGGCGGTGCTTTCCTACTCTACTATGCAGGAAACAACAGAATGTACCACGCTGGAAACCTTATCGGATATGCAGATTTGACAAGCTCGTACTGGCAGCAACATTTGATTGGCGCTGGACGGGTAAAGACTAAATAGAAAGGAATGGTGCTATGATATTCAAGAAAAAAGAGAAAGAATCAAAACCTAAAAAAGAGAAGAAACTGCCTGTGATGAAAGTTGGCACGCATAAAAAATCCGTGATTGCCTTATGGCTGGTGCTGCTTGCAAGCATCAGCTTTGGCGTATATAAAAATTTTACTGCCATTGATATGCACACTGTACATGAAAAGGAAGTCATTGAACAGCGCATTGTCGATACCAATAGGATAGAGAATTTTGTCAAAGGCTTTGCAAAGTCCTACTATTCATGGAGCAACACGCAGGAATCCATTGACAAAAGAACTGCTGCCATCAGCAGCTATCTGACACAGAGCTTAAAGGACTTGAATGTAGATACAGTTCGGCAGGATATACCCACAAGCTCTACGGTGACTGATGTAACGGTATGGGAAGTAGAACAGGCTAGAACAGACGACTTTACCGTTGTCTACTCCGTAGATCAGACGGTAACGGAGGGTGAACAGTCTGCCAGATACACTTCCGCTTACATGGTAGTGGTTCACGTAGATGGTGACGGAAACATGGTTATCACCCAGAACCCGACCATCAGCAACATACCGTCAAAATCCAGCTATGAACCAAAAGCGCAGGAAACTAACGGAACGGTAGACGCTGCCACAGCGGAGGAAGTGACAGAGTTCTTGGAAACTTTCTTCAAGCTCTACCCTACCGCAACGGAAAAGGAACTTGCCTATTATGTGTCTGGCAATGCCCTTTCTCCTGTGAACTGCGATTATACGTTCTCGGAGCTGGTAAATCCTATCTTCACCAAAGACGGACAACAGGTCAAGGTATCGGTATCAGTGAAATATCTCGACCAAAGAACAAAGGCAACGCAGATTTCACAATTTGACTTGACACTAGAAAAGGATAGTAATTGGAAGATTGTTAAGTAAAGTTGATTAAATGTAAGAGAATGTATATAATTATTCTATCTTAGGTAGTGTCAAATAATCTATGAAAAACAGAGCTAAAGAAAAAGGCTCAAATGAACCTTGAAAATTGCAGATATTTA
>NZ_JANJZT010000087.1 GCF_024622975.1 Blautia caecimuris | reverse complement strand
TGCTATATATTTTTGAGATGATGTATGGTAAAATAGTGTTATCAAAGAAAGGATGATCGCTATGAGAAAAACATATCTTCCTCTGTCAGATGAAGACAGGAATTACCTTAAATCATTATCAAAAAAGAGAACCATTCAGGCACAAGTCGTGGATCGTGCCAGGATTCTTTTATATAAAGCCGATGGAATGACATTCCAGGAAATTGCTGATAAACTTGCAATCAGCACTGCCACGGTACGCCTTTGTGTTTCGAAGTTTCATAAAGGCGGTGTGGATGCTGCACTGTTTGATGTTCAGCGTCCTGGACGTCCATCCGAAATCACCGACGATGCGAAGGCATGGATGATCAGTATTGCGTGTCAGAGACCGGCAGAACTCGGTTATGCGCAGGAACTGTGGACATTGGCTTCTCTCCATAAATACATTCAGAAACATGCAGAGGAGGCGGGATATCCAAGACTTTCAACAGTTACGAAACCTTATATCCAGAAATTCCTCAGGGAACAGGATATGAAACCCTTTAAAATCAAATATTACTGCGAAAAGAGGGATCCTGATTTTGAATCAAAAATGCATGAAGTCCTGCTGGTCTACAAACAGATTGAAATGCAGTTTGATGAGAATGGTGATCTCATTGTTCCAGACGATTATAAATTGACGATTACGGTGTCCTATGATGAGAAACCGGGTATTCAGGCAATCTCCAATACTGCACCGGATTTACGCCCGACACCGGAACACGGAGAGGTATATCGTGATGCAGAATACAAACGTCTTGGAACGCTCTCTTTGCTGGCAGGCATTGATCTGCTTACAGGAGAAGCCATCCCGTTAGTAAGTGAGACTCACAAGAGTTCTGATTTTATTGAGTTTTTAAAGATACTGGACAAAAAATATCCATCACAGGATACAATCCGGATCATCCTGGATAATCATTCCGCGCATACTTCCAAAGAAACACGGCGCTTTCTGGATACGCTGCCAAAGGGACGTTTTAAATTTGTGTTTACTCCGAAACATGGCTCATGGTTAAACATGATTGAAAGTTTTTTCAGTAAGATGACCCGGCAGATGCTTCGTGGAATCCGTGTCAATACCAAAGAGGAATTGGAAGAGCGAATTTACAGGTATTTTGATGAAGTAAATCGTGAACCTGTGATTTATCACTGGAAATATAAAATGGATGAAATCAGTGAAGAGGAAGCGGCATCCGTTTGATATAGCAATTATTTAATATTCGTTATA
>NZ_JANJZT010000086.1 GCF_024622975.1 Blautia caecimuris | reverse complement strand
GTAAGTAGGTAATCATTCGTATATTGACATTTTATAAAAGCCATCTGATACTGCTCCTGGCTGTCTGCCAGATTCTCTATCAGATGGCTTATTATTATTTTTTTAGTTTAGTACGGCAGTATTCCGGAAGATTCTCTGACCATGGAAGCAGTTTCTTTAATTCTTCCTCTTTAGGAAAAGCCCCCATTTTTCTGAGTTCATCCAATATATAAGTCAGATATGCGTATGGTTTCAGATGGTTCAGAAGTGCCGTTTCTGTAATGCTGTAAACAAGGGCACTGGCATCTGCTCCCCGTACACTTTTGGCAAACAGCCAGTTGCGGCGTCCTACTGCAAAGTTTTTCAATGCACGTTCTGCACTGTTGTTGTCTATGCTGAGATGACCATCTTCCAGATACCGTCTCAGATATACTTCCTGATTAAGCGTATACAAAATGGCATCACCAATAAGGGAAGACCTGTCTACAGAATCTTCCATCGTATGCAGCCATTCAAACATGGCATCCATAACCGGACGGGACTGTTTCTGGCGCTCCTCATATTTTTCTTCCGGTGTTTTGTCATGGAGCATCTCCTCAATCTTATAGAGAATCCCGATCCTTGACATTGCCTGATATGCAACTGTCTCTTTCAGCTGTTCTTTTGTGAAGTCTTTTTTCAATGCTGTGAGGGCTGCATCAAAGCGCCGTCTTGCATGGGTAAGGCATCCGCTTATTATGATACCTTCTCCTAAACTGTGATAAGCCTGATATCCATCACAGGTCAGATACCCATGAAACCTGTTCCCTAAAAAGTTTACAGGATGATATCCCGCACGGGTCCTTTCATAATCGAAGAGTACCATCTGCGGGGAGCCACTGAACTCATCCGTGAGGTATACCCACATCCAGTTCTGGGTCGTACCTTTCTGCTCTGGTTCTCCAAGTACCTGGATACGGCTTTCATCACAATGGATATATCTGCTTTCCAGAAGTTCTTCTTTCATCAGCTGATACAGTGGTTTCAGGTATCTGTCTGCACAGTTTATGATCCAGTTTGCCATAGTCTTTGTGGAAAGATCAAGATCATATCTGGCAAACTCTCTTTCCTGGCGTGCCAGAGGCATCCCATTTACATATTTAGCGTTCATGATACCGGCGACAAGGGAAGGCGTAGCGATACTTCCACGGATCAGGGAAGGTTCTTTTTCCGGACGTTTCATGGCCCCGCATTTCGGACAGCTGTATACATAAGTGATCTCTTCTTCAACCTCAAACTTTGCAGGTACAAAACGCAGGCGTTTTACGGTTTCCTTTGTTACTAC
>NZ_JANJZT010000085.1 GCF_024622975.1 Blautia caecimuris | reverse complement strand
GCTGATGACAGTATACAGGTCAATTCAGAGACAGGCAAGTAAATCAGTATTTTGATAATTTATGAGGTCAACAACATAGTATCTTTATTATAAGCATAGAGGATGTACTAATGAGTATAATTAAAACTAATGCTTCATGAATGCCAATTAGAAATACAACTGTAGGATACGTTGGAAGTAGAGGGACAGGAACAATAGGAACATAACGGTCTTTAAAGGAATCTTTGGCCCTAGAGATCGGTGAAAACCAATTTATGTATATGGGTTATATCGCTCTGCCCATTTGAAAAAGTGGAGGTGTGTGTAAAATTGACAAAAATAGCAATGATAATAGCATGTGGTAGAAACCAAAAGTTATTAGATCTTATAAAACAGATAATTAGTACAAAATCCGAAGATATATTATTAGATTGTATGTATTTGTTTGACGATAAACTTAAAATGTGTAACGGATGTGCTCAATGCTTTATTGACGGAAATTGTCACATTGATAAATCGGATAATATGAATGAATATAAGAATAGGATGATGCAAGCCGATATCATCTTGCTTTTAACAACATCATATTTAGGAAATATATCAGGCATCTCAAAGGCGTTTATAGAGCGTTTATCAGGGTGGTTTCAATTATTTATTTTGCTTGGAAAAAGAGGGGTTCTATTAGTTGTAAATGATAATTATTCTAGTCAGTTACCTGTTTTATACTTAAAAAATATTTTTTATCACTTAGGTATAGATGTAATATTATCCAAATCATTTAGCATAAAAACATTTGAAGATTACTGTCAGACAGACTTGTGGAAAGAGATTACAAATATATATTATAAAAATGAAATAATCAGTGAATATTTAAATGAAATATTTGTTAAGGTAAAAGGGATAATTTTGTCTATGGATAGGAATAATTATAAAAAAATTTGGTGGGAACAAAGAGAAATGATTGATTGTAAATCTATATATGATGTTTTGAATAAATTGGAGCTGTAATAATCAAGCGTTTTTAGGGGGACGAAATGAAAAAAATATGTGCAGTTATAGGAGTTGAATCAAAAAAATCACTAAATTTTTTTGCGCTGGAATGTTTTTTACAGAAATGGCAAGAGAAAGAAGATATATTATGTAATATTATTATGCTAAAAAATAATACGCTGGAATACTGTGATGAATGTGGTCATTGTCTGATTCATAAACGGTGTTACAAAGAAAACAATGATTTATTAAAAAAGTATATAGATGAAATTGAAAGAAGTGACATATTAATTATATCTACTCCTGTTTATGCAAATAACTTATCAGCTAGACTTTTGAACTTTGTTAATAGAAGTAGGTATTTGGCCGAAACTCAACAGTTATGCAAATTCCGGCTCATCTGACCACGCATTCCGCTAAGAACTGATCAGTCTTTCCGGATGTAACTGAACGCGTTTCC
>NZ_JANJZT010000084.1 GCF_024622975.1 Blautia caecimuris | reverse complement strand
CTTGAGTTTCCGCAAAATGTAATTTCAAAATGAATAGAATCTCCTAAAGTGTCAATCTGCCGATTTTTGAAATTTTAAGAAAGGCAGTTCCGTGAATAGAGACACTTTAATAAGCCCTGTCAGAACCGGACTTTTGGGAGAACTATTCTTTTATCTATTTAAGCGGCTAGCTTAAGGCAGAGTTGACGGTATGCCGGACGTTTTGTCCGGAACCAAAGCCTGACGCCCTCTTTTGCATAAGAAAGTATGCCTGAGATGCCTTTTGCCAGCCGGTAATAGCAGAAAAAAACTTTTTCCTTTACAGGATTTGCTGCCTTTATGATGGAAACCTTAAGGGCATTGGTCTCTGATTCCATTGAAATCATTGCAAGAAATGCCATGCATAAGGTGATATAAAAATTAAGCGCGTTGATTGCCTTCAGCTTACGCACACGAAAGTTCTCGAACTGGAACATCTGCTTTTTACAGCGGAAATATTCTTCGATTTTCCAGCGGGAAAAGTAAGTCCTTGCCACCCGGATTATATCATCTTTCGATTTGATTTCTTTATTAGTAACAAGCATCATCGGATGTTCGGTAATGCCGTAAACAAGCACAAGAAAAATGTCCTTTCTGGATGCAGTAATCTGTACTTTGACATGTGAAAGGTAGGCTTCATGGTTTTTGCCCTTGTAAAAAACATTTGTTTTCACCTTCCCTTTCCTGCGATTACGAAGTTCTGTAGCCTTTGTCCATTTGTTATGGTACAAAAGCTTACGATTAGACTTTAAACGGATCACATAATCTTGTCCGAGTTCATCCAACTTCAGAAACATCTTATTGTCATCGTAGCCTCTGTCCATGACAAAAGTGGCTTTGCCAAAGAGAGAGTTTCCCTGTTCAATTGCTTGGAAAGTAATTGTATTTGCAGATTTATAGTCTTTTTCATGAGACGAATGTATTTTAGAAAAAATACTAACAGGATGATTGGCGGAAGTAAGAATGCAAGCCTCGGTTACATGATAACCTTTTTTATAAACGCTTTTAGTGGATGTACTTTCTGAACCATCGCGGACAATTCCAAGTGATTCAAATTTATAGCCATCCGGCTTAACAACATCACTGTCATCAATGTAAATGATAGGTTCAGAAGAACTCCATTTTTTAACTTGTTGTAGGTAAGCGGAAGCAGCGGATGCAGACACACCTTTTTCAAGGTGTCTAGATAAACGATCAACAACGTTTATCTTTTTGGAAGGTTCGTGAAGCTGATCACAGACATCCGTTAACAGGCAACTTCCGGAAGCCAGCATACCATAGGTAATGTCAGCTGTAAATTTTCTTTCAGGCTTTGAAAGTTTTCTTGAAAATTTCTTTGTAAAAGTTAAAATTTTTCGTTTCAAAATGTAAGTGTTTGATGTAAAATGAGACATAAGGAATCCCCTTTCTTTTTGTTTAGTAAGATTTTTGGTTGGTAGCTTAATTTTACATCAAAAAGGGAGAAGATTCCTTATATTTTAGGCATTTTTTAAAAGTTGTTTATAATGATATATTACAAAACAGGTGACTGTGGATAAAACTGCGGAAACTCAAG
>NZ_JANJZT010000083.1 GCF_024622975.1 Blautia caecimuris | reverse complement strand
GGCACTCTTTTGAGTTAATTTGTTAAAGCATCTTTCACAAGACCTTCCATTTCGTCGTTTAATTCACGGGCTTCCTGATAAGCAGAAATCAATCTCTCATACGCTTCGCCGAGTAATCCGGCTTCTTCTTCCTGATCAGCAGTCTCCAGCATTCTTAAACGGTGATCTATGTTTTCCCACTTTTCATGAAGGGTCATTTTCAGAATCCTCCATTCTCATATTTACGGATGCGTTCCTGTATTTTTTCATCCATATCCAGTTGGTTTCGGACAAGTGCCCAGTTGCTTTGCGGGCGTTTGTTCCATTTCTTGTATAACTCGCTTATTCGTAAATACAACAGTTTCAGCAACGCATTTTCGTTTGGAAACGCTCCTTTTTTTGTCACTTTGCGGAAACTTGAATTGACGCTTTCCACTGCGTTTGTGGTATACAGGATTTTTCGTACCGCACTTCCGTAGCTGAAAAGCTGTGCTACATGCTGCCAGTTCCGCACCCATACATCCACGGCTCCTGGATATTGGCTCCACGCCTGGCGAAAACGTTCAAATTCGGACTCCGCCGCTTTCAAACTGGCCGCCCCATAAACCTTTTTTAGCTGGGCTGTAAAACGCTTATAATCTTTGTTAGGAACATATTTGATGGAGTTCCGGATCAGGTGAACGATGCATCTTTGTACCATCACATGCGGGAAGATTGCTTTTGCTCCTTCTTCCAGTCCGCTTACGCCATCCATAGAAAGAAACAGAACATCTTCCACACCGCGATTTTTGATCTCATCAAAAATCTGCATCCATTGATGTTTACTTTCCGACTCGCTCAGCCACAAACCCAGAATATCTTTCTGCCCATCCACATCATATCCAAGAATGACATAGACTGCATAGTTCTTTGTTTCGTAATCTTTTCGGATTGTAACATACAGGCAGTCTACAAACAGAAACGTATAAAATCGTTTTAATGGACGGTTCTGCCATTCTTCCAACTGCTCCAGAACACTATCTGTGATCTCTGAGATGGTTTCGTGGGAAATTTCAAATCCATAAATATCTTCGATCGTATCTGCAATATCACGTTGGCTCATTCCTTTGGCGTACATAGAAAGCACTTTGTCCTGAATAGCAGAGACATCTCTTTTTCTTTTCGGTACAACAACTGGTTCAAAAGTGCCCTCCCGATCGCGTGGAACCTCGATAGGGACATCACCAACCGTTGTTTTCAATGTTTTTTTTGTATAACCGTTCCTCCGATTGACAGTTTCTTTTTCACCGCGTTCGTTATTGGAATAGCCCAGATGGCTGTTCATTTCCCCCTGCAGCATTGCTTCAAACATGGGACCGAAAATATCTTTCAGCGCATCCTGCATATCCTCTACGCTTTTGGGCTGGTACTGGTCGAGGATAGCCTGCGCCAGCTGTCTGTTTGGTGTTGCTTCTTTTTTTCTTCTTGTCATAGTGAGTGTGTCCATCCTTCTTTCTAATCCTTTCCTGTTATCTTAACACACTCTGTTAAAGCAAACAAAGTGCGTAAGTTTTGAAATTTGCTTTTCTCAACTTACACACTTTATTTTACACCCTC
>NZ_JANJZT010000082.1 GCF_024622975.1 Blautia caecimuris | reverse complement strand
CTTTCTTTGATAACACTATTTTACCATACATCATCTCAAAAATATATAGCATAAATTTAATTTATTCTATACTAGTAGTTGTAAGTACTTTCTTTCATCGTTTTCAGCAAAACGCTTTAAGTTAACTACAATCGTCTTATACCATGCACGATTTTGATGACCACTTTGATGCTCCGGATCTTTCTCATCTGCTGCAATGATTCCAATTGCTTCTACCAGTGCCGGCACTATCAGTATTGCATTTAACATCTTGTATTTAGATCGATTGTATCCACAGCTCCTATAGTTCTCATATTGATCAGCTGGCAAGGTGAGCTTAATAGTACTTTGAGAAAAATCACATTGAATTTCTTTCAGCTTATCATTTCTTCCAACATCAACGATGGAGGAACCATTTTTTATGATATCATTTTGATACAGCGCATCAAATGTTCTTTTCTGACCTATACCTATGATGTCTCCTGCATTTAAATCAAACTTCATGTCCTGGTATTCTTCCGCAAAATCTTCATTTGTAAATCCTTCAATCGATGTTGCAGCAACTGTACATGGTATCAACTCAACTCTTTCGTGAATCATCTGTGGATCAAGTCTGATTACTCTGTTTTCATGTATTGGATACAGTTTTCTAAACCAAGTCGATACGCATTGGACCTCCAACGCATATGTAAGAATCCTTTTGCTAAGCAAAATTTGAATACCTTTGTTATTTATTTCAAAATTTGTATGCACAGCATATCCATCTGGCTCAAGAAGTACTTTGAGTTCGCCGATAAACTCAGTACTCTGATAATCGTCTGTATACTCACGAATTACAGGATACGGATAGTTAATATTAATGTTTAGCATATGCCCGCACCTCCAATGTTCTTCTCGTCTTTTCTTCCAGCTTAACTCTTAGAATATTTTTCTCACCTTCATTATGAATACCCTTCAATTCAATCATGTCATTTTTTATAGGAAGTTTCTTTCCATTCATGGTTGCTTCAGAAATATTAGCTTTTGATAAATTATCATCATCACTTCCTATTCTGATTCCTACGACTAAATCTTCAGCATTTTCATCTAGCACAAATGAGATTTGATACTCACCAGTGGCCTTATCAAATGGTGTCCTTATACCAGAAATCAATACTTCAGAAGCTTTTCCGGTTCCAGTTCCTTTTTTATTGTTTGATTTCTTATGGTATTTCCTTTTACGTTCTTCTTCCTTCTTTTTACGCTTTGAACCTCCATTTTTTTTCATGCTTATGTCAGCTTGTCTTCTTTTTCTTCCAGTTTTCACGCTCTGTATCTCAAACGTAAGTGGTCTAAAATCCGAAAACGCCTTTTCTTCTTTTTGATCATCATCTGCCTCTTCGTTTGGCAGAAACTCGCTTAATCCAAAAGCATCAACTGATTCATCTCCAAAATCAGGCATTTCTGCTTTAACTGCATCAAGAATTATTTGATGTACTCTATTAATAATTCCTTTTGCTTTCGTTTTCTCTTCCTTATATTCTGTTAGTGATTTCATGAGCTGTCACCAGATTGCTCACATCAGTTGACGCTCACTTGCTTAACTTTCTGTCACCAGTC
>NZ_JANJZT010000081.1 GCF_024622975.1 Blautia caecimuris | reverse complement strand
ATGGAGCTTCCTGTATAATAAAAAATGTGGATGTTGAAAATTGAAAATACCTCAGAGTACAATAAGACTACTGACTGGCAGGTTAGTAAAAATCTTATTGAACAGAGAGGTATCTACAATGAAGTCTAACACACAGAATAAAAAAATAGAAGCAATAACTGAAAAAACTTTGGTAATCGGAATCGATGTAGGAAGTGAAACACATTATGCAAGGGCGTTTGACTACAGAGGCATTGAGTATTCAAAGAAACCATTTAAGTTTAGTAACACAGAGGCCGGATTTGTGACATTTAAGGAATGGATCCTGGACCTCAAAGAAAAACATGAGAAGGATAAGGTGGTTCCAGGCATGGAACCGACAGGGCACTACTGGTTTAATCTTGGAAAGTATCTTCAGGATAATGAAATGAAACCAGTACTTGTGAATCCACATCATGTCAAGAAATCAAAAGAACTCGACGACAATAATCCAACTAAGAATGATCGTAAGGATCCGAAAGTGATTGCAGGTCTGGTTAGAGAGGGACGATACATGATCCCATATCTGCCGGATGGTGTTTATGCTGATCTCAGAACAGCATCAAACATAAGATTCCAGTTACAGTCGGAACTTACAAGAATCCAAAACAGGATCAGTCGTTGGTTCAATATATATTTTCCTGAATATAAGACGGTATACGGAAAGCCGGATGCCAAGAGCGGAATGCTGATCCTTAAGGAGGCACCACTCCCGGAAGATATCCTGACGTTGGGTATCGATGGAGTGGACCAGATCTGGCGGGATGCAAAGATGAGAGCAGTTGGAAAGGCGAGGGCGAAGACCCTGATCGAAGCTGCGGAGCACAGCGTCGGAAGCAAAGAAGGAGCAGTATCTGCAAGAATGGAGATCCGGATGCTTCTTGAGGACTATGAATCCAGAAATATGCGTCTACAGGAAGTTATGGTTCTAATTGAAGAACTGGTAAAACAGATTCCGATGGCTGAAAAGCTGCTGGAAATCAAAGGTGTGGGAATCAAGACAGTGTCCGGATTCCTTGCAGAAGTAGGTGATATCAGTCGCTTCAACAGTCCGAAAGAACTGCAGAAGCTTGCAGGATTGGCATTGGTTGAGAACAGTTCCGGAAAGCACAAGGGAGAGACAACAATAAGCAGACGAGGTCGAAAGAGACTCAGATACCTGCTCTTTGAGGTTGCAATGTCGCTTGTAGCGAAGAACCCGGAGTTCAGGGAACTACATAATTATTACACAACCAGAAGGCTGAATCCATTGAAGAAAATGCAGTCACTTATGGCGATTGCAGCCAAGCTGATACGAGTCTTTTTTGCGATGCTGACTAAAGGTGTGGATTATGATCCGAAAAAAATGGTCAGTGACATCAAGAGACCGGCAGTTTATCTACAGGCTGCATAAGAAAGACAAGTAACTATAATGGAGGCTGTCACGTGGACAGCCACTGAATTAAGCAGAATGTAACAGATAACGTCCACTGATCACAGTGCTGGAACAGGAAGCGAGTCAGTAATCAATAATACAAAGAATGAGCCAGTAGTCGGCAGGAATATTTTCCATAGGGCATGACCCTGTAATGGAGCATAGCTGACACCCTGGTTATGGGCAGGCAGGACGAAGGAAGTTAGGACCTCTGGAGACAGAGATGATCCTGGTGGATATAGGAGGTTAGCTGCCATAGAGGGATGGGTATATACAAGGCCAGTAAAACGGAAATCAATGACGTTTTATTTCGTATACCCTCTAACCACTATTTCAGTACCTGATACATCGAAATGCTCATAGCTGTGGCTTATTCACTGAGATATGAAAGGTTGAAAAACCTTGAATTTTCAATAGAAAACACTTGATTATATGAGGAGGAA
>NZ_JANJZT010000080.1 GCF_024622975.1 Blautia caecimuris | reverse complement strand
ATGAGTAGCCCCTAAATCTCCCAGTAATTCATGGAGCTTTTGGCGGGCAGCAGGTGTTCCATCATTTAGGCTGTCATATAGGCCGGCAAGCTGGTTACAGAGATCGTGGCGTATGCGGCAAGTTTCTTGCTGGGATAATTCAAGTTCCCTATAATAGTCTTCTTTTAAGGCAGCCTCCTGTATTAGAAGTTCATTCTGGTGTTCAGCTTCATAGACAGCCTGAAATTTTTGAATGACAGTAAAATGAAGGAGGCAACTTATAGTTACCATAAATATGATAGAGAGTGACAGTATATTCAGAATGGGATCAGGTTTCCAGAAGCTCAGACCAACAGTAATGATATAGATAGAGGCACTGATAATGGGGATAATCATAAGAGTTACCCTTAGATGGAAGGAAAGTTTTGCATGGTGTCCCTCAGAGATAATGCAGACAGTCTGGAGGATCAGAAAGTGCAGAACGGAACTAAAAAAGAAAGCTATGGAAAAAGAAATTTCGGGAGGTAGAGAGGGAAAAAGATATTTTAGAACCATAAAAAGGAAGCAGCCGGCTGGTAATGTAAACAAAAATACAATAGTGTAGGAAAGCATTAATAATAAATGCCTTTTTAAACTGCAAGAATATCCAAGTATAAAAAGAGAGAATAAAATAAGTAAAATAGGAACGGAAAGAAAAAGAGGAAGAAAAATTTCTATAGGTATGAAAAAAATACTTCCAGCAGCAATATAAATCATTCTCAAATATACAGGGGCGGTGCTTTTAGAAAAACAGTTCATAAACCGTAGGAGGGATAAAAAGAGAAGAGTGTTTGTTAATAAAAGAATGATTACAAAATTCATAACTGGCTCCTTATAAAGTTCAGATGTTTTAGTTTCAGGTTTTGTTTATACTCACGACCGGCGAAAAGTTTTGTACCATTTCTTAGTATGACTTCATCTTTTATGATTTCCGTTATGTATGCAAGGTTCACAATGCAGGAAGCTCTTGTAGATACAAAAAACTGTTGGTTGAGTTGTTGCCAGATTTCATCAATGGTCATATTACATTGGTATGTCTTTTCTGCAGTATGGATATAGGCTTTGCGTCCGATTTTGTCGATATAAAAAATCTTATCACAGGAAAGGGAAAAACTGTTCTTTCGGTAGCTGAAGGTAAAGACATTTTGTGCATCCTTCAAATAGAGGAAAGCTTTTGTTAAAACCTTTTTCATTCGTTCAAACTGGATTGGTTTCAAGATAAAATCGAAGGTAAAGACTTCAAAGACGTCATACACATATTTGGAATATCCGGTTATAAAGACAATGAGAGCATGGGAATCTGAATTTCTCAAATGTCTAGCAAAAGTCAGTCCGTCCATAGTTTTCATTTCTATATCGAGTAAGTATAAATCATACTCCTGTCCTGAACGCAATAGGTATTGTTCCAATTCGTAACCATCAAAGAAAACATCATATTCAAAGGAAAAATCTTTTAATTTATCCAGATAGGATTCAAAAGTTTCAATTACACCGGAATCATCATCACAGATGGCAATGCGAATCATAATAAAGTTTCCCCCCTAAAGATAAGTTTATTCAAGATCATCACAGTCTGAAAAAAGTTCAGAACTGAAGAATTCCTGAAGAGAGATGTCAAACCCACCACATATTTTATTTAGGGTGGTAATCGTAGGATTCGTCCCGTAAAGGATACTCATAAGGGAAGACTTAGGGATAGCAGAAAGATATGCGAGATTATAATATGTGAGTCCCTTCTGCTGGCAGAGTTCCTGGATTCTCAATACAACGGCTTCCTGTGAAGTCATCATAATTACCTCCCATATATAGTACTAATAGGGTTATTTTAAAACATCTTTTTTATTCATTGGTGCTATATATAGTACGAGTGAC
>NZ_JANJZT010000007.1 GCF_024622975.1 Blautia caecimuris | reverse complement strand
AGACCCCATGGAGCTTTACTCCAGTTTGGTACTGGGATCCGGTGCTGCATGTACAGGATAGGTGGGAGACTGAGAACACAAAACGCCAGTTGTGTGGGAGTCGCTGTTGGGATACCACCCTTGCAGTATTGGGTTTCTAACCATCCGCCGTGACCCGGCGGTGGGACAATGCCAGGCGGGGAGTTTGACTGGGGCGGTCGCCTCCGAAAGGGTATCGGAGGCGCCCAAAGGTTCCCTCAGAATGGACGGAAACCATTCGCAGAGTGCAAAGGCAGAAGGGAGCTTGACTGCGACACCGACGGGTGGAGCAGGTACGAAAGTAGGGCTTAGTGATCCGGTGGTATTAAGTGGGAATGCCATCGCTCAACGGATAAAAGCTACCCTGGGGATAACAGGCTTATCACTCCCAAGAGTTCACATCGACGGAGTGGTTTGGCACCTCGATGTCGGCTCATCGCATCCTGGGGCTGTAGTAGGTCCCAAGGGTTGGGCTGTTCGCCCATTAAAGCGGTACGCGAGCTGGGTTCAGAACGTCGTGAGACAGTTCGGTCCCTATCCGGCGTGGGCGTAGGATATCTGAGAGGAGCTGTCCTTAGTACGAGAGGACCGGGATGGACGGGCCGCTGGTGTACCGGTTAGACTGCCAAGTCTACGGCCGGGTAGCCAAGCCTGGAAGGGATAAACGCTGAAGGCATCTAAGCGTGAAGCCCCCCTCAAGATGAGATATCCCATTCGAAAGAAGTAAGACCCCTTGAAGACGACGAGGTAGATAGGGCAGAGGTGGAAGTGCGGTAACGTATGGAGCTGACTGCTACTAATCGGTCGAGGGCTTGACCAAAAAGCTGAGACGAGCGGGACGGACAGGAAGGGAACAGAGCGGAGTGAGTTTACTCACAGAGGGATGTTCACAGACTGGACGGAGCATTTGCGAAGCAAATGACATTGGGTGACGGAAGTCACGAGATGACCGGGCGAGTCGTAGAAAGCGAAAGCAAGGTCAAAAATGATTCTAATGTCAACATGTATGTAGTTTTGAAAGTGCAATACTTTCTATTCCTCCTTAGCTCAGTCGGTAGAGCATGCGGCTGTTAACCGCAGTGTCGTTGGTTCGAGTCCAACAGGGGGAGGTTTAAACACCCGTAAATGTTATCATTTACGGGTGTTTTGCTATACATTTCTCAAATTCTGTTTAACGACTGAAGAAGCGCCGCTCTCTCTGAGTCAGGGGCGCTTTGGAAGGAAGTTCCTGCATTTCTTCATCTGAACAGTTGCAGGAACCGTTTGAAACGCCGTCACATTGTACTGATATTGAGCCTGTTTCTACCTGCGCGCCAAAAGTAATAGGAAGCTCAATACAAAGTTCCTGGGAAACAGTAAAGGAACAGGAGGTACGTTCTCCATAACAGGAGGTTTCTGTGCTGATCTCAGGCTTTCCGCAGCAGATCGTTCTTGCAGCCCCAGGTCTGGCAAAGGGAGTCACAGTAACAGGGACACAGACGGTTTCCTTATGGTTAAATAACGATTCACATTCGTTTGTTTCACTGCATACAGGCCCACAGATTGCCAGACCTGTTGCCGTGGTTCCTCCTCCGAACAGGCACACATCAACAGGGCCTACAGGATAAATATTTTTCAGCGAAAAACATATTTTCATATAACCAATTTCTTTATTTAAAGGAAAATCAAATTTTAATCCAATACATTCTGTTGGAGGATCTGGATTTTCTTTTGTCTTAAATTCTACATTTTCTCCCCATATAATTGTCAGAGGATCATCGTTAATGGAAACTGTAATTTCTGAAATATCCTCCCGGGTGATGGTACTGCAGATATTCAGCAGAAAATGACTTAAATCTGCATATTGGGGCAAGTCCTGTCCCACACCTTTAATAAGATAGCAGAATTTCTGGAGCTGACCTTCAGAGGGGTATAAAACAGATTACTCTGTATTTAAGGAAACCGTAAAGGGAAGAATCTTTTCACCGGGAATTTCAGAATAATCAATTTCAAAGCTGCATCTATTTTCCGTTTTCATAAAGGACCTCATTAAATTTGATAAATTCTCTATATCATATGTTAAAACCAGGATAGGGTGAGCCCCCCGCGTATCTGACATAATGAATGCATGCACAGATGCTATATGTGATTGGGGCAGTGTGTTTAGCTGTAGCTTTCATCTGTACGTTTTTCTGCTTCCAAAAGTATTTTGGCCATATATTTACAAAATAGTTACACCACAATGATAGAATGAGTGCAATAATAAGGACAGAACTATAAATGCGCAAATTTGAAAAAGCTGCACAGAATCATCACGAATTTGTCTTTGTAAAATTCGCATACAGAGCTTAATATTACAGATTCTGTTGTGCAAAATTCGATATTTGCTCATTTACAGGACATAAGATATGGGGGAGGAAGAGATATGAGCGCACATATTCTGGTAATAGAAGACGAAGAGGCAATTAATGATCTGATCTGTATGAATCTGGAGGTAACCGGATATCAGGTGACTGCTTTTTTTGACGGAAACGAGGCAAGTAAAGGTCTTTCTGAAAAGGATGATTATGACTGCGCCCTTTTGGACGTAATGCTTCCGGGAAAGGACGGTTTTGCCCTGCTTCCTGAACTGAAAGCCCATGGGATCCCGGTGATCTTTCTAACTGCCAGAGGCGAGGTACAGAATAAGGTGAGGGGGCTGAAAGAGGGCGCTGAGGATTACCTTGTAAAGCCCTTTGAAATGCTGGAGCTGTTGGTGCGTATAGAAAAGGTTCTGGAGAGAAATGGAAGAGTAAACAGTCTGATCCAGATCTACGATGTAGTAATTGATACAGAAAAGCGGACAGTAACAAAGGACGGGCAGGAGGTTTACCTGAAGCCCATGGAATATGAATGTCTTTTGTTATTTGTAAGGCACAAAAACAAAGCTCTTACAAGGAAACAGATTCTCGGAACTCTGTGGGGAATGGAATTCGAGGGAGAAACCCGTACTGTAGACGCTCATGTAGGACGTATCCGAAAAAAGCTGGGCTGGGGAAATGTAATAAAAACAATACCTACTGTGGGATACAGACTGGAGGTGGATGAGTGAAGCTTTTTCGAAGAATTTTTCTTCAGGCGCTGTTGGCGGTCGTGATTATTTCTCAGGCTACACTGATATATTTTTTGTATGAGGCTCAGCAGCAGACAGTAAATGACTGGAGGAAAAATGAGCAGACTGAGTATACAAATAAATTAAGAGAAATGGACAGAAGGCTGGAGAGTACAGGATTGATTTTTCATACAGGGAATACAGAGACAGATGTGATACGTCTGGAATTGATCAATGTTTTCCGGGAGGTTTTTGGAAGCAACGGGGCTCTGTTTTATAAGGGGGAATGTGCTTATAATTCCAGCCCTTATGAATTTAATTATAAAGAACTGTGGGAAAATACGTACAAAAGATCAGAGGGAGACAGTATTCCTGTACAGAAAGTAGAGGATAAGAAGATTCTGATTCTTATGAGTTCAGAAATGTATATGGGAAATCCTTATACGGTTGTGTTTTATAATGATATTACGGAAATCTATGAACGTACTGCCAGACTTTTTGCAAAGGGACTGATGATGACCCTTATTCTTTTACTTCTGGCAGGAGGCATCCTGTACAGAAGTCTTTCTTATACGATACGTCCTCTCCTTCAGCTGAAAGACGCGGCTGCAGCTATTTCTGAGGGAAATTATCAGGTACGTGTTGATGACAGCAGAAAGGATGAAATCGGACAGCTTGCAAAAAGCTTTAATCATATGGCTATGACAGTGCAGGAAAACATAGAAGCTCTTACAAGTACAAATGAAACTCAGCGAAGAATGCTGGGAAGTCTTGCCCACGAACTGAAAACACCGATGACTGCCATTATCGGATATGCGGATACGCTTCTGACAGTCCGTTTAAGCGACAGAAGAAGGGAACAGGCCCTGACTTATATAGGACGCGAATGTCGGAGACTGTCCAGGCTTTCTGTAAAAATGCTGGAGCTGACAGGCCTTTATGAAGAAAAAAAACAGGCAGTGGATTTTGAAAAATGCCAGGTAAGGGAGCTTCTGGACAATGTAAGACAGTTGATGAAGTTCAAGCTCAGTGAAAAAAACATTGATCTGGAAACGGAGTGCATTCCGGAGAATCTGTCCTGGGAAATGGATCAGGATATGATGGTCAGTTTTTTTGTGAATCTTGTGGATAACGCGTATAAAGCCTCTGAAAATGGTGGAAAAATTTTTATTCATGCAGACGAACAGGGCATTACAGTGAAAGATCAGGGGCGGGGGATTCCTGAAGAGGAACTGAACCGTGTGACGGAGGCCTTTTATATGGTGGATAAATCCAGATCCCGAAGCTCTGGAGGGGCAGGCCTGGGACTGGCCCTCTGTAAGGAGATTGCCGGGCTTCACGGAGCGCAGCTTATAATCAAAAGCAAGGAGGGTGCAGGTACTTCTGTTATTTTTCAGCGGTTACAGAATGGTTACACTTTGGAGGATATCCGGAAGAATGCTCTGTGATATTCTGATATTAGTAAAACAATAAAACCAGTGGAGACTGTGGCAGGACCGGCACAGTCAGACATAGAGAGGAGATCGTATGAAAAGAAAAACGCCGGCGCTGATCCTGGGGATGATGATAAGTACTGTATTACTGACCGGATGTGCAGAGACTCCGGAGGATTCTCTTGTAAAAATGAAAGGAAAAGAGGCAGTCGAAAAAAATTACGAAGAAGCAGCAGAGATACCTGAAGGTCAGGCAGGTGCAGAAGGAACAGAGAACACAGATAAAACTACAATTCGGGATATTGTAGGCGCTCCGGAAACTTATCAGAGTACGGTGACAGATGAGACCGGAAAGCTCACTATTGATACCAATGCAGTGGTGGAGATTCCTGAGGCAGAAAAGGCTTCTGCCATTGCAGTCAGCCAGCATCCTTTTAACCAGGAGGAAATAGACCGCATTACAGACACTTTTTTTAAGAATGCAAAGATTTATACAAGTTCCAGTTATTTTACCAGAACAAAACAGCAGGTTCTGAAAGAGCTGACTACCTGGAAGGGATATCTTGCAGAAGGAAATATGGATCCCAACGGCTGGGGAAAGGATGAAAACGGAAATTATAATCTGGATATTTATCAGGTGATTGAAAATCTGGAACAGGAATATGAAAATGCGCCGGAAGAGAAAGTACTGGAGGAGGTGAAGCCTCAGTTCGGACTTGAAGCAGATGATGGAATGGGCGGAACCTACATAATGGAGGATAATTTTATTGGAGTAGCAGTGACAGAAGACGGAACTCCATTTCGTTATATACTGAACCCCTCTGGAAGTACTCCCATGTCAGTAAAGATTGAAAATAACAAAAAATACGAACACAGTGAACAGGCAGATGCATTATTTTTCTGGAACAGTTATGACAGCTTTTCCGCAGATAATGATATTCATCTGGCGGAGCCGCTTCCTGCAGAGGAAGAAATGGAAACAGAGATTGGTATATCCTTTGAGGAGGCAAAAGCTCTGACAGACGAAAAAGTTGCGGCCCTTCAGATTCCGGGAATGGAGCTTGCAGACTGGGAATACGGACTTTGCACCTATCAGACAAACAGCCCGGAAAATCAGGATATTCATATCAGTGATACAGGTTATATAATGCATTATACAAGGAAAGTGGATGGAATTCCCATTACATATTCTTCGGAGTATGGAGGAGCGCTGGGAGATATGGACAGTGAGATGGAAACATGGAGCTATGAAAGACTTGATTTTTGTGTGACAGAAGATGGAATTGATCAGGTGGAATTTATCAATCAGTATGATATCGGACAGGTGAAAACAGAACGCGTAAACCTGAAATCCTTTGACGAGATTATGGATATTTATGAAAAAATGATGCTGATACAAAATGCAGATACCTTAAACAGTGAAGACGGCAGAGTTTACCATATTGAACGGATCACCTTTGGCTACAGCCGGATTTATGAACCTGCTACAGACAGCAAATCCGGAGTTCTGGTTCCGGTGTGGGACTTTTTTGGAAGCTTTGAGGGTTTTTATACAGAAGAACAGCAGGCGCAGGGCGCTCCGGAGACATTTGGAAATTATGATACAAACATGAGTTATCTTACCATTAATGCCATAGACGGCAGCGTAATTGACAGGGGACTTGGATATTAAACAATACAGAAGGAGACGGGCAGAGAATGAGGCAGATCAAAGCAGTGATCCAATACAATTTTATGGGATTTTATAAAAAGCCCAAGGTGATTCTGACATTTTTGCTGGGCTTTATTCTCTGTTTTCTGTTGAGCAGCCGGATTATGCCGGTAATCCAGGCATATAAGTCGCCGGTTCAGATGCTGGAACCTTTTTTGTGGACCTTTGGAGATACAACGGCAATTCTTTTAAGCTCCGTACTTCTTTTGCTTTTGTTTTCCGACCTTCCTGTATTAAGCGCTATTACCCCGTATTACCTGTGCCGCACCACAAAAAAGCGCTGGCTTTTCGGACAGCTTTTTTATGTGGCGGCCGTATCTGGGATTTACACGGTTTTTATGCTGGGAGCCACCATGATCCTTTGTGCAAAAGTGGGATATCCGGGAAATATCTGGAGCAATACAGCGGCTATGCTGGCTTATTCTAAGCTGGGAGAGGACTTAAATGTTCCTTCTACGGTAAAGGTAATGGAAAGTGTTACTCCTTACGGATGTACCGCTCAGGTTATTCTCCTGCTGTTTCTTTATATTCTCTGCCTGAGCTTTATTGTGCTGGCAGGAAATCTTCTTCCGGGGAAAAATCGTGGACTGGTGGCAGGGCTTTTGTTCTGTCTTTACGGGTTCCTTCTGGAGCCGAAGGTGCTTCGGGTGCTTCTGGGATTTGAAGAATATGAGATGTTCCGGGTAAATGTGCTGATCGGATGGATCAGTCCTTTAAGTCATGCCTCTTATGGCAGGCATAATTTTGGATATGACAGGCTTCCAACAGTATGGCAGTCCTGTGTGGTGTTTCTGATTCTGCTTGGAGTTCTGATCTGGTTTTGCGGAAGACGGATGAAATACTATCATTTTGTGTTTTTAGGAGAAAAGGATTGAGATGGGCAGTGAGATCAGAAGAATGTTTCTGGGAAAAGGCTTCTGGATGGGGCTGGCTGTGGCAATGGCAGGAATTGTTTTTGGCGCAGCTTATCCTAAAATAGAGGGCCTTCTGTATACGGGAAAATTTGTGAATATGGAAGCAGAGGCGCTGCAATCTCAGACAATGATTTTTCTGCTTCCTCTGGCTGCTGTTCTTCCCTGGAGCGATTCTTTCCTTCTGGAACGTCAGGGCGGCTTTCTGAAATCTGCGCTTCCGAGAACAGGGAGGCGGGTTTATGTGGAGAGCAAAGTGTTTACAGTAGCTCTGGGAGGATTTCTGGCAGTATTCCTGGCAGGCACGCTGATGTTTTTTATATATTTTGCAGTGTTTTTCCCTTTGGAGGAACAGGGAAGGTTTCCTTGGAATTCTGTGTGGGAGCTTACAGAGATTCTTTTACGCTGCGGGATGCTGGGAGGCATCATCAGTACTTTCGGGGGAATCTGCGGAGCCCTGACAGGCTCCGTGTATCTGGCTTTTGGCCTGCCTTTTGTGTCCTATTATTTCTGTGTGATATTAAGGGACAGATACTTTGAAAACGCACTGTGGCTGTATCCGCCCCAGTGGATTGAAGGATCTGCTAAATGGGGAGCAGACAGTATGGGGCTATGGCTGTTTCTTCTTGTTTTTCTGGGACTTGTCATGGTGGTTCATGGAGGGATTCTGTATGACAGAGTTAGTGAGATCTGAGCCGGTGATCCAGGCGGTAAAGGTGACAAAATATTTTGGAGAGGACTGTGTGCTGAAGGAGGCGGATCTTATTCTGAGAAAAGGAGAGGTCTGCGGTATTGTGGGAAATAATGGATCAGGAAAAACAGTTCTTATGAAGTGTATCTGTGGATTTTTGCCCGTGACTTCAGGAGTGATCCGGGTACAGGGAAAGGAGATCGGAAAGGACACAGACTTTCCGGAAAGTCTGGGTGTGATTATTGAAAGTCCGGGCTTTCTGACTAATATGACAGGATTTCGGAATCTGGAGATTCTGGCAGATATGAACCGCCGGATCACAGCCGCTCAGATTCGGCTTGTGCTGAAAAAGGTGGGACTGGATCCTGACCTGAAAAAAGCTGTGGCAAAATATTCCCTGGGTATGCGGCAGCGCCTGGGAATTGCTCAGGCAATCATGGAGGATCCGGATCTTCTGATTCTGGATGAGCCGTTTAACGGTTTGGATAAGCATGGAGTGGAGGAGATACGTAAAATTCTTCTGGAGCTGAAAAAGGAAGGGAAAAGTATTCTTCTGGCAAGTCACAATGCAGAAGATATCAGAATCCTCTGTGACCGGGTTTTTGAGATGGACGGAGGAATTTTAAGGGAAAGAGGAACGGCAGAATGAAAAGGAACATAAGAAAAACAGCGATATTGCTGTCTGCAGTAATTCTTGGTGAAATCCTGTGTCTGCAGGGGAACAGCGATATCTGGGTGACTCAGACAGGCATCCTGGCCGGAACGGGCAGCCGGATCGTGCATGGAGCAGAATTGTTTGCAGACGGAACAGAAAGAACAGGAGCAGAACAAAGCGCGGACACAGACGAGCCGGAGATTACGGTAGCGCCGGTTCCCACTGATGTACCGGAGCCCGGTGTATCGCCATCACCGGAACCCAGCGTAACTCCGGAGCCAAGTGTTATTCCGGATCCCACGCCTGGACCGGGAATGTCCATGAATATTGAGAATCTGAACATTTATACAAACGGTCAGGAAGATCTTTTCGGGGACGGTTCTGTGCCTGAAGACACAGGAGGGGATGTTTCCGGAGGATATTCCGGAGGGGGAGAGATGTCTGCGGAACAGAAAGAAGAACTGATCCGTCAGCCCAGACTCCTTCTGGAAAGCTTTAACCTTTCAGAGAAAGCTCTGAACGCAGGAGACCAGGCAGATATGGAGCTGGTGTTTAAGAACAGAAGCAGCAGTCAGGGTATTTATAATCTGAAAGTTTCTTTTAGTACAGAATCGCCATCCATACAGTTTGAAAAGAAGTCCTTTTATTTTTCGGGAGTAAATCCGGGGGCAGATATTACTATTAACAGTAAGGTAAGTATTACAAAGGATGCAAAGGACGGCCCTGTTCTGGTGACAGTTTCTTTTGAATATGAGGATGTGAAAGGAAAAGCTGCGACAGGAACAGAAAGTATTGAGATCCGGGTGGCACAGCCGGTGACGGCGGTTCTTGACTGTGAAGGGATTCCTGCAACAGTATATTCTACAGATACCATAGATCTGGCAGTCCGGGTGCAGAATCTCAGCAGAACAGGTATTTATAATGTGCGTGTGGACCTGGAAGGGCAGGGGATGTTTCCAAAGGAGGAAATTTTTGTTGGAAATATGGATGCCGGGACCATGGCTGAAGGAACTATGAGCATTTATGTAGGAACCCGCACTATGAAGGCAGCAGGACAGGATGAGGGAACGGATGAAAGTGAAATGTATGGAAAGGTAAGCGGAAAGCTTACTTTAAGCTATGAGGATCTGCAGGGGAATATTTATCAGGAAACATCAGAATATCAGACGCAGATTAATAAGCCGGAAATACAGAGTCTGAAAATAGAAACTCCCAAAAAGGCAAATTCCTGGTGGTATTCTGTTTTTGTTGTTGCCGGCGCAGGAATGCTGCTGATTATTATCGGACTTGTGATAAGAAACAGAAGGCAGAAAATGCTTTTGGAGGAGGCGCGAAGGGAGGCGGCCGGTGAGCATAAGTAAAAGGAAACATTTCCGGCCGCTGACAGTGACCGGTATAGCAATGGCTGCAGGCGTTTTGTATCTGGCAGTTTATCTGGCGGCAGGGATCCCGGAAGAACAAAGAGAATATCAGGAGATTGTTTCCTTTGGGAAAACAGTTTATGATCAGAAATTACTGAAGGAAGTGCAGAAAATAGACGGGCTGGTCTCTTTTACTCCGGTGCAGGAGATTCGTGTAGAACTGAGGCTGGGAGAGTATACAATGAATACTGTATTTCAGGCGGCAGATCTTGCGGAACTTCATATGAAAGGAAATGGACCGGATAAAATACAGGTTGGGAATACACCGGTTCTGCTGATTGGGAAAAATGCACTTTCCTCTATGACAGATGGAAACGGACGCAGGATTTCCAAAAAGGAACTACAGAAATTCTGGGAAGGAAGTGAAAAACATCTGCAGTACAGAATGACAGATCAGAGCGAGT
Organism: Blautia caecimuris; assembly: GCF_024622975.1. Lineage (GTDB taxonomy): Bacteria > Bacillota > Clostridia > Lachnospirales > Lachnospiraceae > Blautia_A > Blautia_A caecimuris. The sequence continues at coordinate 131,429 of NZ_JANJZT010000007.1, read as the reverse complement.
CTTCTGTAATAAGAAGTATTCCCCGGGAAGAATCTGAAGAGAAGGATAAAAACAGTACAGATATGGCAGCAGATACAACATCCGGACAGAACATCACTGTACAGAAAGAGACTGGGTGGAGGGACTGCTGTGCCGCTGCGCGGCTGACGTCACCTTCGGATGGAATTTATATGGATTATGAGCAGGGAAGGAGAATTCTGGAGGGCAGACCCGTTTCCTGTAATAAAGCGCTGCTTACTGTGCAGGGAAAAGAGAATTTTGAAAAAGCGTCAGCCTCTTTTGCAGATCTGGAAAAGAAGCAATAGAGGCCGGCGGACAGAATAACCGGAAATAAGTCTTTCATAAAGCCTTAATGAAATATAAGCTTCCGGAAGTGTGAAGAAGAACCGGAAGTTACTTTTACATTTCTCCCCGAAAATAAAAAACAAAAATTTTTGAAAAAAAGTGTTGACTTTTATAAATACCTGTAATATAATCTATCTTGCGTCAAGCGAGAAAACAAAAATTAAATACCGTTACGGGGTGTGGCTCAGCTTGGCTAGAGCGCCTGGTTTGGGACCAGGAGGCCGCAGGTTCGAATCCTGTCACCCCGATGCTGTAAACAACTTTTACCGTTTCAGCGAATATGCGGGTGTAGTTCAATGGTAGAACACCAGCCTTCCAAGCTGGATACGTGGGTTCGATTCCCATCACCCGCTTCTCCATAAAAGGAGAAATGTGTCTGTAGCTCAGCTGGATAGAGCAACGGCCTTCTAAGCCGTGGGTCGGGGGTTCGAATCCCTTCAGGCACGCTGTGGTGGGTATAGCGCAGTTGGTTAGCGCGCCAGATTGTGGCTCTGGAGGCCCAGGGTTCGAATCCCTGTATCCACCCTTTCGCCTTTGGGCTATCGCCAAGCGGTAAGGCACAGCACTTTGACTGCTGCATTCGTTGGTTCGAATCCAACTAGCCCAGTCTGTTATGGGGTATTAGCTCAGTCGGTAGAGCACTTGACTTTTAATCAAGTTGTCCGGGGTTCGAATCCCCGATGCCTCACTTGCATCTGTAGAGATACAGATGCTTTTTTCTTATCATATAGGTTATCATCATTTTATTAAAATGAATGATATAAATATTGCGCGGGCATGGCGGAATTGGCAGACGCGCCAGATTTAGGTTCTGGTGTCTACGACGTGCAGGTTCAAGTCCTGTTGCCCGCATAAAAACGCCTGATTCCAGGCGTTTTTTGTTAATTATTTTTGGAAATAATAAAAAGTGCATCATGGAGTATGCTCTGTGCAAGGATCAGAAAAAGGAGATGACTGGTGATGAACACAGCATTTGGTAAAATTCTCGAGAAGAAGATTTTCAAAAAAGTTTTTTCTGTTGTTATCTTATTAAGTTCAGTTGTCGGTGCGGTTATGAACAGCTATGCAGTCTGGACCCTGGGAGTCAGTACAGGGGTTTCCTGTATAATTGGCATAATTTATATAGTGATGGGGATTTCAGCTCTCATGCAGAATCAGATCATGGAAAAGTGGAGAAATAAGAAGCTTGAAATGCTCATGGGTATATATAGCTGCTTTTTTATATATGATTTTATGATTCTGCTTTTATGGTGGATTTTTTCTGCCCTGTTTATGGTTTCTGGAAAAGCGCAGGCCATGGGGGTATTTGTTCTGGATATTTTGGCTGTTATAATTGTGGCGCTTGGGTATCTTCATGCAAAAAATATAAAATATACTGCTTATTCCATTCCTTTGGGATTGAGGGGAAATACCTGTCGGATTGCCATGATGAGTGACATTCATCTGGGTGTGTTTGTAGGAGAGAAGCATATTCAGAATATTGTGGATAAAGTGAACCGGCTGGAACCTGATCTGGTAGTTATATGCGGAGATATTATTGATGTAAATAATCATATTCTTGAGGATGATGAGGTTCTTGGCAGAATCAGCTCCCTGTTTTGTAAAATAAAGGAAAAAAAAGGCGTGTTTGCCGTACTGGGAAATCATGATCCAAAGGCAGATAATAAGAAATTTGCTGATTTTTTACGGGCTTCAAACATTCAGCTTCTGCATAATCAGGTGATTCAACTGGAAGATTTCTGCCTGGCAGGAAGAACCGATGCAAGTAATAATTGCAGAAGCTCAATGGAAAGTCTGGCAAAAGAAATAAATTCGAGCTTACCGGTTATAGTTTTAGATCATAATCCCAGTGGTATTCCTGAAGCCGTTGAATTTGGGGCAGACCTGGTTCTCAGCGGTCATACCCATAAGGGACAGTTTTTTCCGGTAACATATTTTACAAAACTGGCAAATGGAAAACATTATTTTTATGGACATGAGCAGTTTGGAAAAACGCATGCCATTATTTCTTCAGGAGCAGGCTTTTTTCAGCTTCCGGTGAGAATCGGAACAAGTAATGAAATTGTAGATATTCATATTTCATAATAAAGAAATATTGATGATTCAAAAAGTATGGAATTTATTTTATGAGTAAATTTGAAAAAGTGCATAAAATTATCACGAATTTGTTTTTATTTAATGCACATATAGAGCTTAATATTTCTTTTTTGTGCGTATATTATGGATTCTATTGTGCAAAATTCGATATTTGCACATTTATAGTTATATATCAGAGATCAGGGCGGTATTCACAGGAGTACCGCCCTGTAATTTTTTCAGAAAAATATAAAAATATATTGACTTTTTTCAGAAGAGAGAGTATATAATAAATTATAAGTAGTAAGTAATAAGAAATATGAAGTAAGAGAGGTGAAGGATATGTTTAAAAAAGCTTTTTGGATTCCTTATGAGGACAGCGCAGAATATCCTACTATGGTAAAAGCCATGCAGGCAATATCAGAGTACTGTGAAAAGAACGGAGATTCCTGTACCTTTACCGGTGATGATGAGGTAGAGATCAATGGAAAAGTTTATGAGATCTGCCAGGGCTATGAAAATGGGAGCCGGGGTAACTACGGCATCAAATGTAAGGAAAAATAAAGGAGAAAAATATGGACGATTACACACTTGTACAGCAGTTTCTTCTTATAGGACTAGATGGAACGGACAGCAGACATAAATCGGTTGCCAAAAGTGCTGTTCTTCGCGCAGCTGCCGCGGGAAAACGGGCAGAGAGACTTCTTGCCTCCGGTGACTGTCAAAGCCCGGGTTTTGCAGACAAACTGGAAAAAGAAATGAAAACCGTAAAATCCCTGAAAACAGAAGCTTTGAATAAGGAGGCCGGAGAGGATATAGGGATTTTGATATCCCGGGGAGCGCTGGATGAGGTTCCGGATCTTCTGGGCTGTGATATGTATTACGATACTGCAGGCGTGGATCTGATGGTGTACAGAAGTGACCAGGATATTTACCAAAAGGTGACAGAAGCCCTTCGAGCAGAACTTCTGGAAGAAGGAGAGCTGACCGATGATGGGATTCTGCTTCTGTGGATGATTCGTGAAAGTGGATTTATCCATGAGATCTTTTCGGCAAAAGAACAGGAAGAAATATCTCAGAAAATGGTGCGTATGGCAGCATCCGGTCAGTGGACAGGTGTGTTGTGGAATCAGGAATTTCATAAAGCCTTTGAAAGTCTGGGGACAGCCTTTTTAAGGAAAAAGAAAAAACTTTTTCAGAATCCTTATATGCAGGGGGTAAATCTTACTTTTCCGTTTCTGGAAAGGCGTCAGGCTGTGTTTGTTGATTTTGTTATTTTTGGAACTACAGTCAGTGACCGCAGAACGGCAATGATGAGTTTTTTATGCGAACACGGGCATTTTGTGGAAGAAGTAAAGAATGGAACAGAAACTCTTTTAAAAATAGACAACATATTTTACCGCATTGTCCCCAAAACTGTTTCATGCCAGGGAATTCCTGTTCAGGGAGCGCTGCTTTCTCCTGTATACCGGTGAAGGGGGGCATATAAAATATGTCCAGACGGAGAACAATGGAAGCGATTCTTGCTTCAGACTATGTTTCCATAGGGGAGCTGGCGCGTCTGACCGGGTGTCGTTACAGTACCCTGAAGCATTATACTGAGGAGGGAATGCTGCCTTTTGAGCAGGAAGAAGAAAACCTGACAAGAAGGTACCGGAGAGAACAGAGCATACAGCTTGTGGAATGGATACGGCAGCAGAGAAAAGCCGGAAGGTCTGTTCCGGAAATCAAAGAGCTTCTTGCAGAAAATCAGCATACCTGCTCAGAGCAGGAATAAGAATATTGCGGGACAAGCAACTGCCGGACATAAAAGTATGGGGACAAAAGTAAGACTGACTTTTGTCCCGTTGTGGTATCAGAGGTAACGGATTTCGGCAGAGAGACCTCCGTCCTCGTCTGCTTCTACAACAGCATAGCTTGGTTTATGTCCGTTTTGTCTTGGAAAAGTAAGACTTCCCGGATTTAATACCATGATGCCGTCCTCTTCGTCAATAACTGGTTTATGTGTGTGACCGAAGAACACACAGTCACAGTTTCTGGATCTGGCCTCATCAATCAGACGGGAAAGATCCATAGAAACGCCGTAAAAATGTCCGTGGGTTACAAGGATCCGGTGTTTGAATACAGTAATTTCATCCTCTTTTGGAAGGTCGGAGAAGAAATCATTGTTTCCGGCAATAATTGTACAGGGACATTCGGCAAGGGCTTCAATGTAGAACTCGCGCCCTTCCACGTCTCCGCAGTGGAACAGCATATCAAAAGGCTGCTCTCTCAGAACCGCAGCTTCCAGATTGGCGTCTCTTCCATGAGTGTCACTGACAATAAGGAGTTTCATTGAAGCTCGTCCCTGATAGCCCTCAGAGCCTTCCCTCTGTGGCTGATTTTATTTTTTTCCTCCATAGAAAGCTCCGCAGAAGAACATCCGTATTCCGGAAGATAAAAAATGGGGTCATAGCCGAATCCGTTTTCGCCTTTTTCCTCGTAGCCGATCCTGCCTTCCATAGCTGCTCTGACTGTCCGAACAGTCCCGTCCGGGAAAGCGGCTGCAATGGCGCATACAAAGCGGGCAGTTCTCTTTTCATCAGGAACTCCGTTCAGGCGCTCAATAAGATTTGCATTTTTAATATGATAAGAAGTATCTTCACCCATGTAGCGGGCAGAATAGATACCCGGTTCTTTATTCAGGTAATCGATTTCCAGACCGGAGTCATCAGCAAGTACGATCTCTCCGGTAAGGTCACGGATAGCCGTTGCCTTGATGACTGCATTTTCTTCAAAAGAACTTCCGTTTTCTTCAATATCAGCTGTGATTCCGGCATCCTTCAGGGAAAGAAGCCGGATATCCAGATCACCGAGAATTTCGCGGATCTCCTTCATTTTTCCTTCATTGCCGGTGGCAAAAATTACTTTTTTCATTTGTTTGCATTCCTCCTTGGCGGTTTTGGCCCCAGAAACTGATAGTAGTAGGTTTTTAACATTCCATTGTATATTTTGCGGTTTTTGTCCGCTTTTTTCCCAATATCATTTTCAGCTCTGTCATAGGACGTGATCAGGTACATGGACCATTTATCCAGACGGTTGAAGCTTTCTCCGATTTCCCGGTAAAGCTGCGGAAGAGCTGCTTTTTCTTCCAGACGCTCTCCATATGGAGGATTCGTGATCAGGAAGCCGTATGGTTTTGGGTGGCTGAGATCCTTAACTGCTCTCTGCTGAAAATGGATCAGCCTGTCCACGCCTGCCATTTTGGCATTGGAACGGGCTGCCTTCAGCGCTTCTGCGTCAATATCATAGCCCTGGATATCCGTTTCAATATGAAGGTTGATCCGGTCGTTTGCTTCTTCTATGGCGTCATACCAGCATTTTCGAGGAACAATATGCTTCCAGTCTTCAGAAAGGAAGGAGCGGTTCATGCCGGGAGCCATATCGGCGGCGATCATGGCTGCCTCAATAGGAAAGGTTCCGCTTCCGCAGAAAGGATCTACAAGGATCCGGTCTTTATTCCATGGGGTAAGCATAATAAGGGCTGATGCCAGAGTTTCAGTGATCGGAGCTTTTACAGTCATCTGACGGTAGCCGCGTTTATGGAGGGATACTCCTGAGGTATCAATGCCCACAGTGGCCACATCCTTCATAAAAGATACACGGATGGGAAAGCTTGCTCCGTCTTCCGGAAACCAGGAAATACCGTAAACGCCTTTCAGACGTTCTACAATTGCTTTTTTCATAATGGACTGGATATCGGAAGGGCTGAAAAGTGCGCTCTTTACGGAGTTGGCCTTGGCAACCCAGAATTTTCCATCCTGAGGAATGTAGTTTTCCCAGGGAATTGCCTTTGTTTTTTCAAAAAGCTCGTCAAAGGTCACCGCCTTAAATTCTCCTGCTTTCAGAAGAATACGTTCTGTGGTGCGGAGAAATACATTTGCCTGTGCGATTCCCGCAGCGTCAGCCAGAAAAGTTACTTTTCCATCATCCACTTTGCTGATCTCATAGCCGAGATCAAGAATTTCCCGTTTCAGGACAGCCTCCATTCCAAAATGACAGGGAGCGATCAGTTCCATATATTTCATGGCAGCCTCATTTCTCTGACAGTGTTTCCGTCAAAATCTTTAATAGTAAATATACTGTTTTCCAGAACTGCGTAGGTTGCAGGATTTCCCTCCTTGGGAATGGAAACAGAGCCTGGATTTAAAAGGATATATCCATCCATCTGCTGAGCTTTTAACACATGAGTATGTCCGTGGATCAGAATGTCTCCTTCCTGGAGAGGGGGAAGATTGTCCTGGTTATAAATATGTCCGTGAGTAGCATAAAAGGTTCTTCCGTCTACAGAAAGAATACAGTAGTCAGCCATTACCGGAAATTCCAGAACCATCTGGTCAACCTCGGCCTCACAGTTTCCGCGGACAGCGTAAATTTTGTTTTTATGTTCATTGAGAAGAGCAATGACTTCTTTGGGTGCATATTCTCTTGGAAGATCATTTCTGGGTCCGTGATAGAGCAGATCGCCCAGAAGAACCAGACGTTCTGCCTGCTCTTCACGGAACGCATCCAAAAGCTTCCGGCAGTAATATGCGGAGCCATGTATATCTGATGCAAACAAGTATTTCATTCAGGTATTCTCCTTATAATAGGTGTTTTGTATAAAATCCGTTCTGTTTTTACAGAACAGGATTTTTCTCTTTTACATTATCACGGTTATCCGGAAATTACAAGATTTCTTCCTCGATAAGCTTCAAAACCGCCGATCACAGACCGGGTTTTGTACCCTTTTTTTACAAAAAGCCTGGCGGCGGCCATACTTGAGCCGCCCCGCTGACAGTAAAAGATCAGAAGCTTTTCCCGGGGAAGCTCCCGGCACTGTTCAATCTGACTGTAAGGATAGTTTAACGCGCCGCGGATATGACTTTTCTGATAAAGGGCTGCATCGCGGACGTCTATGATGAGAGCGTCGGAACGGTCTGCATAATAATCAAGCATTTTGGCGGAAATGGTTTCAATGGGAAACATTTGAGTTTTCCTTTTTTATTTATCATATGCAGAAAAGAGGACGGAGAAACAGATCGGAAGACAGGACAGGGCGGATGCGGCATCTGCCTGCATCCGCCCTGTCCATACGGTTCTGTAAGAAGGGAGAAACGTTTGTTTTTTGCTGATTTTTTTCTTTAGTATCTGTCAGAGTAATTGTTCTGTTCTCTGTCGTAAGCGTTTGTAGTTTTGTTTTTAGAGCTGTTTCTGGAAGCGTTTTTGGAACTGTTTTTTCCGCAGTTCTGTGCGCTTTTATCAGAAGCTTTGTCTGTGTTGCTGTTCATGTTTTTGTTTTCTGTTTCATAATTTTTTGTCATTTTCATTTTCCTCCTGGTGTAATGTGTTGAATAGCTGCTGTTTACTATCCCGCAGGGTATTTTGGTATCTGTGCCAAAACCCCGAGACATACAGGGCAAAATGCTTCCTGTCACCTAAGGCGATTTGGAATGCATTTTGTCAACTTGCTTATTACACTGTCTATTATGTCAAAAAGTTGTAATAATATTCATGAAATCATATTGCTTTTTTTTCCAGTTTATATTATAATCTAATCTGTAAAAAGAATTTACCCTTCAAAAATTTTTTTTACATAACCCCTTATTTAATTATTTATACTCCCCTCGAAACACCCGGTAGCTCCCCTACCGGGTGTTTCTCTGTAAAAAAGAAAAAGAAGGCCTGGAAAGCCCGGAAAAAGCGGACTGAGGGACTGAAAAAAGAAATTGTGCAGGACAGACATTTCGTTTAAAAATGCTGTCAAACACAAATACAACAGAAGTTATGTGGGAATGTGAGCAGGATTTTTGTAAAGGGTTGTAGTTTCAATAGCAGGAAGGAGACTATGTGTATGAAAAAGATGAAAAATGTAACTGCAGTAGTTTTGACCTGTGTTCTGGCACTGGGAAACGGGGAGATCCTGTGGGCGGCAGAAGACAGGGCAGAGGCTCAGCAGCAGAAGGAGGAAGACGCCGGAAGTATCGTATCCCGGCTGACCGGACTTCCCTATATTGGCGGACAGCGTCTGGAGACGCCGCTGATCATGCAGGATGAGATAATGAAACTTCAGAATGTTCAGGAGGAAGGAATTCTCGGATGTCTGAAATGGGATTTTGATAATGATAACAGTGATGAAATTCTGGCAGTTACTTATGAGCCAAGTGAAACCTTTGGGCCGGAAAATAAATGTGTCAGGATATCCATGTATGAATTAAACGTGGGTACCTGGATGGTTTCCGATATGTTTGAGCTGGGAGAATATGATCTGGAAGGAAGGTTTCAGGATCTGGCGGCAATGTCTGATACGAATTCCACTGCCTATGAGGGAAATATTTTTTTGAGAAGGGTAAACGGACAGTATCAGTTCTTTTATGAGTACAGCGCATCTCCCAAATATCTGGTCACAGGGTTTGAGTGGTATTTAAGAGGATATACCTATGACGGATCAGCCTTCTCAGTTATGGAAAGTACTCAGGATATGGAATATGCGGCATCGGGAATGGAAATAGAAGCTTTATTTGCTTTAGATCCAACACCGCTTCAGGGACTGGATTACGGACAGTATACGATCGATATGATAGAGCAGTATAAAGCCTTGGGATTCCAGGCTCAACGTATAGGTATAGGTACGGAAAATTTTATTGTTTATTCAACAGTCAGCCAGGATCCCCGCTGTTATTCGATTGTGCGGTTAGTGCGCGGAGACAGTATGGAAGAGGGGCAGTCAGCAGGTCAGTTTGTATATGACAGATTAAAATCGGAAAGATATCTGGAGGGCTTCTGGATGGATATTGAAGATCATACCTCGTCCATCCGGGAGATTGTAGATCAGACACATACAGAAGAGGAAAGCGCTGGTTCAGATACGGTATCTGTGGCAGGTTCCTATGAGGAGTTTTTAAAAACAAATCATGTGGGAGATTATTATGCCATAGTGGATGCCGGAGAAAATCAGGAATCCATATTAGTGGCAGTAACAGGTTTTTCCGAAATGGATGAGGACATTTATACACCGGAGTTGGGATATGATATTGTTCTTTACGGAAACAACGGAGGAACTGTCCGTCAGATCGGGGAGCCGCTGCATCTGAGCGAGTCCGCAGGTCCATGGTATTTTTGCGAAAATAAGCTTATCTGCAATGGCAGAAGAGGCGGATATTATACGGTGGATATTGCTGGGGATTCCTACACACGAAATTTTCACCAGGAGGGAAGCAGCTCTGACTGGGTTCCCCTGTCTCTTCGAAAAAACAGAGGAGCTGCAGGCGGACAGGTGCAGCCGTCTCCGGAGAACAATGCGGCAGCCGGAGAATACATACTGCCAACCAGTAACAGCGAATATCTTACAGAAGAGACACTTATCAGCAAGGGGCTGACCAAAGAACAGCTGGGGCTGGCGAGAAATGAAATTTTTGCCAGACATGGAAGGATGTTTGATACGGCAGAAATACAGCAGTATTTTGATTCCAGATCCTGGTATGTTCCAAAGTATGCGCCGGCAGAGTTTGACGCAATGGGAGACGGTATTTTTAACGAATATGAAAAATACAATATGGAGTCCATTAAGGCTCTTGAGGACAAGCTTGGCTGACGGCTCGGCTGACGGCTCAGCCTGTGGATATGCCCGTTGTTTACAGCAATCTGGTCAAAATGCTGTGTAAACAGCAGCCAGATTGTTTCGATGAATGTATCAGCCGGTAATTTTTGGGTGAAAAGAGTCCGGGAAGATGTTATAATGAAAAATGATTCTAACTGTTCGCAGGTTACTGGGAATGGCGTGAGAAATAATAAATGATTTCAACCCGGAATCAGTTTATTGACGAAAGGAAAAAAAGGAGAACAGCAATGGATGTTCGTGAATTTCAGGAAAAACTTAAAAAAATGCAGGAACTGGCCAAAGAGCAGGGCGGAAGTCTCAGGGCAGAGCAGATCAGAGAAGAATTCTCAGGAAGTGATCTGAACAGCAGTCAGCTTGTGAACGTGCTTAAATATCTTACCGGACAGGGAATCCTGATAGAGGGAATTGAGACAGAGACAGAGGGCTCAGACGCTCAGGAGGAAGTACGCCGGGTTCCTCTGACACAGGAAGAGGAGGCTTATCTGAAAGAATATCTGGAAAGCCTTCCCGGAGAAGAGGATTTTCCGGAAAGCGGGCGGCTTTTTGAAGAACTTAGAAGCGGAAGCGCAGACGCCGTACAGAGCCTTGCTGCCTGCTATATGCGTGCGGCAGCAAGGCTTGCTGTGGAAATGAATACAGAGGATATCTTTATCGGGGATCTGATCCAGGAGGCCAATGTAAGCCTTGTACAGGCTCTTGGCGCTGCCGGAGAGATTCTGCGCAGTGAGGAATGGCTTCTGGAACAGATCCGTGAGGGAATCCGTAAGGCCTGCAAGGAGCAGAGCCAGAGAAAATTTGAGGATGACAGTCTGGTGGCCAGGGTGGAGAAGCTGGAAAGCGCTGTGAGAGAGCTTTCTGAGGATGAAGAAGACGGAGAAAGCGCATTCAGTGTGGGAGAGCTTGCAGTGATCCTGGATATGGACGTAGAGGAAATCCGAGATACGCTTCGCCTTACTGGAGACGACAAGTGATGGGCTATTATGATTTACACGGCATTATTTTGCAGGATGTTTTAGAGTAGAAGAAACATGACGGAATTTCGGAGGCTATACAACATGCTTCAGGTCACTGTCCCGTGAGGCACTTAGGCATGTATATTCCAAAATCCCGGGACATACAGGGCAAAACGCCATCACCAAAGATGGTCCGGGATGCATTTTTACCAGGCTGCTGTGAAAGGCGGCAGCTTTATATGCCTGTGGGCAGCAGGTTGTAATCAGGTGTCATTTATGGTAGAATAATCGGAACGGGAGGTGTTTTTATGCAAATCAGAGAATCGGCGGAGGATTATCTGGAAGCGATTTTAAGGCTGTCCCAAAAGGGCGGAGGAGTAAGATCTGTGGACATTGCCACAATGCTGTCAGTTTCAAAACCCAGTGTCAGCCATGCCATGAAGCTTCTCAGAGAAGACGGTTATATTGCTATGGACCGTTATGGAACCGTGACTCTTCTGGACAAAGGCGCAGAGATTGCCAACAGAATTTATGAACGTCATACAGTTCTCACAACAATGCTGGAGAGCCTGGGAGTTCCTTCAGAGATTGCCAGAGCGGATGCGTGTAAAATGGAACATGATATCAGTGATGAGAGCTTTGCAAGAATTAAAGAACGTCTGATCGAGAATGGTCAGCTGGATTAAATAAAACATCCGGAGCAGTTTCAAAAGGAACTGCCTCGGATGTTTTACTATAATAATACAGATTTTAAATATTAAAGAAAAAAGTAATCAGTATCGGCACAAAGAAGGAACAGAGAATTCCATTAAGAACAGCCAGAACCACAGTTTCCTCATTTGTGTATTTCAGAAGTACAGGAAGGGTAGTATCCTCGCTGGTGGCTGCAGCCGGCGCAATACAGGTATAATTATTGAGCCTGGAGGCAATAATGGGAATCAGGAAAAAAGAGAAAAATTCTCTCATAAGATTGCTCATAAAGGCAATACTTCCCAGTTCCGCGCCTCCCAGACGGCTGATGGTAACTCCCGCAAGACTGTACCAGCCCATTCCGCTTGCCACAGCAGCGCCCTCTGCCGGAGAAATACCCAGGATCACTGCGCAGATCAGCCCTCCGATGACAGAGCCCACTGTAATGCCAAGGGGGATAATAAGGATTTTCAGATGATACTGGCGGATTTTTTTGAGGATGCCGTTGTGCATTCCGATGCTGATTCCCACAGAAAACATCAGTATGTATAAAATCATATCTGAGTGCTGGCTTAAAAAGCTGACAGGCGTGGGATTGAAACCGGAAAGCCCGCAGAAAAGTCCCAGGACCAGGGCCAGCAGTGTAAATAAAACGATCATTTGTCTTCTCCTTCTGAATCTGAGTGCTTTTTCTCCATAAAGCGTTTTGTCAGTATGTAGACAAGAATAATGGAAACCAGAGTGGGAATCAGAAAGAACAGGAAGCTTTTCAGTCCCAGAGACGACAGTTCACTGAGAAAGTTTTCTTTCTGGCCAAGCATAACCCCCATGGAAAAAATAAGAAGGAGGGTGCACAGCATGGCAAGACGTTCGTTCCATTTTTTGATTCTTCCTGTCATGAGAAAACGTCCTATCAGGATTCCAACACCCATGACAATAAAAATTTTCATAACAGTTTCTCCTTTTAAGTCATATAAAAAATATTATATCATTTGCGGAATCCCTTTACAATGGAGAGTTTACGCAAAAACAGCACAGGCTCTGAATATTTATCATAAGCCTGTGCTGTTTTTATCCTAATACGATATTTTGACTGTAATCTTATATATCACAGCGTAAACATTTGCTGTCTGAAGGGCATCTGTCGTATTTTTCATGTTCTGCGCTGTACCTGATTATTTTTGTTCTTTATTTAAGAAGACCTTTTTACAAGAAGACATACTTCAGTATAAACAGTACTGCCAGAACATACATCAGTACGCTGATCTTCTTTTCCTTTGCCTTTCCGGCCACAAGATTGATCACAACATAAGAGATAACGCCCATTGCGATACCTTCGGAAATACTGTACATAAATGGCATTGCAATGATTGCGATAAAGCATGGAATTGCTTCTGTGTAATCATTGAAATCAATTTTTGTAATGGATGTGAGCATCAAAAATCCTACCACGATCAGAGCCGGAGCCGTTGCAAAGGACGGAATAGCCAGGAAGATAGGTGACAGGAACAGGGACAGTCCAAACAGTATGGCTGCTACAATGGCAGTCAGACCGGTACGTCCGCCTTCAGCTACACCGGAAGCACTTTCTACAAAAGTAGTAACAGTAGAAGTACCGCAAACTGCGCCTACAGAAGTTCCCACTGCATCAGAGAGAAGAGCACCTTTGATTTTCGGGAGCTTTCCGTCTTTGTCAAGCATATCGGCTTTGGATGCCACGCCAATAAGGGTTCCCAGAGTATCAAACATATCTACAAACAGGAATGCAAACATGATGACAACAAAGTCAAGACTGAACACAATGGAAAAGTCCATTTTCATAAAGGTTGGCGCCATGCTGGGAACGCTGATTCCGTTGGAGAAATCAGGGAGAAGGCTGAAGAAGCCAAGCTCCGGATTTGGTACATACAGTCCAACGAACTGACAGATGATTCCAAGTCCCCAGGTGATCAGAATACCCCACAGGATGCTTCCTTTAATATTTTTTACAAGAAGGACTGCCGTAACTAAAATACCGATCAGAGCCAGTAAAACAGTGATTCCCATGCTGTTGAAGGTTCCGTCTTTTACAGCGCTTTTAAAGGAAAATACACTTACCAGTGTAGAGTCATTGTTTACAACGATTTTTGCATTCTGCAGACCGATAAATGCAATAAACAAACCAATTCCCACAGAAACCGCATGTTTCAGGTTCATGGGAATGGAGTTGAAGATTGCCTCACGTACATTGGTCAGAGACAGAAGGATAAAGATCAGGCCTTCTACAAATACTGCGGCCAGAGCCTGCTGCCAGCTGTAACCCATACCAAGGACAACGGTGTACGCAAAATATGCGTTTAATCCCATGCCCGGTGCCAGAACAAACGGGTAATTGGACAACAGAGCCATAAGGCAGGTTGCAATAAACGCAGACAGCGCAGTTGCAGTAAATACAGCGCCTCTGTCCATTCCGGAGGCCTCCAGGATGTTAGGGTTTACTGCCAGGATGTACGCCATGGTCATAAATGTGGTGACGCCGGCAATAACCTCGGTCCGTACATCTGTTTTGTTTTCCTTCAGGTGAAAGATTTTTTCGAGCTTCATAATGCTACCCCCTTTTTTATTAAAATATTGCTAAAATATTTCCGTACCGGAAACATATTTGCCAGTAACACAGCGGGCGTCAGACAGATAGGTAAGACGTTCCAGACGCTCCCGCACTGTCAGCGGCTGCGGATGCGGGAAATATGTGTCGTCAAGGATAACGGCATCAAATTCATAGCCCTCAAGAAAACTTCCGGTTTTACCGAAAAATTCTCCGCCGCCCATTGTCCCGATATAAAATGCTTCTTCAAAGGTAAGAGGCTTCCTGTTGCTATCTATATACCTCCAGTGAAGTTTTGATACCTGAATGGAGTCAGAAACAGCTCTCAGCATGGAAAGAGAATGACCTCCTGCAATATCGGTACCAAGTCCGGTATGAATGCCCTGTTCAAGATAAAGCTTTACAGGGGCAATGCCTGATGAAAGGTTGGTGTTGGACTGAGGACAGTGGGCAACGTATACTCCCTGTTCTTTCATAAGCTGTATTTCTTCTTCAGGACAATAAACACAGTGGGCCATAATGGTAGGGCAGTCTTTTCCGCCAAAAAGATCAAACTGCCGGTAAGCATCCCCGTAAAAGCTGCTTTCCGGGCAAAGCTCCTGTACCCAGGAAACCTCGCCGGGATTCTCAGACAGATGAGACTGTACAGGGAGTTTATAGTGTTTCTGGATTTCAGCCAGCTTTTTCATCAGCTCATCTGAGCAGGACGGGATAAATCGCGGTGTCAGAATGGGTTTTACATTCTGATATTTTCCTGTGCAGGAATCAAGCCAGCGGATTGTGTCGGCTGCGGAGATTTCAGCGCTTTTTTCCTGCAGTGTGTCCGGGCCGTTGCGGTCCATATTTACCTTTCCTACAAAGGTCTTCAGTCCGGTTTTTTCCAGAAGCTCCATAAGAATATCCGTTGCTTCCACGTGGAGAGTGCCGAAGATACAGGCTCTTGTGGTTTCACTTTTTTTCAGATCCTCAGCAAAAATGGAGTAGGCCTTCCGGGCATATTCCTGATCGGAATATTTGGATTCCTCAGGAAAGGTCACAGAGTTCAGCCAGTCCAGAAGCTCCAGATCCATTCCCATTCCCCGGAAGCTGTACTGGGGAGCATGAAGATGAAGGTCTGCAAATCCCGGGACGATCAGACTGTCTCCTGCATCTCTTACCGGGATTCCCTGGAATTTTTCCGGGAGGGAGGAAAATACTCCGGCACATTTTCCGTTTTCGCAGACAACATAGGCATGTTCTCTGGAGACAAGAGTGTTTTTGTCTGTGCTGAAGCAGACGTTTCCTTTTAGTGCAAAAGAAGAATTCTGTTTCATGTGGTTTACCTTCCTTTCTTCTTTGCAGCCAGGGCGGTTTTGAGCAAAAAAATTCCAACTACCTTTTTTGGATACCCTGAATAAGACTTATAGGCAACTATTACGGTAGTTGGTAGAAACGTCCAACCGATTATGGACTTATATAAGCTGCTGCAAATACCTTTATTTATATGCTTTATATTATATATGGAAAAGAATTTTCTGTCAATTAAAAACAAACAATTTGAACTATCGGAAATGCAGAAAATCACAGTTGAAATTTGTGCAAAATGTTTAAGAAGAAAATTAAAGAATTTCTCTGGCAAGAAAAACATATCCGTGATAGAATGTGTCGTATCGGAAATACCGACAGGTCCGGGAAATGCCCGGACGGGACACATGAGACCAGTCAGAAAAAAGAACCTGGATGGAGGGATATTTTGGAATTTAAAAAAGAAAACATGAAAAACTGTATGTATCTGATTCTTTTTACAGTGCTTTTATACGTGGGTCTGCAGAATCTGGATGTTGTACTTGATTTTCTTATGAGGATCGTCGGCCTGTTCTTTCCGTTTCTTGTAGGCTGTGGAATTGCATTTGTGTTAAATGTTCCCATGCAGTTTATTGAGAGAAACGTATTCGGCAGAGGAAAATGGAAGAATACGAAGCTTGTCCGTAAGATTGCCAGACCGGTAAGTCTTGTGCTTGCCATACTGGTAGCTGCTTTTGTGATCTTTATTGTTGGAAACGTAGTTGTTCCTGAGTTGGGACGGACAGTGATGGGCCTTGGAAGAAACATTGAGCGGGGAATCACAAATATTACGATATGGATTGATGAAAATTTCAAACAGGATTCTGCTATTGCGGAGTGGGCCAATTCTCTTGAGATAGAGCCGCAGAAAATGTTAGACTCTGTTATGACAGGGCTTCAGAGGGGAGTCAACAATATTCTTTCTTCTACTGTGACAGTCACTCTGGGCATTGTAAATACAGCCATGAACTTTGGTATTGGCTTTGTTTTTGCCTGCTATGTACTGCTTCAGAAAGAGAAGCTGATGGTTCAGATAAAAAAAGCCCTTTATGCTCTGTTTCCCAAAAAAGCCGTAAAATATGTGCTTCATGTATGCTCTCTGGCAAATGATATTTTTTCCGGATTTGTTACAGGACAGTGCATTGAGGCTGTGATTCTGGGAACCATGTTCTTTGTGACAATGACCATATTCCGGTTCCCGTATGCAATGCTGGTAGGTGTTCTGATTGCATTTACAGCCTTGATTCCTGTTTTTGGTGCGTTTATCGGATGTGCAGTGAGCTTTATCCTGATTTTTCTGATAAGTCCTGTACAGGCGCTGCTGTTTCTGATTTTGTTCTTTGTGCTTCAGCAGATTGAGGGAAATCTGATCTATCCTCATGTTGTTGGAGGCTCCGTGGGACTTCCTTCTGTGTGGGTGCTGATGGCAGTTACCATAGGCGGAAGTCTTATGGGAGTTGTGGGCATGCTGATATTTATCCCGCTGGTATCAGTACTTTATGCGCTGTTCCGTGAGTGGATGTACAAAAGACTGAAAAGCAGAAATATACAGATAAAAGACTGATTTTCTGAATACAAAAAATAAGGACTGCTGTCAGCAGAAGCCTGTGGATATGTTCCGGGGCTTTGCTGTCAGCAGTCTTTTCGTTTTGATTATTTATTGTTTTTGTTCTGTTCCACTTCCAGAAGCTTCATGGCACGAACTTTCAGCGGAAGTCCAAAGAGAGTGATAAAGCCGTCTGCATCATGGTGATCGTACATATCGCCGGTTGTAAAGGAAGCAAGAGACTCATTGTAGAGGCTGTATGGAGAAGTAGTTCCTGCTTTGATGATATTTCCTTTGTAAAGCTTCAGTTTTACTTCGCCGGTTACATATTTCTGAGTGGATTCTACAAAAGCCTGGATTGCCTCACGAAGAGGTGTGAACCATTTGCCCTCATAAACAACCTGCGCAAACTGGCTGCCCAGTTTCTTTTTTGCTTCCATAGTATCACGGTCAAGAGTCAGTTCCTCAAGCTGGTCGTGAGCTGCCATAAGGATGGTTCCGCCAGGAGTTTCATAAACACCGCGGGATTTCATACCTACCACACGGTTTTCCACAATATCAACGATTCCGATTCCGTTTTCTCCGCCCAGGCGGTTCAGCTCAGTAATGATCTCAGATACTTTCATGGCTTTTCCGTTCAGAGTTTTCGGGATACCTTCTTCAAATGTCATGGTAATCTCTGTTTCTTTGTCCGGAGCCTTCTGAGGAGTTACGCTTAATACAAGCATATCGTCATAGTTTGGAGCCTGGGAAGGATCCTCCAGCTCAAGACCTTCATGGCTGATATGCCATAAGTTACGGTCACGGCTGTAGCTGTGACGGGCATCAAATGGAAGGTTGATTCCATGTGCCTGGCAGTAAGCCAGCTCATCCTCACGGGACTGCATGGTCCATACGTCAGTCATACGCCATGGAGCAATGATCTTGATGTCAGGAGCAAGAGCTTTGATTCCAAGCTCGAAGCGGATCTGGTCATTTCCTTTTCCGGTAGCGCCGTGGCAGATAGCAACAGCATTCTCTTTACGTGCGATCTCAACCAGTTTTTTTGCAATTGCCGGACGTGCCATAGAGGTTCCGAGAAGATACTGGTGCTCATATACAGCGCCTGCCTCTACGCATGGCATAATATATTCATCACAGAATTCATCTACAATATCTTCAATATATAATTTGGAAGCTCCGGAAAGCTTGGCTCTCTCGTCAAGTCCGTCCAGCTCGTTTCCCTGGCCGCAGTTAATGCAGCAGCAGACAACATCGTAATTAAAGGTTTCTTTCAGCCACGGAATCAGCGCTGTGGTATCAAGGCCGCCAGAGTATGCCAAAACAACTTTTTCTTTCATAATAGAGTCCCTCCTGTTTATTTATCATTTAAAATTATTATTCGATAAGTTTTTTGTTTTAGTCCGGAATCTGTATGTTTCCGGGAACAATGGATAATATACAACAAATTTTATAAATATGCAATACCCAAAATGAAAAAACTTTAAAAAGATTTTTTGGAAACTACAGTATATTTATAGGTAATAATCAATTTGTATAAAGGGAGACTGAAAAAATAAAATGTATTGTGAAAAATAATTATTGCATATTATGCATAATGGATGTATAATCTTATCATCCTGACAGAAACGGCATACACATACATAAAAAGAAGATGCCGTATGGACAAAGGAGGAGAATTTATTATGATAAAAGCAGGAATTATCGGAGCCACCGGCTATGCGGGAAACGAGCTGGCAAGACTTTTGCTGGGACATAAAGAAACAGAAGTGGTCTGGTATGGATCCAGAAGCTATATTGATAAGGAATACGCAGGAATCTATCAGAACTTTTTTAAGCTGGTGGATGCAAAATGTATGGATGATAACATGGAAGCTCTGGCAGATGAAGTGGATGTGATTTTTACCGCAACACCTCAGGGGCTTTGCGCTTCTCTTGTAAATGAAGGGATTCTTTCCAGGGCAAAGGTGATCGACCTCAGTGCGGACTTTCGTATTAAAGATGTAAAAAAATATGAAAAGTGGTACGGGATAGAGCATAAGGCACCTCAGTTTATCGAAGAGGCCGTGTACGGACTCTGTGAGATCAACCGGGAAAAGATCAAAGGAGCGCGGCTGATCGCCAATCCGGGATGTTATCCAACCTGCTCCACGCTTTCCATTTATCCCCTTCTTAAAGAGGGAATGATTGATCCGTCTACCATTATAATTGACGCAAAATCCGGAACCTCAGGGGCCGGAAGAGGAGCGAAGGTGGATAATCTTTTCTGTGAAGTAAATGAAAACATCAAGGCATATGGCGTTGCTTCACACAGACATACTCCGGAGATCGAAGATCAGCTTGGCTATGCCTGCGGCGAAGAGGTGGTTTTGAATTTTACCCCTCATCTGATCCCAATGAACAGGGGAATTCTGATCACTGCCTATGCTTCTCTGAAGAAAAAAGTTTCCTATGAGGAAGTAAAGGCAGCCTATGATAAATATTATGAAAAAGAACAGTTTGTCCGTGTCCTTGATAAAGACGTATGCCCTCAGACAAAGTGGGTGGAAGGGAGCAATTTTGTGGATGTAAACTTTAAGATCGATCCCCGCACCGGACGTATTATTATGATGGGAGCAATGGATAATCTTGTAAAAGGCGCAGCAGGTCAGGCGGTTCAGAATATGAACCTGATGTTCGGCTTTGATGAGGCAGAGGGACTTCGCCAGATTCCCATGGTGCCGTAACACAAAATATAACGATGAAGTACTGCAGGTACAGTGTGTGACAGAAAGCGGAGAAACTCTGAAACCGGAAAAACAGAGTGGATTCCGGAGCAGGAAAAAAGGAGGAGAAGATTATTATGAATATCATTACAGGCGGCGTGACAGCGGCAAAGGGATTTCAGGCAGCCTCTACAGCTGCCGGGATCAAATATCAGGGAAGAACGGATATGGCAATGGTATACAGTGAGGTTCCCTGTAAGGCAGCAGGAACCTTTACCACCAATATCGTTAAGGCGGCTCCGGTAAAATGGGACCAGGATATTGTGTACAATCAGCCGGAGGCTCAGGTGATCATCTGCAACAGTGGGATTGCCAATGCATGTACAGGCAAAGAAGGCTTTGAATGCTGCAAAGAGACAGCCCTGGCAGCAGCAAAAACCCTCAAGGTAGACCCGGACAGCGTGCTTGTGGCTTCCACTGGTGTGATCGGAATGCAGCTTCCGGTTCAGAAGCTTGCAGCCGGTGTAGAGGCTATGGCGCCGGAGCTTGACGGAAGCCTGGAAGCAGGAAATCAGGCAGCGAAAGCCATTATGACAACAGATACCGTAGAAAAAGAGGCGGCAGTTCAGTTTGAGATCGGCGGAAAAACAGTGACAGTAGGCGGAATGTGCAAGGGCTCCGGAATGATCCATCCCAATATGTGTACCATGCTTGGATTTGTCACAACAGATGTGAATATTTCCAAGGAGCTTCTGCAGGAGGCTTTAAGCCAGGACGTAAAAGATACCTACAATATGGTTTCTGTAGACGGCGATACTTCAACCAACGACACGGTTCTCCTTCTGGCAAACGGTATGGCAGGGAATCCGGAGATCACAGAAAAAAATGAAGATTATCGGGCTTTCTGCCAAGCACTTAATTATGTAAATACTCAGCTTGCCAAAAAGATCGCAGGAGACGGCGAAGGTGCCACCGCTCTTTTTGAAGTGAAGATCATCGGGGCAGAAAGTAAAGAGCAGGCAGTGACTTTAAGTAAATCAGTGGTGACTTCCTCACTTACAAAGGCGGCGATTTACGGCCATGATGCCAACTGGGGCCGTATCCTCTGCGCTATGGGATATTCCGGCGCCCAGTTTGATCCGGAAAAGGTTGATCTGTATTTTGAGAGCAGAGCCGGAAAGATTAAGATTATTGAGAACGGTGTTTCCACAGGCTACAGTGAGGATGAGGCAACTAAAATTCTTTCTGAGGATGCGGTAACAGCGATTGCAGACATTAAAATGGGAGACTGTACAGCAACCGCCTGGGGCTGTGATCTTACTTATGATTATGTGAAGATCAATGCGGATTACCGTTCCTGATTCGGAAGATAAAAGGTACAACGAATAAAGGCTCTGACGGATATTAAGATCTGTCAGAGCAGTGGCTGGTTATGGTTGGCTGTATCATAGTGGCTGAGAAACGGACTGTAAGGAAGAAGAGAGAAAAAGGAAATCGAGGAGGAAAAAAATGGTAAAACAGAAATATCTGGACAAGGCAGAGGTGCTGATCGAGGCGCTTCCTTATATTCAGAGATTTAACCGGAAAATCGTGGTGATCAAATACGGCGGAAGCGCTATGCTTGATCAGGAGCTGAAAGCAAATGTAATTAAGGATGCAGTTCTTCTGAAGCTGGTAGGCTTTAAACCGATCATTGTTCATGGCGGCGGAAAGGAAATCAGCCGCTGGGTAAATAAAGTGGGAATGGAGCCCAGATTTGTCAACGGCCTTCGTGTCACAGATAAAGACACCATGGAAATTGCAGAAATGGTTCTTGCAAAAGTAAACAAAGAGCTGGTTACGCTTGTAGAATCTCTGGGAGTGGACGCAGTTGGAATCAGCGGCAAGGACGGCGGACTTCTGAAATGCACAAAGAAGCTGTCAAACGGAGAGGACATCGGATATGTAGGAGAGATTCAGGAGGTCAATCCGAGAATCCTTCATGAGCTTCTGGAACAGGATTTTTTGCCCATTATTTTTCCGGTAGGATATGATGAGAATTATGATTCCTATAATATTAATGCAGATGACGCTGCCTGCGCCATTGCCGAGGCTGTCCATGCGGAAAAGCTTGCTTTTCTTTCTGATATTGAAGGAGTTTACAAGGATCAGAATGATCCGGAAAGTCTGATATCCGAGCTACATATTCACGAGGCGGAAAAGCTGATCTCAGACGGCTATGTAGGCGGAGGAATGATCCCCAAGCTGAAAAACTGCATTGACGCCATTGAACACGGAGTAAACCGGGTGCATATTCTGGACGGCAGGATTCCTCACAGCCTTCTTCTGGAGATCTTTACAAATAAAGGAATCGGAACAGCTATTTTAAGAGAGGACGGCGAAAAATATTATGATGAGCATGCATGAACAGATGGAGCAGGCAGAAAAAAGTATTCTTCATACCTATAACCGATTTCCGGTCATGTTTGACCGTGGAGAAGGCTGCCGGCTTTATGATACAGAGGGAAAAGAATATCTTGATTTTGCGGCAGGGATTGCGGTAAATGCTCTGGGATATCATTATCCCGGCTATGACGAGGCGCTGAAAGCGCAGATCGACAAACTGCTTCATATTTCAAACCTTTATTATAATGAGCCTATGAGCGAGGCAGGAGAAAAGCTTGCAAAAGCCAGCGGCATGAGCAGGGCGTTTTTTACAAACAGCGGTACAGAATCCATAGAGGGAGCGCTGAAGGCTGCCCGGAAATACTCCTGCACGAAGTATAACGGGGAGAGATATGAGATCATTGCCATGAACCATTCCTTCCACGGAAGGAGCATGGGAGCTCTTTCTGTTACCGGGACCGCTCATTACCGGGAACCCTTTGAGCCACTGATCGGCGGCGTGAAATTTGCGGATTTTAATGATCTGGAAAGTGTAAAAGTCCAGATCACAGACAAAACCTGCGCCATTCTCACAGAGGTGGTTCAGGGGGAAGGCGGAATTTATCCGGCAGATCCGGGATTTTTGCAGGGGTTGAGAGCTCTTTGCGATGAAAAAGACCTGATTTTGATTTTTGACGAGATACAGTGCGGTATGGGACGTACGGGAACATATTTTGCATGGCAGGATTACGGTGTAAAGCCGGATATTATGACCTGCGCCAAGGCTCTGGGCTGCGGTGTTCCGGTAGGCGCTTTTGTTCTGGGAGAAAAAGCGGCGGCAGCGTCTCTGGAACCTGGAGATCATGGAACCACCTATGGAGGAAATCCCTTTGTGTGCGCAGCAGTGAGCAAGGTGTTTGATATTTTTGAGAAAGATCATATTCTGGAGCATGTCCGTGAGCTGACTCCGTATCTGGAGGAAAAACTGGACGCTCTTGTGGATAAATATGAAATTATCTCCCGGAGACGTGGAAAAGGATTTATGCAGGGACTTGTGATACAGGGTATTTCCGTGGGGACGATTGTAAGTAAGGCTCTGGAAAACGGACTTTTGGTGATTTCAGCAGGAAGCGATGTACTGAGACTGGTTCCGCCTCTTGTGATCACAAAAGAAGATATTGATGAAATGATTGAAAAACTGGAAAAAAGCCTGGCGTAATGCCGGGCTTTTTTCAAATGCAGTTTTAAATGCGGATGAAATATTTTTATTCATAAAGGCGCAGATCTATGATACAATGAAGGGCATGATACAGGAAATCAGAGTGTATGCAGGAATGCGCTGGAAGTAAAAGCTACTGATTACAGGTCACTATCCTGCAGGGGTCTTGGCATGTATATGCCGAAATCCCGAGACATGCAGGGAAAAAATGATGAACTGACAGAATATAGGAGAAAATATGAGTATATATGAATCATTAAACAATATGCAGCAGGAGGCTGTTTACCATACCGAAGGTCCTCTTCTGATCCTGGCAGGAGCAGGTTCAGGCAAAACGAGAGTACTGACTCACAGAATCGCCTATCTGATCGCAGAAAAGGGAGTAAACCCCTGGAATATTCTTGCTATTACCTTTACAAATAAGGCTGCTCAGGAAATGAGAGAGCGTGTGGATAAGATCGTAGGTCTGGACGGGGGAAGTGTCTGGGTGTCTACCTTCCATTCTACTTGTGTGAGAATTCTTCGCAGACATGCAGACCGCATCGGATATGATAATAATTTTACCATTTATGATACAGACGATCAGAAAACTCTCATAAAAGATGTGTGCAGAAGGCTGAACGTGGATACCAAGAAATATAAAGAACGCTCTCTTCTTGCTCAGATCTCTCATGCAAAAGACGAGCTTGTTACACCGGATGAAATGCTGATGAACGCAGCTGATTTTAATGAAAAAAAGGTTGCTGAGATCTATCGGGAATACCAGATTTCATTAAGAAGAAACAATGCCTTTGATTTTGACGATCTGATCGTAAAAACAGTAGAACTGTTTCAGAACTGCGGAGAGGTTCTGGAGTCTTATCAGGAACGGTTCCGTTACATTATGGTGGATGAGTATCAGGATACCAATACGGCCCAGTTTAAATTTGTAAGTATTCTTGCATCCAGATATGAAAATCTCTGTGTGGTAGGTGACGACGATCAGTCTATTTACAAATTCCGCGGAGCAAATATCGGAAACATTCTTGGATTTGAACAGGTTTTTCCGGAGGCAAAAGTCATTCGCCTGGAACAAAATTACCGTTCAACCCAGAACATCCTGAATGCGGCAAATGAAGTGATCGCAAATAATACGGAGCGAAAGCCCAAAACTCTGTGGACAGAGAATCCCGAGGGAGAAAAAATCCATTTTCGCCAGTTTATGAACGGCTTTGAAGAAGCTGAGTATGTGGTGGGAGATATTGCCTCCAGGCGGAGAGAGGGCAAATGCAGCTACCGTGACTGTGCGATCCTTTACCGGACAAACGCCCAGTCCAGACTTTTTGAGGAAAAGTGTCTTCTTGCAAACATTCCGTATAAGATCGTAGGCGGGGTGAACTTTTATGCCCGAAAGGAGATTAAAGATCTTCTTTCTTACATGAAAACAATTGACAATGCTTCCGATGATCTGGCTGTGCGAAGGATTCTTAACGTGCCGAAACGGGGAATCGGAGCAACCACTGTGGGACGGGTTCAGCAGTATGCAGACCATATGCAGATCAGCTTTTATGATGCCCTGCGGGTATCTGAGGAAATTCCGTCTCTTGGAAGAGCCCAGTCAAAAATTGACGGTTTTGTGACTTTTATTCAGTCATTGAAAAGCAAGGCGGCTGCATATACAGTGGAAGAACTTCTGGAGGAGATTATTGATCTTACCGGATATGTGGATGAGTTAAAGGAAGAGGATACAGAAGAGTCCAGAGCAAGGATTGAAAATATTGACGAACTGATCTCAAAAACAGTCTCCTATCAGGAAGCCATGGCGGCAGAAGGACGAGAGGCAACCCTTTCCGGTTTTCTGGAGGAAATTGCCCTGGTTGCTGACATTGACTCTGTGGATCCTGATCAGGATTATGTTCTTCTTATGACTCTGCACAGCGCCAAGGGCCTTGAATTTCCTTACGTATATCTGGCAGGGATGGAAGACGGAATGTTCCCAAGCAGTATGTGTATTTTTTCTGCAGATCTGTCGGATATGGAGGAGGAAAGAAGGCTTTGCTATGTGGGGATCACAAGAGCAATGAAGGAGCTGACCCTTACAAGCGCCCAGCAGCGAATGGTACGCGGTGAAACCCAGTACAATCGTGTTTCCAGATTTGTAAGAGAGATTCCCCGGGAGCTGGTGGAACTGGGACATACCATTCAGGAGCACAAGCCAAAGATGCCGGAAACTACTTCTGCAAAAAGCAGCTATATGCAGATGAAAATGGCTTTTCAGGCAAAGGCCTTCCAGCCCAAAAGCTTTCAGGTAAAAAAAGCAGAGAGTCTTGACTACGGAGTGGGCGATACGGTTCGCCATGTAAAATTCGGTGTGGGAATCGTAAAGGACATCGTAGAGGGTGGAAGAGATTACGAGGTTACAGTAGACTTTGACAGAGCAGGAACAAAAAAGATGTTTGCAGGTTTTGCCAAGCTGAAAAAAATCTGAGACAGGGAAAATACATTGCTTTTTATAAGCGGCAGGTATATAATAGGATTCGTTACAGAAGCCTGACCGGATGTTAAAGGACAATGGCGGTTTCTGAAATTATTACATATGGATTGTCGACAGGGGAGCTTGTGTCACAGGCTGAGAGGAAGTTGTAAACTTCGACCCGTAACCTGATTTGGGTAATGCCAACGTAGGTATGCGCTGAATGCGAGATGTAAATCTCCTTTGTCTTCAATCGAAGATGAAGGAGGTTTTTTTATGTTTCAATTTATGGTAAATGCAGACGGTGGGCTTACAACAGCCGGGTATGCTGTGTGCATTGCAGTGGGAGTGGCGCTGTTCGGTCTTGCGATCTTTTTTGCAGGAAAAAGCTCTGAAAAGAAGAAAATGTCTGCTAAACAGCTTGTATTCTGCGCCATGGCGGTGGCGCTTGCCTTTATTACGTCTTACCTGAAAATTTTTCACCTGCCCTGGGGAGGAAGTGTCACACTGTGCAGTATGCTCTTTATTGTGCTTACTGCCAACTGGTACGGCCCCAAAACCGGTGTAATGGTAGGTCTGGCTTACGGAATCCTGCAGTTTATCCAGGAACCCTATGTGCTGTCCTTTTTCCAGGTGTGCTGCGACTATGTTCTTGCTTTTGCGGCGCTGGGAGTGGCAGGCTTTTTTGCAAAAAGCAGCCATGGACTTGTGAAAGGCTATATTGCAGCAGTGATAGCGCGAGGAGCCTTTCACGCACTGGGCGGATATCTTTACTGGATGAGCTACATGCCGGAAAATTTCCCCCAGTCTCTGAAAGCAGTGTATCCGATTGTTTATAACTACAGCTTTCTGCTGGCAGAGGGAGTGATCACGGTGATCATTATTTCCATTCCTGCAGTTGCCAGAGCGCTTGCACAGGTGAAAAAAGCAGCAGTGGAGTAAAAGTATATACTTTTAAGGATGACAGACAGGTTTTTTCTCAGTGTACATTAATATTGAGAAAAGACCTGTCTTTAACAGGAGCATATACAAAGGAGAAACTGCAGAGCCAGGAAAATACAGACGAAGGCATTTTCTGGGTACATAAGACAGCAATACGAAAAGTAGAAAGAAGAATCTTATGGACAGTATAAAACAACTGATAAGGGGGAACCGGGAATACCATCGGAGGATATTCCCGGTTCCTTTTCTGCAGTATTTAAGAAGTGTATATTCTGGAGAGATTATGACAATCTGTATAGGTTTTATTTTGGGTTGTAAAAGGAGCGAGCCTCTTTATTCAGCGGCGTATGAAGTTGAACCATGCGTACTCCAAAAGCGCTTGTTCTCTGGCAGAGAGAAATTGGCTGTCCTGTCTGATACATCATATAAAGATCTTCTGTTACGCAAATCTCTGCTTCTGTAGAATCATACAGTTTGACAGTCAGATAATAGTCAGGATCGTCTTTGTCGCGGTTTTCTACAGAACTGTCAGTGATTACAGCAGTGGTATGCACGGCCTCTGAGCAGGTGGCGGCATTCAGGCTGTAAGAAAGTGAATAGGACAGAAGACACAGAAAAAGTCCCCATATAAACAGACCCTCTCCACGCAGGTGCTTTGGTGTCCGTATTACGGTAATGACGATAAGTATGGCTGCAATGACAATCCAACAGATAAGGGAACGGTCGGAATCGGCAACAGTCAGCCTTACTTTATCAAAAA
The DNA here is from genome assembly GCF_024622975.1 of Blautia caecimuris. Taxonomy (GTDB): domain Bacteria; phylum Bacillota; class Clostridia; order Lachnospirales; family Lachnospiraceae; genus Blautia_A; species Blautia_A caecimuris. The sequence goes on along the minus strand of NZ_JANJZT010000007.1, from coordinate 103,831 downwards.
CGCGGATAACCTGAACCACAAAAAGGAACAGAATTCCCAGAGGAAAAACCGGCATGGTGATGTACATGGATTTCCATTCTTCAGTGGCATGACGGGGCTTACCGTCCAGAGACAGAACACTGGAAAAAATCAGGTAGTAGATCACTGGAAGGAACAAAGACAGAGTCATAGTTATTGCAGCGCAGGTTAAACTGAATTCTGTCATAAAAAGAAACGGAAGTATGGTTCCTGCAAGCGCAAGAAGAGAAACGATGATCAGCCCCGCTTTTATTGCTTTCAGGTGATCATGCATAGGCGTATGGTATTCTTCTTTCCATTCCAGAGGCTCTCTGGAAGCTCTGACTGTCCGGGACTGTTTTGTATTTTGGTCCGGTCCGGCAGCAGAAGCTGTTTCACAGTGTTCTGACAGCCAGCCTGTAAGCTGTGCTCCGCCGGGCAGAGAGGCACGGAAAGAAAAAAGAAGGTTTCCGGCTGAATCATGAATCCGGACAGAACCCATGGCACCATACTTCATTGAGGCAAATGTTTTTGTATGAAATTCTTTGTATCTTCCGTATGGTGCGGAGTATATCAGTTTACCGCTGCGGAAAAGCAGGATCTTTTTGTTCTGGTAAGCCAGAAGACACCATATTCCCCATAGAAACAATATAAATCCTGTTATGAACATAAAAAAGATGGATATATTAACAGGCTCCGCGGCGACAGTCGCTGTGGCAACAAAAAGAATCAGCCATCCCAGGGGTAACAGGAAACTGCCTGCAACCAGTCTTAGTACAGAGGTTCGTACATATAAGAAGGGTTCTTCTTCCGTGTGCCTCTCCGGAGTATGAGGCATGAAAAGAAAAATTCCGGAAGCCAGAGTAAAGGCAGTAATGAAAAAAGCGACTGCAATTGCATATCTGGGATCTTTTCCGATAGAAATAAAGCATGTGATCAGCATAAATGCAGCGCACATAAGCAGAAGAACACCGAAAACTATGGCCGGAAGCTTCCTTTTTTTATCAATCCTGCGATTTTGCTCACAGGAAGTCTGTGTAAATGACGCACTGGAGGGGATTGTTTCTTCCAGAGAATATCCGCAGCCGGGACACTGAGCGGTGTACACAGGAAGAGAAACATACTGAATATGCTGCACAGGAAGTTCCTTTCCACAGTGGGGACAGACCCACAGGCGAAGGCTGAGGTTACAGGCGATCCCAAGGCCCATAATGGGAGAAGCCGCAAGAAAAAGGCCGACAATACCTGCCAGAATGCGGTTTTCTATATTTGTGATCACAGAAACAAATATAATCAGAAGGATAATCCACACAGGAAAGAAAAAAAGCAGGTTTTTTGTATATGCTTTACGGGCATTCCGGTAAGTGGGATTGCGCCTTCTTTTTTCTGCCTCAGAAATCCGGGGCAGAAACCGGAGATTGTTAATTTTTTTCACACGGCTCTCCTTTTATCAGAATACATATCTGTCCAGACGTTCAAATGCTTCCTGCACCCGGGAAAGAGGCAGGGCAAGGTTCATACGGATATGGCAGGGGCCATGGAAGGGACGGCCATCCTGCCAGGCAACACCTACATCCCATCCGGCTTTCAGAAGCTGGTCAAGAGTTTTCTCATGGGAATGGCACCACTGGCTGCAGTCCAGAAACAGCATATAGGTTCCCTCCGGCTTTACAACTTTTATTTCCGGAAAATGTTCCCGGATAAAATCGCAGGCAAAGCTGACATTTCCTGAGAGAACCTGGCAAAGCTCGTCTACCCATTCATAGCCTTCCGGCTGGTAGGCGCCCAGGAGAGCATGCATGGAAAGAAGGTTCATTTCATTATAATGGGATTTGCTGCCTTTTGCCTGAACCCTGTCCCGGAGATATTTATTGTAGATGATATGATAGCTTCCCACCAGACCTGCCAGATTAAAGGTCTTGCTGGGAGCATACAGGGCAACAGTGCGGTTTCTGGCATCCTCATTCACAGACTGGGTGGGGATATGCTTATGACCATCCAGAAGGATATCCGACCAGATTTCATCAGAGATTACAATGCAGTCATTTGCCCGGTAAATTTCCATGGCTTTTTCCAGCTCCTGCCGTTCCCACACACGGCCGCAGGGATTGTGGGGGCTGCATAAGATTACTGCGTGTATATTGTTTTCGCGGAGTTTTTTATCCATATCTTCATAGTCCATGCGCCAGACACCATTTTCATCCTGGATCAAAGGACTGAGAACTATGTCAAAGCCATTGTTTCTGAGGCTGTTGGTAAAGCCGATATAAGTGGGGCTGTGGAGAAGGACTTTATCTCCTGGCGACGCAAAAGAGGTAAGGGCGGAGATCACACCGCCGAGAACACTGTTTTCGTAGCCGATACATTCTTTTGTAAGACCTGTAACATGGTTGCGTGTTTCGTGCCAGCGGATGATTTTGTCAAAATATTCCTCTGAGGGTGAGAAATATCCGTAAAAAGGATGCTGTGTCCGCTTTATGATAGCTTCCGGCACAGTGGGTACAGTGGGAAAATTCATGTCCGCAACCCACATGGGAATGATGTCAAAGCCGTCCTTGGGAGGAGCAGGAGCAAAGCCTGAGCCTGTAAGTGCATCTACTGCAATGGAATCTTTTCCGTGTCTGTCTGTAATGGAAGTGAAGTCGTATTTCATGGTAAAAAACCTCCTGTTTTCAGTATAAAAAAAGTATACGGAGGTACTGGGTAAAAGTCAATGCCGGAAGAAAAACAGAGATTGTTAAAAATGAACAAAAAATAATGATAAAATGAAATTAAAGTAAAGAAATTATAAAAAGAACACCGAAAATTAGAAATACATGCCGTGGTTTTTTGTGTATAATACACATATCATATGAGAACGGATAAGGAGGAGCTATGGAAAAGAAATTACTTGATATGAAAAATATTAGTAAAACCTTTGGAAACGTTCAGGCTCTGAAGGGTGTTTCCCTGGACCTCTATGCAGGCGAGGTTCTGGCTCTGATGGGCGAGAACGGTGCAGGAAAATCTACGCTTATGAATATTTTAAGCGGTTCCCTGCAGCCAACAGAAGGAGAGATTTACTTAAATGGTGAGAAAGTCGTCGTACCTGATCCGATCGCAGCGAAGAAACTGGGAATTGCCAAAATTCATCAGGAGCTTCAGATTGTGCCGGAGCTCAGTGTGGCAGAAAATATTTTTCTGGGACGATGGAAAACCTCCGCCGGACCTGCAGTAGACTTCAAGGCAATGAAGGATGAGGCTAAAGTATATCTGGACATGCTGGATGTGCATGTGGATCCTTCAAAAAAGCTGAAAGATCTCCGTATCGGAGAGCAGCAGCTTGTGGAGATCGCAAAGGCAATTTCTCTTAATTCCAAGATTATTGTCATGGATGAGCCTACATCCGCCATCAGTGAAAAAGAAGCGGAAAAGCTGTTTACCATTATCCGCAGGCTTCGCGGTGAAGGCAAAGGAATTATTTATATTACACATCGAATGGAAGAGATATTTAAGATTGCGGACAGGCTTACGGTTATGCGAGATGGCCAGTATATCGGCACAGTCAAGGCAGCGGAAACATCCAAGGATGAGATTATCAGAATGATGGTAGGCCGTGATATGAGTGAGCAGTACCCAAAAGATCCTACGGAAAAAGGTGAAGTTGCTCTGGAGGTAAAAAATCTTACATACACGCCGCCAATGGGAAGCTTCCGGCGTTCTTTAAAGAATATTTCTCTTAAGGTGCGCCACGGTGAAGTTCTGGGAATTGCAGGACTTGCAGGCGCAGGACGTTCGGAGTTTTTTGAATGTCTGGCAGGTGTGCACCATGGAGATACCAGAGGAGAAATCATCATTGAGGGACGGCCGGTGACTATTAAAACTCCCGCAGATGCCATCCGTGCAGGTATTTCTTTTGCAACAGAAGACAGAAAGGGCTCCGGACTGGTGCTTCAGAGATCCATTGGGGAGAATATGTCCCTTCCATTATTAAAAAAATTCAGCTCCATGTTTTTTATGAAGCATCAGGAAGAAAAAAAGGTCTGGCAGGAACAGATGGAGGCTTTGAGAGTAAAAGCTCCCGGTTATAAAACACTGGCAAGTTCTCTTTCAGGAGGCAATCAGCAAAAAGTGGTTCTGGCACGATGGTTGATGACACATCCCAAAATCCTTCTTCTGGATGAGCCGACCAGAGGTATTGATGTAGGTGCAAAAGCCGAGATATACCAACTGATCAACAACCTGGCAAAACAGGGTATGGCGATTATTGTAGTGTCTTCAGAGCTGCCGGAGGTTATTGGCATTTCTGACAGGATCGTTACTTTCTGTGAGGGCGAGCTGACCGGCGAATTTATGCAGGAAGATGCAACTCAGGAAAAACTTCTTCAGAGTGCTACAAGATAGGGAGGGTGAACAATGGAAAACAAAGTAAAAATGAAAGCGATGCTCAAACAGATGCAAAGTGTCATCGCTCTGGTAATTATATTTGTAGTAGCGTCGGTTGTCTGTGTGAAAGACGGTAAAAACAATTTTTTAGATCTGCGCAATCTGATGAATGTTCTGAGAGCAGTATCTGAGAATGGTATTATTGCAATCGGTATGACCATGATTCTGATTCTGGGAGATATTGACCTTTCGGTTGGCTCTGTAGTGGGATTGATCTCCACTGGCTGTGCGTATCTGATGGTAAAGAGCGGACTTGGATTCGTACCGGCAGTTCTTTTGAGTCTTGTAATCGGCGGTCTGTTCGGACTTTTCAACGGTCTCTGTATTACCAAACTGAAACTGCAGGCATTTATCGTAACACTTGCTTCCATGAACATTGCCCGCGGTCTTGCAAGATTCTGGGCAAATGGAATCGGTATCCCACTGGCATACGGAGAAGGCGAGGGAATGGCTCCGCCGGCATTTGAGGTTCTACAGATGAGAATCGGAGGTGTGGTTCCAGTACCTGCCATTATTTTTCTCATATTGTTGATCATTTTTCACATTGTTCTTACAAAAACAACCTTTGGCCGTCAGATTTATGCTATTGGAGGAAACCGTCAGGCGGCATATCTTTCCGGTATTAAAGTAGACAGAATCAAAACATACGCATTTATGCTCTGTGCAATGCTTGCATCTGTAGCAGCTATGATCCATGCGGCACAGATCAGCCAGGGCGGACCAAACGAAGGTCAGGGATATGAGCTGAATGCAGTTGCAGCCTGTGCCATTGGCGGAACCAGTCTTGCAGGCGGAAAGGGGACACTGGTCGGAACACTGGTAGGTGCGCTGATCCTCGGTATGCTTGACAACGTACTTGGTCTGAAAGGTGTAAATTCCAATCTCCAGCTGGTAGTAAAAGGTTTCCTTATTATCATTGCCGTATTTATGCAGGCAGATAAGGTAAAAGACTGACAGACAATTACATATGTGAAACAAATTCTTCTCTTCCGGTCGGCAGCGGAAGGCAGGAATGAACAATAAAAATAAATACACTGTCGGAGAAAGTAGGGTTATATGAAAAAGAGAACCATTAGTGTGTTACTGGCAGCAGCAATGATCGCATCCAGTCTTGCAGCAGGGGCAGTTACTGTTCATGCAGAAGAAGAGAAAAAAGACAAATATGTGATCGGTATGTCTCAATGTAACCTTGGCGAGCCATGGCGTGTTGCAATGAACGATCAGATCGCAATGGCAGCGGAAAAATATCCGGAGTTTGAAGTGGTTTTTGCGGACGCTGCACAGGATAACTCCAAGCAGATTGCTGACATTGAAAACTTTGTACAGATGGGTGTTGATCTGATCATTGCCTCTCCAAATGAGGCTACTCCTCTTACAAATGCGGTAAGTTCTGCTTATGATGCAGGGATTCCGGTCATCCTTCTTGACAGAAAGATTGACGGAGACAAATATACACAGTTTATCGGCGCTGATAACGTAGATATGGGACGTGTAGCAGGAGAGTATGTTGCAGATGTTCTTCTTCCGGACGGCGGAAAAGTTTGTGAGATCAAAGGCCTTGAGGGAACCTCCGGCGGTATTGACAGAGACAATGGTTTCCGTGAGGGGATCAAAAAGAACGAAAATATTGAAATTGTTGCAGCAAACAATGCAGACTGGCTTCGTGAAAAAGCAATCACCGTAGCAGAAGAAATGCTCCAGACAAACGATGAGATTGATCTTTTCCTGGCTCTGAATGACCCGATGGCAGAAGGCGCTTACATTGCAGCAAAGAATGCAGGCAGAGAAGGAGATATCCTCTTTGTTGGTTTTGACGGACTTCCCACACCTGACGGCGGTATCAGAAGTGTTATGGACGGCAGATTAAGCATGACTCAGGTTTATCCCACCGGCGGTGCTGAGGCGATTGAGAGCGCATATCAGCTTCTGGTAGAAGGTAAAGAACTGGAAAAAGAACTGACTCTGCAATCTGAAATCGTTACGCCTGACAATGCTGAAGAGCTTCTTGCAAAATACAGCGGATCCGATGACGGTGCGGCAGAAGAAACAGAAGAAGCAGAAGAGAAGACAGAAGAATAATACGATAATAATAAGCTTTTACAGGAAAGGGACTGCGCAGGCAGCCCTTTTTCTGGTATGATAGAGAGCATGTCAGGAGGAAAGGAATGTTGGAAAAAATTAAAAAAATTTTTAAACCGGAAAATATGATGTTCAGGATGGCTGCCCTGAACTGCGGTCTCCTCCTTCTTGTAACCGTAGTGATTACCGGAACAGGAAATGTAATCTATCAGAATTCCATAGAGGAAAGTTCTTATGCAAACACAATGGAAATCCAGAATCAGGTATTGAAGGCTCTGGATCTGATTTTCCAGTCTGTTTCTGATAATGTGGCAGCCCTGGGCGCTGCGCCGGAATTTCAGGAATATCTGAAAGTGGATGAACAGAAGGAGCAGGCGCAGCGTGTGATTTTGGAAAGTAAAGTCCGTGATATGCTTCTGCGCTATTCAGAGCATTATGAGGATTATCTTAATATTGTGACAGCCAGCGAAAAAGGGCATTATCTTTCAAATGATTCCTATCGCATTCAGAAAACTCCTCTTACCAGAGAAGACTGGTATCAGGAAGCGCTGAAAGCAGACGGGGAGCTGGTACTGACTGGAAACTCTCTGGGAAGAAATCTGAAAAGCTGGAAAAATTACAGTACAGACAGCTATGTAACAGCGGTGCAGATGGTTCCGGATACAGAAAGCGGAAAGCCTCTGGGAGTGATTCTGGTCGATTTGGATATCCGGAGTATCCAGAATCTTGTTGAGGATATTACCATGGGACAGACTGGCTTCAGCTATATTCAGGACAGTCAGGGCAAGGTTCTCTATGCGCCGAAAAACAAGGTGGTGTACAGGATGAATCCGGAATGGTTTTCTCAAGGGGACAGCGGACAGGTGCGCTGCAATATTGAAGGGGAAATGTATAATGTAATCTACAGCCGCTCTTCTTATATTGATTTAACTGCAGTGGGAGTGTTTGACTGGGGAAAAACCATTCAGGGTGCCTCGCAGGTAAGGATGGCATCAATTCTGATCGCAGTAGTTATAGCTGTTTTTGCCATTGTGTGCTCTGTTGTATTTGCTGCCTCAATTACAAAGCCCATATCTAAATTGTCCAGACTGATGAAGCGGGCGCAGACGGGAGATCTGACAGTACGTTTTGATAACCACTATAAAGGGGAGATCCATCAGCTTGGAGATGCGTTTAATTCTATGGTGGCAAAAACAGATGAGCTTTTGAAACTGGTCTATCAGGAGCAGAAACATAAACGAGAAGCAGAACTGCAGATTCTGCATGAGCAGATAAAGCCGCATTTTCTTTATAATACCCTGGACACTATTCAGTGGATGGCAAAGGGATATCATGCACAGGATATAGTGGACATTGTACTGGCATTATCTAATTTTTTCAGGATCAGTTTAAGCCAGGGAAAAGAGTTTATCAGTCTGGAGCAGGAGATTGCCATGGTAAAAAGCTATCTGGATATTCAGAAATTCCGGTATGAGGAGCTTTTTGACTATGAGGTCTGGACAGATCCTGCAATTCTTAAGTGTCAGGTTCCGCGGCTTTCTCTCCAGCCGTTGATTGAGAACGCACTTTATCATGGGATCAAGGAATCCGAGAGAGAGCATGGAACCATTTGGATTCGGGTATATCCGGAAGGGGAGGATTCTGTTGTTCTGAAAGTGGAGGATAATGGTGCAGGAATGACAGAGGAGCGCTGTCGACAGCTGAATCAGTGGTTTGCTCAGAAAGAACGGATGGCAGAGGTTGATGCATTTGGAAGTCTGAATGTAAACGACAGAGTGCGGATGTTCTATGGAGAGGAATATGGACTGCATTATTATCTGAGAGAGGGCGGCGGCGTAATTGCAGAATTAAGGATAAAAAGGAGCAAATAGGAGGACATATGTGGAACGTACTGATTGCAGATGATGAACCGAAGATTCGTCAGGGACTGAAAAATACACTGGAAACCTTTGACTTGCCCCTATGTGTGTGCGCAGAGGCAAAAAACGGATTGGAGGCGCTGGAAAAAGCAAAGGAATATGAGCCGGATATTCTTCTTGTAGATATTTGCATGCCAAAGCTCAGTGGGATTAAATTTCTGGAAGAGCTGAAAAAGCTTTCTATAGAATGTAAAGTAATTATTATTTCCGGTTTTAATGAGTTTGCGTATGCACAGCAGGCTATTACCCTGGGGGTGTCTCATTATCTTTTGAAACCAATTGCAGACAGTGAGCTGAAAGAAGCTCTGGAAAGTGTGAGCCGGCAACTGTGGCAGACCCGGAAATCCAGAAAATTTATGAATCTGATGCGGCAGCAGTTTGTACAGAATAAAAATACCATAAGAGACGTGTTTTTTAATGACTGGATCAATGGAAATTTATCCGGAAAAGAATGGCAGGAACAGAGAGAATTTCTGGAAATTGAACTTCCGGATACAGTGATGCTGATTCTTGTTTCTATGCAGAGCGGATTTACTGAAAAAATTCCGGCGGGAGCTGTTCCTGAGGAGCTTTACAAAATGACTCTGGAAAAAATTATGAGGAATTTGATCGGCGAGTACAAGCCTGTATATGTGTTCATGAACCGGTATCAGGATGCTGTGGGAATGATCGGAGGTTATAAAGGTGAAACAGAGAACCTTCAGGAAATCATATCAGAAAAAATAAATAAGACAGTAGATGGAAAATGCTGTGTCCTGATACAGACCTGTAAAAGGGATGAGATTCCGGATGTTCATGAAAAGCTGCGAACCCGTGCCAGAAAGATTCTGGAGTGCAGGCCAATTGTAATGGAAGCCAGAAAATATATTTATGCTCATTATCAGCAGAGAGAACTGGATCTTACCCAGGTGGCAGACGCTATTGGCTGCAATCCCTCTTATCTCAGCCGGATCATGAAGCAGGAGCTGGGAATCTCATTTAAAGATTTTCTGACAATGCTCCGTATCAGCCAGGCAATTTCTCTGATGCGCAATGACCGTCTTTCTCTGAATCAGATTGCAGAACAGGTGGGATACAGCAATCAGCATTATTTTTCTGCAGCATTCAAAAACTGTCAGGGATTTTCTCCTTCAGAATTTCGGAGAACTCTGACCCGGGAGGAGTGAGGTTGTGAAAAAATGGATATTGGCGCTTCTTTTGTTTGTCTGTTTATGTACCGGGGGATGCGGAACAGAGAGCGTACGGACAGACGACTATGAATATCTGATAGGAGTAAGTCTTACCAATGTAATGGAACCCTGGCTGAACAACCTGGCTCAGGTGATCGGAAGCAGGGCAGAGACAGAAAAAAATGTGAATCTGATTTTCAGGGATGCGGCAGGAAGTACGGAAAAGCAGATACAGGATATCGAAGCTCTTATGAAATGCGGAATTGATCTTTTAATCGTTTCTCCGGACGGGAGCAATGCGCTGAACGGGATTATGGAGGAGGTTTTTGAGGAAATTCCTATTGTGGTTGTAGGAGTGGAGCCGCAGACAAAGGCTTATACAACGGTGATACAGGCAGATGATAACGGAATTGGCAAGATGGCGGGAGAATATATTCTGGAGAATTTTTATACAGAGGGTGATAAGATTATCGTGTTTCAGGGCGTGGAAGGCTCGCCTATATCAGAGGACAGACTTCGCGGTTTTACAGAAGCAGTGAAGAAAAAAGTCAAAGAAAAAGATATTGTGTATTATTATGGGGACTGGTTCCGGGATGTGGCAGAAGCCCGGATGAAGGATTACCTTGTTGTAAATGGCGCTCCTGATATTGTTTTCGCCTTTAATGATGAGATGGCGTATGGAGCGTATATTGCCGGAGAACAGCTTCGTATGGGAAATGGAACAAAGTTTGTGGGGGTAGACGGATTTGAGGGAGAAAGCGCCGGACTGAATCTGGTGGAAAAAGAAATTCTGGATGCAACTATCCAGAGCCCGGATTTTGGATCTCTTGCTTATGATACTGCCATGGATATTCTGGAAGAAAAAGAAGTACAGAGAGACATCACGGTGACTCCCAGAATGATTACAGGAGACAAAAAATAAAAGAGGAGGATAAAAATGGCAGAATTTTTAAAACAGGAACTGATATGGACAAGGAAACCTGAGAGGGTATTTATGGATGAAACAAAGGTGGAGATCATTACTGAGTGCGGCACAGATTTGTGGCAGCGTACTTATTATGGATTTCAGAATGATAATGCGCCTGTACTTCAGACAAAAACCGCAGACACATATTTTTCTTTTACTGTGCGGACAAGGTTTGAGAGTAAGCACCGTTTTGACCAGTGCGGAGTGGCTGTGTATCTGGACAGCGAAAACTGGCTGAAGGCTTCTGTTGAATATGAGAATGAGGAGTATCAGCGTCTGGGAAGTGTAGCAACTAATCATGGCTATTCTGATTGGGCTACTATGGATATTCCGGCATCTGTAAAAGAAATGTGGTATCGCCTAAGCAGGAGAGAAAGTGATTTCTGCATTGAGTGCAGCACAGACGGAGTGAATTTTAAACAGATGCGTATCTGCCATATGTGGGAGGGTGCAGGGGAGATCACCTTTGGCATTTATGCGTGCAGCCCGGAAAATTCTTCTTTTAAAGCCACCTTTACAGAAATGGAAATTACAGAATGTAAATGGGAAGCACATAAATAAAAAAACGGATGCTGATTTGGAAGGAAAACTATCTGAGCCGCCTTTAAATGCTTGCCTTTTTATCAGGCAGAATGATATACTTATGACGTACAAAAGTTTCTGATAAAGAGCTGTAAAGGTGCATATTAAATGAAAAAGAATTAAGGAGAAGTATGTTTAGGAAAATTGGGGAAGAACGGGCGTTTGATGGAATATTGAAGCAGATTATTGACAATATCCAGACAGGGAAGCTGAAGGCTGGAGATGCTCTGCCGGCAGAGCGTACTATGGCGGAGACCATGGGGGTTTCAAGAGCTGCTGTAAGAGAGGTGTTAAGAGCACTGGAGCTTCTGGGAATTCTGAAGGCAGTGCCTGGAGGAGGCAATTATATAACAGAAGATCTTGATACCTGGCTGATCGGACCTCTGTCCATCCTTTTCCAGCTGAATAATGGTTATGTCCGCCAGAACCAGCAGCTTCGTGCAGCACTTGAAAGGGAAAATGCAATTCTTGCTGCAAAAAAGTGTACGCCTCTGGATGCGGCAGAGCTGTGGATGATCATTGCCAGGCTGGATGCTGCTGAAGATGAGAAGATGAGGGGTGAGCTTGATAAAGAACTTCATCAGAAGATTGCCAAAATTGCAGACAATCCCATGATCTACAGTGTTCTGGCTGCTGCGGACAAGCTGACAGAGAGTATCATTTCCGGAATCAGAGATTATATCATGCATAAAAATCAGTCTGCCGCTGTTGTGGATGAGCAGCATCACAGGCTGGTGGAAGCAATTATTAACGGAGATGTGGAAGCGGCAGAGAGGTGTATGTCGGAGCATATGGTCACTGTGGAGAAATTTATGTCGGAAATGCTTCGGGAAGAAGAATGACAACTGATATTTTGTCTATATGATACTATTTTACATAATGATCCCATTAAAATAATATGATTTTGCATAAAAATCAAAAGATTTTTCTTGTGCTCTGGTATGACCGATGCTATAATGAAACTACAAATTGGTATAACCAATAAAACGTTTGGCACTACCAGAAAACGGAGGGAACTATCATGGGATATGTAAAATGGTCATATGACACATTAAATCAGTTTTGTACCGATGTATTTAAGGCTTTTGGTTTTAATGATGAAGAGAGCGCAGAAATTAAGGATGTGCTTCTGACAGCAGATCTTTATGGTATTGAGAGCCATGGAATGCAGAGAATGGTTCGCTATCACAAGGGTATTGAAAAGGGAACGATCCATCCGGACGCCAAACCAGAGGTAGTATTTGAAACACCGATTTCTGCTGTTATTGACGGACATAACGGAATGGGACAGCTGATCAGTGTTTTTGCCATGAAAAAGGCAATTGAAAAAGCGAAAAAAACAGGTGTGGGCATTGTCAGTGTCCGTGAGTCCAATCATTTTGGCATTGCCGGATTTTATGCAAAAATGGCATGCGATCAGGGGCTGATCGGTATGGCATGCACCAACTCTGAGGCAATTATGGTTCCTACATTCGGCAAAAAGGCCATGCTGGGATCGAATCCTATTGCAGTGGCAATGCCGGCTGATCCCTATCCGTTTTTCTTTGACTGTTCAACTACAGTAGTTACCAGAGGAAAACTGGAGATGTACAATAAGATGGAAAAACCGCTGCCGGATGGCTGGGCTCTTGATAAGGACGGCCATGCAAGCACGGACGCTCCTGATGTACTTGCAAATATTGTGGCAAAAAAGGGTGGTGGAATAATGCCCCTTGGCGGAAGCGAAGAGGTGACAGGAAGTCATAAGGGATATGGCTACGGAATGCTCTGCGAGCTGTTCAGCTCCATTCTTTCCATGGGCGTGACTTCTGACAGCTGCTGTACTTTCCCGGACAAAACCGGAATCTGCCATGGCTTTATGGCTATTGATCCGGCAGCATTCGGTGATCCGGCAGCCATCAGAAAACATTTTTCCGATTACCTTGAGGCCCTGAGAGAAAGTCCCAGGGCTGAAGGCAAGGATCGCATCTATACCCATGGTGAAAAAGAAGTCTTTGCAGAAAAAGAAAGAAGAGAAAACGGTATTCCGGTCAATGACAACACTATGGTAGAGCTTGCAAACCTGTGTGGATACTTAAAGCTTGATTTCGGCAAGTATTTTAAGGACTATGAGCTTCCAAAGGACAGCAGGTTTTTTACAGGAAACTATTAAAAGAATCCCTAAGGAGGATATAAAAATGGATTACGCAAAAGAATCACTGAGATTACACGGAGAATGGAAAGGCAAAATTGAGGTTGTGACAACTGTTCCGGTAGAGACAAAGGATGATCTTTCCCTGGCTTATACTCCGGGTGTAGCGCAGCCTTGTCTGGAGATCCAGAAGGATGTGGACAAATCATACGATCTTACAAGAAGATGGAACATGTGTCTTGTTGTTACCGATGGTTCCGCAGTTCTTGGCCTGGGTGATATAGGACCGGAGGCGGGAATGCCGGTTATGGAAGGAAAATGCGTTCTTTTTAAAGCGTTTGGCGATGTGGATGCGTTTCCTCTGTGTATTAAAAGCCATGATGTAGATGAGATCGTCAATACCATTTATCTCATCTCCGGTTCTTTCGGTGGTGTAAATCTGGAGGATATTTCCGCTCCAAGATGCTTTGAAATTGAGAAAAAGCTCAAAGAAAAATGTGATATTCCGATTTTCCATGATGACCAGCACGGAACTGCCATCATTACTCTGGCAGGCCTTACCAATGCCCTTAAGGTTGTGGGCAAGAAAAAAGAGGATGTTCGCATAGTCATGAACGGAGCAGGAGCAGCAGCCATTTCCATTGCAAGACTGCTTCTGAAGGCAGGATTTAAGAATATTACTCTCTGCGACAGAAAGGGTGCCATTTACGAAGGCCGTGCAGAGGGAATGAATGCGGTTAAGGAAGAAATGAGCAAGGTAACAAACCTGGATAAAAAATCAGGTTCTCTTGCTGATATGCTTGCAGGCGCAGATGTGTTTATCGGTGTTTCCGCGCCGGGCGCTGTGACAACAGAAATGGTAAAAACAATGGCAGAGGATGCGATTATTTTTGCCTGCGCCAACCCGACACCGGAGATCTTCCCGGATGAAGCAAAAGCAGGCGGTGCAAAGGTTGTTTCCACAGGAAGAAGTGACTTCCCTAACCAGATCAATAATGTTCTGGCGTTCCCGGGCGTATTCCGCGGCGCTTTTGACGTAAGAGCAAAAGATATCAATGATGAGATGAAGATTGCAGCTTCTGAGGCGCTGGCAGCGCTGATCTCCGATGAGGAGCTTTCACCGGATTATATTATCCCCAAGGCTTTTGATAAGAGAGTAGGACCTGCGGTTGCAAAGGCAGTTGCCGATGCTGCAAGAAAAACAGGCGTGGCAAGAATCTGATATATTGTACAGAAGCTGTGCCGCCTTCCATTTTGGGCTTACCGGAATGGAAGGCGGTTTTTTATTTTTACAGCAGAGCTCCCCTCATGAAAGCTTTGACAAATGGGAAAAGAATCGGTACAATAGCAGATATGTAATGCGGAATAAAGAAAAGGAGTGGCGAAAAATATGCAGACCTGGGAAGCAAATGTCCGCAGGGTGGTTCCCTATACACCGGGAGAGCAGCCTGATCATCAGGACATGATTAAACTGAACACAAATGAAAATCCTTATCCGCCGGCGCCGGGAGTGTGCAAAGCTCTCAGTGGGATTGAACCGGAGTCATTAAGACTGTATCCGGATCCGGCAGCAGATGATCTGGTGAAAGCCATTGCAGAAGCCTGCGGAGTAAAAAAACAGCAGGTGTTTGTGGGAGTGGGTTCTGACGATGTGCTTGCTATGAGTTTTCTTACATTTTTTAACGGTAAAAAGCCGATTTTGTTTCCGGATATTACATATTCTTTTTATGATGTCTGGGCGGAGCTTTTTCGGATTCCTTATGAACGTCCGGTTCTGGATGAGCATTTCCATATCAAAAAAGAAGATTATTTCAGAGAAAACGGAGGAATTATTTTTCCCAATCCCAATGCTCCTACAGGGGTAGCCCTGTCTCTTGCGGATGTGGAAGAGATTGTGGCGCATAACAGAGAGGTCGTTGTGATCGTAGATGAGGCATATGTGGATTTTGGCGCACAGTCAGCCGTTTCTCTTGTGGATAAGTATGATAATCTCCTGGTTGTGCAGACTTTTTCAAAGTCAAGATCTATGGCAGGAATGCGGATCGGTTTTGCCATTGGCGATTCGAAGCTGATTTCTTACCTTAATGATGTAAAATATTCTTTTAATTCTTATACGATGGACACAACAGCTCTGGCAGCAGGGGTGGCGGCAGTAAAAGACAGAGAATATTTTGACGGAACCTGCCGTAAAATTATTGAGACAAGAGAATGGACAAAAAAAGAACTGAAAAAGCTGGGATTTTCTTTTGAGGATTCCATGGCAAATTTTATTTTTGCTTCTCATGAGAGCTGTCCGGCGGAGAAATTATTCCAGGCGCTTCGAGAGCATCATATTTATGTCCGGTATTTTCCGGGAAAAAGAACAGGTAATCATCTGCGTATTACAATAGGAACGCAAAAGGAAATGGAAGTTCTTACAGAATTTCTCAGAAATTATCTGAATGAGCAAAAAATTTAATTAGCAGGAGGTAATATGGAAGTATTAGTACAGTGGTTTACAGATAATCTGTCCCAGTTTATTTCGGCAGAGATGGTTATTTTTATTATTTCAATGGTTCCGATTCTGGAACTGAGAGGTGGACTTCTGGCAGCTTCGCTTTTGAAGATTCCGGCAGCGACAGCCATTCCCATATGTATAATAGGAAATATTATACCGATTCCGTTTATTCTTCTGTTTATCAGACAGATTTTTAAACTTATGAAAAAAACAAAGATTTTTCATGGTCTGATTGAAAAGCTTGAAAACAGGGCTATGGGAAAAAGCGACCAGATCAAAAAGTATGAGTTCTGGGGGCTGATGCTGTTTGTGGGAATTCCTCTTCCGGGAACAGGGGCATGGACAGGAGCGCTGATCGCTTCTCTTCTGGAAGTTGATATCAAAAAATCTTCTCTGGCTATTCTGGGAGGAATTATTATGGCAACTGTGATCATGTATGTTGTATCCTATGGACTTGTAGGAAATATCGTTCACTGATCTTTCACCAAAAAGTAAAATGAAAAATTTTATTTTTACAGATAATCGGAAATGAAGCTGTTCTGCTACGGAAGATGGCGTATATGGGGCATTGTCCGCAGGCTGATGTTTTGCCGGGAACTCTGGCAGGCATTTTGACCGGGCTTTAGTGAACAGAATAAAGTAAGAGGTTTCATCCGGTAGACAGAAGAAATAAAATATGCTAGAATAAAATTTGAAAATCTACAGTATCAGGGACAGTGATCCCGGGAAAAAGACGGTTTATCCGGAAAACAGGACTATCTGTTTTCCGGAATTCTGATGTTCGTGTCGGTTCCGACAGAGTATCCCGTAAAATATTTATATCATAATATAGAGTTCCGGAATTAACCGGGTATTATTTTTAGAAAAGGCTGAGGGAATTTTTTATGAGAGAAAAATACGAATCCTTGTCACTTGCGACATTGAAGGAGCTGGCAAAGGCAAGAGGCCTGAAAGGAATTTCCACGTTAAGGAAGCCAGCACTGATTGAACGTATGCTTCAGGAGGATGAAAAGGAGCGGAAAGATACAGGAGCAATTTCGGAAACTGTACAGAAAGAAGAAATCCGGGAAGAAAAGAAAGACAGGCAGGAGGAACATCAGACTCCGGTGCGTCAGTACAGACAGAATGGACATGTTCAGGAATCCCGGGCATTTTATGACAACAGAAGAAAAAATAACTGGCAGGAGGGCGGAACGAGAACCTATAACAGCGCCAGTGAAGGCCGCAGATACGGCAACAGTCAGAGCGAGTTTTCGAAAAATCACGGCAGTCAGAATGAAGGCCGCAGATACGGAAATACTCAGGGAGAGAATTTCAGAACGTATGGAAGCCAAAATGAAGGCCGCAGATACGGAAATACTCAGGATGAAAATTCCAGAATTTATAATAGTCAGAACGAAGACAGAAGAAGCGGATACAGCCAGGAGGAGAATCCGAGAACATATAATAATCAGAATGAAGGCAGAAGAAGCGGATACAGCCAGGAGGAGAATCCGAGAACATATAATAATCAGAACGAAGACAGAAGAAGCGGATACAGTCAGGAGGAAAATCCGAGAGCCTTCAGCAGTCAGAATGAAAACAGAGGAAGCTATATACAGCAGGATGATGCAAAGATTCCGGCAGAAACAGCGCAGCTGGACAGCGGCCAGAAAGCCAATGGAATTCTCGAGGTCCTTCAGGACGGATATGGGTTTATCCGCTGTGAAAACTTTCTTCCGGGAGAGAATGATACTTATGTTTCTCCGGCCCAGATCCGCAGATTTAATCTGAAAACCGGAGATATCGTTCAGGGAAATATCCGCATTAAAACTCAGGGGGAAAAATTCAGCGCTCTTTTATATGTAACTTCTATTAACGGATTTCATCCCAGCGAAGGGCAGAAACGGTATAATTTTGAGGATATGACTCCCGTATTTCCAAATGAAAGGCTTCAGATGGAGCGCCCGGGGGGAAGTATGGCAATGAGGATCGTGGATCTGATCAGTCCTATCGGAAAGGGACAGAGGGGGATGATCGTTTCTCCGCCAAAGGCAGGTAAGACTACCCTTCTTAAGGATGTTGCCAAGTCTATTTTAAGAAACAGTCCGGACATGCATCTGATCATTCTTCTGATCGATGAACGCCCGGAGGAAGTGACAGATATTAAGGAAGCGATCCAGGGGCCAAACGTTGAGGTGATCTATTCCACTTTTGATGAGCTTCCGGAGCATCACAAAAGAGTATCGGAAATGGTTGTGGAGAGAGCCCGCCGTCTGGTGGAACACAGAAAGGATGTGACCATTCTTCTGGATTCTATTACAAGGCTTGCCAGAGCATATAATCTCTGTGTGCAGCCAAGCGGAAGAACCCTTTCAGGAGGTCTTGATCCTGCGGCTCTTCATATGCCGAAAAGATTTTTTGGCGCAGCCCGCAATATGAGAGAGGGCGGAAGCCTTACGATCCTTGCCACAGCGCTTGTAGATACAGGAAGCAAGATGGACGATGTGATCTATGAGGAATTTAAGGGAACAGGAAATATGGAGCTGGTGCTTGACCGCAGGCTTCAGGAAAAACGTGTATTTCCTGCCATTGATATTCAGAAATCCGGAACCCGCCGCGAGGATCTTCTTCTCAGCCATGAAGAGCAGGAGACCGTATCCTCCATGCGCAAGGCTCTGAACAGTCTGAAGGCAGATGAGGCCGTGGAGCAGATTCTGAATATGTTTTCCAGAACCAGAACAAATGCGGAATTTGTACAGACTGCAAAAAAACAGAAATTTTTATAAATATCTTGCATTTATGAAAGGAGTATGTTATACTCAGGAGGCTGTAAAATAATAAATTCGTCTACTCATACACGAATAGAAAATAATAGAAAGAAATACAGAGAGGTGAAAATCATGCGCGAAGGAATCCATCCGAATTATCATCAGGCAACTGTAACCTGCAACTGTGGAAACACATTTGTAACAGGTTCTACAAAAGAAGATATCCATGTGGAAATCTGCTCTAAATGCCATCCGTTCTACACAGGACAGCAGAAGGCTGCACAGGCTCGCGGACGTATTGATAAGTTCAACAGAAAATACGGCTTAAACAAATAATTAAACAATATGAAAACGTGAGAACAGGTTGAGGTTGGGAAATCTCAACCTGTCTTTGCTTTCAGACAAAAGAGCTTATGACAGATGGAGAATATGAAAATATGAAGTCATCAAATATCGGCGGCCAGGCAGTTATGGAAGGAATCATGATGCGGCATAAGGATAAGTATTCCATTGCTGTCCGCCGTCCTGACGGAGAAATTGAGTTAAAGGTAGAAGATTATAAATGTACGTTTGGCAATGCCGGAATCTGGCGGAAGCCTCTGATCCGGGGTGTGGTCAGCTTTGTGGACAGTCTGGTAGTGGGAACCAGATGTCTCATGTACTCTGCGGAGATTGCAGGCGATGAAGAGGATGAGAAAGAGGCTGAAAAAAATGCGGCTCTTTCAGAGGAAGAGCGCGCTGCCAAAAAAAGAAAAGAGGACAGACAGTTTAAATGGCTGCTTTACGCGACAGTAGCGTTTTCCATTGTGATATCGGTAGCCGCCTTTATGCTGCTTCCCTATGCTCTTGCCAGTCTTTTAAAGAATGTAGGCGCATCTGAGGTTGTGATAACAGTGGCGGAAGCCTTTGTGAAGCTGGCATTGTTTATGGGGTATATGCTTCTGATATCCAGAATGAAAGATATCCAGAGAACCTTTATGTATCATGGCGCAGAACACAAATGTATCAACTGTATTGAGCACGGACTGCCCCTTACCGTAGAAAATGTTATGAAAAGCTCCCGGCAGCACAAGCGCTGCGGAACCAGTTTTTTATTTCTGGTCATGCTGGTCAGCATTTTCCTGCATTTTATTTTTGTGCTGGTTCCGTTTTACTGGGTGAGACTGCTGGGAAGACTTCTGATGGTGCCGGTTGTAGCAGGAATTTCTTTTGAGATGATCCAGTGGGCAGGTAGAACTGACAATAAGCTTGCGTGTCTTTTAAGCAAACCGGGACTTGCCATGCAGAAGCTTACAACAATAGAACCTACGGAGGATATGGTTGAGGTGGCTATTGCTGCGGTAGAAGCAGTTTTTGACTGGAAAGCGTATCTGAAAGAGGAATTCGGCTGGAAGCCGGGAGAAGAAACAAATGAAAACTCTTGAAATGCTGCTGCGGGAAGGAACTGAGATCCTGGAGACAGCAGAAATAGGTGAAGCCAGGCTGGATGCCTGGCTCCTTCTGGAATATATTACTGGAAAAAACAGGGCATATTATTATGCGCATATGGATCAGGAGACAGAAGAGGGGCAGGAAAAAGCATATCTTAAGCTTTGCCGTAAAAGGGCTGAACACATTCCTCTTCAGCATCTGACCGGAACAGCCTGCTTTATGGGATATGATTTTTTTGTGGATGAGAGAGTGCTTGTGCCAAGGCAGGATACAGAGATTCTTGTGGAAGAGGCGCTGAACCTTCTGAAAAAAACAGAGAAGCCGCGTATCCTTGATATGTGTACAGGTTCCGGGTGTATCCTTCTGAGTATTCTGAAGGAAATTCCGGAGGCAGAAGGCACGGGGGCAGACCTTTGGGAGGGAGCTCTTCAGGTTGCAGAAAAAAATGTTCGGAAGCTGGGACTGGATCACAGAGCCGTTCTGGTACACAGTGATCTGTTTTCCGGGGAATATTTTTCTGAAACCAGTGGAAAAACACAGAGAGAGTATGATATGCTTGTGTCAAATCCTCCGTATATTCCAACAGGGGAGATAGAGACTCTGATGGATGAAGTACGGACTCATGACCCATATATGGCTTTGGACGGAAAAGAGGACGGACTGTATTTTTACAGAAGGATTACAGAGGAGTGCAGGAAGTACCTGAAGCCCGGCGGCTGGCTTGTCTATGAAATCGGCTGGGATCAGGGCCAGGCAGTGACCGGAATTATGGAAAATGCAGGTTTTGAACAGGTAACGGTCAAAAAAGATCTTGCGGGACTTGACAGGGTGGTTCTGGGACAGAATCCCAGAACAAAAATTTTTGCCTAAGAATAAAGTAACAGGAGGAACAGAATGTTTGATAAATTGGAGGATCTTCTGATCCGGTTTGATGAGGTTCTCAATGAGCTGGGAGAACCGGGAGTTACAGATAATCAGGAGCGGTTCCAGAAGCTTATGAAGGAACAGAGCGATCTGCAGCCGATCGTGGACGCTTATAAAGAATACAAAGAGAATAAAGAAACTATTCAGGACAGCCTTTCCATGTTGGAAGGAGAGAAAGATGAAGAAATGAGAGAGATGCTCAAGGAAGAGCTTTCCGACGCAAAAAAACGCGTGGAGGAGCTGGAGCATGAGATCAAAATCCTTCTTCTTCCCAAAGACCCAAATGACAGCAAAAACGTTATTGTGGAGATCCGCGCAGGCGCAGGCGGCGATGAGGCTGCTCTTTTTGCAGCGGAAATTTACCGTATGTATGTGAAATATGCGGAAAGCCTCAGATGGAAAACAGAGATGATGAGTCTCAATGAGAACGGAATCGGCGGCTTTAAAGAGGTCACTTTTATGATCCAGGGAAACGGCGCTTATTCCAGACTGAAATATGAAAGCGGCGTTCACCGGGTACAGCGAGTGCCGGAAACAGAGTCAGGCGGAAGAATCCATACCTCTACCTGTACGGTGGCTATCATGCCTGAGGCGGAGGAGATTGATTTCCACCTGGATATGAACGACTGTAAATTTGATGTATTCCGTGCGTCGGGAAACGGCGGTCAGTGTGTCAATACCACAGACTCTGCGGTACGTCTGACCCATATTCCAACAGGAATCGTGATCTCCTGTCAGGATGAAAAATCACAGCTGAAAAACAAAGACAAGGCTCTGAAGGTACTGCGTTCCCGTTTGTATGAAATGGAGATTGCAAAACAGCACGATGCAGAAGCCGAGGCAAGAAGAAGCCAGATCGGAACAGGAGACCGTTCCGAGAAGATCCGTACTTATAACTTCCCTCAGGGGCGTGTGACAGACCACAGGATCAAGCTTACCCTGCATCGTCTGGACAGCATTCTGGGCGGCGACCTCAGTGAGATCATTGACAGTCTGATTGCGGCTGATCAGGCGGCTAAACTGGCAAATCTCAACAATGAGGAAGCGTAAGAAATAAAAATATTACAGTACTGAAGTCTGTAAAATGTAAAATATACAGATATCAGCATAGATAATATATAATGGAGGAGAATAAAATGAAAAAAACAGCACTGGTGATCATGGCTGCCGGAATCGGAAGCCGCTTTGGAAAAGGAATCAAACAGCTTGCGCCGGTTGGCCCAAATGGCGAGATTATTATGGAGTATTCTATTTATGACGCTCTGGAGGCAGGCTTTAACAAAGTTGTTTTTATTATCAGAAAGGATCTGGAAGAGGAATTCCGCGCTGTGATCGGCAATAAAATTGAACAGATCACAGAAGTTGAGTATGCGTTTCAGTCACTGGAAGATCTTCCGGACGGCTTTGAGAAGCCGGCTGACAGAACAAAGCCATGGGGAACAGGTCAGGCAGTTCTTGCGGCAAAGAATGTTCTGTCCGAGCCGTTTATGGTAATTAATGCAGATGATTATTATGGAAAAGAAGCATATGTAAAAGTACATGACTATCTGGTGCAGAAGCAGCCGGAGGATGGACTTCTTCATATCTGTATGGCCGGATTCCGTCTTGGAAATACCCTCAGCGATAACGGAAGCGTAACCAGAGGCGTCTGCCACATTGAAAACGGAGCGCTGGTTGGCGTGACAGAGACTCATGACATTTATAAGACTGAGAACGGCGCAGAGTCCAGAAGCGCTGACGGAACAGCAGAAGAGCTGGATGTAAACAGCCTTGTTTCCATGAATATGTGGGGCCTGACTCCTGCATTTATGGATGTGCTGGAAAAAGGCTTTGTGGAATTTCTTCAGGGTCTTGATGCTGCGGATATCAAAAAAGAATATCTTCTGCCGGAGATGATCGACCGTCTGATCAAGGAAGGAAAAGCAAAGGTTGATGTACTGGATACAAAGGATACCTGGTTTGGGGTGACCTATCAGGAAGACAAAGAAGTGGTGATCGCTGCTTTTGACAGACTTGCAAAAGAGGGCGTTTATCCGGAGACACTTTATAAATAAGCAGTTTCCCGTTGTGTCGGCACAATGGACTTCAAGGAGGAATTATTATGGGAAAATATTTTGGAACAGACGGCTTTCGCGGTGAGGCAAACGTGCAGCTTACAGTAGATCATGCTTTTAAAGTAGGACGTTATGTGGGCTGGTATTACGGGCGCGATCATAAGGCGAAGATCGTAATCGGAAAAGATACAAGAAGAAGCAGCTATATGTTTGAATACGCGCTGGTGGCAGGTCTGACAGCTTCCGGAGCAGATGCATATCTTCTTCATGTGACCACAACTCCCAGCGTTTCCTATGTGGTCCGCACAGAGGATTTTGACTGTGGAATCATGATCTCTGCAAGCCACAATCCTTTTTATGACAATGGAATCAAGCTTCTCAACGGAAACGGACAGAAGATCGAAGCCGAGGTAGAGGCAAGGATCGAGGCTTACCTGGATGGAAAGCTGGAAGAGCTTCCTCTGGCAACCGGCGAGGATATTGGAAGAACAGTAGATTTTGCTTCCGGAAGAAACCGTTATATCGGTTATCTGATCTCTATTCCATGCCGTGATTTCAAAAACATCCGTGTGGGTCTGGACTGTTCAAACGGAAGTTCCTCTGCAATTGCCAAAAGTGTGTTTGACGCTCTCCGGGCAAAAACCTATGTGATCAATAATGAGCCGGACGGAACAAACATTAATACCAACTGCGGTTCTACACACATTGAGGTGCTTCAGAGATTTGTTGTGGAAAAAGGCCTGGATGTGGGATTTGCTTATGACGGCGATGCAGACCGCTGTATTGCAGTGGATCACAGAGGAAACATTATCGACGGCGACAAGATCATGTATGTATGCGGCAAATACCTGAGAGAGCAGGGAAGGCTGAACGGAAATACAGTAGTTACCACGGTTATGTCAAATATGGGACTTTATAAGGCTCTGGAGCGCGAGGGAATCAGCTATGAGCAGACGGCAGTAGGGGATAAATATGTTGCGGAAAATATGCTGGAAAACAATTACAGTATTGGAGGAGAGCAGTCCGGACATATTATATTCAGCAAGTATTCAGCCACCGGAGACGGAATCCTTACTTCTCTGATGCTGATGGAGGCCTGCGTGGAGAAAAAGACCACTCTTTGTGATCTTGCAAAAGAGATGAAGGTTTACCCGCAGATCCTGAGAAACGTACGTGTTGCGGATAAAGTGGCGGCAAGAGAAAATCCAAAGGTAAAAGAGGCTGTAGAGACAGCTGCCAGAGCCCTTGGCACAGACGGACGCATTCTTGTAAGAGAAAGCGGAACAGAACCTTTGATCCGGGTTATGGTAGAAGCAGGAACAGAAGATATCTGTGCGGAACATGTGGACAATGTGGTAAAGGTGATCGAAGCCGAAGGGCTTATTGTAGAATAAAAAGGATATACATGAAAACAGGAAAAATCGGACGGATACTGGCAGTCTGTATAGGAGCGTCTCTCCTTACAGGCTGCGGAAGTGAAAAACAGAATACTTATAAGCAGGCAGAAGAAAATCTGGAGCAGGGAAGTTATCAGGAAGCGCTGACAGGTTATGAGACTTCTGTTTCCTACAGCTATAAGACAGTGGAATCTCTACGAGGCGCAGGAATCGCAAAACTGCGCCTGGGAGATTATCAGGGAGCTGTGGAGAGCTTTACTCAGGCGCTGTCACAGAACCGGGTAAAAAAATCCATAAGGCAGGATCTGCTTGCATACCGTGCAACTGCACAGCTGAAAGCAGGGCTTCCGGATGACGCCATGGCAGACTGTCAGACTCTGGCGTCTGATTATTCCATGAATGCAGATCTGTATTTTTTAACAGGCTGTGTGGCGCTTGCAATGGATGCCTATGATGAGGCGGCATCAAATTTTGAACAGGCATACGGAGAGAAAGCCGATTATGACATGGCTCTTCAGATTTACGAAGCCTACCAGAGCAGAGGCATGGAGGCTGACGGGACACGGTATCTGGAAGCAATTCTGAAAACTGAGCCCGGGAATGCAGAAGATTACTGCGAGCGGGGGCGTATTTATTACTATATGCAGGATTATGAAAATGCCAGGAACGAACTGACAAAGGCTTCCGAAAAGGGCAGTGTGGAGGCACTTTCTTTACTGGGAATGGTATGCCTTGCACAGAATGATACGGCTGCCGCCAGATCCATGTATCAGGATTATCTGAACGCAGAAGAAAGCCGTAAGGCAGAGGGATACAACGGGCTGGCTCTGTGTGATATAGCAGACGGAGATTATCAGAGCGCACTGGTAAATATTGCCAGCGGACTTGAGGCTGCAGATACAGACGAGATGCAGGAGCTTTTATTTAATGAAATTGTTGCATATGAGAAACAGCTTGACTTTAACACCGCTTTTTCAAAGGCTCAGGAGTATATGAAAATGTATCCCGATGACCAGGAAGCAAAGAAGGAACTGGAATTTCTCCAGTCCAGGATCGCGCAGGAAAATGTAGAGGAACCTGCCCCGGAAGAAGGACAGGACACAGCTTCGGCAGAAGAACAGACATCCTGGGAGGGTTGATATGCAGTTGTATGATTTTAAGGAAATTCAGGAGCGGGTGATCCTGGTAGGCGTTCAGACTGATATCGGAGATGATGTGGAGGCATCCCTGGACGAGCTTCAGGAGCTGGCAGAAACTGCAGGAGCAGAAACTGCGGCAAAGGTCATTCAGAACAGAGAAGCAGTACATCCGGGAACCTATATCGGAAAAGGCAAAATTCAGGAAGTGAAAAATCTCCTGACTGCTCTTGATGCAAACGGAATTATCTGTGATGATGAGCTTTCACCATCGCAGCTGAATAATCTGGAGCGGGAGCTGGAATGTAAGGTTATGGACAGAACGCTGCTGATTCTGGATATTTTTGCGGGAAGAGCAGTGACCAGCGAAGGCAAGATCCAGGTGGAGCTTGCTCAGCTCCGTTACCGGTCCGCACGTCTGGTAGGATTAAGAGATTCCCTGTCCAGACTGGGCGGAGGTATTGGAACAAGGGGACCCGGCGAGAAAAAGCTGGAGACGGACAGACGTCTTATCCGCACCAGAATCTCGGCATTGAAAGCGGAGCTGGTACAGGTGGAAAAACACCGTGAGCTGATCCGCGGCAGCAGATCAAAGGGAAGACTGAAGACCGCTGCTATTGTGGGGTATACCAATGCAGGAAAGTCTACGCTTCTGAACACTCTCACCGGAGCAGGAGTGCAGGCGGAGGATAAACTTTTTGCAACCCTTGATCCCACAACAAGAGTAATGGATCTTGATGACGGACAGCAGATCCTTCTGACAGATACAGTAGGGTTTATCAGAAAGCTTCCTCATCATCTGGTGGAAGCCTTTAAAAGCACTCTGGAGGAAGCAAAATATGCAGATTATATCATCCATGTGGTAGACGCTTCCAATCCCAGAGCAGAAACGCAGATGCAGGTTGTTTATGAAACTCTGAAGGAGCTGGGTGTTTCCGGAAAAAAGATCATTACACTTCTGAATAAACAGGATCTTGTGCCTGATTCAGAGCTGCGTGATCTGCGGGCAGACTATACGGTAAAATGTTCTGCCAGAACAGGCAGGGGACTGTGTGAGTTAAGAGAGCTGTTATCCCGGCTTCTGGCAGAAAGCCAGATTTATATTGAGGAGCTGTATGCTTATAAAGAAGCCGGAAAAATCCAGATGATCCGGGAATACGGACAGCTTCTCTCTGAGGAATACAGAGAGGACGGAATTTTTGTCCAGGCAAAAATCCCTGCAGAGTTTTTTGTGAATGTTATGCCCCGGGGCTGATTGTAACAGGAGCGCTGTAATTTTGGCTGTCCTGGATAACAAGGCAGGTCACATTTGTATAAAAAAATAAATTTCCGGGTTTTGAAAAACACCGGAAAGCCTGTAAATACAGGAAAACAGAACCATCATATAGAGTGTGAAAGGTATGATCGCACAATATATGGTGGTTTTTGCGGTTGACGGAACCTGTGACCTTTGCTACAATGTAATCTATCAGCAGAAAATAAGAGCGAGCAAAGCAAGGGAGGAAGAAGGACTTATGTTTCAGGTAGTAAAACGTGATGGGGAAATTGCTGAATTTCAGATGGCTAAAATTTCGTCTGCTATCAGCAGAGCATTTGATGCAAAAGAAAAGAATTACAGCAAGGATATGATCGATCTTCTGTCGCTGCGTGTGACAGCTGATTTTCAGGATAAGATTCAGGATGACAGGGTCACTGTGGAGGATATTCAGGACAGTGTGGAGAACGTTCTGATCCAGGCCGGCTACAGCGATGTGGCAAAGGCGTATATTCTTTACCGCAAGCAGAGGGAAAAAATCCGAAATATGAAATCCACGATCCTGGACTACAAAGAAATAGTAAACAGTTATGTAAAGGTGGAGGACTGGCGCGTAAAAGAGAACTCTACAGTTACTTATTCAGTAGGAGGTCTGATCCTCAGCAATTCCGGAGCTGTCACTGCCAATTACTGGCTGTCTGAGATCTATGACAATGAGATTGCAGACGCTCACAGAAATGCGGATATTCATATCCATGATCTTTCCATGCTGACAGGCTACTGTGCAGGATGGTCCTTAAAACAGCTGATCCAGGAGGGGCTTGGAGGTATTGAAGGCAAGATTACTTCTGCTCCGGCAAAGCATTTAAGCGTACTCTGTAATCAGATGGTAAATTTCCTGGGGATCATGCAGAATGAATGGGCGGGAGCTCAGGCATTTTCTTCCTTCGATACTTATCTTGCGCCCTTTGTCAAAGCAGATAAGCTGTCTTACCGTGAGGTGAAAAAATGCATTGAATCCTTTATTTATGGCGTCAACACTCCAAGCCGCTGGGGAACACAGGCTCCGTTTTCCAATATCACTCTTGACTGGACAGTCCCGGATGATCTGGCAGAGCTGCCTGCAATTGTTGGCGGAAAGGAAATGGATTTTAAATATAAGGACTGCAAAAAAGAAATGGATATGGTAAACCGCGCCTTTATTGAAACCATGATCGAGGGAGATGCCAATGGAAGAGGTTTCCAGTATCCGATTCCCACCTATTCCATTACAAAGGATTTTGACTGGTCAGATACTCTGAATAATCAGCTTCTTTTTGAAATGACAGCAAAATACGGAACGCCGTATTTTTCCAATTATATTAACAGTGATATGAAGCCAAGTGATATCCGCAGCATGTGCTGCCGTCTCCGTCTGGATCTTCGTGAGCTTCGCAAAAAAAGCGGCGGCTTTTTCGGCTCAGGAGAAAGCACGGGGTCTGTAGGGGTGGTTACCATTAATATGCCGAGAATCGCCTATCAGTCAAGAAATCCGGAAGAGTTTTACCGCAGACTGGACCATATGATGGACATTGCGGCAAGATCTCTGCATATCAAGAGACAGGTGATCTCCAGACTTTTAAATGAGGGACTTTATCCTTACACAAAGAGGTATCTGGGAAGCTTTGACAATCACTTTTCCACGATCGGCCTTGTGGGAATGAACGAGGCGGGGCTGAATGCAAGATGGCTGGGCTGTGATATGACAGATGAGCGTACCCAGAAGTTTACAAAAGAAGTTCTGGAGCATATGAGAAACCGGCTCTCCGATTATCAGGAGCAGTATCAGGGCGAGCTGTTTAATCTGGAGGCAACACCGGCGGAGTCCACAGCATACAGGCTTGCCAAGCATGACAGAAAACGCTGGCCTGACATTAAAACAGCAGGAAAAGAGGGCGATACCCCGTATTATACAAACAGCTCTCATCTTCCGGTTGAATTCAGTTCGGATATTTTTGACGCTCTTGATATCCAGGATGAGCTTCAGACCCTTTATACATCAGGAACAGTATTCCACGGATTTCTGGGAGAAAAGCTTCCTGACTGGAAGGCCGCCGCTTCTCTTGTGCGGAAAATCGCAGAAAATTATAAGCTGCCTTATTATACGATTTCTCCTACTTACTCTGTATGCAGCGAGCACGGATATTTAAGTGGCGAGCACTTTACCTGTCCGAAATGCGGCAAAAAGGCTGAGGTATACAGCCGTATTACAGGCTATTACCGTCCGGTCCAGAACTGGAATGACGGAAAGGCTCAGGAATATAAAAACAGAACCCTTTATGACGTTGTGCATTCTTCCCTGAAAAAAGTCCATACAAGTGTAGTCACAATGACAGAGGACGACGTAAAGGTACAGCCTGTAGAAACCCATAAATACCTGTTTACCACAAGCACCTGCCCAAACTGCCGCATGGCGAAAAAAATGCTGGAGGGCGAGGAGCTGGAGATCATTGACGCAGAACAGAACCCGGATATGGCGAGACAGTTCGGCATTATGCAGGCGCCTACCCTGGTGATCACAGACGGAGAGCATCTGAAAAAATATGTAAATGCATCCAACATACAGAAGTATGTGGACGAGGAGCTTTAATGTACAGGATATTTCTCGCAGAAGATGACGAGATGCTCTGTTCTCTGATAACAAAACATCTGGAATCCTGGGGATATCAGGTAACGGCAGCGGAGGATTTCAGGGATATTATGGGAGAATTTGTGCGTTCCGAAGCCCATCTGGTGCTTCTGGATCTGAAGCTTCCGTATTTTAACGGATTTCACTGGTGTGAAGAAATCCGCCGGGTATCGCAGGTTCCTGTTATTTTTCTTTCCTCTGCGGCAGATGACATGAATATGGTTATGGCAATGACCAGAGGAGCAGACGATTTTGTTGCCAAGCCCTTTAATCTGGAGGTCCTTTCTGCAAAGGTTCAGGCGATACTGAGAAGAACATATTCCTTTGGAAACAGTGGGAACCTTCTGGAACACAGAGGCGCTGTCCTGAATCTGGGAAGCGGAAATCTGAGCTATCAGGGACAGGCCGTTGAGCTTACCAGAAATGAACTTCGGATACTGAACCTTCTTTTTTCTCAGGCAGGAAACGTAGTTTCAAGAGAAGCGATTATGCAGATGCTCTGGGAAAATGATGATTTTGTAGATGACAATACTCTGACAGTAAATGTCAACCGCCTGAGACGCAAGCTGGAAGGAATCGGCCTTGAAAATATGATTCTCACAAGAAAAGGGCTGGGCTACATAGTGCAGTAACGGAGGACAGAAATGGCAGGGTATCTGAAAAAAATATGGAAAACAGCAGCTTTGTTCCTGGCTTCAACCGGAATCATGGCAATGGTATTATGGCTGTATAACTGTCCTGATGAGCCGGTTCTTTATGGAAGCCTATTATGTATGGCTTTGTTCGCGGGAGCATTTGTGTATGGATATTTCAGGTTCCGCAGCAAAGCGCAGGTTTTGTCTCAGATTGCAAAAAGTATTCCTCTGGATCTGGAAAAGCTTCCTTTGCCCCAGGACAACAACGAGGCGGCGCTTCAGCAGATGATCCATGAACTGAACCGAATGAGGATGGAAGCAGAGGAAGCCAGGATGACCTCTTACAGAGAGATGGCGGATTATTATACCATGTGGGTGCATCAGATAAAAACACCTATTGCCGCCCTCAGACTGCTTCTTGGAGAACAGCCTCAGGAAAATAAAACGGCTCTTGCAGAGGTTTTTCGGGTAGAAGAATATGTGGAAATGGTTCTGGGGTATCTGAGATCTGAGGATATGTCTTCGGATATGAAATTTTCAGAGTGCGATCTGGATAAGATCATTCGGGAGCAGATTCACAAATACGCGTCAGTTTTTATCGGGAAAAAGCTGCAGCTTGACTATGAGAGAACACAGGAAAAGGTTCTGACAGATCCCAAATGGCTGGGATTTGTGATCGGGCAGTGTATTTCCAATGCCTTAAAGTACACAAAGACAGGTGAGATACGGATTTATCTTTCGGAATCCCGTCCCCATACGCTGGTGATTGAGGATACGGGGGCAGGAATCAGCGCGGAAGATCTTCCGAGGATTTTTGAAAAGGGATTTACCGGATATAATGGAAGAACGGAGACCAGATCCTCAGGAATCGGCCTGTACCTTTCCAGAAAGATCATGAAAAGGCTGGATCATGGTATTTCCGTGGAATCAGAACCGGGAAAGGGAACACGAGTTTATCTGAGCCTTGGCCGCCGGAGGGCGGAGTTGTTTTAAAAGAATGAAAAAAGAGCGTATCACATGTCAGCATGTGGTGCGCTCTTTTTTTGTAAAAAATATGGAACAATGAAAATAACTGTAAATTGCTGTGAAAGTTACAGAGGGGAACGGCTGGTTGTTTCCTTTTCAATCAGGGCAGCAGGAACCATGCTTTCATATGGAATATAATTGTCCAGAGACTGGATTGCAATCTGTGCCATCAGGGATATATTCTGATCGACAGAGGTGATGGGCAGGATTGCATTGTTGGAGCCGGGAGAATTGTCATACCCGATCAGCTCAACTGTTTCCGGAATCGAGATTCCCTTTTTGATACATTGGCGTTCAAAGAGCCCTGCAATGTCATCATTGGAACAGAACACGCCCAGTTTTTTGCCGGCATATTTTGTGGTAATATGAGTAACCAGATCTTCCATTGCTTTTGTGGCAGAGGGCATATAAGGATCTGTAAGATCAGTCTGGATAAAACGCTCATAGGGAAGATTTCTGACCTCATATTCAAATCCCAGGATACGCTTAAAGGAAGGCCAGTCTTCCCTGAAATCATTATTAATATGGATAAAAACTTCACAGCCGTTGCGGATCAGCAAATCGGCTGCCAGCTTTCCGCCTGTAAAATTATCATTGTTAATCTGCTTAAAGTTTCCTCCGGCTCTTTCAATTGAAATTACCGGTACAGGAAGAGCTTCGATCTCCTGGGGAGAAAGAAGATGGCTTAATAAAATAAGACTTTTGATCCGGTAGGAGATCAGGTTCTGGATCAGATGCATTTCTTCCTCTTTGGAGTTATTAGAGGTGTAGATAATAAAACTGTAGCCTTTTTCTTTACCGTATTTTACAAGCTGATTAAGAAGTTCTGTGTAAAAGCTTAAATGAAGGTGAGGAAAAATAACGCCTACCAGATTGGACTGACCGGTGACAAGAATACGGGCAAGATTATTCTGGCTGTAATTAAGATCTTTGATCGCTTCTTTAATTTTATTTTGTGTTTCCGGTGAAAGAAGCTCCGGATGGTTAAAATACCTGGAAACAGTAGTAAGGGAAACACCGCTTTTTTGTGCAATATCTGTAATTTTGACTTTATTCATAATAAAACCTCACATTATTAAAATATCGAATGTCATGAAGCTGGAAATATTTTCTTGATAGTATGATTATAACATAATTACATGAAAAATAAAAGAAAAAACACTGATATAATATGAAAATATTTTCATAACAAAGAAGAAAAAGAATTGATATAGCTTATTAAAATGACAAATATATCGGTAAAACTATACAAAATATACAATATAATATTGTGCGCACTGACATAAATGAAAATATATTATGAAAACGTTTGACATAAAAAGACAGATGAACTATAATGAGTCCATCAAAAGGAATGGAAAGTATAAGCGAAAAGGAGGAATTTTAACATGAAAAAAAAAGCTTTAAGTCTGGTGATGGCGGCAGCAGTTGCAGGAACTATGCTTACAGGATGTGGAAGCACTGAAGGAGAAAAAACAGCAGATAAAAAAGACAGTATCACTGTATTAGTAGAGAGCGGATCTCCGGCAGAGGCCCTTGCAAAGGAAACTGCAGCAGATTTTAAAGAGGAAACAGGCTGTGAGGTTATTGTAGATGCAGTTGCCTATACAGGAATGTATGATAAATTGTCTACAGAGATCAAGGCAAAACAGGCAGCCCATGATGTAGCGTGTATGGATGTAGTATGGCTGGCAGCTTTTGCAGATGCTATTGAACCGCTTAAAGATGCAGATAGCAGCGATTTCCTTCCAACTCTCGAAGAAAGCGGAACTATTGATGGAAACCTTCTTGGATATCCCATGTGGGTAAATTCTAAGATTCTGATTTACAGAAAGGATCTGATTCCAGAGGACAAAGTACCGAAAACCTGGGAAGAATATCAGTCTCTTGCAGAAGAATTAAAAACAGATGATATGTATGGAACTACAGTATTTGGAAGCGGTTCAGATGCAGTATGTTCTTTCCTGGATTTCGCATGTCAGGCCGGAGCAGAGGGGCTTGTATTTGATAAAGATGGTAATGTAAACATCACTGACCAGGCTTATGCAGATGCGCTGCAGTTTATGGTGGATACTGCAGGGGCAGATTATACTCCGTCAGATTCTCTTTCCACAGCAGCCACAGAGTCTCAGGAGCTTTTTACAAATGGAAAAACGGCAATGCAGTTAAACTGGAGCCATCAGTATCCGGCAGCTGTTGAAGCACTGGGAGCGGACAAGGTAGGATGTGCGCCGATGATAGCCGGAAAAGCAGGAATCGGAGCAACCACAGGTCCATGGTATGAGTGTGTGATGAAAAATTCTGAGAACAAGGAAATGGCACAGAAATATGTTGAATTTATGTATGATCATAATGCAGATTACATGGATCTTACCCTGAAGATTGCGGGAAGAACTTCTGTTTATGAGGAAGCCGGAAAAACAGAAGGAAATGAGCATACAACTGCAGTTCTCGAAACTCTGGGAGCAGAACAGACACAGGCAAGACCTATGGTGACAACCTGGGCACAGATTGAGGAAGTTCTTACTGGTGTTGTAGAATCTTGTCTGGGAGGCGCAGATATACAGGAGACTCTGGAAGCTGCCAGGACAGAAATTGAAGCAATCGGAATGTAACAGGGGAGACTTTCCCTGTACGAAAAGGTGGTAAAGGGTATGAAATTAATTTCAAAGAAAACCTTATTATTATTTTTCCTGCCAGGCGCGATATTTATGGGTGCGTTTCTGATCTATCCAATTATAACCATGGTGGCAGACAGCTTTTTTGATATTGGGCTGACAGGAGACAGGACATTTGTAGGGCTTGATAATTATATCCGGGCATTTACAGCAGGAGGATTCTTAAAACAGTTAAAGAATACATTGCTGTACATTGTGATTGCAGTTGGTGTGGAGACGCTTCTGGGACTGCTGTTCGCTTTGTTTTTTGAAATGGATTATAAGGGAAGCAAGATTATTCGTTCCTTTATGATGGCTCCTCTTATGATTGCGCCTTTAGTTGCAGGACTTACCTGGAAATTAATGATGAGCTCCAGCTTTGGAATAGTAAACGAGCTTCTGGCGCGGATCGGAATTTTATCCAGCAGCAGCGACATTTTATGGCTTGCAGACGAAAAATGGTCGCTGATTGCCTGCTGTATTGCAGATATATGGCTGACAACTCCTTTTATGATGCTGATGATACTGGCTGGTCTGCAGGGACTTGATTCCAGTATGACAGAAGCAGCAAAAATTGATGGCGCAAATCTTCTGCAGCAGATTTTTTATATCAAACTCCCTGTGATTAAACCAGTTTTGCTGACTGCTTTGTCTGTAAGAATCATAGATGCTGCCAGAACCTTTGATATTATCTGGGCTATGACAGAGGGAGGTCCTAACAGTTCTTCGGAAACGATCAGTATTATGATCTATAAAACTTTGACAAGGTACAATGATATTGGCTATGCAAGCGCTATGGCAGTTGTATTCATTGTTGTTTTGGTTGTATTTACCCTGGTCTTTATGCAGAGCTTATGGAATCCAAAGAAAAAGAACAGCTAATCAGTGTAATAGGAGGCGAAAATAGTGAAGAGAAAAGGAGAAACAGGAAAAAAGCTTGGAATCGCTCTGTCAGTGATTCTTACAGTGGGCTGGCTCTTTCCATATATTTATGTGATTTGCTGTGCATTTAAGCCGGGGTCAGAGGTGATTGCAGTTCCGCCGAAATTTTTCCCCAAGGTCTTTTCAATTGAAAACTTTTCCGGACTGTTGGAAAGAATGGATGCGATGAAGTTTTTGTTCAACAGTCTGACAGTTGCTCTTATCAGCACAATCATTGCCCTGATCCTTGGTTCTCTTGCGGCTTATGCTATTCAGAGATCAGGCGCAAAGCTGTCAGTTCTGTTAATCGTTTTGGTGCTGTGTCTGAAAATGATTCCTACGTCTAGCATTGTAGTGCCGATTTATGAACTGATCTGTAATCTTGGGCTTTATGACACAAAAATTGCACTGATCATTGTATATGCAGCCATTAACATGCCATTTGTTATGTGGACTATGCTGAGCTTTTATGAAGGAGTTCCCACTACGCTGGACGAAGCAGCGTATATGGATGGCGCCAACAGTTTGCAGACTTTTTGGAGAGTGATTCTTCCAATTTGCAAGCCGGGACTGGCAACAGCATTTATTTTCACTCTGTTTCTTGCATGGAATGATTTTCTGGTTGCTCTTCTTCTGACCAGCACAAATGCCAAAACATTTACTGTAGGCCTGGCAGGATTTTTATCAGCATATAATCTTGATTTAGGACCTATGTGTGCAGGAGCATTTCTATTCAGTTTCCCGGTTATGATCATTTCGCTGGCTGCTCAGAAATATATTGTGCAGGGAATGACTGCCGGTGCAGTAAAAGGATAAGGACAGGAGCAGGTTATGGAAAGAAATTTAATGCAGTTAAATATCCAGAGAGCTCAGGAAGAAATAGACAGAAAAAAAGAGCTTGTCAGCAAAGGAAGCATGAGACAGGAGTATCATTTTATGCCTCAGGCAGGATGGATGAATGATCCGAACGGACTGATCTGTTTCAGGGGAAAGTATCATTTTTTCTATCAGTGTAATCCTTATGGGGCATTTTGGGACTGTATGTACTGGGGACATGCGGTCAGTGAAGATCTGATTCACTGGGAATACCTTCCCCTGGCTCTTGCTCCAAGTGAGTCATATGATGATTATCCTAAGGGCGGATGCTTTTCCGGAAGCGCCATTGTCTGTGAAGATAAGCTGTTCCTGATGTATACAGGGACGGCAAATAATGGAAATGGAGTAGAACAGACTCAGTGCATTGCATACAGTACAGATGGAATCCATTTCGAAAAATATGGGGGAAATCCTGTTCTGAGAGCTCCCAAAGGGATTAAGGCAGACTGTTTCCGGGATCCAAAGGTATGGAAACACGGTGACACGTACTATATGGTGTGCGGTGCAAGTCGGGATAACAAAGGTCTTGCCCTGCTTTACCGATCAAAAGACATGTTTCACTGGTCATTTTTTAATGTACTTGCAGAAAGTCGAGGAGAGTGGGGATTTATGTGGGAATGCCCGGACTTTTTTCAGGCAGGAGATCAGTATGTTCTGACATTCTCCCCTATGGGAGCAGGAGATCATACCTCTGTGTATATGGTTGGAGACTTTGACTATGAAACTGGAAAATTTGATTATTATATAAGTAAGGAAATTGACTGGGGTCTGGATTACTATGCTCCACAATCTTTTGAAACAATGGATGGCAGAAGAATTATGGTTGCCTGGGCGAATGAATGGGAATGGATGCCGTTATGGAAGGACTGGGGACCGTCATACAGAGAGGGATGGAGTGGATTTTTTAATCTTCCAAGGGAAGTAAGAAAGAAACCAGATGGCTTACTTCAGTTTGTTCCTGTAAAAGAGCTGGAAAATCTGCGTGTGAATCCAATAAAAAAAGAAAAATTTGTGCTTGAAGAGCAGGAAACAGAAATTAAAGCCGGTGATGGAATCTGTTATGAAATAAAGTTTAATCTGGATTTGCAGGAAACCACGGCAGATCAGGTAGAGATAAAGCTGCGCTGTGGAGACGGAAAAAATACAGTCTGCCTTTTTGACCTGAAAAAGGGGGAAATGAGTGTGGACAGAAATTTTGGAGACGGATGGAGCAAAGGGATTTCTAGAAGTATATTAAACCTGAAAGAAAAAAATGAACTGGATGTTCATGTTTTTGTGGATCGCAGTTCGGTTGAAATTTTTGCAGATCAGTACAGTAATAATCATTCCAATAATGTATTTGCATCAGATGAACAGAATCAGATCTTCATGAGTGCGTATGGTGGGAAAGCAGTGATATCCGGTCTGGAAACATATGGATTAAAATTGTCTTAGATTAGATGAGGAGTATGGAACAGGAGGTTTTAAGAATGTTCGATAAAAATTATTATGATGTGACAAATTGGGATACAGGAAATCCATATGAAGATATTGGGGAAGTTCTTAATAGTATTATAGCAGATATCAAGAGGAGACAGTCTGATTCTGATCATTGTGAAGGAGGAAAACCGGGAGCAGTAATCTTTATTCCATCAGGGGATTATCATCTTCGCACTCAGGTGGTCATTGATCTCAGCTATTTAAAGATTATGGGAACAGGCCATGGGTTTGTATCTTCCAGTATCCGTTATAATCTTCCGGAAAAGGAGTGGAAGGATCTGCATGAGATCTGGCCGGGCGGAAGCCGTATTCTCGTAGACTTAGATGTAAATCCAGAGGATGATGAGAAAGATGGAGCAGCATTTTATGTGAAGCGTGAAGGAAATCCCCGGATCAGCTCTGTGGAATTTGAAAATTTCTGTATTGACGGTCTGCATTTTGTGGATGATGGAACTGATATTGACAATGTGGAAAATACATATGTAAATGGAAAAACAGGAATTTATGTTGGAAGCGCCCAGGACTCGTTCAGGATTACCGGTATGGGATTTGTGTATCTGGAACATGGAATTACAGTTTATCATGCAGATGCATTATCCATTCATGATAATTTTATTGCGGAATGTGGCAACTGCATTGAGCTTCGAGGCTGGGGACAGGCCTCAAAGATTACGGATAATCTTATGGGAGCCGGATATAAGGGGTATTCGATATTTGCACAGAATTTTGGAGGCCTTTTGATTAATGCCAACAATATTTTTCCCCGTGGAACCAGCAGTGTCACCTTTAAAGATGTGGCGAAATCTACAATCACAGGAAACAGATTTCATGGTTTTTATCCTGGAATGCTGGTGTTTGAAGGAGCATGTTCGGAAAATATGATTTCTTCTAATCATTTTCTCCGGGATAATGAGCCGTGGACACCGCTGATCGGTGTGGATAATGGTCTGGATGATCAGTTTGGTATTCTCAGAATCAGCGGCAGTAATAATTCCATTATTGCTAATCACATTTCGGAAACAGTGTCTTTGGAGTCGATAAAACCGGCGGACAAAAGACCGGTTATCATACGGCTGATTTCCGGAAACGGTAACTACATTGCTTCTAATCATATTGTTGCAATGGCAGAATTGGATGCGGAAGCATCGGAGGCATGTTTTGCAGCACAGGTAAATGCCCTTACAGGCAGAGACAGACGCAGAAAGCTTGATGTAGTGCATGTTCTTGTGGAAGAAAAGTCAGAGGAAAATATTGTTCTTGATTCTGGAAGTGAAAAACAGGTAATTCTGGACCGAAAAAGAAATGCTTTCAGAGCTACTCCGGAATTAGAGGCTATGTAATTCCTGTCAACCTTACAAAAATGTCACATACAGAGAGAAACTGTAAGCCAAAGTTATGGCATACGGTTTCTCTTTTCTGTATACTGAGGTTACAAAATAAAACTGCGCGCTGCACACAGGAAATGTCAGATATGGAAGTGAAAGGGGCGCGTATGACGGGAGGAAACAGAATCATGGCTTTACTGGAAGTAACAAATGTAAAGAAAATATACAGTACGCGATTTGGAGGAAATCAGGTTCAGGCGCTTGCCAACGTGACTTTTTCTGTAGAAAGCGGAGAATTTGTGGCGATCATGGGAGAATCCGGATCCGGAAAAACAACGCTTCTGAATATCCTGGCGTCTCTGGATCGTCCTACAGAGGGAGAAGTGCTTCTTGATGGAAAAAGCATTGTCCATTTAACGGAAAAGGAGATTTCCGCTTTCCGGAGAAATAATCTGGGATTTGTATTCCAGGATTTTAACCTTCTGGATACGTTCAGCCTCAGAGACAATATTTATCTTCCACTGGTGCTGGCAGGGGAGGATTACCGTGAAATGGAGCAGAAGATCCGGCCTGTTGCAAAGGCTCTTCGCATTACAGAGATCCTGGAGAAATATCCCTATGAGGTTTCCGGCGGACAGAAGCAGAGGGCGGCAGTAGCGAGGGCTCTGATCACAGATCCGAGGATTATTCTGGCAGACGAACCTACAGGAGCCCTGGATTCCAGAGCAGCAGCTTCTCTTTTGTCCATGTTTGGGGAGATCAATGATGCAGGACAGACCATTCTTATGGTAACACACAGCGCCCAGGCCGCAAGTCATGCCTCCAGAGTTCTTTTTATTAAAGACGGAGAAGTGTTCCATCAGATTTACAGAGGAACGAAATCACGTCAGGAAATGTATCAGATGATCTCAGATACGCTGACAGTTCTGATGACAGGCGGTGAGGCTTATGCGTAAAGGGATGTTTCTGAGACTTGCGCTTACCAATATTAAGAAAAACAGGGGAACCTATATTCCGTATATGCTTTCCTGTATGGGATGTATTGCAGTCCTTTATATCATGATGTTTATTGTCACCAGCCCGGACACTGTAAATATGAGAGGCGGCAGGGATGTGGCAGCCATTGTGAGCATGGGAGTCTTTATTCTCGGCGTTTTTTCAG
Organism: Blautia caecimuris; assembly: GCF_024622975.1. GTDB lineage: Bacteria > Bacillota > Clostridia > Lachnospirales > Lachnospiraceae > Blautia_A > Blautia_A caecimuris. Next base: position 64,369 of record NZ_JANJZT010000007.1, on the reverse strand, counting down.
TGATCTTTCTTCTGTTCTGCAACAGCTTTCTGATGAAAAGAAGGCAGAAGGAGCTGGGACTTTACAATGTACTTGGTATGGAAAAAAGGCACATCAGTCATCTGATGCTTGTGGAAACAGTGTTCACAGGTATTGCGAGCCTGGCAGGAGGACTGGCGGCAGGAATCCTTGGAAGTAAGCTGGCGCTTTTGCTTCTTCTGAAAATCCTTCGTATTCCCGCAAAGTTTGGATTTTATATTTCCTGGAAAGGAATCAAGGTCTGTGCGGTATCCTATGGAGTGATTCTTGTACTGACACTTTTTAATAATCTGAGGCGGGTGCATTTCAGCCGGCCGGTAGAACTGCTGTCCGGAGGCAATGCAGGAGAGCGGGAACCAAAAAGCAAGCTTTTTATGGCCATTGCGGGATTTGGCTGTCTGGGAACCGGATATTATCTGGCAGTTACCACAGAATCGATTATTGATGCGCTGGGAGTCTTTTTTATAGCAGTCCTTCTTGTTATGGCAGGAACATATCTGGTATTTACTTCAGGCAGTATTGTGATTTTGAAGCTGCTGCGCAGGAGAAAAAAGTTTTATTATAAGCTTCAGAATTTTACCAGTGTCTCGGGAATGCTCTATCGGATGAAACAGAATGCGGTAGGTCTTGCAAGCATCTGTATTCTGAGTACAGGAGTGCTTCTGATGCTGTCTACTACGGTAAGCCTGAATATGGGAATCGAGGATACTATCCGTTCTCAGTACCCTTGTGACGTAAATGTGGATTTCCACGGACATTCTCCGGAAGAAGCGTATATGGCGCAGGAGTTTATAAGAACGGAACTGGAAGAAAAAAATATTCCGGTAGAAAGTGTGGAGTCTCAGATTTATCTTTCTCTCATAGGCGTTATGGAAGGAAACCGGTTAAATATGGATCCGCAAGCAGGACAGTCACAGACACAGAATATTGCAACGCTGGTAATTATTCCGGACAGCTTCAGTGAACAGGTGACAGGAGAAAAGCAGGATGTGCCTGAAGGCAGTCTTCTGGCTTACGGAACAGAAGAAAACAGCATTATTCTGGAGAACCAGGAATTTAAAATATCCGGCAGACTGAAAAAGCGCCCGGAGATCTCAGGTCAGCTGAGTATGGATTTTGTAAAAACTCTGTACTTTGTAGCAGATGAAAAAACCTTTGAAAAAATCAATCAGTTGCAGAATGAAGCGAAGGGCGGCGGATATTCCATTACATCCAGCATTGGAGTTCAGGTGCCGGGAGATGATGCGGCAGCCATTAAGTGCAGGCAGATGCTGAATGACAGTATTCAGAAGTTTAAAGAGCAGGGATATTTTGCTCAGGAACAGGATTATGTTTCCAGTCGTTCTTATGCAGAGGAAGGAGAAAACTTTTACGGGCTGAATGGAGGACTGCTGTTTGTGGGAATCCTTTTGGGCGGAGTGTTCCTTATGGGAACAGCGCTGATCATTTACTACAAGCAGATTTCTGAGGGGTATGAGGATAAGGCGCGTTTTGAGATCATGAGAAAAGTGGGAATGAGCCGCAGAGAAGTAAAAGCCTCGATTCACAGACAGATTCTTATGGTATTTTTCCTTCCGCTGATTACGGCATGTGTCCATATTGGAATGGCATTTCCTTTGATGAAAAGGCTGCTTCTTTTGGTGGGCATGTCAAATACCAGGCTGTTTCTTATATGTACGGCAGTAACAGTGATTATATTTGCAGCAGTCTATGGCGTGATCTATGCAGTGACAGCAAGATCCTATTACAGGATTTTGGAAAAAGCAGAGTAAAGGAAAGATGGAAAAAGCGAGCAGATATGAGAGAATTCATATCTGCTCGTTTTCATGGGCTTCCCGGTAAATAGCGCAGGCTGCATGATGACGGCAGGTTTTGTGGGCGCAGTTCATAACATCCAGTTTCCTGCCGCTTTCGGTGGGAATATATTCGCAGGTGACAGTCTGCATGCTGTTGCAGGTACGGCAAAAACCGGAGAGATTGATTTCAATGATTTCCTCTTCCATGGAAAACCTCCTTAAAGTGTATACCTGTAAAAAAGGTGAATAAAATTTCATTTATCAGTATACACGTTTCTGGCGTGTACCGCAACGGAAAAAGAACGCTTCCGGAAGGAGCGTTTTATAAAGAATATTGCATTTTTATACATTGTATAATTTTAATACAGGGCAAAATGTCATGGCGGAAGGCGATTTGGAATATATTCTGACCGGATTACCGGGAACGGAAGGAGCAGCAATATCTGACTTCTGTTATCAGGGTTATAAACAGAAGATTTGTGAAAAAATACGCAAAAACACATTATGCAGACAAAAAATTTCTGTTTACAATTCCACCGGAAAAATGTATAATCATACATAAATGAGGAGTGGAGATACAATGGAACAGAACACAAATAAACAACAGTTCATGCAGGGACTCCGGGATGGGGTTCCTGTTTCTTTGGGATATTTTGCAGTATCCTTTACCTTTGGAATGATGGCAGTTGCGGGAGGAATGTCTGTATGGCAGGCAACCCTTCTTTCTCTGACCAATATTACCTCGGCAGGCCAGTTTGCAGGTCTGGAGATTATTATTGCCTGCGGTTCTCTGTGGGAAATGGCTCTTACGCAGCTTGTGATCAATCTGAGATACAGTCTGATGTCTTTTTCTGTTTCTCAGAAGCTGCAGAAAAATATACCGTCAGGGCACAGATTTCTTGTGGCTTTTGGTATGACGGATGAGATCTTTGGACTCAGTATAAGCCGAAGTGGAAAACTGAATCCTTGGTATCACTACGGGGCAATGTGCGCAGCGATTCCGGGCTGGACACTGGGAACTTTTGTAGGGGCAATGGCAGGAAATATCATGCCGGGCTTTCTGTCCAGCGCTTTGAGCGTGGCTATTTACGGTATGTTTCTGGCGCTGATCATACCTCCGGCAAAGAAACACAGACCGGTACGGGCGGTAGTGGCAGGAGCCATGGCTATCAGCGCTGTTTTTGCAGTGGTTCCGGTGCTGAACAGGATATCATCCGGCTTTGTGATTATTTTTACAACACTGATCGTAGCCGGGGCTGCAGCTTATTTCTGTCCTATAGGGGACGGAGAGGAGGAAACTCATGAATCATAGTGTTTATGTTTATATACTGGTTATGGCGGGAGTTACTTATCTGATCCGTATGCTTCCGCTGGTGCTTTTTAAAAAGGAGATTACAAGTCCGTTTGTGAAGTCTTTTTTATTTTATGTGCCTTATGCCTGTCTGGCAGCAATGACATTTCCGGCCATACTTACCGCGCCGTCTTCCGGAATGATTGCCGGGGCAGCAGGCCTTGGCGCTGCTCTGATCGCAGCATACCGGGAAAAAAGTCTTCTTACGGTAGCTCTCTGCGCCTGCGTGGCAGTGTTTGTGGCAGAGCAGATTCTTGGATTTCTGGGATAATATAAAATAAGTGGAAAGTCTTTGTCTGAGAGTGTGTAAGCTTTCAGACAGAACCTTTTTACACTTTATATTGTTAAAGTGATACGTAAGTGTTATACTTTAAGAAAATGGTATACCTGTTTGGGCATAAGCAGGTCACAGGATACCGGGAAAATAAGGAACGGAAGGTAAAATGAATGAAAGAAAATTTGATAAAGGAAACGCAGCAGGCTCACAATAAGCCGTTTTCCTGTAATATTGTTCTGATAGGCTTTATGGGCGCGGGAAAAAGTACGGTTTCTGAATACCTCAGCAGAAAATACAATATGGATACCGTGGAAATGGATCAGATTATTGCAGAAAGAGAAAAAATGAGCATTTCCGATATTTTTTCAGTGCATGGGGAAGAATATTTCCGGGATCTGGAAACAAATCTGCTTATTGAAATGCAGGCAAAGACCAACACAGTAATTTCCTGCGGCGGCGGTGTTCCCATGAGAGAGAGAAACGTAAAGGAAATGAAGAAAAACGGATGCGTGGTTCTTCTTACCGCTGCACCGGAAACGATTCTGGAGCGGGTAAAAGATAGCCATGACCGGCCGCTTCTGGAGGGAAATAAAACAGTTTCCTATATTTCTGAGCTGATGGAAAAACGCCGCGAAAAATATGAGGCTGCTGCTGATCTGATCATTGAGACAGACGAAAAAAGCACTCAGGAAATCTGTGAAGAGCTGGTGCAGAAAATGGCAGGAGGACAGAAGATATGGAACAGAGAATAAAGGGAACAACAGGACTTATGATGCTGATCGGAAGCCCGGTAGGACATTCCGGTTCACCGGATATGTATAACTTCAGCTTCCGGTATCATAAACAGGATTATGCATATATGGCTTTTGATATTAAGGAAGACCAGGTAGGCGCAGCTTTGGATGCCATGCGGCTTTTTAAGATGAGAGGAGCCAATGTTACCATGCCCTGCAAAAATGAGGCTGCAAGACTGGTAGACGAGCTTTCACCGGCAGCACGGATTATTGGAGCAGTAAACACCATTGTAAATGAGGACGGGAAGCTTGTAGGTCATATTACAGATGGAACTGGTTTTGTACAGAACCTGAAGGAGCATGGAGTTGAGGTAAAAGGAAAGAAAATGGTGGTTCTTGGAGCAGGCGGAGCAGCTACAGCCATTCAGGTACAGTGCGCCCTTGACGGAGCTGCTTCTATTTCTGTTTTTAATCCTGATGATCCGTTTCTTGAGAGAGCTCATCAGACAGCGGAGAAGCTGAAAAAAGAGGCTCCGGAATGTAAGGTTCAGGTATTCTGCCTGGATGATGAAAACAGACTGAGAGAAGAAATTGCCCAGGCGGATATTCTGGTAAATGGCACTCTGGCAGGCATGAAGCCCCATGAAGACACCACTCTCATTACAGATAAGAGTATGTTCCGCCCGGATTTGGTTGTGGCTGATGTGGTCTACAATCCTGAGGAGACAAGGCTTCTCCGTGAAGCAAAGGAGGCCGGCTGCAAAACCATTGGCGGCAGGGGAATGCTTTTGTGGCAGGGCGCGGCAGCCTATAAGCTGTATACAGGCCTGGACATGCCCGTAGAAGAATACCGTAAATTCCAGGAACAGCAGGGCTGATTACACATAAAATCTATAAGATATAAACAAGACGGACAACTCGCTGAGAGGATTTCACTTTATTCTCTCAGTCAGAGTGTGTCCGTCTTGTTTTGTTACTGTTTCTGTACTCTTTTATATAGAAGAAAGATCAATTTCGCCCTCGAACACTGTAGTTGCCGGGCCTGTCATGTAAACAAGATTTTCCTGGCGGTTCCAGAGGATCTGAAGATCTCCGCCCAGAAGTTTAACGGTAATAGGCACGTCCTCGTCAACCAGGCCGTTTAAGGTGGAGGCCACAGCTACTGCGCAGGCGCCTGTTCCGCAGGCCAGTGTCTCTCCGGAGCCTCTTTCCCATACACGCATCTGGAGAGTGCGTCTGTCAATGACTTTGACAAATTCTGTGTTGATCCTGTCCGGAAAATTAATGTGGTTTTCAAACATAGGCCCTACCTTTTCAATGTCCAGACTGTTTACATCCTCCATGTAGGTAACTGCATGAGGATTGCCCATGGAAACAGCAGTGATATTCCAGATAGTTCCGTTTACGTCAAGTGGCTGGTTGATCACCTGTTCTTTGTCTGATACGACAGGGATCATTTTTGCAGTAAGAATGGGAGAACCCATATTTACTTTTACAGAGGAGACTTTTCCGTCTTTGATATCAAGATCCAGATATTTAATTCCGCTTTTTGTATTAACAGTAATATTCTTTTTATGGACGATGCCGTGATCGTAGGCGAATTTTGCCACACAGCGGATCCCGTTTCCGCACATGGCTCCCTGCGAGCCGTCCAGATTATACATATCCATTTCGCAGTCTGCCACATCGGAAGGCTTGACCAGGATCAGACCGTCAGAGCCGATACCGAAGTGCCTGTCGCTGACAAATCTTGCAACAGCCGAAGGATCGGCAATGGTTTCTTCAAAGCAGTTGACATATACATAATCATTTCCAATACCCTGCATTTTTGTAAACTTCATAGAGTTCCTCCTCATTATGTACTATTTATACTCATTCCCGGATAACGGTATCAAGTATAGAGATAAAATGTTATGGTTTTGTGAAATCAGAATAAAAATTCCAGAAATTTTATATCAGTTTATAAATATCAGGAAATGGTTCAAGGCTTCTTTTCAGGATTCCTGTGACCCGGGCGATCAGAATACCGTAATTTGTAACAGGAACGTTCTGATCCTGACAGCAGGCAATCCGGTATTTCATCTCTCTTTCATTCAGCATACAGCCGCCGCAGTGTACAACCAGTTTGTAATCCTTCAGATCATCAGGAAATTCTGTTCCGGAGGTGAAAACAAACTCCGGTTCTTTTTTTGTATAGCTTCGGATCCAGTTAGGGATTTTTACGGTTCCAATATCGTCACACTGACGGTGGTGAGTGCATCCTTCCGCGATCAGGATCTTATCGTTGTCCTGAATGTTGTCAAGAGCGGCAGCGCCCTGTACCACTGTGGCAAGATCTCCTTTATATCTGGCAAACAGAATGGAAAAGGAGGTGAGAGGAACCGTATCCGGGGTATCTTTTGACACCTTTGAGAAAACCTGACTGTCGGTGATCACAAGTTTTGGAGTGATTCCATGATTTCTGAAACTTTCCAGAGTGGATTTCAGCTCTGTATCTCTGACTACAAGAGAAAGGGCTCCTTTTTCCAGAACCGCGCGGATAGTCTGCTGCTGGGGAAGGATCAGGCGTCCCTTTGGCGCTGCCTTGTCAATGGGAACCACAAGGAGAACAAGATCTTCCGGGGCAATCAGATCCGCGATCAGTGGATATTTATGCGTTTCTTCAGGTTTCAGGGAAGCAAGCATTTCTTTCAGCTCATGGATGCCCCTGCCGGTTTTTGCGCTTACATAGATTTCATTTGTTTTTCCGGATTCCGAGGAAGCCGGAGAAGCGCTTTCGCCGGAAGCAGCAAAAGTGTCAGAATTACTTTTGATAGAATCAGCAGTGGAAAAAGCTTCCGTTTCAGAAGCAAGATCTGTCTTATTATAAACCAGGATCCAGGGGATATTTTTTTCCTGAAAACGGAGGATCAGTTCTTCCTCGCACCGGGTTTTACCTATATGAATGTCTGTTACCAGAACAGCAATATCTGTTTTATTTAAAACCTGAAAGCTTTTTTTTACACGGAGAGCTCCAAGTTCTCCTTCATCGTCAATGCCCGGGGTATCAATGATCATTACAGGTCCAAGGGGAAGAAGTTCCATGGTTTTGTAAACGGGATCCGTGGTCGTGCCTTTTACATCTGAGACAATCGCAAGATCCTGACCGGTTATTGCATTTATGATACTGGACTTTCCTGCATTTCGTTTTCCGAAAAAACTGATATGTATCCGCTCGGAAGCGGGCGTCTGATTCATTCCCATAGATATCCTCCTTATAAAAATACCGATTGTGCGTATAAAAGTGATTTTTTGTGCATATGAAAGTATTTTTATTATAGAAAATTATTTTTTATTATGCAAGTAAACTATTGCATTTTGCAAAAAACATGGTACAATAAAAATCATGATTTGAAGAAATTTTATGCAAAGAGAATGTATAAATATACTATTTTAAGGAGGAAACAAAAATGAAAAACATGAAAAAATTTGCAGCACTTGCACTTTGCGCAGCAATGACCGCATCTATGATGGGTGCAGTAACCGTATCTGCCAATGACAGCGGAGTTGAGAGCATTGATGATCTTGCAGGAAAAAAGATCGGAGTTCAGCTTGGAACCACTGGAGATACTTATGTGACAGACGAGTATGAAGGCGATGATGCCGGAACAAAAATCGAGCGTTTCAACAAAGCAAATGATACAGTAATGGCTCTGAAACAGGGCAAGATCGACTGTATTATCATCGACAGCCTTCCGGCAGAGGAGTTTGTAAAAAACAACGATGATCTGGAAATCCTGGAAGAGGATTTTGCTACAGAGGAATATGCCATTGCAGTAAAAAAAGGCAATGATGAGCTGACTGAAGCAATTAACGGAGCCCTGAAAGAGCTGAAAGAAGAAGGCATTCTTGACCAGATCAACGAAAACTATATCGGATCTGACGATGTGAAAGGTACCTGCCCGTATGAGTCACCGGAAGATGCAGACCGTTCCAACGGAACTCTGACAATGGCAACAAATGCAACTTTCCCTCCATATGAATATTATGAGGGCGACAAGATTGTAGGTATTGATGTGGAAATGGCACAGGCAGTCTGCGACAAACTCGGCTATGAGCTGAAAGTGGAGGATATGGAATTCAATGCGATCATGAATGCAGTAGCTTCCGGAAAGGCTGATATCGGTGTAGCCGGTATGACTGTTACAGAAGATCGTAAAGAGAACGCAAACTTTACTGATACTTATACAACTGCAAAACAGGTTATTATTGTTCGTAAATAATGGAACAGATCCTGCGCCTGTCATAGGTATGACAGACAACAGAGACACAGAAGTTCCGGGCACCCGGTATCGACAGCATCGACATGGGAACCCGGAATTTCTTATGAGCAGCTAAAGATGTCTGATAAAAGAGAAAGTGGTGAATATTTTGGCGGAATTTATTGATAAGTTTCGATTGAATTTCATAGAAGACAAGCGTTATGAATTTATTTTTAATGGTTTAAAGACCACTCTGATCATTACTGCATTTGCCGTGCTGATCGGTATTGTACTTGGCTTTATTATTGCAATGATCCGTTCCACCCATGACAGGACCGGAAAAATGAAGATTCTGAATGCCATCTGTAAGGTGTATCTGACTGTGATCAGGGGAACGCCGGCAATGGTACAGCTTCTGATCATGTATTATGTTGTGTTTGCAGTTCATGATCCGGGAAAAATGATCACAGCGATCATAGCCTTTGGTCTGAACTCTGCAGCTTATGTTGCAGAAATTGTCCGTTCCGGTATCATGTCTATTGACCAGGGACAGTTTGAAGCAGGTAGAAGTCTTGGATTTAATTACCGCCAGACAATGCTGCTGATCATTCTTCCTCAGGCGTTTAAGAATGTACTTCCTGCGCTGGCAAATGAGTTTATTGTTCTTATGAAAGAAACCTCCATCAGCGGTTATATCGGTATTACCGATCTGACCCGCGGCGGTGATATTATCCGAAGCCAGACATACGAAGCGCTTCTGCCTCTTCTGGCAGTTGCGGCAATCTATCTGATTCTTGTTATGTTCCTGTCTTATCTGGTAGGAAAACTGGAAAGGAGGCTGAGAAGCAGTGAACGCTAAAGGTGAAGTATTGATTGATGTAAAAGAGCTGAAAAAATCTTTTGACGGAATGCAGGTTCTGAACGGAATTTCCACACAGATCTGCAAAGGCGAGGTAGTGGCTATTATCGGACCTTCCGGATGCGGAAAGTCTACCTTCCTCCGTTCTCTGAATCTTCTGGAGATACCAACAGGCGGACAGATTCTTTTTGAGGGTACAGATATTACGGATAAATCAGTAAACGTTGACAAAATGCGCCAGAAGATCGGTATGGTGTTCCAGCAGTTTAATCTGTTTCCTCACCTGACCATCAAAAAAAATATCATGCTGGCTCCGGAAAAGCTTGGACTGATGACTAAGGAGGAAGCTTCCAGACGTGCAGACGAGCTTCTGGAACGTGTAGGACTTCCGGACAAGGCAGATGCTTATCCAAGCCAGTTATCAGGCGGTCAGAAGCAGAGAATTGCCATTGCAAGAGCTCTGGCAATGAATCCGGATGTCATGCTGTTTGACGAGCCTACTTCCGCTCTTGACCCTGAAATGGTAGGTGAAGTCCTGGAGATCATGAAAGAGCTTGCAGAGACCGGAATGACCATGGTTGTGGTTACTCATGAAATGGGATTTGCCAGAGAGGTGGCAACCCGTGTGATGTTTATTGATGAAGGAAAGATCCAGGAGGAGAACACACCTCAGGAGTTCTTTGCTCATCCGGAAAACCAGAGACTGAAGGATTTTCTGTCAAAGGTATTATAAACAAAGATATCAGGAATAAATGAAAGCCCCCGGCATTATGCTGATGTGATATGCATAAATGCCGGGGGTTCTTTTAGTTGTTTTCTTGTGCCGGGCTGTCGGTCTGGCGGTCGGCGTAGGCTGCTTTCAGCTCTTTATAACAGTATTTGATGATTTCCTTACGGGTAATGATCCCGATAAAAAATCCCTGATCGTCAATAACCGGAACGTAATTCTGGTTAATGGCCCGGTCCAGAAGATCCTCCATATCTGCATCTGCATGAACCGGTTTGTAGGTGGCTCTTCTGGGAATAGTCATAATGGAAATATCCTCCATTTCCTTTACATCCATGGTATTCAGCCGTTTCAGCCCCCACAGAAGATCTCCCTCGGAAATGGTTCCTATGTAACGACCGTCCATACTGAGAAGGGGAATACAGGAAAATTTCCGGTGTTCCATTTTTTCCACAGTCTGGCGCAGTGTCTCATCTTCAAATATATAAGCTACTTCACTTTTGGGTGTCAGAAAAAATAAAATATTCACGTTGTGTACCTCTGTCTTTCATTTCAGTGTGAGGGCAGGTCATGAAAAAACTGCCGCTCTTTTTTGTTGCCGATTCTACTGATATGATAGTATGAAGGTACTCTGCTGTCAATAAATGAAATATTAAATTTTGGTGAAAACTACTATGAAAAAAACATGAAGATATATTTTTTACAGCAGATTTACTCCGTTTTCCCTTGCTTCCGCAAGAACTTCCTCAGGCCACAGAGAAGCATGTACCTCGCCGATGTGAGCCTTTCTTAAGAAAAACATGCAGATGCGGGACTGACCGATTCCGCCTCCGATAGAGTAGGGAAGTTCTTTGTTGAGAACAGCCTTCTGGAAAGGCAGATCACGGCGGTCATTGCATCCTGCTTCTGTAAGCTGGAGATCAAGAGTTTCTTCGTCTACACGGATACCCATGGAGGAAAGCTCAAGGGCAATATCCAGAACCGGATAGTACACAAGGATATCTCCGTTCAGTTCCCAGTCATCATAGTCCGGAGCCCGCCCGTCGTGACGCTGGCCGTCTGTAAGAGTTTTTCCTACCTGCATAAGAAATACAGCGCCCTTTTCCTTTACGATTTTATATTCGCGTTCCTTGGGAGTGCAGTCGGGATACATATCTACAAGCTCCTGTGTGGATACAAAGGCGATTTCTTTGGGAAGGATTTCTTCAATGTAGTCGTACTGTACTGCCATGTATTTTTCTGTTTTGCGCAGAACACTGTAAATGGAACGAACAGTATTGATAAGGGTTTCCATGGTACGCTCTTCTTTTGTGATCACCTTTTCCCAGTCCCACTGATCCACATAAATGGAATGGATATTGTCAATATCTTCATCTCTCCGGATAGCGATCATATCAGTATAAAGTCCCTCTCCGTGGGAAAAGCCGTACTTTTTAAGCGCATAGCGTTTCCATTTGGCAAGGGAGTGGACAATCTCCGCATTTTCGTTCATTCCTTTAATATCAAAGCTGACCGGGCGCTCCACACCGTTCAGATTATCATTCAGACCGGAAGACGGCGCTACAAATACCGGAGCGGATACGCGCAGGAGATTCAGCTTCTGTGCAAGTGTCTGCTGAAAAAAATCTTTGACGGTTTTGATTGCCACCTGGGTATCGTGAAGATTAAGATCAGAATGATATCCGGCGGGAATTTTAAATTGTTCCATAATAATTCCTCCTCGTTCGAGCTGCGCTCTTATTAATAAGCCATATTATAGCAGGAAAACAGGTGCAATGCAATTTATAGTTATTGACCTCAGCTGTGAAAATGCCATTGCCGAAGGTGATCCGGAAGGTTCCTTGAACATCATCGTTTTGTGGGTCGGAACCGGCAGAAGTTATTTTTTACCTTGCGGGATCGGAGAAATTTCGGTACAATGAACTCAGATATTTTGTAGGATAAACGGAAAAAAGAATAAAAATCTGTTACGGAGACAGAGAAGAGGAGGCGGGATATGCGGTGTCAGTTATGTGATGGCCCTGTGGTGGGAGGAAGATGTAAAAGCTGTGGAATGCCGTACAAAAACGACGCGGTACTGTACCATGTAAATGAAGACAGAAAAACTCATGACAGACATGCGTCAGAAAAAGCCAGAGAGGAGCTTCGGAAAAGACTGGCTCCGTCAGAAACGGTAAAAAAGGCGCAGCAGCCTCAGCCGCAGCGTAAGACAACCGGAAACACTGCCGGGAACCAGACGGCTTACAGAGCGCAGAAGCATAAAAAAACTGCAAAGACCGGAACAGTATATGCTTCTGAAAAAAGGAATACTCTGTCCTCAGAACCGAAAAAAAAGAAAAAACATCAGGGGATTTTTCTGATCCTGTCGTTTCTGATCATATTTTTGCCGGTAATCCAGGGTCTGTGGGATACATGGCGGAAGAACATTCTTCAAAATGATATCTTGGAGCATTATGTGTATGAAACGGTCACGGATGAGGAAGTTCTGCCTGTTGACACAGATACAGAATACATAACAGAGCTTTCGGATGATTCCTATCTTTCCTCGTGGATAAATTCAGGAACCGGAAAGATAGAGTATGCGCTAAGCGCAGGTCATGGACAGGCATTTGTGGGGACAGAAATTGAGCCCGGAAAATATATTGTTTATACAAATAAAGAAAAAGTGAAACTGGTACGGGAAGGTGTAGGCGGAAAAGAAATTCATCTTCTGAAAACAGGGGAAGAGGTGGAATTTACCCTGAATGAAGGGGATCTTCTTTATCTGGATGAGTATGAAAATTCCTATGACAGCGTTTATCTGAGCAGAGCAGAATAGAAGCGTCTGTCATTAAAGATGATTCGGAATGCATTCTGACCGGGATGCCCGGAATTGAGCTGATATCAACAGAAAGAAAAGGGGGAAATAAAAAAATAAAATACCCCCTTTTCTTTTACATTATATTGTGCTATACTCTCTCTTGCAACACCAGATATGGGGAATGGATTCGACGGGGAGGGTACTGGTAATAAATGTGCGGTTTCCTGCGAATCTAAATAGGAGAAAAATGGTATGATTTATGTAATTAAAAAAGACGGGACAAAAGAAGAATTTAATCCGCAGAAGATTGTGGCAGCAGTAAATAAGTCAGCAGCCAGAATTCTTTATACATTCTCTCAGGAGGAAAAAGATTTTATCTGCCGTTTTGCGCAGGAACATGCGGATTCACTGGGGAAAAATGAGATTCAGATCCAGGAAATGCACAATATTGTAGAAGGCGCTCTGGAAAGAGTAAATCCGGCTGTGGCAAAAAGTTACCGCGATTACCGTAATTACAAGCTGGATTTTATTCACATGATGGATGATGTATATACAAAGAGTCAGGCGATCCGTTACATTGGAGATAAGAGCAACGCCAATACGGACAGCGCCCTTGTTGCAACAAAGAGAAGTCTGATTTTTAACGAACTGAATAAGGAACTTTACCGTAAATTTTTTATGAACCGCAACGAGCTTCAGGCATGCAAGGACGGTTATATTTATATTCACGACCAGTCTGCCAGACTGGATACCATGAACTGCTGTCTTTTTGATGTTGCTTCTGTGTTGAGCGGCGGATTTGAAATGGGAAACGTATGGTACAATGAACCGAAAACTCTGGATACAGCGTTTGACGTTATGGGAGACATTGTTCTCAGCACGGCTGCCCAGCAGTACGGCGGCTTTACTGTGCCGGAAGTAGATAAGATCCTGGCTCCATATGCAAAGAAGAGCTATGATAAATATGTCCAGGAATTTCTGCAGTACTCAGACAAAAGCTGGACCGGAAGAGAAGAAAAAGCCATTGAGTACGCGCTGGATAAAGTGCGCAGAGACTTCGACCAGGGATGGCAGGGTATTGAATATAAGCTGAATACAGTAGGTTCATCCAGAGGAGATTATCCTTTTGTAACGGTAACTCTTGGACTTGGAACAGGCCAGTTTGAAAAAATGTGCAATATTTCTCTTTTGGAGGTCCACAAGGGCGGACAGGGCAGGGACGGACATAAAAAACCGGTTCTTTTCCCGAAAATCGTATTTCTTTATGATGAAAATATTCATGGACCGGGACAGTGCTGTGAGGATGTATTTGAGGCAGGTGTGGACTGTTCTGCAAAGACAATGTATCCGGACTGGCTTTCCATGTCAGGAAAGGGTTATATTTCCAGTATGTATAAGCAGTACGGAAAGGTGATCAGCCCTATGGGATGTCGTGCCTTTTTAAGCCCCTGGTACGAAAGAGGCGGAATGTATCCGGCAGACGAAAAGGATGTTCCGGTATTTGTAGGACGCTTTAATGTAGGTGCGGTAAGCCTTCACCTTCCTATGATCCTGGCAAAAGCCAGAGCGGAGAGCAGAGATTTTTATGAGGTTCTTGATTTTTATCTGGAAATGATCCGGAACCTGCATATCCGTACTTATGAATATCTGGGGCAGATGCGCGCTTCCACTAATCCTCTTGCTTACTGTGAAGGCGGATTCTACGGCGGACATCTGAAGCCTCACGAAAAAATCGGCAAGATCTTAAAGCCGATGACAGCCTCTTTTGGAATTACTGCGCTGAATGAGCTTCAGGAGCTTTATAACGGCAAATCCATCCGTGAGGACGGACAGTTTGCGTTGGAGGTTCTGAAATATATTAACAACAAAGTAAATCAGTTTAAAGAAGAGGACGGATATCTGTACGCTATTTACGGAACTCCGGCAGAAAGCCTCTGCGGACTTCAGGTAGAGCAGTTCCGTAAGATGTACGGCATTATTGAAGGCGTCTCTGACAGACCATACGTAAGCAACAGCTTCCACTGCCATGTAACAGAGGATGTGACTCCTATTGAGAAACAGGATCTGGAAGGCAGATTCTGGGAACTGTGCAACGGCGGAAAAATCCAGTATGTGCGCTATCCTATCGGCTATAATAAGGAGGCGATCCGTACACTGATCCGCAGAGCTATGGAGCTTGGCTATTATGAGGGTGTCAACCTTTCCCTGGCTTACTGTGACGACTGCGGCCATGAAGAACTGGAAATGGATGTGTGCCCGGTATGCGGTTCCAAAAACCTTACAAAGATCGACCGTATGAACGGTTATCTTTCCTACAGCCGTGTGCATGGAGATACACGACTGAACGAAGCAAAAATGGCGGAGATCGCAGAAAGAAAATCCATGTAAATATTTTTAAATAAAAAAGATCCCTTTCAGGAGCAGATACTTCCTGGAAGGGATTTTGTTGTTATTAAGAAAGATTTTCGATAAGATTTATAAAAATATGCAGGGATAAAAAGTGTGGCTGCCGGGAGTTTTCCTAGTGTTTAAAGGATTTCACAAAATTGAATACATTTTTTATTTCACTTCTTTTTTCGACGAAAGCTCCGGAAGCTGGCAGCAGTATGCAATTCCCAGAGGAGTGACTAGAAGCGGGTGTACAGGCCGGTAAACAGGCAGGTGCAGCCGCTTTTCAAACACCGAGGTAAATTCTGTGAACATAGAGGAACCGCCTACCACATACACAGCCGGAACCTGGTAGCCCTTCAGGAATTTTTCTGTAATAAGCGCCATTTTTTCTACAGTAGCCTTGATAACAGGAAAAATTTCCGCTTCTTTTTCCGGCTGGGTTTTCAGAACCTCAGCTTCTTCATAAGGGATCCGGTAATGGCCTGCCACAGTCATTGTCATGTGACTGCCGCCGGTTGCCTCGTCATCTGTGTAAATAACCTTTCCGTCTTTTAAAATACTGATTCCGGTTGTGCCGCCGCCTACGTCCACAACGGCTCCGTCGGTGATCTTCAGAACAGCGGAAGCCGCAGTAGGCTCATCCACAATATTCGTGACCTCAAATCCGGCGCCCTCCAGCACATAACCGATACTTTTGACGCTTCCCTCAGACACGCCCGGAGGGATGGCTGCCGCTGCATAGAGCAGCTCCGTACCAAGACGTTCTTCCAGAGTTTCCTTCAGCTTTGTCACAAGCTGTACAGATTCAAAATAATTAACGATCACTCCATCCTGAATGGCGTGGGAGGGAGCGGAAATTCCGGCAATGGGACGGTTGGTGGTATCAACCACAGCCAGAACTGTGTTTGCAGTTCCAAGGTCAACGCCGACCTTTAATCTTCCTTTGAATTTTTTACATTCTCCTGTTTTTACAAGTTCTGCAAAATTTGACAGTGTTCTGCTTTTCAGATCCATTTGGGTACTCCGTTTCTGTTTTTGTATATGGAATATTATAGAGTAAAAGCCGACATAAAATCAATCTTTTTTGGCAGATAAAGAAAAGGCAGAACTCCGAAACGGGCTCTGCCTTGCAGCGGTATGTATTATTTAATAATTGTACCTGTTTTTTCTTTATAGCCATCCTGTGCATGAGCCATATCTGTAATAATGGCGCGTCTGTGGGCTCCTTTTTCGATAAAGGAGATGCCTGCTTCAATCTTGGGAAGCATGGAGCCTTTTTCGAACTGATCTGCTTCCATGTATTTACGGGCATCTTCTGCAGAAATTTCTCCCAGAAGCTCTTCGTGATCGGTACCTCTGTTGAGGCTTACTTTTTCCACGCCGGTAAGAATCAGAAGAGTATCTGCGTTTAATTCCTCAGCAAGAAGTCCGCTGGCGAAATCTTTTTCGATGATCGCGCTGGCGCCGTGAAGGTCAACTCCCTGTTCCAGAACAGGAATACCGCCGCCTCCGGCAGCGATCACGATCTGACCTGCCTCAGCGAGAGTACGGATTGTTTCCAGTTCGATGATTTTCTGGGGCTTCGGTGCGGCAAGGATTCTGCGGTACTGACCATCGGCAGTTTCTGTAACAAAGTTTCCTTTTTCTTCCTCAGCTTCCGCCTCCTGAGCATTCAGGACACGGCCGATGATTTTTTCCGGCTCTGCAAAAGCATCGTCATAAGGATCAATGACAACCTGGGTCAGTACAGTGGCAGCCGGTTTATAAATGCCGCGGGAAAGCAGTTCTGCGCGGATTGCATTCTGCAGGTCATATCCGATGTAGCCCTGACTCATGGCAGAGCAGACGGACATAGGCGCGAAGGTGTAATCCGGATGTGCTTTTCCGAATTCGTTCATTGCAGTGTGTATCATGCCTACCTGGGGGCCGTTGCTGTGGGAGATCACAACATTTGCGCCATCCTCTACCAGGTCTGCGATGGCTTTTGCCGCTGCTCTGGTAGCGGTTTTCTGCTCAGGCAGAGTGGTTCCCAGCGCTTTGTGTCCCAGTGCAACTACTACAGTTTTTTCGCTCATAGGGATACCTCATTTCTTTTTCATTAATATGTTTTATTATAAAAGAACATGGCCTGAAATGCAAGAGAGGATTGCAAAAGGAAAAGCCGCCTGCAGATGCAGACGGCCCGTTTCCTTAACTTTTTGAGGGGGGAGATAGAGAGTGGTTATTCATCTATCCAAAACCTATTATATCGGAGAAATGTGTGCAAAGTGTGTACTGTTTCTAAAAGAAAACGAAAAAATATAAAGAAATATTAAATTAAATTTATAATTAGAAGTCCACATTGTATATTTTAAGAAAGCATGGTACAGTAAATCTGTCATAGTCCACAGTTCTGTGGATCCTTAATCACAGACAGCTGTTTCGGGGATATTCAGCAGCTGTTACAGTTCAGAAGTACCGTTCGGTGCAAAGTTCCATAGATGAAAATACGAAAAACAGAGAATGTAACTCAGAAAGGGGAGGTGCCATTGACAGGGGAAACTTTTAACAGGTAAAAGGAAACAGGAAGCCAGTGTTGATTTTTGCTGCAGAACAGAAAGAGGGAATATTATGAAAAAAAGAATATGGCACAAAATAAAACAGATCAGTCTGGGAATTTTACTGGCTGGATTTGTAATGACATCAGGAACACAGGAAACTCTGGCACAGCTGCCGGATAGCGCACAGGAAACTTCTGTGGAAAAGTCAGTGAAATGGGGAAAGCGTTCCGGGGAATTTCGTATGCAGAGTGAACAGGAATCCGGAGAAGAGGAACTTTTCGGGGACGAAGCCGGAAATGATATTCAGGATGGAAATGGACAGGCAGAAGAGAACCTGCCCGGTCAGGAAACGGAAGAAGAGGATCCGTCCGGGGATGGCTTTGATAATGATGCGCAGTCCGAAACAGAACCGGAGGACCAGGTACCGGAAGCGCCTGACGGAGAAGAAAACGGGGAAGGCACAGCGCCGGAAGAGGGAGAGAACCCGGAAGAGAAGCCTGAGCAAGATCCGGATGAAGAAACGGAAGAAAATCCGAATACAGAGCCGGGAACAGGGGAAGACACGGAAATACCGGAAGAGGAAACAGCAGACTTTGTTTTAACCGCAGAAGTAAATCCGGAAACAGCCAGGGCAGGAGAGACGCTTGTCTGTGAAATAGCAACAGAAAATACAGGGACGCTTCCTCTGGAAAATCTCAGCTTTTTCTGTGAACAGCCGGACAGCACACTGACAGCAGTTCTGGAAGATCAGCAGGGTGAGGAAACTCCCTGGGAAAATACCGGGATGCTGTTGCCGGGAGAGAAGCAAATATTTTATATCTGTATTCCTGTTCCGGAAGACAGGACAGAAGAGGTGGGCTTTGAACTGACAGCCAGGGCGTATCCTCAGAATACAGAAAAGGAAGATCATGATCTGGGGGACTTTGCATCAGAGGAAGCTCCGCAGACAGTGCCGGATGAAATCAGTCGTACGATTACGGTAAAAACAGAAATTCAGGCGTTAAAGGCAGATTTCCAGGTGACAAAAACGGCAGACCGTACAGCAGCGGTGCCTGGTGACAGGGTACTTTTTCAGATATGTATCAGGAATACCGGGGAGAGGGTTCTTCATTCTGTGCTGACCACAGAAAAGTTCCGGACAGAGAACACTCCTGTACATTTTCTGGAAAAGGAGGGAGTGATTCTTGACAGTACAAGAACAAAGGCGCTGGTCAGTCAGCTTCCGCCCGGACAGTCAGTGAGCCTTCAGGCGGAGATTGTGATACCGGAAGATATAAAAAGCAGTAAACTGATCAATGAAGTGGAGGTAGTAACAAAAGAAACCGGGGAAAAAACAATGACCTCCAGTGCGGAAGTGCAGGTTCATAAGGCTGTTCAGCCTGAGCAGAAAGAGGAAGTGCAGAACCCTGAACCACCCTCAGAAAAAAGTTATCCTGCCTCCACAAGGCCGGAGACAGGCGATGAAACAAGATTGACATTATGGTGTGTGCTTCTCCTGGGCGCATTTGGATGGGCATCCCTGAGTCTGTGTATAAAAGATAAGAAAAGGAAACATTGAAAAGCCCCCCTGTGTGTGCTATTCTATAAAAGAGTATATTCAACGGCAGAATGCTGCCGGATGCTTCTTGGAGGAAGAAAAATGAAACTATCAGCATTATTGGAACGTTTAGAATACACCTGCTGTCAGGGAACTGTTGAGCAGGAAGTAAGCACAGTTGTCTATGATTCCCGTAAAGTACAGGAAAACTCTCTTTTTATCTGTATCCGCGGTGCAGTTGTGGATGGACATAAATTTGTTTCCGATGTTATTGAAAAGGGCGCGAAGGTTCTTGTGGTGGAAGAAAACGTGCAGGCACCTGAGAATGTGACGGTGATTCTTGTAAAAGATACCCGGTATGCAATGGCCTTTATTTCTGCTGCTTATTTCGGTTATCCGGCAGAGCAGCTGAAAACCATTGGAATCACAGGGACAAAGGGAAAGACCACCACTACTTATATGGTAAAGTCCATTCTGGAAAACGCAGGATATAAGGTGGGACTGATCGGAACCATTGAGGCGATCATAGGAGAAGAAGTCATTCCTGCAGCAAATACCACCCCGGAATCCTATGTGGTTCAGGAATACTTCCGCAAAATGGTGGACGCAGGCTGTGACTGTGTGGTAATGGAGGTTTCTTCTCAGGGACTTATGCTTCACAGAACCCAGGGCTTTGTGTTTGATTATGGTATTTTTACCAATATAGAGCCTGACCATATCGGACCAAATGAGCACAGGGACTTTGAGCATTATCTTTCCTGTAAATCCATGCTTCTGAAACAGTGCAGGGTTGGAATTGTGAACAGAGATGACGAGCATTTCCGGAAGATCATTCAGGATCATACCTGCGCGCTTGAAACCTATGGATTTTCGCCAGAGGCAGACTTAAGGGCAGAGGATGCGCATATGACAGGCGGAAA
Organism: Blautia caecimuris; assembly: GCF_024622975.1. Taxonomy (GTDB): domain Bacteria; phylum Bacillota; class Clostridia; order Lachnospirales; family Lachnospiraceae; genus Blautia_A; species Blautia_A caecimuris. Next base: position 44,178 of record NZ_JANJZT010000007.1, on the reverse strand, counting down.
AGGCAGCCTGGGCATTTCCTATCACGTAAAGGGACTTATGGATTTCCCTGTAGAGATTGATATTCCGGGAAAATTCAGTATTTACAATTCCCTTACGGCTATTGCCATCTGCCGTCATTTTAAGGTTTCCGAAGAAAACATCATCCGCGCTCTGAAGGCGGCAAAGGTAAAGGGCAGGATTGAAATGGTAAAGGTATCGGACGATTTTACGCTGATGATCGACTACGCTCATAATGCCATGGCTCTGGAAAGTCTTCTGACAACCCTAAGAGAATATCATCCACACAGACTTGTGTGTCTGTTTGGCTGCGGAGGAAACCGGGCGAAATCGCGCCGCTATGAGATGGGAGAGGTATCCGGACGTCTTGCGGATCTGACAGTCATTACTTCAGATAACCCCAGATTTGAGGATCCTCAGGAGATCATAGACGATATTAAGACCGGAATTGCAAAAACCAGTGGAAAATATGTGGAGATCTGCGACCGTAAGGAAGCAATTGCCTATGCCATCCACCATGGAGAACCGGGAGACATTATTGTACTGGCCGGAAAAGGCCATGAAGATTACCAGGAGATCAAAGGGAAAAAATATCCCATGGATGAGCGCGTTCTGATCGCGGAGATCCTGGAAGAAGACAGAAAATAACTGTCTGGCAGCAAGAAAGAGAGATTGCATGATTTATGCAGATATTATCATAGACATATCCCATGAAAAGCTGGACAGAAGCTTTCAGTATATAGTTCCTGAGGAACTGGAATCAGAGATACGTGTCGGTATGGTTGCCGCAGTTCCCTTTGGAAACTGTCAGCGAAAGGGATATGTGATCGGACTTTCCCGGGAACCGAAAATATCACCGGAAAAGCTGAAGCCGGTTGGGAAGCTTCTCAGCAGTCAGGAAACAACAGAAGCCAGGCTGGTTTCCCTGGCTGCCTGGATGAGGGAGCGTTATGGCTCCACAATGGCTCAGGCTCTGAAAACCGTGCTTCCTGTAAGAGAAAAGATCCGGGCAAAGGAAAAGCGGATGATCTGTCTGAATGTGGAAAGGAAAGAGGCGGAAAAGCTTGCCCAAACCCTTGAATCCGGCAGGTGTAAGGCCAGAGCAAGACTGGTCAGGGCTTTGCTGGAAGAGGGAAGCCTGGATTATACAGAAGCTGCGGCAAGGCTCAGGATCAATGCTTCTGTTCTGAAGCCTCTGGCAGAAAAAGGAATTGTCCGTATAGAGCAGGATGAAGTATACCGTATGTCTGTGGACGGGGATGTGATTCCGAGAGAAGAGCTGTCCGTTCTGACACCGGTACAGCAGAGAGCCTTCGAAGAAATAAAAAGGGAGTGGGACAGACCTGCTCCCCGTCCGGTTCTGATCCATGGAATTACAGGAAGCGGAAAAACTCAGGTGTATATGAAGCTGATACAGACGGTGGCGGAAAAAGGACAGCAGGTGATCGTTCTGATTCCGGAGATTGCTCTTACTTATCAGACAGTAAGAAGATTTTACGGATGGTTTGGAGAAAAAGTCTCTGTACTGAATTCCAGGCTTTCGCCCGGAGAGAGGTATGATCAGTTTAAAAGAGCCAGACGCGGGGAAATACAGATTATGGTAGGTCCCCGCTCGGCTCTTTTTACCCCGTTTTCAAATCTTGGACTTATCATCATTGATGAGGAGCATGAGCAGACCTACAAAAGTGAAAGCAGCCCGAGATATCATGCCAGAGAAACGGCAGTCCGGAGAGCTTTGATGGAAGGAGCCAGGGTTGTGCTTGGCTCAGCGACTCCTTCTCTTGAAGCATATACAAAGGCTGTTTCCGGGGAGTATGCGCTGGTAAAAATGACAGACCGGTATGAAAAACGTCCTCTTCCTGAAGTATCAATTGTAGATTTAAGGGAAGAATTAAAAGCAGGGAACCGGTCGATTTTAAGCAGAAAGCTAAAAGCTGCCATTGAGCAGAGGCTCAATGCAGGAGAACAGACCATGCTGTTTTTAAACAGGCGCGGTTATGCGGGATTTGTATCCTGCCGTTCCTGCGGGGAGGTGCTGAAATGTCCTCACTGCGACGTCGCTCTGGCTGAACATAACAATGGAAAAATGATCTGTCATTACTGCGGCTATCAGAGGCCAAAAGCAGAGGTATGTCCCTCCTGCGGTTCGCCGTATATCGGAGGATTTAAGGCGGGAACTCAGCAGATAGAGGCTGTTCTTCATAAATGTTTTCCAAAAGCCGGTATTCTGCGCATGGATTACGATACCACCAGAACAAAAGGAAGCTATGAACAGATTCTTTCTTCCTTTGCAGCCCATGAGGCGGACATTCTGGTGGGAACTCAGATGATCGTCAAGGGACATGATTTTCCGGATGTGACACTGGTAGGTGCCATAGCGGCAGACCTTTCTCTGAATGCTTCTGATTATCAGTGCGCAGAAAGAACCTTTCAGCTTCTCACTCAGGCGGTGGGAAGATCCGGAAGGGGAAAAAAGCCGGGAGAGGCTGTGATACAGACCTATCATCCGGATCATTACAGCATCCAGGCTGCAGCAGAGCAGGACTATGAAAAATTTTATGAAGAGGAAATGAGCTACCGCACTCTTCTGGACTATCCTCCTGCTGCGCACATGCTGTCTGTTCTCGGATCAGGAGAGGATGAAGAGCTTCTGGAAAAAGGAATGGACTTTCTGAGAAAGTTTGCGGAGAGAGTCAGTCCGGGGAAAGAGCTTCATATTATCGGACCTGCCTGGGCTTCCGTAGGAAAGGTAAACGATGTGTACAGAAAGGTCCTGTATCTGAAGCACAGCCAGGAAAGTGTTCTTCTGGACATAAAAAATAAATTTGAAAAATACATAGAGATCAATTCCGGTTTTCGGAAATTACATATACAGTATGATTACATCTGATGCACAAAGAGAAGTCTTGCGGCAGAGATACGACGATACAGAAAACTGCCGGAAGATACTCCGTGCAGGAATGATGATCTGCAAAAGTACACAAGAGAATCACCATAGAAGGGAGAATGAATTATGGCACTTAGAAAAATAAGAACTGAAGGGGATCCGGTATTAACAAAGGTAAGCAGACCTGTAACAGAAATGACGCCCAAGCTCCGCACACTGATTTTTGACATGCTGGATACCATGTATGAGGAAATGGGCGTGGGACTTGCTGCTCCTCAGGTAGGTATTCTGAAGCGCGTGGTTACTATTGACGTAGGAGACGGTCCGATGGTTCTTATTAATCCGGAGATTCTGGAAACCTCCGGAGAGCAGACCGGAGACGAAGGCTGTCTCAGTGTTCCGGGAATGGCGGGACAGGTTACACGTCCCAATTATGTAAAAGTAAAGGCTCTTGATGAAAATATGGAAGAGGTGGTCTATGAGGGAACCGAGCTTCTTGCAAGAGCGTTCTGTCACGAGATCGACCACCTGGATGGAAAAATGTACACAGAGCTTGTGGAGGGAGAACTTCACAGAACGGTTTATGATGATGACGAGGTGTAAAATATGAAAATTGTTTATATGGGAACTCCGGATTTTGCAGTGCCGCCTCTTGCCGCTCTTGTAAAAAACGGATACGAGGTTACGGCAGTTGTAACGCAGCCGGATAAGCCAAAGGGCAGAGGAAAAACTCTTCTTCCCACCCCGGTAAAGGAGGAAGCGCTGAAACACGGGATTCCGGTATATCAGCCGAAAAAAGTCAGAGATCCGGAATTTATGGAAGTTTTAAAAGAACTGAACCCGGATATTATTGTTGTGGCAGCTTTTGGTCAGATCATTCCCAAGGCGATTCTGGAGCTTCCGGAATTTGGATGCATTAATATCCATGCCTCTCTTCTTCCAAAGTACAGAGGCGCCGCGCCTATCCAGCAGGCGGTTATTGACGGGGAAAAGGAATCAGGCGTAACCATTATGCAGATGGGAACAGGACTGGATACCGGAGATATGATATCTCAGACAGCTGTCACTCTGGATGAAAAGGAAACAGGAGGCAGTCTTTTTGACAAGCTGGCAGATCTGGGAGCAGACCTTCTGGTAAAAACCCTTCCTTCTGTTTTTGACAGAACAGCAGTGATGGAAAAACAGCCGGAGGAAAGTCCTACGCCATATGCTTCTATGATCACCAAGCAGATGGGACTTATGGACTTTCGTAAAAGCGCTCAGGAGCTTGAACGTCTTGTCAGGGGCATGAACCCATGGCCGAGCGCTTATACCTTTCTGAATGGGAAAACCTTTAAAATCTGGGAGGCTTCTGTAGTATCTGTGCTGAACGGAGACGGAAAACCTTCAGCAGCACCGGGAACTGTGATCGCGGCAGATTCGGACAGAGAAGGGATTCATGTTGCCTGCGGAAAAGACATTCTGGTACTGACAGAGGTCCAGCTGGAGGGAAAGAAACGTATGGACGCAGCGTCTTTCCTCAGAGGATATCAGGTGGAGCCGGGAACAGTGCTGAGAGATCATAAGGAGTGATAAGACATGTACGGATATGGTTTTTATTATGACAGAACATATATACTTCTGATAATAGGAATGCTTCTTTCTGTGGCAGCCTCTGCAAAGCTGAAAAGTACTTTTGCAAAGTACAGAGGTGTCAGAAGCGCTTCCGGGCTTACCGGAGAGCAGGCTGCAAGAAGAATCCTTCAGGCGGCAGGCATTACAGACGTACAGGTGCGCGCTGTGTCGGGAAGTCTTACAGACCATTATGATCCCAGAACAAAAACAGTAAATCTTTCTCAGGATATCTTTGGCCAGTCCTCTCTGGCTGCAGTGGGAGTGGCGGCTCATGAGTGCGGACACGCTATTCAGCATGCCATTCATTATGCGCCTCTGGAGATCCGAAGCGCCATTGTTCCTCTTGCAAACTTTGGAAGTACATTGTCCTGGCCGCTGTTTTTCCTGGGGCTTATTATGAGTATCCGCCCTCTGATCACAGCGGGAATCATTCTGTTTTCTCTGGCAGTTCTGTTTCAGCTTGTGACTCTTCCGGTGGAGATCAATGCCTCTTCACGGGCTCTGCGTATGCTGGAAACTACGGGGATTCTGGGAAGAGAGGAAAATTCAGGAGCGAGAAAGGTTTTGACAGCAGCGGCTCTTACTTATGTAGCGGCGCTGGTATCATCAATTCTTCAGCTTTTGAGGCTGATTATTCTTGCAGGAGGACGTAGAAACGATGACTAACGGCATCAATACAAGAGAAATGATCCTGGAGATCCTTCTTCAGATCGACGAGGAGGGGGAACACAGCCATATTGCCATCCGTAATGCGTTGTCAAAATACCAGTTCCTTCCCAAGCAGGAGCGCGCCTTCGTAACAAGAGTGTGCGAGGGAACTCTGGAATACAGGATTTATATTGACTATATTATTAATTCTTTTTCAAAGATAACAGTAGATAAAATGAAACCGCCTATCCGAGAGATCCTGAGAAGCGCTGTATATCAGCTGAAATTTATGGACAGGGTGCCGGACAGCGCTGTGTGCAACGAGGCAGTAAAGCTTGCACAGAAAAAAGGCTTTTATAATCTGAAGCCTTTTGTAAACGGAGTTCTCCGTACCGTGGCAAGACAGATGGACGAGCTTGAGTATCCTTCCAGAGAAAAGAATCTGGTAAAGTATCTTTCTGTAAAATATTCCATGCCGGAGCCGCTGGTGCTCCGGTGGCTGAATGTGTATGGTGAGGAAACTACAGAAAAAATGCTGGCGGATTTTCTGGAAGAAAAATCACTGACTGTACGCTGCCGTACATATCTGAATTCTGTGGAGGAAACCTGTGAAAGCCTTCGGGCGCAGGGAGTGACTGTGGAGGATGCTCCGTATCTTCCCTATGCAAAAAAAATCTCGGATTTTAATCATATTCTTGCTCTGGATGCTTTTATCCAGGGAAAGATCATGGTTCAGGATGTAAGCTCCATGCTTGTTGCGGAAATTGCCAATCCTTCAAAGGGAGATTATGTGATCGACCTCTGTGCGGCACCGGGAGGAAAAAGTCTTCATATGGGTGATAAGATGGAAGGCTTTGGAACCGTGGATGCCCGGGATGTGAGCCAGTATAAGGTGGATCTCATCGAAGAAAACATACATCGCGCCGGAGCAATCAACGTTCAGGCAAAGGTAAAGGATGCGACTGTATTCGATGTGGATTCGGAATGTCAGGCAGATATTGTACTGGCAGATGTGCCGTGCTCCGGCTATGGAGTCATTGGCAAGAAGCCAGAGATCAAATATCGTTCTACTGCGCAGAAACAGGAAGAGCTGGTAATCCTCCAGCGGAATATCCTGGACAAAGCTGCTGAATATGTCAAGCCCAGAGGCGTGCTTATTTTCAGTACCTGTACCATTGCAAAAGAGGAAAATGAAGAAAATATGATGTGGTTCATGAACAATCATCCTTTTAAGCTGGAAAGCATTGACGAGTATATTCCAGACGAACTGAAATCTGAGACAACTGCTCTGGGATATCTGCAGCTGCTTCCGGGCGTTCATGGAACAGACGGATTTTTTATTGCAAGATTCAGAAGGAAATAGATCAATGACAGATATTAAATCAATGACACTGACAGAACTGAAGGAGCTGATGACAGAGCTGGGGGAAAAGCCTTTCCGGGCAAAACAGATTTACAGCTGGCTTCATGAGCATCTGGCAGCTTCCTGGGAAGAAATGACAAACCTTCCCAAAAGTCTGAAACAGAAACTGGAAGCTTATCCTATCACGGCTCTGGAAACAGTGGACGTACAGATTTCAGAAACTGACGGTACACGGAAGTATCTGTTCCGGCTCAGCGACGGAAATATGATCGAAAGTGTGCTTATGAAATATAAATATGGAAACTCTGTGTGCATTTCCTCACAGGCAGGCTGCAGAATGGGCTGCAGATTCTGCGCATCCACCATCGGAGGGCTTGCCAGAAATCTTCTGCCTTCTGAAATGCTGGATCAGATCTACCGGATACAGGCATCCATAGGGGAAAGAGTTTCCAATGTTGTAGTCATGGGATCCGGAGAACCTCTGGATAATTATGATAATCTTCTGAGATTTATCCATATTCTTACAGAGGAAGGCGGACTTCATCTCAGTCAGAGGAATCTGACTGTGTCCACCTGCGGACTTGTACCGAAAATGTATGAGCTGGCAGAGGAGAAGTTTCAGATGACTCTTGCGGTATCTCTCCATGCTCCAAATGATGAAAAGAGGCAGGAGCTGATGCCGATTGCCAAAAAATACAGTATGGATGAGCTTCTGGAGGCATGCAGGAATTATTTTGATAAAACAGGACGGAGAATTACATTTGAATACAGCCTGGTAGCAGGGGTAAACGACAGCGAGGAAAATGCTAGGGAGCTGGCAGGCCGTCTGAAGGGACTGAACTGCCATGTGAACCTGATTCCTGTGAATCCTGTCAGAGAGCGTTCTTTTGTACGTTCTACACGCCAGGCAGTGGAGAATTTCAAAATAAATCTTGAAAAATGTGGAATTAATGGTACTATTAGAAGGGAAATGGGCAGCGACATAGACGGTGCCTGTGGGCAACTAAGAAAAAGGTATATGGAAAAAACAGAAAGCGAGAAGTGACATGAGGGTATATTCAGCTACAGATGTGGGGCAGAAGCGGAAAATGAACCAGGATTATGTGTTCGTGTCCAAAGACCCGGTAGGGAATCTTCCCAATCTGTTTGTCGTTGCTGATGGAATGGGCGGTCATAACGCGGGAGATTTTGCATCTTCCCACGCAGTTCAGATATTAGTGGACGAGATTCGGAAAGACGCGGATTTTAACCCGGTCAAGGTGATCCGTCATGCCATTGAAACTGCCAACGCGGAAATTCTGACCCGCGCGCAGGAAGAGGAAGACCTCAGAGGAATGGGGACTACAATTGTGGTGGCAACAATTGTGGGACATTATGCATATGTGGCAAATGTGGGGGACAGCCGCCTGTATCTGATCCAGGGGCAGATTCACCAGGTTACCAAAGATCACTCTCTGGTGCAGGAAATGGTGAGAATGGGAGAGATCAAGCCGGAAGAGGCAAGAAATCACCCGGACAAAAATATCATTACAAGAGCGCTGGGAGCGGAAAGAACTGTTGATATTGATTTTTTTGATCTTCAGCTGGAGCCGGGAAGCACGATCCTGATGTGTTCCGACGGACTGAGCAACATGGTAGAGGACGCTAAGATTGAAGAAATCATACAGAATGGGACAGACCAGCTGCCGGAAAAAGGAGAAAAACTCTTAAGAGAAGCAAACCAGAACGGCGGTAAGGACAACATTGCAGTGGTTTTAGTAGAACCATTCACAAATGAGGTGGACAAATGTTAAAAGCAGGAATGATCATAGCGGAGCGTTATGAGGTTTTAGGGAAAATAGGCACAGGCGGCATGGCCGATGTGTATAAAGCAAAGGATCATAAGCTGAACCGTTTTGTTGCGGTTAAGGTGCTGAAGCCGGAGTTCCGGGAGGACAAAACCTTTATCCGGAAATTCAGAAGCGAGGCTCAGGCAGCAGCCGGACTGACACATCCGAATATTGTTAATGTATTTGACGTAGGCGATGATGAAGGCGTTTATTACATTGTCATGGAACTGATAGAGGGAATCACCCTGAAGGAATATATTGCAAAAAAAGGAAAGCTTTCTATTAAAGAGGCGACCAGTATTGCAATCCAGGTTTCCATGGGACTGGAGGCAGCCCACAATCATGGAATTGTTCACCGTGATGTGAAGCCTCAGAATATTATCATTTCCACAGACGGAAAGGTGAAGGTAACAGATTTTGGCATTGCCAGAGCAGCTTCCTCCAATACGATCAGTTCCAATGTTATGGGATCTGTTCATTACAGTTCACCGGAGCAGGTGCGCGGCGGCTACAGTGATGAGAAATCTGATATCTATTCACTTGGCATCACTTTGTACGAGATGGTTACCGGACGCGTTCCCTTTGACGGAGATACTACAGTAGCCATTGCTATCAAGCATCTGCAGGAGGAAATGGTTCCTCCAAGCGTTTACACAGAAAATCTTCCTTACAGTCTGGAGCAGATTATTTTTAAATGCACACAGAAAAGCGTAGGACGTCGTTACGAAAAAATGGAGGATGTGATCGCAGATCTGAAGCATTCTCTCATCGATCCTCAGGGAAATTTTGTAAAGCTGAACGACGTAGTGGACACAGATGCCAAGACCGTTGTGATCTCAGACGAGGAGCTGGGCGAGATCAAACACACTCAGAAAAACAGAGCGGCTCAGAGAAAACCTGAAGTAGAGATGCTTGAGGAAGAAGAATACGAGACCGACTATGACGACGGTGATGATGACAGAGAGTATGAGCGCAGACGCGCTGCAGAAAGAAGAAAGAAGAAAAAGAAAAAACGCAGAACTACAAGCAGAGCAGTAACAATTGTCGCACTTCTTGCAGGAGCGGCGGTTCTTGCAGGCGGCGTATTTCTTATTGTGAAAAATACGGGCGTTTTTGACAAGACAGAAGAGCCGGGACAGGTGCAGCAGGCTGATAATAAAGATGAAGGCATGGTTGAGGTCCCGGATCTGGTAGGAAAGACCGAGGAAGAGGCAAAGGCTCTTGTGGAGGCTGTCAACCTTGGCAAGCAGATGGTTGGCGAGGAAGCGTCTGATCAGGAAAAAGGAAGAATCTCTTCCCAGGATATTCCGGCAGGAACAAAGGTTGAGGCATATACAACTCTGAAGTATTATATCAGTAAGGGGCAGGAAGAGCTGACTATTCCGGAGTATGATGAGACAGTAACTGCATATGCTTATCAGAAATCTCTGGAGGATATGGGACTTACGGTAAATGTTCAGAAAGAATACAGTGCGGATACAGATGATACAGATGGAATGGAATGGCCGGATGTGGAACCAGGATATGTGATCGCAGTTTCTCCGGAAGCAGGTTCTGTTGCAAAATCAGGAGATACCGTAACTCTTACTGTCAGCAGAGGACTTGACTGGGGAGAGGGCGCTCTGGTTCCCAGTGTTGTAGGAAAGACAGAGGAAGAGGCCGTAACAGAGTTTGGTAAGTGGCTGGAGATCAATATCACGAAGCAGCAGAGTGCGGATGTACCGGCAGGTCAGGTTATTTCTCAGTCACCGGAAGCAGAAGAAACTGCGGATCCGGATGAGCCGGCCAGTCTTGTGGTAAGCTCCGGAGATCAGCCGCCTGAAGCAGAACCGGCGGCAGACAGTTCTGGAGCACAGACAAGCGCAGACACATCTGCTCAGCAGCAGGCAGCGGCAAACGGAGAAGTATGGAAATGTACACAGAGTCTGAATACGCCTCAGGACTACAAGGGAGGCGCGCTGCGTCTGGAGCTGATCCAGGAAGTAAACGGAGAATCTGAGGCAACTACAGTTGTAGACGGAGAGACTCTTACCTTCCCTTACAAACTGGATATTACAGGAAGCCCGGGGGTAAGCGAGGGAACTCTTTCTGTATCCGAAATGATCAATGGCGAATATCAGCAGCTTGGAACTTATCCTCTTACTTTTGAGAAAGCAGAGTAATGCATGGAAGGTAAGATCATAAAAGGAATTGCCGGTTTTTATTATGTACATGCGAAAGACGGCAATGTTTATGAATGCAGGGCAAGGGGGATTTTCCGCAAGGACAATCAGAAGCCTTTGGTAGGTGACAATGTGGAAATTACTGTGCTGGATCAGGAAAAAGCAGAGGGGAATCTGGTAAAGATCCTCCCCCGCAAAAATTCTCTGATCCGTCCCGCAGTGGCAAATGTGGATCAGGCATTTGTGATTTTTGCCATGGATGATCCAAAACCGAATTTTATGCTTCTTGACAGATTCCTGATTATGATGGAGCAGGCCGGTGTTCCGGCAGTGATCTGCTTCAATAAAAAAGACCTGGCAGAGGAAACAGAGATCCGAAAGCTTTATGATACCTATACCGGCTGCGGATATCAGGTTCTTTTATCCAGTGCTCTTAAGGAAGAAGGGCTTGAGGAAATATATAAAATCCTGAAAGGAAAGACCACAGTTGTGGCAGGCCCCTCGGGAGTAGGAAAATCTTCTCTGACAAATCTTCTTCAGAAGGAAGTTCAGATGGAGACAGGAGAAATCAGCAGGAAGCTGAAGAGGGGCAAACATACTACCCGTCATTCCCAGGTGATTCCTGCAGGAGAAAACACCTATCTTATGGATACGCCGGGATTCTCGTCCCTGTATCTTACAGATATGGAAGAACAGGAACTGAAGGATTATTTTCCTGAGTTCCGAAAATACGATGATCAGTGTCGCTTTCTGGGATGCAGACATATCCATGAGCCGGGCTGCCGTGTAAAGGAAGCCCTTGAGGCAGGAGAGATCAGCCGTCTCAGATATGAGGACTATTTAGGATTATATGAAGAATTAAAAGAGAAAAGGAGATATTGATTACATGGACTATCATTTGTGTCCCTCAATTTTATCAGCAGATTTTAACCGTCTGGGTCAGCAGATACAGACTCTGGAAGAGGAAGGCGTAAAATGGCTTCACATTGATGTTATGGATGGAGATTTTGTTCCAAGTATCTCTTTTGGAATGCCGGTGATCCGTTCTATCCGAAAAGAGTCAAAGATGTTTTTTGACGTACATCTGATGGTATCTGCTCCGGAACGTTACATTCAGGACTTTGTAGACTGTGGAGCAGATTCTATTACTGTACATGCCGAGGCATGTGAAGATCTGGAACGTGCCATTGAGCTGATCCGTGATGCAGGAGTAAAGGTTGGCGTTTCCATCAAGCCGGCAACTCCGGTAAATGATATCAGCCATCTGCTTGATGATGTGGATATGGTTCTTGTCATGACAGTACAGCCGGGCTTTGGCGGACAGAAATATCTGAACGAGTGCACAGAAAAGATTGAAGAGCTTCGTGAACTGATTGACAGAGAGCATGCGGATGTTGATATTCAGGTTGACGGCGGAATCAATGATGAAACAATGGAAACAGTTATGAAGGCCGGTGCCAATCTCCTTGTGGCAGGTTCCTATGTATTTAATGGGGATCTTGCTTCCAATGTAAAACATATTACAAAAAGAATGCAGCATATTAAAGAAGAGATTGAATGAGACATATCATGAAAAACGCAGTCATTGTAAGCGGGGGCAATATCAATACAGATTTTGCCCTCGATTTTTTGAAAAAAAATACAGATGAAAATACTTTCCTGATCGCAGCAGACAGAGGATTGGAATTCTTTGAAAAAACAGGGCTTGTTCCGCATATTGCAGTAGGAGATTTTGACAGCCTTTCGGAAAGCGGAAGAAAATTTCTGGAAACACTTAGCAATACGGAGATCATCAGGCTTCGCCCGGAAAAGGATGATTCGGATACTCAGTCGGCAGCCTGCCTGGCTATGGACAGAGGCGTGAAGCAAATGATCATCCTGGCCGCCACAGGAAACAGAGTGGATCATCTTCTTGCAAATTTCGGGCTTCTTGTTCTGGGAAGGGAGAGGGGCTGTGAGATCATCCTTGCGGATCCCTGGAATTATATGAAACTTATTGAAAGCGGAACTGTGCTGAAACGGTCGGAACAGTTTGGAAAATATGTGTCCTTTTTTTCCATTGGAGGAGACGTACCCGGACTTACTCTTAAAGGCTTTAAATATCCTCTGAACCGTCATTATCTGACAGCATCTGACAGCGGCCTTACGGTCAGCAATGAGATTGCCGAAGAGGAGGCTGTGGTCGAATTTGAAGAAGGAACCCTTCTTATGCTGATGACAGGGGATTGAATGTAACAATATAAAATTTTAAAAGTTTATAAAAAAGTAGTGTTTCTGACAAACTCTTGATATACTATAATTAAGTATAGGTGGAAGGAGGAGGTATTATGCCAACAGTAAATGCGAATGTACAGCCGGCGATCATTAGCTGGGCACTTAGTCAAACTAGCGAAGAAAAGTTGGGTACAAAGCTTATGGAAAATATCAAGCAATGGCTTGATGGCACAAAACGTCCGACTTTTAATCAGATAGAAGATTTCAGTAAAAAATCTCACATTCCGCTAGGATATTTCTTTTTGCAGACACCGCCAGTTGAACAGATTAGTTTATTAGAATATAGAACGCTTGATAGTATAGAACTAACAAATCCAAGTCGGAATTTAATTGACACTATTCGTGAGATGGAAGCAGTTCAGGAATGGATGATTGATTATCGAAAAGAATGGAATTATGATGTAATTAATGTTGTTGGAAGCTTAAAAGATTTCACAGACATAAAGATAATCGCAGATACAATTCGTAACGATTTAGGACTTACTGTTGAATGGTATGGGACATGTGCTGATTCTTCTGAAGCATTCAATAAGGTAAGAAAGCTTTTGGAAGATTGTGGAATTGTTGTGATGATGAATGGTATTGTTGGTAAAAATACCCATCGAGTATTAGATGTAAATGAATTTAGAGCGTTTGCAATGGTAAATGAATGGGCACCGTTGATTTTTATAAATGGTGCAGATTCTGCAGGTGGAAAATTATTTTCCTTGTTTCATGAGACGGTACATCTTTGGATTGGAGAAAACGATTTATATAATGACAGAAGATATTCTATAAATGAAACAAAGCCGATTGAGTTTATTTGCAATGCGGTAGCGGGAGAGTTAATGGTACCGGAAAATGTGTTTCTTCAAAAATGGAATAGTAATACAAATGACGATATACATGAAAGGATTAAGGTACTTGCCAGAATGTTCCGTTGTAGTGGCAGTGTCATTGCTCGTAGAGCTTTAGATAATAAGACGATTGATAAGAGCGTATATGATCGGGTGATAGCAGATGCTATTGAAGCGTACATTCAAGCAAAAAAAGAGGGAAGTTCTGGTGGTGATTATTACAGAGTTGCTCGTAGCAAATTAGATAGTGTTTTTGTACGTGCATTATGTGAAAGTGTAAATAGTGGTAGAACTTCTTTTACGGAAGCTTACCGATTAACGAATACTACTAGCAAAACATTTTCTGAAGTTGCAAGTGGACTTGGATGTGTTTTATGGTAAATTCATCAGAAAAATTTTTGATTGATGCAAATACATTGATGACAGCGTCAAGGTTCTTTTATGCTTATGATTTGATTCCTTCATTTTGGGGAATTTTTGAAGAAAAGATAAAAGCAGGTAATATAGTTCTGCTTGATATGGTAAAAGCTGAAATTGATAAGGGGCAGGATGAGTTAAAACAGTGGGTATCTGAAAGAAAACATGAATTTCAGGTTTGTAATCATGTTGATTCAGAAATAATCCCTAAATATGCAGAAGTAATTCAATATATTCAAGAATGTGGTTTTTACAATGAAAAGGGTTTGAATGATTGGGCTAGAAATGAGGTTGCCGATCCATGGTTGATTGCAGCAGCTGCTGCGAAAGGATATAAATTGATTACCTTTGAACAGTCCGCAGGACCATTAAATGTTAAGAATAAATGTGGACGTGTGAAGATACCGGATGTTGCGAAACACTTTAATGTAGAAGTGCATACTTTATATCATATGATGCGCCAACTCAAGATGAAAATTTAATAAAAAGTGAATTGCACCCAGGTAGTTGAAAATTGCTGCTTGGGTGTATTTTGATATAACCAAATATAAGAGAGATAAGAAATGTGGCGGAATTTTAAACTGAATATTCACAAAGATATTATGGTATGGTAAAATATAAGGCAATGTATTAAGGCTTCCTGAAAAGAAAGCGGTTATTATGCTGAAAAACAGTCAAAAGATTTGTAGGAGGAAATATAAAACATGAAGCTTGGAATCGTCGGCCTTCCTAACGTAGGCAAAAGTACACTTTTTAATTCTTTAACAAAAGCAGGAGCGGAGTCAGCCAACTATCCCTTCTGCACCATTGATCCCAATGTAGGCGTGGTTACAGTTCCGGATGAGAGACTGAAGCTTCTGGGAGATTTTTACCATTCCAAAAAAGTAACCCCGGCAGTGATCGAATTTGTGGATATTGCAGGACTTGTAAAAGGAGCGTCCAAGGGCGAGGGTCTGGGAAATCAGTTTCTGGCAAACATCCGTGAAGTAGACGCTATTGTCCATGTGGTGCGCTGTTTTGAGGATCCGAATGTGATCCATGTAGATGGAAGTATTGATCCGATCCGTGATATTGAGACTATTAATCTGGAGCTTGTATTCTCTGACCTTGAAATTCTGGAAAGAAGAATCGCAAAGGTTACAAAAACAGCTAGAATGGATAAGGAAGCAGCCAAAGAGCTTGACTTTCTTCAGAAAATAAAGGCTCATCTGGAAGACGGAAAACTGGCAATCACTATGGAACTGGAAACAGAAGATGAGGAAGCCTGGATGGGAACTTATAATCTTCTGACCTGGAAGCCGGTGATCTATGCGGCAAATGTGGCTGAGGACGAGCTGGCAGACGACGGAGCGTCCAATCCTCATGTAAAGGCAGTGAAGGATTATGCGGTTCAGCAGAACAGTGAAGTTTTTGTGATCTGTGCAGGAATTGAGGAAGAAATTTCCGAGCTGGATGATGATGAGAGAAAAATGTTCCTGGAGGATCTCGGGCTGACAGAGTCCGGTCTTGAAAAGCTGGTTCGCGCAAGCTATCGCCTTCTGGGTCTGATGAGCTTCCTGACCTCAGGAGAGGATGAAACAAGAGCATGGACCATTAAGATCGGAACAAAAGCGCCTCAGGCAGCAGGAAAGATCCACACAGATTTTGAGCGTGGATTTATCAAGGCAGAGGTTGTAAATTATCAGGATCTTCTGGACTGCGGCTCTTATGCAGGAGCCAGAGAAAAAGGCCTGGTTCGTATGGAAGGAAAGGAATATGTGGTTCAGGACGGAGATGTGATCCTGTTCCGTTTCAATGTATAAGCAGGTGCGTGTATGAATACATCAGTACGATTCCCAAATCTGGATATTGATTTTAGCTTTGTGGGAAGATCGGTTTCTGTTTTCGGATTTGAGCTTACTTTTTTCGGGCTTCTGACAGCAGCAGGCATGCTTCTTGGACTTGCCGTAATGATTTTTGTGGCAAAAAAACAAAAAGAGGATCCAAACCTTAGCCTGGAAGCAATGATTCCGGCTTTTGCAGGCGGTGTGTTGGGGGCGCGGCTAATGTACGTGGCTCTGAACCGGGAGATGTTTGCGGGAAAATCAATAATAGAGATTGCGGATATCAGGAATGGCGGAATGTCTATATACGGCGGTGTTTTAGGCGGAATCCTGATTGGAGCAATTTACTGTAAAATCCGGAAAATCTCCTTTGCACAGGTGGCAGATACTGCCAGTATGGGATTTCTGACAGCGCAGATAATAGCAGTGTGGGGAAACTTTTTTAACCGGGAAGGCTTCGGAGAATATACGGACAGCCTTCTGGCTATGCAGATTCCTGCAGATGCAGTAAATAAGGCTCAGATTTCCCGGCTGATGGCCGGTCATCTGACAGAAGCAGACGGTATTTCCTGGATACAGGTACATCCTCTGTTTCTGTACGAGAGTATCTGGTGCCTGGCGCTTTTTCTGATCCTTCTGCTGTACACAAAACACAGAAAATATCCGGGAGAGATTTTTTTAAGATATCTGGCAGGATACAGTCTTGGACGGGCAGGGATAGAATTTCTTCTGCCGGAGCCCGTGACTGTTCCGGGAACAGAGATTCCGGTGTTCTCGTGTGTTCTGCTTGTTCTGGCTGTTATGTTTGGAATTATGGCTTCTGTTCGCAGAAGTCTGACAAAAAAACGGGGAAGGCACAGAGCCCGCAGGAGAGAGGAAAAAAGAGCTGTTCTGAATTATGATGATATTCAGACTTACGAGGACGTATCTCATGAATTTATGGGAACAGATATCACAGACGAAATTAAAGAGACTGAAGAAAAAGAGGTTCCTGAAGATGCAGAAGTGGAGGAAAAAACGGATCAGAGAGTCTCTGCCGGATCAGGCAGCAGAACTGAAGAAGTTGAATCAGAAAAAACTGAAACGGAAGATACAGAACTGCCGCAGAAAGCTGAACGGGATGATCCAGAACAGGGAAGACCTTCCAAAATGTCTGAGGGAAAGCCGGAAGCTTGACAGGCTGATTGAGAAATTTCAAAGCATATAACAACGAAAAAGGATTCTGTGGCAGGTTTGCCGGAGAATCCTTTTTATGATGGAAAAAGCCGGAAAAGACCGGATTTTTTTAAAGGGAAAAAATAAAAAACCTGATATTCCCACTTGTAATTTCAAAGTAAATGGGGTAGAATGGGTTCATAAGTGGTAGAAAGTGGTGAATAGTGGTAGTGAATGGAGGGAATATGGCAGACCCATCCGTTTCTGCTGGAAAGTACGAAGGGGAGAATCGTACTTTGCGAGAGTAGGTGAGTTACATGTTCATGGGAGAATACAACCATACAATAGACGCGAAGGGGCGTCTGATCATCCCGGCGAAGTTCAGAGAGCTTTTGGGAGAAGAGTTCGTTCTGACCAAGGGACTGGATGGTTGTCTTTCAATTTATCCTATGGATGAATGGAAAGCCTTTGAAGAAAAACTCAGAGCCTTACCACTTACAAATAAGAATGCAAGAACCTTCTCACGATTCTTTGTTGCAGGAGCCACAATGTGTGAGCTGGACAAGCAGGGGAGAATTCTCGTGCCTCAGACGCTTCGGGAGTTTGCTGGTCTGGAAAAGGACGTGGTTTTAACGGGAAATCTGAACAGGATTGAAGTCTGGAGCAGAGAAAAGTGGAGCGAGAACTGTAATTATGATGATATGGACAGTATTGCAGAGGGTATGCAGGACATGGGTATCATCATTTAAGTATTACGCCGGAAGTAAATCCAACACAGGAGACGTATATGGAATTCAGACACAAATCTGTATTACTGGAAGAAACCATTGAAGGTTTGAATGTAAAGCCTGACGGAATCTACGTGGATGGAACTCTGGGAGGTGCAGGGCATGCCGTAGAGGTGTGCAGCAGACTTTCTGCCAAGGGGAGATTTATTGGAATAGATCAGGACCAGGATGCAATAATTGCTGCGAGTGAAAGGCTGGCTGCCTATGAAGACAGAGTGACGATCATTCGCAGCAATTATTGTTACATGGTAAACGAGCTTAGAAACCTTGGTATTCATCAGGTAGACGGAATATTGCTGGATCTGGGAGTATCTTCCTACCAGCTTGACAATGAGGAGCGCGGATTCACTTACAGGGTAGACGCGCCTCTTGACATGCGTATGGATCAGAGACAGACCCGTACAGCAGCTGATATTATCAATGGTTACGAAGAAAAAGAGTTGTACCGGATCATTCGTGATTACGGTGAAGATAAATTTGCGAAGAATATTGCAAAACATATTGTGGCTGCCAGACAGGAAAAGCCAATACAGACTACGGGAGAACTGACGGAAATTATCCGCCGTGCGATTCCCATGAAGATTCAGGCAGCGGGAGGACATCCTGCAAAGAGAACCTTTCAGGCTGTCCGTATCGAGCTGAACAGAGAACTGGATGTACTCAGGGAGTCTTTGGACGGAATGATCGGGATGCTGGGAGATGGAGGAAGGATCTGTATTATTACATTCCATTC
The DNA here is from genome assembly GCF_024622975.1 of Blautia caecimuris. Lineage (GTDB taxonomy): Bacteria > Bacillota > Clostridia > Lachnospirales > Lachnospiraceae > Blautia_A > Blautia_A caecimuris. Next base: position 25,651 of record NZ_JANJZT010000007.1, on the reverse strand, counting down.
TCTTGAAGACAGGATCGTCAAGACTATTTTCCGCAAAAATGAAAATCCCTGTACCTGCCCTCCGGATTTTCCGGTATGTGTGTGCGGCAGGAAGTCCATGGGAAAAGTGATCACCAGGAAACCGATCTTGCCCGGAGCAGCGGAACTGGAGGATAATTCCCGGTCAAAGAGCGCCAAGCTGCGTATATTTGAACGCAGAGTGGAGCAGCAGGAAGATTTAGTGAATGTTAAGGAAAGTTAGTGATAGAAAATGGACAGGACAAACAGAGCGGTGACAGCCAGAAGAAGCAGAGAAAATGTCAGAAACGCCCGGGGAATGTATGTGGATGGAAATACAGTAAGACGTCTGCAGGAAGTACCTGAAAGAAACATACCGGCTGTACGGGGAACACAGGACAGACGGCAGAGGAAGACTACAAAAGCTTCTTCGGCAAAAACGGCGCGCCGTGCACATGCAGTCAGCAGAGAAACAATGAGAAACCGTCAGAAAGCCATGAGCATGGGGCGGGGATTTGTTTTTTTTCTGGTAGTGATCTCTGTGGCAGTTCTGTTCTGCTGTGTGAATTATCTGCAGCTCAGAGCGGATATTACAGGCCGTATCAAAAATGTGGCAGTGCTGGAATCGGAACTCAGTGAACTGAGGGAAGAAAACAATGCCTATGAAAGTCAGGTGAATTCCAGCGTGGATCTGAACAGGATCAAAAAAATAGCCATTGGACGGCTGGGAATGAACTATCCCGGAGAGGAACAGAAAAAGACATACAGCATGTCAAATAACAGTTATGTGAGACAGTATCAGGATGTACCTGACAAATAAGAGGTGAGAATTTGGGAAACGACAGGAGGACCAGAAGAAGGAAACCCCGGAAAAAAATAAATCATCAGATGAAAGGAAAGCTGGCAGGACTGTTTGGAGCAGTGCTGCTGGCTTTAGTTTGTTTGTTGGGAAGAATTACCTATATTAATGCAACCAGCGGAGACAAATACAAAAAACAGGTTCTGACCCAGGCGCAGCAGAAGTTTGAGAATGATGTGCTTCCTGCAAAAAGGGGAAATATCTATGACAGAAATGGAAATATTCTGGCTACCAGCAACAAGGTTTACAATGTAATCCTTGACTGTAAGACGGTAAATTCAGATCCAGATTATGTGGAGCCTACTATTCGCGCTCTGAAGGAAATACTGGGAATTGACGAAGAAAAAGTCCGTTCTCTTCTTTCAGACAGCCGTACAAGTCAAAGCCAGTATCAGATTCTTCTGAAACAGCTTTCCATGGATAAGAAAAAGGAATTTGAAGCATATACCACTGTGGAGGAGGACAGCCCTCTGTCTGATACAGAAAAAAAAGAGCGCGGAAACGTCAAAGGTGTATGGTTTGAGGAGGATTATCTGAGAAGTTATCCATTTAAGAGTCTGGCCTGTGATACCATTGGCTTTACTCTTGCCAGGGATGTGGCGGATGTGGGAATTGAGAGCTACTACAACAGTACCCTGATGGGCGCTGACGGCAGACAGTACGGATATTTTAACAGTCAGTCCGATGTGGAGCAGACGATCATTGAGCCTGTGGACGGAAAAAATATTGTTACCACTCTGGATGTAGGCATACAGCAGATTGTAGAAAAATATGTAAACGGCTTTAAGAAAAAAATGGGAGCCAAGAACATAGGCGTTGTAGTCCAGGATCCCAATACAGGAGAAATTCTTGCCATGGATGCCGGGGACCGCTATGATCTCAATGATCCCAGAGATCTTTCCAGCCTTTATTCTGAGGAAGAGATCAAGGCCATGAATGATGAGGAAACCGTAACTGCACTGAATGCCATGTGGAATAATTTCTGTGTGACAGATGCCTTTGAGCCCGGATCTGTTGTAAAGCCTATTGTTATGGCAGGCGCTCTGGAAAAAGGCAGCATAGCAGAGGGAGATAATTTTGTCTGTGACGGCGGACAGGCGTTTGGATCCAATAATAATACATTTATCAAATGTGCGGTTTATCCGGATGCTCATGGAACAGAGGATCTGATGCATGTGATCGCCAATTCCTGCAATGACGGAATGATGCAGATTGCGGAAAAAATGGGAGCAGAACAGTTTATTAAAGCGCAGAGTCTTTTTAATTTCGGAAGCAGAACCGGAATCGATCTTCCGAATGAGGGATCGGGAATTATCCATACCATGGATACCATGGGAGAGACAGAGCTTGCCTGCTCTGCTTTTGGACAGGGATATACCTGTACCATGCTCCAGGAGATCAATGCCATGAGTTCTGTTATTAACGGAGGCTACTATTATCAGCCTCATCTTGTAAAAGAAATACAGGACAGCAATGGAAGCACTGTAAAAACAGTGGAACCTGTTCTTTTGAAACAGACTATTTCCTCTGAAATTTCCGCAGCTATCCGTTCTTATATGGAAGACAGTGTCATTGAGGGAACCAGCCGCCATTCCAAGGTACAGGGATATAGTTCAGGCGGTAAGACCGGTACAGCGGAAAAATTCCCCCGTGGAAACAAAAAGTATCTGGTTTCCTTTATTACCTTTGCCCCGGTAGAAGAACCGCAGGTGATCGTATATGTGGTTGTTGACGAGCCAAACGCAGAGGAGCAGGCTGACAGTAAATATCCCCAGTACATTGCCCAGGGAATTCTTTCTGAGCTTCTTCCGTATCTGAATGTTGAGCCGGATGAGGCGGAGGAAGGCGTAGTTCCTGAAACAGAGCTCTGGGAAGGCTTTGACGGTGTGCTGGAAGATGTTTCCGGCAGCGATGTGGATGAAGAAGGAAATATGGTAGATGCAGAGGGAAATCTGATTGATATGGAAGGAAACCGGGTAGACGAGCAGGGCTATCTTCTTAATGAAAACGGAGAGAGAAAGCTGAACGAAAACGGAGAGTATATCAAATCAGAAAACCTGGAAAGCTTTTCCGGAGAAACGCTTCCGGCTTCAGAAAGCGGAGAAGCAGTGGGAGATGCAGTTTCCAACCCGGCAGCGCCGGCGCCGCCGGAAAATCAGGAAGATCCCATTGTGGGAAATGATATGGAAAGTGACGGTCTGACAAACGAAGAAGCCGGACTGGATTAAAAGAAAGATAAAAACATACCCCGCAGAGAGAAATCATATATTTTTGTGATGATCTCTGTGGGGCATTTTTATGAAAAAAAACAGAACCTTTCATAAGAAAAAGGTATGGGTTGTTTTTTTGTGCTGCGGAGCAATGATGCTGGGGCTTCTGGGAAGGCTTGTGTGGCTGATGGGCTTCCGGTCTGATTATTATTATGAAAAGGCGGAAGAGCTTCATGAAAGGGAAAGGGATATCAAAGCAGCCAGGGGCGAAATACTGGATGCAAAAGGAAAGGTTCTTGCAGCAAATAAAACCGTGTGCACGGTTTCTGTGATTCACAGCCAGATCAAAGACCCGGAAAAGGTGATTCGTCTTCTGGTGTCGGAGCTTGGTCTGTCAGAAGAAACAGTGAGAAAAAAGGTGGAAAAAAATTCATCCATAGAACGGATCCGCACCAATGTGGAAAAAGAAACAGGAGATGCCATTCGAAAGGCAGGACTGGACGGGGTAAAGGTGGATGAGGATTATAAAAGATACTATCCCTATGACTCTCTGGCATCCAAAGTCCTTGGCTTTACAGGGGGAGATAATCAGGGGATCATTGGACTGGAAGTAGAATACGAAGAGGTTCTGAAAGGGATTCAGGGAAAGATCCTGACCACTACAGATGCCAGAGGTGTGGAGATCGACGGTCTTGGAGAACGGAGAGCAGAGCCTGTTAAGGGAAATACGCTGAGACTGAGTCTTGATATCAGTATCCAGGAGTTCGTGCAGCAGGCTGCTCTGAAGGTTATGGAAGAGAAGCAGGCCGAAAGGGTGTCCATTCTTCTGATGAATCCCCAAAACGGAGAAATTTATGCCTGTGTCAATGTTCCGGAATTTAATCTGAATGAACCCTTTGTTCTGAATATCGGACAGGATACAGCATCCATGGATCAGAAGAAGATTCAGGATCTTCTGAATCAGATGTGGAGGAATCCCTGTTTGAATGATACCTATGAACCGGGCTCTACCTTTAAGATCATTACCATGGCGGCGGGGCTTCAGGAAGGGGTGGTGTCATTAAATGACAGATTCTACTGCCCGGGATATAAGCTGGTGGACGACAGAAGGATCCACTGTGCAAACAGAAGAGGACACGGATCTCAGAATTTTGTGGAGGGAGCCCAGAATTCCTGCAACCCTGTATTTATTGAAGTGGGGCTGCGCCTTGGCGTGGAAAATTATTATAAATATTTCAGGCGGTTTGGGCTTATGAAACAGACCGGGATCGATCTTCCGGGAGAGGCAGGAACCATTATGCACAAAATGGAAAACATGGGAAATGTAGAACTGGCTACAGTTTCCTTTGGACAGTCTTTCCAGATCACGCCGGTACAGCTTGCCACTACTGTAAGCTCACTTATCAATGGCGGAAACAGGATCACTCCCCATTTCGGAGTGGCGGTTCAGAGCGCAGACGGAACTCAGGTAAAAGAACTGGAATACCCGGTGGAAACCGGGATCGTTTCTTCTGAGACTTCAGAAACAGTGAGAAAAATCCTGGAAACGGTAGTGTCTGAAGGCTCCGGAAAGAATGCCGCCATTGAAGGCTATTCCATTGGTGGAAAAACAGCCACCTCCCAGACTCTTCCCAGAAGTGCAAACCGTTATATTTCTTCTTTTCTGGGATTTGCTCCGGCAGAGGAACCGAAGGTACTGGCTCTTTGTATTATCCATGATCCTCAGGGGATTTATTACGGAGGAACCATTGCGGCTCCTGTAGTGCGCAGCATTTTTGACAATGTGCTTCCGTATCTGGGAATTGAAAAAACAAAGTCAGAAAAATCAGAGGAGGATGAGCGGAGCCTGTCCGGACAAGAGGAGCAGTAAAAAAACGCGTCATTATTAACTGACAGTAACAGTGCCATTACTGAGGGTTGATAATTTCCCGGAAAAGCCTTATACTGATTATGATATAAAAACAAAAGAATGATAAGAGGTGTGAGGATGAATTATCAAGTTGTAATACCGGTTCTGGTTTCTTTTGCAATCAGCCTGATTCTGGGACCTGTGATTATCCCGTTTCTCAGAAAACTGAAAATGGGCCAGACAGAACGGGTGGAGGGCGTGCAGTCCCATCTGAAAAAAGCAGGAACTCCTACCATGGGAGGCATTATATTTCTGATTGCGGCAGTTGTAACGTCTCTGTTTTATGTAAAGGATTATCCGGCTATCATTCCGATCCTGTTTCTGACACTGGGATTTGGAATCATCGGATTTCTTGACGACTACCTGAAGGTTGTGCTGAAGCGTTCCGACGGTCTTCTTGCATGGCAGAAATTTCTGCTTCAGGTGGTAGTTACTGGTATTTTTGCCTTTTATATCCTTAACTATACAGATATTTCTCTGACCATGAAAATTCCGTTCTGGCCGGAACACTATCTGAATCTTGGTGTGCTGGCAGTTCCTCTTCTGTTTATCGCTGTGATCGGTACGGTAAACGGCGTCAACTTTACAGACGGTCTTGACGGTCTTGCATCCAGCGTGACGCTGATCGTTGCAGTTTTCTTTACTGTGATGTCCATCGGAACAAAAAGCGGGATTGAGCCTGTTACCTGCGCAGTTGTAGGCGGCCTCATGGGCTTCCTTCTTTTTAATGTATACCCTGCCAGAATTTTTATGGGAGATACAGGATCTCTGGCTCTGGGCGGCTTTGTGGCCGGAACAGCCTATGTGCTTCAGATGCCTTTGTTCCTTCTCCTGGTGGGACTGATCTATTTTGTTGAGGTTCTTTCTGTTATGATCCAGGTAACATACTTTAAAGCTACTCACGGAAAACGAATCTTCAAAATGGCCCCTATCCATCATCATTTTGAGCTTTGCGGCTGGTCAGAGACAAGGATCGTGGCAGTGTTCTCAGTGGTAACTGCTGTGATGTGCCTGATCGCATTTCTGGCGCTTTAATTGAAGGAGGAAAACAGTGATGGACTTAAAAGGAAAACGGGTTCTGGTATTTGGTTCCGGAAAAAGCGGAATCGGAGCAGCAGAGCTTCTGGGACAGGTTGGAGCCTGCCCGGTTCTGTATGACGGAAACCCGGATCTGGACAAAGAAGCAGTATTACATAAGACTGCCAGCATAAAAGAAACGGATATCTACGCAGGCGGGCTTCCGGAAGAGGTGCAGAAAAGCCTTGATCTGGCAGTGTTAAGCCCCGGGGTACCGACGGACCTTCCTCTGGTAAAAAGCTTTTATGAGCAGGGCCTTCCGGTATGGGGAGAGGTTGAACTTGCTTTCCGTACAGGGAAAGGGCGAGTTCTTGCAATTACCGGAACAAACGGAAAAACAACAACAACAGCCCTTCTTGGAAAGATCATGGAGGATGCCGAGGATTCTGTATTTGTAGTTGGAAATATCGGAACTCCTTATACTTCCAAAGCTCTGGAAATGACCGAGGATTCTGTGACAGTGGCTGAGATCTCCAGCTTTCAGCTTGAAACCATTGAAAAGTTCGCTCCTTGTGTCAGCGCGATTCTGAATATAACAGAGGATCATCTGAACCGTCATCATACTATGGAAGAATATATCCGTGTGAAGGAACTGATCGTAAAGAATCAGAAGCCGGAGGATGTGTGTGTTCTGAACTATGAGGATCCGGTTCTCAGAGAATTCGGAAAAAATATTGTGCCGCAGACCGTATATTTTTCCAGTGAAAGAAGACTGGAAAAAGGAATTTTCCTGGAGGACGGACAGATCATTCTGAAAACAGAGGATCAGGAGATTTCTCTTGTAAAAACAGACGATCTGAAGCTGCTGGGCAAACATAACTTTGAAAATGTAATGGCTGCAGCGGCTATGGCTTATTATGCAGGCGTATCTGTTGAAAGTATCCGAAAAAGTATCTGTGAATTTACAGCAGTAGAGCACAGGATCGAGTATGTGACTGAAAAGAACGGAGTTGTCTATTACAATGATTCCAAAGGAACTAATCCGGATGCGGCAATCAAGGGAATCCAGGCAATGAACCGTCCTACCTGGCTGATCGGAGGCGGTTACGACAAAGGCTCCAGCTATGATGAATGGCTGAACAGCTTTGACGGCAAGGTAAGAAGTCTGGTTCTCATCGGACAGACAAAAGAAAAAATCAGAGAGGCTGCAGAGCGGCTGGGTGTTTGTTCCTGCATTCTCTGTGAAGATCTTCAGGAAGCAGTAAAGATCTGCGCAGAAAAGGCTCAGCCGGGTGAGGCGGTTCTTCTTTCTCCTGCCTGCGCAAGCTGGGGACAGTTTGACAATTATGAGCAGCGCGGAGACTGTTTTAAGGAATATGTAAAAAATCTCTGATGGATATGAGGGTAAAAACGACCGGAAGTACGCAAATGTACGAACCGGTCATTTTTTATGAAAAACTTCATATTTATTAATAACGCGGCAGCAGGGAGGCTCTTATGTCACAGCAGCCACAGAGAAAAAAGGGAAGACCCGATGCCCTTCTGTTGATCCTTGTGATTTTTCTTGCAGTATTCGGTCTGGTGTTTCTGTACAGCGCCAGTTCTTACAATGGGAGAGTGAGATTTCATGATTCCTTTTATTATTTCAAAAAACAGCTGTTTGCAACAGCCCTGGGACTGGCAGCCATGTATGTGGTATCGGAAACGGATTATCATTTCTGGGTTTCGCTTGCTCCGGTTGTTTATTTGATGTCTGTTGTTCTGTCTACGGCTGTTCTTCTGGTGGGACAGGAGATCAATGGATCCAAAAGATGGCTGAGCCTGGGACCTCTGTCTTTTCAGCCTTCAGAATTTGCAAAAGTGGCAGTAATTCTTTTTCTTGCATGGCAGATTGACAGAAGCCGCAAAAAAACATCCGGCATATGGTTTATGTGCCGTACTATGGCAACACTTCTTCCTATTGTGGGACTGGTGGGTTCCAACAATCTCAGTACGGCTATCATTATTCTGGGAATCGGAGTGATCCTTATTTTTGTGTCAAGTCCGGGATATGTGCAGTTCGTCGGTATGGGAAGTGCGGGAGTTGCATTTATTACAGTGTTTCTTGCTGCAGAAAGCTATCGTCTGGAACGTCTGGCTATCTGGAGAAATCCGGAAAAATATGAAAAAGGCTTTCAGACCATTCAGGGACTGTACGCCATAGGAAGCGGCGGGCTGTTCGGGCGGGGGCTGGGCAGCAGTCTCCAGAAGCTGGGCTTTGTTCCGGAAGCTCAGAATGACATGATCTTTTCTATTATATGTGAAGAGCTGGGGCTTGTGGGAGCCGGGATTCTGATCATAATATTTGCCCTTCTTTTATGGCGGCTCTGCGTGACAGCCATGCACAGCAGAGATCTTCAGGGAACTCTGATCAGCGCCGGTATTATGGGGCATATGGCAATTCAGGTGATTCTTAATATTTCTGTTGTTACCAACACGATCCCTAATACGGGAATCACCCTTCCTTTTATCAGCTACGGAGGAACCTCCGTGGTATTTCTTCTGGCAGAGATGGGGCTGGCGCTCAGTGTGAGCAGTCACAGAAAAGAAAAAACAGCATAGGATAAAAGGAAGAGGGCTTTTGGGGAGTGACGGTTTGGATAAAATTCGCATTACAGGAGGAAAGCCGCTTCAGGGTACCATATCCATACAGGGCTCCAAAAATTCTGCGCTGCCCATGATGGCAGCTTCTTTGCTTCACAGAGGAGTCAGCGTGCTGAAGGGATGTCCTGCCATAGCTGATGTGTATTGTATGGAGGACATTCTCAGATCCCTGGGTGCTCTTACCTGGTGGGAAAAAAATACCCTTTATCTTGACTGCAGCAGAGCGGACGGAACAGAAGTTTCCGGAGACAGTACCGGAAAAATGCGATCATCGGTAATTCTTCTGGGTGCGCTTCTGGCAAGGAACAAAAAAGGCTCCATGGGATATCCCGGAGGCTGCGTAATAGGAAAACGTCCGGTTGATCAGCATTTGTATGTGCTGCGCTGTCTGGGAGCCTGGGTGGAAGAAAAAGAAAACAGTCTGGAAGCTGAGGCCGGATGTCTGAAAGGGGCAGAGATTGTTTTTGGAAAAATCAGCGTAGGCGCTACAGAGCAGGGGATTCTGGCCGCTGTCCTGGCAGAGGGGCATACGGTTCTCAGAAACTGTGCCAGAGAGCCGGAAATCGTGTGGCTGTGCAGATATCTTCGCAGCATGGGAGCTGAAATTCAGGGAGAAGGAACTCACTGTATCAGAATCACAGGCGTAAAAGAATTAAAAGCCGGAAATATGCAGATTCCTCCTGACCGTATTGTGGCGGGAACATATTTATGTGCTGCAGCGGCAACAAGAGGGAAGATCACGATTTCCAATCCGCCTGAGGGAGAGCTGGATGCATTTCTTGAAGTGTATGGGAAAATGGGTGGACAATATAACCGCAGGAGTGGTAAACTAATAGCTGACGGAAGCGGAACGGCATTTCCGGTACCGTTTCTGGAAACGGATACGTATCCGGGTTTTCCCACAGATCTTCAGTCTCCTCTCATGGCAGTACTGACAACCATTCCGGGGAAAAGCCGCATACGGGAAAATATCTTTGAAAACCGGTTCAGGATTGCAAAGGAACTGAATAAAATGGGTGCCTCTGTTGCTGTTTCCGGCAGAGAGGCCAGTATACAGGGAGGAACCTGTCTCAGGGGATGTACAGTGAGAGCCAGAGAACTGCGAGGGGGAGCGGCGTTGCTTGTGGCAGCTCTTGCGGCGCAGGGGGAGACTGTCATCGAAGGATGTTCCTTTATTTACCGGGGATATGAGCATATATGTGAGGATCTGGCGTCTTTGGGCGCGCAGATAGAAGAGGATACAGGAACTGCATTTTTATGAGAACATCAAAATACAGAAAAAAACTGAACATATCGGATAAGCAGAAAAAAATAGTACTTGGGGGAATAGGAGCCTGTCTTCTGGCAGGTGTGCTTTTTTTCTTTCTTTATTTTAAGGTAGAAAATGTGGAGATTATGGGAAGCGGTCATTATACGGAAAAAGAGATAAAGGCCATGGTCCTTCGGGGACCAATGGCAGAAAACTCTGTTCTTGCCCCCATCCTTTATACCACAGACGACACAGGGGATATTCCCTTTGTGGAAGGCTTTAAGGTGACACGGTCAAACAGAAACACCATCGTGGTCAGTGTAAAGGAAAAGAAGGCTGTGGGCTGTATTCCCTATCTGGACAGCTATATTTATTTTGACCGGAACGGCATGTTTATTGAAAGCGAAAAAACACAGGATAAAAAAGTTCCTTTTTTTGACGGGATAGCTGTGAAACGGGTAGTAAAAGGAGAGAAGCTACCCATAAAAGAAACCGTTCTGAATACCGCGGTTGCTCTTTCTACTATTTTTGCCAAAAATGACAGTCTGCCGGATCATATTCAATTTGACGAAAGCTACGAGATCAGTCTTCTTTACGGAGATATTACAGTCAGTCTGGGCAAAGATGTGAACCTTGAAGATAAAATGACCAGGGTGATCGCGATTCTTCCCCAGCTTGCAGGTCAGAAAGGCATCCTGCATGCGGAAAATGTAACGGATTCTGTAAAGACCATTACCTTTGAGGCGGAAATAGAGGAAGTGACAGCAGAAAACTGGACCGGCGGATACGATGAAAACGGTGAATATACCGGAGACGGCGAGTATGATGAAAGCGGAAAATATGTGGGAGCGAAGCCTATGACAGCTCTTGACTATGCTCTTGAAAAATGGGTTGGCGGCTATGATGAGGAAGGCGATTACACCGGAGAGGGCGAGTATGATGCCAACTGGAATTATGTAGGTCCTGCTCCTACACAGGAAACCATTGACGCAATGGGAGACTGGACAGGAGGATATAATGAAGAGGGCGGATTCACCGGAACCGGAGAGTACGACAGAGAGGGAAATTATGTAGGCCCAATGCCGGAAAATACGGAAGAAGCTGACGGAAACAGTGAGGACGGAAGCTCTGAAGACAGCTCTTACGGGTCAGAAGGAGAGTATTCTGATTCGGGATATGAGGACGGTTACAGCGAGGAATCCGGTGAGTATTCGGATGGTTCAGAGGAAACAGGAGCCTATGATGAAAGCGGGGAAGACGCTTATTACGGCGATGGATATTAAGCTGGAAATGACGAAAATACATGAAAAAAGTATAAAAAAACAAAAATAGTAGTTGATTAATTTTAGAAAAAAATATATGATATACTATATGCAGGTAGATTACGATAAATATCGGGGAAATAAAAGGAGGAAGTACATTGTTAGAGATTATGTCAAATGAAGCTGAGTCCTCTGCCAAGATTATAGTCATTGGTGTGGGCGGAGCTGGAAATAATGCTGTAAACAGAATGGTGGAAGAGACCATCGGAGGAGTTGAGTTTGTAGGTGTCAACACTGACAAACAGGCCTTAACCCTCTGTAAAGCTCCAACAGTACTTCAGATTGGTGAAAAGATAACGAAAGGTCTTGGTGCTGGAGCACAGCCGGAAGTTGGTCAGAAGGCCGCTGAGGAAAGTATAGAAGAAGTAAAACAGTTAATAGAAGGCGCTGATATGGTATTTGTTACCTGTGGTATGGGCGGCGGCACCGGAACAGGTGCGGCACCGGTAATCGCAGCAGCAGCAAAGGAAATGGGAATCCTTACTGTTGGTGTGGTAACAAAACCTTTCCGTTTTGAAGCAAAGACACGTATGAACAATGCTCTTGCAGGAATCGAGAATCTGAAAAAGGCAGTGGATACACTGATCGTTATTCCGAATGACAAGCTTCTCGAGATCGTTGACCGCCGGACAACCATGCCGGAGGCACTCCGCAAGGCTGACGAAGTTCTTCAGCAGGCGGTTCAGGGAATCACCGATTTGATCAATCTGCCGGCACTGATCAACCTTGACTTTGCAGATGTTCAGACTGTTATGACAGACAAGGGCATCGCTCATATCGGTATTGGAGAGGCAAGAGGAGACGACAAGGCTATGGAAGCTGTTCAGCAGGCAGTATCCTCCCCGCTTCTTGAGACGACCATTAAAGGCGCAACTCATGTAATCATTAATATTTCAGGTGATATTTCTCTTATGGATGCAAATGATGCGGCAAGCTATGTACAGGAGCTGACAGGAGAGGAAGCAAATATCATCTTTGGTGCGATGTATGATGATTCTGTTGCTGATTATGCAAGAATCACAGTTATCGCTACAGGACTTACCGATGCAGCTCCGAAAGCAGGTTCTTCCTTTGGCGGAAGAAGCAATGCATCTTCACCGTTTTCTGTAAGAAAACCGGCTGCACAGACAGGAGCGGCAAAGCAGGCTGGCGGTATCAATATGCCGAGCTTTTCTCTTCCGAACATGAATTCATCTTATGGTACAAAGATGCCTACAAGTACAGTTCAGAAAAAGGATATCCAGATTCCGGATTTCCTGAAAAACAGATAAAACTGAAACCAATGCAAAAAGGACATTGCCTGCGGGCAATGTCCTTTTTTAAACAGCTTTATACTGACATATGAAACAGCATATACAGACCGGACTGTATATGTTTGCTTCCGGCAAAAGGTGTCAGCATTTACATGCAAAAGTTTTGCACTTTGTTTCTTTGCTTGTGCCGGCATTCTGACCGTTGATGTCAATGGCAGAGGCCGTACATTTACAGTGCTCGTTGTAAGTGCACTCATGAGCTTTGCAGTCAATACGGATTTTTTCGCAGCCGCAGGATTCTTTTTCACTGTTTGTTACTGAGGCGCTGTTCCGGTCACGGAAACTTCCGCAGCTGGTTTCATCAGAAACCCGGGCATCATGCCCCATTACTTCGATCTCTCCGCGGGAGCACAGCTGATCTTTGTTATAAATACAGGTTACTGCACTGCAGTTGAGTATTGTCATGGTTGTGTCCTCCTTAAATAAATCATTGCCTTATGTAATATTTCCGTATTTTCGGATTTTATTCTGCAGATTAACAGGGTAAAGATTATCACAGCAAAATTATCACAGAAAAATGTAGTATACAGTAAAAAAGAGGGCAGTGGTTGTGGTCAAAAAATTTTAAATTTTTTGAAATAACGCAATATTTTTATTGTGTATCATTATAGAATATGTTATATTAGCTACATACAGGGAGCAATCGCCCACAAAGGGGTGAGCTCGCAAAAATAAGTGTAAAATGCCGCTTTTCAGCGAACAAGATCTGTAAGCGACATTTCTGTAAGCAAGTTATCAGTGAAAGGATAAATATTTTTAAGACAGCCTTTTAAAATGTTTATCGCCACCATCTCCATCCTATGTAAGATTGAGGTCATTACTCTTTAATACAATTGCTCCCGTATAAAATAAAAACTGCAGTACCGATAACGGCAGGTTGTCGTAACGGAATAAACACGGAGAACTGATGATGACAGGGTTTCTGTCGGAAAGAGTTCTTTTTTTATTTATCAGGAAAGCAGGACAATTTATACCACCCGTCCCAGCAGACAAAAACGTTCCGTTTTGCTGTTTGCCGGAAAAGCAGTAATTCTGTACGGATCTTCACAGGAAATAAAATACGGAATTCCGGCAGAACAGGAAAAGGTACCGGACAGGAGACTGTCATTGAAAATGGTTTAAAAAAACACATAAAAGTTCTTGACTTTACATGAAAGTCATGATATCCTGTTACAGTACGTGAAGAAAACAAAGCAGAGTTCACTCTCACCTTAGCGCACAGGATGCGTCTCGGGTTTATATGTCTCAGCATTTGTAAGAAGGGATGTTCCTTTCGGATAAATGCACAGCGCAGAAGCTGTCTGTTGATACCAGAGAGCCGTGCAGTGGGAATATGAGCAGAGTGTGGATTCGTCCATGCTTTTTTTGTTTCACAGAAACGTGCAAAAGTCAGGGTATATCATTTACAGGTATGGAGGTGTACAACAATTAGCAATTTAATGATTAACGAACAAATCAGAGACAAAGAAGTACGTCTGATCGGAGCAGACGGAGCCCAGCTTGGTATCATGTCTGCAAAAGAGGCCATGTTTAAGGCGCAGGAGGCAGGACTTGACCTTGTAAAGATCGCACCGCAGGCAAAGCCGCCGGTATGTAAGATCATTGATTACGGAAAATACCGTTACGAACTTTCCCGTAAGGAAAAAGAAGCCAAAAAGAAACAGAAAACGATTGACATTAAAGAGGTACGTCTCTCTCCTAATATTGATACGAATGACTTAAAGACAAAGGTAAACGCTGCAAGGAAATTCCTTACAAAAGGTGACCGCGTAAAAGTCACTCTGCGTTTCCGTGGAAGAGAAATGGCTCATATGGCAAGCAGCAGACACGTGCTGGATGATTTTGCGGAGCTTCTGAAAGATATCGCTGTAGTGGAAAAAGCTCCCAAGATCGAGGGAAGAAGCATGACAATGTTTCTCAGCGAAAAACGTTAAGCAATTACTGTTTCCGTGTCCGGTTACGGACACAGCAGTAATGTGAAATATAAAACAGAACCACGAATCAAGGAGGAAATAAAAATGCCTAAGATTAAAACATGTAGAGCAGCAGCAAAACGCTTCAAAAAAACTGGTACCGGAAAGATCATGAGAAACAAAGCTTATAAGAGCCATATCTTAACAAAGAAATCTCAGAAAAGAAAGAGAAATCTCAGAAAGGCCACTGTTGTTGATTCCACAAACCTGAAGAATATCAAGAAAGCACTGCCTTATTTATAAGAAGTAAGAAGAGAAGACGAACAGGAGGAAATTAAGAAATGGCAAGAATTAAAGGCGGATTAAACGCAAAGAAAAAACATAATCGTACATTAAAGCTGGCAAAGGGTTACAGAGGAGCCCGTTCCAAACAGTATAGAATTGCAAAACAGTCTGTAATGAGAGCTCTTGCAAGCTCCTACGCAGGAAGAAAGCAGAAAAAACGTCAGTTCAGACAGCTCTGGATCGCACGTATCAACGCTGCTGCAAGAATGAACGGACTTTCCTACAGCAAGATGATGCACGGACTGAAAGTTGCAAACATCGACATCAACAGAAAGATGCTTGCTGAGCTTGCAGTAAACGATGCAGAAGGCTTCAAAGCACTTGCAGAGATTGCTAAAAAAGCGATCGCATAAGTAAATAATGAATTACAGGAGAGATATCTCCTTCCGGAACCGGTATTCTGTATAGGATACCGGTTTTTTAAATATAAATATTTTATTAATTTATACTTGAAATCAAATATATCAGATGCTATAATCAAAACATTAAAGTATTAGCGAGCGAAAGTCAGAGGGGAAGCCAAAGCCGGCTGGTGATCCAGTGGGCTTTTTTAACCTTATCTGTTCACATAGGAACAGGATTCTGATAATCGTTACAAATTTAAGGAGGAGAATTGTTATGAGAAACTGGAAAAAGGTATTAAGTGTAACTGCGGCAGCAGCTGTGGCAGCAACAGCAGCAATGCCCACAGCAGTATTTGCAGAAGGTGACGAATCCTTTAAAATCGGTGTGATCGGACCGATGACAGGCGATTATGCACAGTATGGCACAAACGTATACAATGCAGCTAAAATTGCAGTAGACGAGATCAACGAAGACGGCGGATTTAACGGATACCAGGTCGAGGTACTTGATGCAGGCGATGATATGGGCGATCCGGAGAAGGCGGTAAATGCTTATAACGATCTTCTTGACAAGGGAATGCAGATGCTTTGTGGGGCAGTGACCTCCGGTTCCTGTATTGCAGTAGGAGCAGAGGCGGCAGAGAGCACTTTCCTGTTTACACCGTCTGCAACAGCTATTGATTCTATTACAGCAGGAAGCAATGAATTCCGTATGTGCTTTACAGATCCGGCTCAGGGAGCAAAATCCGCACAGTATATCGGTGAGCATGGACTTGCAACAAAGGTTGCTGTTCTTTATGACTCCATGGCAGACTATAACTCCGGCGTACATGATTCCTTTGTGGAAGCGGCAGAAGAAAACGGTCTGGAGGTTGTAGCTGACGAGGCGTACACAACAGATAACAATACAGACTATTCCGTACAGCTGAAAAAGATTGCCGACAGCGGTGCAGAGCTTCTTTTCCTTCCAAACTACTATTCAGACAATGCCCTGATTCTTCAGCAGGCATCTGAAGCAGGCATGGATATTAAATTCTTCGGCGTTGACGGCATGGACGGAATCCTTGGCGTTGAGAACTTTGATACTTCTCTTGCAGAGGGCGTTATGCTTCTGACTCCTTTCTCTGCAACTGCAGAGGATGAGGCAAGCCAGGCGTTTGTAAAGGCTTACGGCGATGCTAATAACGGCGAGACTCCTAACCAGTTCGCAGCAGATACTTATGATGTGATCTATGCAATGAAAGCAGCAGCAGACGCAGCAGAGATCACACCCGATATGGCAAATGAGGATATCAGCGCGGCAATGTCTGAGGCTATGCTTGAGGTAGAACTGGACGGACTTACCGGAAAAGCTACATGGACAGAAGATGGCGAGTGCGACAAAGAGCCAAAGGCCTTTGTAATCGAAAACGGAGAATACAAAGAAATGGAATGATCAGTGAATAAATATACACTGAAAATTTAAGGGACGGGGGATGGTGCCTGTGCATAAGGACTGTCCTCTGTTTCTTTTTATGCAACAATAAAATTTCTATATGAGGTGCACTATGAGTTTTATATCTTATTTAAAAGATGGAATCAGCCTGGGAAGTATCTATGCGATCATTGCGCTGGGCTACACAATGGTGTATGGAATTGCGAAGATGCTGAACTTTGCCCATGGTGACGTAATCATGGTCGGCGCTTTTGTGATTCTCACCGCAGTCACCAGAGGAGGAATGGGTCCGGTTCCGGCAGTGATACTTTCTGTTGTGGTGTGTACGGTATTGGGCGTTGTGATCGAAAAGGTTGCATATCGTCCTCTCAGAAAGGCGTCCTCCAATCTGGCAGTTCTGATCACTGCCATTGGCGTTAGTTATCTTCTGCAGAATCTGGCACTTCTGATCTTTGGAGCAGATGCCAAGAGTTTTGTCACTGTGATTGATGTTCCGTCAGTAACGTTGTTTGGCGGACAGCTTGTTATTAAGGGAATTACCATTGTAACTATTGTTGTCAGCGTTGTTATTATGGTGGCTCTGACCTGGTTTGTACGTAAAACCAAACCCGGACGCGCCATGCAGGCTGTGTCTGAGGACAGAGATGCCGCTCAGTTAATGGGTGTGAATGTAAATGCAACAATTTCCCTGACCTTTGCCATTGGTTCAGGACTTGCTGCTATTGCAGGCCTTCTTCTCTGTTCCGCTTATCCCACACTGACTCCGTACACAGGTGCAATGCCTGGAATCAAAGCCTTTGTGGCTGCAGTTTTCGGCGGTATCGGTTCAATCCCGGGAGCCATGGTGGGCGGTATCCTTCTGGGAATCATTGAGATTTTCGGAAAAGCCTACATTTCATCCCAGGTTGCGGACGCGATTGTATTTGCAGTACTGATTGTCGTGCTCCTTGTGAAACCTACCGGACTGTTTGGTAAAAACATTCAGGAGAAAGTGTAAGGTGGCCGATATGAAAAAAAATATGAATAAGACAACAAGAAGTAATTTTATAACTTATGGAATTGTGATCGTTCTGTTTGCGGTAGTCCAGATTCTTTCCTCCACAGGAAATCTTTCCAGACTTCTGACAGGTCTTCTGGTTCCTCTGTGCGTTTATACGATCGCAGCCATTTCTCTGAACCTTGTAGTTGGATTTTCCGGCGAGCTGAGTCTGGGCCATGCAGGCTTTATGTGCGTGGGCGCATATTCCAGCGCTCTCTTTTCGCATCTGGCAGCAGACGCTCTTCCTCCGGTTCCGAGATTTATTCTGGCGATACTGATCGGCGCGGCAGTGGCAGGCGTGTTCGGTATTCTGATCGGTATTCCGGTACTGAGACTCCGAGGCGATTATCTTGCGATTGTCACCCTTGCTTTTGGAGAAATTATCAAGAATCTTATCAATATTCTCTATGTTGGCGCAGATAAAAACGGTATTCACGCAGCAACAACTTCCTCAGGTCTTGAGCTTGCGGCAGGCGGCAAAAAGATTATGAAAGGCGCTCTGGGTATTTCCGGAACAGCCACTCTTTATAAAGAGATCAAGCCATATTTTTTCCTGATCGGAGTACTCCTTGTTCTGCTTACTCTGTTTATTGTACAGAACCTGGTTCATTCCAGAAGCGGCCGTGCAGTTATGTCTACAAGAGACAACCGTATTGCGGCAGAGTCAGTGGGAATCAATGTGACAAAATATAAGCTTCTGGCGTTTACGGTTTCTGCAGCCCTTGCAGGTGTGGCAGGCGTGCTTTATGCCCATAATATTTCCATGCTCAAGGTATCAGTATTTGATTACAATATGTCAATTCTGATCCTGGTATATGTGGTTCTGGGCGGTATTGGAAATCTCCGTGGTTCCATGATCGCGGCGATTATCCTTTACGCTCTTCCAGAGCTTCTCCGCGGTTTTGCAAATTACCGTATGCTGATCTATGCCATTGTTCTGATTGTTATGATGCTCTTTAACTGGGCTCCGGCAGCAAGAACATGGAGAAGCCGTATAGCAGAAAAAATCCGGGGCGGAAAAACGAAAAAGGAGGCAGCTTGATTATGGCAATGCTGGAAGTAAATCATTTGTCAATTCAGTTTGGCGGTCTTCGTGCAGTCGACGGTTTTCATATCAATATAGAAAAAGGCCAGCTTTATGGACTGATTGGTCCAAACGGAGCCGGAAAAACAACAGTTTTTAACCTTTTGACAGGTGTATACAAGCCAACTGAGGGAATTATCAGACTGGATGGACAGGATATTACAGGGAAAAGTACAATAGAGATTAACAAGGCCGGAATTGCCCGTACATTCCAGAATATCCGTCTGTTTAAAGAGATGTCAGTTCTGGATAATGTAAAAGTTGGACTTCACAACCATTATCAGTATTCTACTCTCACAGGAATCCTGAGACTGCCGAAGTATTTCAAAGTAGAAAAAGAAATGAACGAAAAGGCAATGGAGATTCTGAAGGTGTTTGATCTGGACAAAGAGGCTGAGATCCTTGCAGGAAACCTTCCTTATGGTAAACAGCGTAAGCTGGAGATTGCCCGCGCTCTTGCTACGGACCCAAAGCTTCTGCTTCTGGATGAACCGGCAGCCGGAATGAACCCCAATGAGACTCAGGAGCTGATGGATACCATTCGTTTTGTACAGGAACATTTCCATATGACTACCCTTCTCATCGAGCATGATATGAAGCTGGTGGGCGGCATCTGTGAAAAGCTGACCGTGCTGAATTTCGGACAGGTGCTTACTGAGGGTGAGACCTCAGAGGTACTGAATGATCCGACTGTTATTACGGCATATCTGGGAGAATAGGAGGAACATAATCATGGCAATGTTGGAAGTAAAGGATCTTCAGGTTTATTATGGGGTGATCCAGGCTCTGAAGGGAATTTCTTTTGAGGTAAATCAGGGGGAGGTAATTGCTCTGATCGGCGCCAATGGTGCAGGAAAGACTACAACCCTTCAGACACTGACAGGAATTCTTCCGGCCAAAGCAGGAAGCATTATGTTTGAGGGAACGGATCTTCTGAAAGTTCCGGCGCATAAGATCGTACAAATGGGAATGGCTCATGTTCCGGAGGGAAGACGAGTATTTGCGGATATGACTGTTTATGAGAATCTTCTTATGGGCGCGTATACCCGCAAAGATAAAAACGAGATCGCGCAGAGCCTTGAAATGGTGTACAAAAGATTTCCACGTCTGAAAGAGCGTCAGGGACAGCGTTCCGGAACCTTATCAGGAGGAGAGCAGCAGATGCTGGCCATGGGACGGGCTCTTATGAGCAAACCAAGGATCATTCTGATGGATGAGCCGTCTATGGGACTGTCACCGATTTTTGTAAATGAGATCTTTGATATTATCAAAGAAGTAAGCGAAAGTGGAACTACAGTTCTTCTGGTAGAACAGAATGCAAAAAAAGCTCTTTCCATTGCAGACAGAGCTTATGTACTGGAAACAGGAAGTATTACTCTGGAAGGAAAGGCGGACGACCTGCTTCACAACGAGGCAGTACAGAAGGCTTATCTGGGAGAATAAAACAGCTTTGAAAGCTGTGGGAATGTTGCAAGGAGGAATAAGAATGGATGAGCATATAGTAATTTCAATTGCAAGACAGTATGGAAGCGGCGGACGTACCGTAGGAAAGATGCTTGCAGAAAAGCTGGGAATTTCATTCTATGACAAAGAGATCATCCGGATGGCTTCTGATGAAAGCGGGATCGATCTGGGACTTTTTGGAAAGGTTGAGGGCGGAAACAAAATAAAGCCATCCCTGTTTAATAAGTCCTCACTTTACAGGGGAAAGCTGGTTCAGCCGGACAGTAAGGAATTTATTTCTGATGAAAATATTTTTAGCTATCAGGCGAAGGTTGTGAAAGATCTTGCAGAAAAAGAATCCTATGTGATCGTAGGGCGCTGCGTGAACTATGTGCTGAAGGACCGTCCCAATACCCTGCGTGTGTTTGTACACGCGCCCTGGGATTTCCGCGTGGAACAGGCATCCGAAAAGATTTCCGGTTCCAGGGAAGAAATTGAGAAATTCCTTTTAAAAGATGACAAGAGAAAACAGGAGTATTACCGTAAGTTTACAGGCGGAGTGTGGAATGATGCCACCAACTATGATCTTTGTCTGAACAGCGGGAAGCTTGGGTTTGAAAGATGCGCGGAGGCTATTGAAGCACAGTTAAAGATCATGCTTAATAAATAGGATAGATTCCGGAATCCTTTTTGAAAAGACTTATGAAAAAGCAGAACATAGAGTTGTGACTGAGCATTCAGCAGGAGCTGATTTTTGTATAAAGACAGAAATCAGCTCTTGTTTTTTCTTTTTCTTTTCCCCAATTTACAGGAAAATTATCTTTCAAACGTTGTCTGTACAGTCATGGATGCTGCTTTGTCCTGCATAGAATCTTTTATGGAAGCAAGAGAACAGGAGCGGCAGCAATTGAAAAAAAGGAAAAGAAAGTTTGAAAGTTGTATGATTTTCGCAGGAATTCTGTTTGCGGCGTTTACAGTTCTCAGCCGGACCGATAATGCTATAATTCAGGAAGCAGGTATTTCTGCCGCAAAAATAATTGCAGGAGAAGGAATGCAGAGACTTGTAAGGGAAGATCAGGACAGACCTCAGATTGCCCTGACCTTTGATGACGGACCTGATGAGAAATATACAGAAAAGCTTCTGGACGGATTAAAGGAGCGGGGAATCAAAGCATCCTTTTTTCTTCTGGGAAAATCAATAGAGGGAAATGAGCATATTGTAAAAAGAATGCACAGAGAAGGACATCTGATCGGAAATCATACCTATAATCACGTACAGCTTGACAAAATTTCAGAGACCAGAGCCAGGGAGGAAATACTGAAAACAAACAACAGAATTTATGAGATTACAGGAGAGTATCCTGTATACATGCGCCCTCCCTATGGCGCCTGGAAAAAGGACACAGAGTTTTGTGTAGAGATGATTCCTGTATTCTGGACCATAGACACTCTGGACTGGAAAACCCAAAATGTACAGGATGTGCTTCAAAGAGCCCGTAAAAATATAAAAAACGGTTCTGTTATTCTGATGCACGACGAGTACGAAACAACTGTGGAGGCTGCGCTTGCTCTGGTTGACGAGTTTACAGAGCAGGGATGGGAATTTGTGACAGTTGACCGTCTGATTCTTCCGTGAAGCTTGCTTTTTCTGTCTTTTTTCGTTATACTGTTAGACAATGATTCACATTTAAGAACAAAGGAGCAGTAAGATATGGGTCGTTTTTTTAATATGGATAACAAGTTTTTTGTATTTATGGGGAAAATTGCAGATCTCTGCATGCTGAATCTTCTCTGTATTATCTGTTGTATACCGATTGTTACGGCAGGAGCATCTCTGACGGCTTTGTATTATGTGACAATGAAGATGGTAAGAAATGAAGAGGCATATATATTCAGAAGCTTTTTCCGGTCTTTTAAGCAGAACTTTAAGCAGGCGACTGTTATAAATATAATCATGCTTGCAGCCGCAGCTCTTCTTTATATAGATACCAATATTGCAGGAAAGATGGGGCAGCCCGCAGGAAAGATTCTGGGAATGATTTTTGCGGCATTTACCCTTTTGTATGTGATGATTCTTTTATACGTGTATCCGCTTCTTGCAAAGTTTTATAATTCTGTAAAAAATACTTTTAAGAATGCAATTTTAATGGCAATCCGTCATTTGCCGTATACAATTTTGATGCTGCTGATCTGTGCCTGTCCGATCCTGATTTTATTTATTCCGTCATTTCAGATACAGATGTCGCTGATTATGCTGGTGATTCTGTTTGGCCCGGCAGTAATTGCATATGGGAATTCACACTTTTTTGTGAGAATTTTTGACAAGTATATTCCTGAGGAGAGTGTTTCGGAAGAAACAGAGGTAATGTTCTGATGAATGAACTGAATAAAGAATGCCGGGAACAGCGTAAGAGCTGGAACGGAAAACCTTATTGCTCCCTGGACTATATGCTCAGGGAGCGTTTTGGTGAAAAAGTATATAAAGTAACCTTAAACGGGGGGATGTCCTGTCCAAACAGGGACGGAACTCTTGGGACAAGAGGCTGTATTTTCTGCAGCGAGGGAGGAAGCGGAGATTTTGCGGCAGACGTATCGCTGTCTGTTACAGAGCAGATTGAAAGTCAGATCGCGCTTCTTTCCGGCAAGCGGCCTATTCAAAAATATATTGCGTATTTTCAGGCGTATACAAACACCTATGCGCCGGTGGAATACCTGAGGAAGATTTTTAAAGAGGCAATGTCTCATCCCAGGATCGTAGCTCTGTCTGTAGGAACCAGACCGGACTGTCTGGGAGAGGAGGTACTGGATCTTCTGGAAGAGCTGAACCGGATCAAGCCGGTATGGATCGAGCTGGGGCTTCAGACGATCCATGAAAAAACAGCTCAGTACATCAGAAGGGGATATCGGCTTTCCTGCTTCGATCAGGCTGTGGAAAATCTCCGCAAACGGAATATTGAGGTGATCGTTCATACGATTCTGGGGCTTCCGGGAGAGAGCAGGGAAGAGATTCTTGAGACAATGAGATATTTGAATAAAAAAGATATCCAGGGGATCAAACTTCAGCTTCTTCATGTTCTGAAAGGGACAGACCTGGCATATGATTATCTTGCAGGAAGATTTCAGGTTTATGAGAGAGAAGAATATCTGGATTTACTGATCGAATGTCTGGAAAATCTTGATCCGGAAATCGTCATCCACAGGATTACAGGAGACGGGCCAAAAGATCTTCTGATCGCTCCTTTGTGGGCATCGAGAAAACGGGAGGTTCTGAATCTGCTTCACCATCAGATGAAAGAACAGAACAGTTACCAGGGAAAAAGTTTGAAAGTTTCTGATTGTGAAAGAACAGAAGGAACAGACATGTTCCGGATGTAAATGAGAAAGAGGTGGTAGAATGGCAGAACCATTTACAATTTATAAACTGATGGTACTTTATATGGCCCAGCATTCCAGGAAGGAGCTGACAAATTCTCAGATATCAGAATTTGTGCTGGACAGGGATTATACGGATTATTTTCATCTTCAGCAGGTGCTGTCAGAGCTGGTGGAGACAGGACTTCTGAGACGGAGAACCGTTTCCAACAGTTCTCATTACGAGCTGACAGATGAGGGAAGTAAGACACTCTCCTACTTTGAAAATGATCTCTCTCAGGATATCAGAAATGAAATCGAAGAATTTTTGAAGGATTATGGATATGAAATGCCGGAAAGGATTCTTACGCCGGCTGATTATTATACAACCCCTCAGGGAACCTATGCAGTCAGATGCCAGCTGATCGAAAAAGATACAGCGATCATGGATCTGACAATGGCAGCGCCAAATAAAGCGGCTGCGCGGGCCATATGCAAAAGCTGGCCTCAGAAATGCCAGGATATTTATACAACCATCATGGGTGAATTGATCTGAAAAATCTGATAATTTATGGACACTGTCAATAATTGAAGACAGTGTCTTTTTTTGTTTGCCGTTTACAGGAAAAAGCTGTTGGAATCTGTAAAGATATTGGGTGTTAAAATATTGAAGAACAGGTAAAAATAGGAGAATTTGGGTTGACTTAATAATACGGGGGGGGGGTATAATAAGAACGATACATAGGATTAGGAGAAATCCCTAAAATCAGAGATGGAGGAAAAAGAAGCTATGAAAAACAAAGTAGTAAGAAAACTTCTCATGGTTGGCCTCAGCTCCTCTGTAGTTCTCACAAGCACAGTAGGCGTAACAGCTGCATCTATGGATGCAACTACTACTGATGTTGTTGTTGAAAACGCAGCAGAAGATGAGGTTCTCACACCTGTTGAAGGAGAAGAAGCAGTAACAGAAGAGACCAGCGAAGAAGTGGCAGAAGAAGAAACAACAGAAGAGACTGGCGAAGAAGTGGCAGAAGAGGAAACAACAGAAGATACAGAAAAACAGGAAGAACCAACATATTCTGTAGATGTTACAATACAATACACGCTTGAAGGAACTGACGACGTTGTTGGTACAGAAACAGTAAGTGCAGGAGTAAATAAGTACGATTGTTTTGCTTTCAAAGCAAGTGATTTGACTCAGGTTCCGGGAGGCTATGAGCTTTGTGAGTCGGGAGATATCAGTGGTTCAGCTAGCGAAACTACTATTACAGTATATGTAAGAGAGAAAGCAGCAGAGACAAGATCTATTAATGTTAATTATGTTGATGAAAGTGGAAATATTATTGGAACTGAAACAGTAGAAGTTCCGCAAAATGCCGGTAATTTCAATGCAAGTCTGTTGAAGAATGTGCCAGAAAAATACGCACTTGCTGCTACAGGTGATGTTGCATTAGTACCAGATTCTGATTCTGTTGATGTTCTGGTAAGACTTAAAGAAAAGACTATCATGGTTAACTACATTCTGGAAGACGGCAGCAATGTAGGAACAGGAAATGCAGTAGTTGAAGCTGGTGCAAATCACATCAATACAAGCGCGCTGAAAGATGTGCCATATGGCTATGAACTTGCCAGCACAGGTGATATCAACCTTAATGAAGGTGGCAACTCTGTTAACATCGTTGTAAGAGAGAAAGATTACAATCAGAGTGTTTTTGTAAATTATGTAGATGAAGACGGAAATTTAGTACTTTCCGAAAGTATTAAAGTTTACAAAGGTACTGAATATATCAACACAGGGGATTTGAATATCCCATATGGATGGGAAGTTGCAGAGGCGGGCGACATGCCTATCAAAGATGGTGCAGTAACTGTAGTAGTAAGAGAAAAAGAATACACAAAAGATGTTGTTGTAAACTATGTAGATGAAGCTGGAAATCCAGTACTTACAACAAGCATTAAACTCCTCAAAGATGAAACATATTTCAACACAAGTATTCTGAAAGATGTACCATATGGTTGGGAACTTGCTACATTAGGTGACGTACCAGTGGCAGGTAATGTAGCTTATGTGGTAGTAAGAGAAAAAGAATACACAAAAGATGTTGTTGTAAACTATGTAGATGAAGCTGGAAATCCAGTACTTACAACAAGCATTAAACTCCTCAAAGATGAAACATA
>NZ_JANJZT010000079.1 GCF_024622975.1 Blautia caecimuris | reverse complement strand
GAAATAGATTAGCTTGTTAAAATTGCTTGCCAACCCATAATAATTACAGATACCTCTTAATTCTGCATTATAAATAGTCACTATTTCCAAATCTGTCCTATTAAGCAGTTGTGGTCGGTGTATAGGTTCTAATTTCCCATTGTCTGACCTCTGCTTTACAATTCCATTTGAAAATAAAAATTTCTCTATCTTGTCTTTGAATGGAATACTCAATTCCACCTTGTTATTCATAGAACGGGTTTTGAATTTTCCTTTTGGTTTAATCTGCTGGTCACGGCGTACTCTGACATCATATCCGAGAAAACGAGCAGGAGTATTACTGTGTGTAATCAGAGTTTTTTCTTGACTAAGTTCCATTTTTAATGTGGTACTTATAAATTCTGTAAGTTCTTGCTTAATCTTCTCACAATCCTGTCGATTGCCATTCACAGCTATTAGGAAATCATCAGCGTAACGCACATATTTTATTTTCTTGTCGTCACATTGCTTCGCTGGTAGTTTGAGCATTTGAGCCGTTGCAGATTTATATTCTTCAATCAGCTTTTCTCTTTCTATACCGTTGCTATTTTTAATTTTGTTGTGTAATCTTTGGCGTAGTCCTACCAGTTTTGTATATTCTGGTGTATAACGTGCCTTTGTTGCCACATCAAACTCTTTCTTTATCTTCATTACGTGACGGTCTAATTCATTAAGGTAGATATTCGCAAGAATAGGCGAAATGATGCCACCTTGAGGGCAACCGCTATATGTTTTGTGGTATTTCCAATCTTCCATATAACCTGCCTTTAAGAATGAACGAATGAGTTTCAGAAAACGTGCATCTTTAATTTTCTGATTGATAATTTCCACAAGTACCGCATGATTGATGTTATCAAAGCACCCTTTTATGTCGCCCTCTATAAACCAGCGTGCTCCTGTAAATTCTTTTTTTATTTGAGCAAGAGCAGTATGACAACTTCTTGCTGGTCGGAAACCGTGAGAGTAGTCTGAAAAAATAGGCTCATAGATTGCTTCTAATATCATGCGTATTGCTTCCTGTATCAGCTTATCAGTAAAGACAGGCAGTCCTAAGGGACGCATTTTGCCATTTGATTTTTTGATGTATGTACGTCTTACTGGTTTTGGTTGATACATTTCATTTTTTAAGGCTTCAATGATATTTTCAATATATATTTCGCTAAAACCGTCCGCTGTGTCGTCTGTTACACCCTTTGTTCCTGCTCCTTTGTTGGAGTAGAGGTGTTGATATGCAACATAGTATATATCTGGACGGAGTAAATATCGATAGAGCCTTGTAAATACTTCATCATGGTTCTTTTTTGAATTTTCCTGTAATTTGGTTAAAATCTCCATTGTTGGTTTCATTTGAGGTTTTCCTCCCTAATCAATTTCTAATTTTAATTCGCTAAGACTGCTTTCCTTCGCCATGTGAACGGTTTTCCCGTATCCGATTTTACGGCTTTCCCTGTCTTTTCAGGATTCTCAGACTACTATGAAAGCTCCGTTACCTTGCCAGATTTTCAGCGTCATCTCACTTAGCATAGCCTTGTGATTTATCACTACAAGAGCATTACACATAGCCATTGTAGGCATTCTGGTTTAGGTAATCTCCAGTTGACGAAAGTAGTAGGCTGGTGTGAATTGTCGGATATGCTTTCGTTCCGTTACTACTGGTTCTCCAGCGTACCGTATGAGTTAATTGATAACCCACTGAAAGGCATTTATTTTCAGCGTTACTCATACCACAGGTTTCAGACAAGTTTCCTGTGTCCACACGTAACAGAGGTTTGGAACTCACATTCAACAAATCTAGTTTTATCCTCATATTCACTTAACCTTGCAGTTCAGTCGTGCTCTATTGTCTTTGAACAACTTTCTGCTTTCCTGCCGTGCTATTTTCCCGTACAGTTTTCACCTTTCGGTTAGGCAGGTGGTTTCCCGTGTTATCTTACGGGGTAGTGCCTTTTTTTTCTGTCCCCCTTTCTTTAATCTACTTCTAACTTTCGTCCCTCTGGACGCAC
>NZ_JANJZT010000078.1 GCF_024622975.1 Blautia caecimuris | reverse complement strand
GCTGATGACAGTATACAGGTCAATTCAGAGACAGGCAAGTAAATCAGTATTTTGATAATTTATGAGGTCAACAACACTAAAGTAAGTATGCCTCTTTGTATTTCATCTGTATGATAATATGTTGATCTTTTCAAAAGTACATTTACTTTTGCCATAAGCACTTTAGGACTAAAGGGCTTTGTAACATAATCATCTCCACCCTGTTCATACCCTTTTAGCTTATCATCTTCACTTTCCTTCGCAGTCAGAAATATAATTGGTACGTTACAGATATTCCGAATCATCTTACATACAGAAAATCCATCTAAATGTGGCATCATGACATCTAATATAACCAAATCTATCGGACAAGTTTTTACTATTACCAGACCATCGATACCATCATCTGCTGTTAAACAGGTGTGTCCATTGGAGCAAATAAATTCTGATAAAATAGCCTGCATATTTTTGTCATCTTCAATCACTAAAATTTTAGCCATATTACTCATCTCCTTTTTAGGAAATTATATGCCCTTTATTGTATCTGTGCAATAAAAATGACGTCTGAAATAAAAATCACTTAGAACCTATATGAAATAATTTTTTATAGAGTAATGGAATTTTATTTTCCGGATAATATTCATATTTTACAGGCACTTCTCCTAACTGAGTACGTATATATTCCAATGCCTGCTCTATTCCTCCAATCCGATCTATTAATCCATATTTCCAAGCATAGCTTCCCGAAAAAGAACAACCATCTGATATAATCTCCAATGTCTTTTTATCAAGGTCACAATGCTCCCTAATTGCTTCTAAAAAATGATTCATAATCTCTGAAATCCATTTTTCGGTTCCTCTCTTTGCCTCCTCACTATATTCTTCAAAGAAATTTATTACCTCTGTATTTTTCAACTTCTCTGTTGTAACTTGAAGCCCTATCTTTTCCAGTGCTTCTAAAATATAGGGGCGTGTCATAGCTGCCCCAACTGCTCCAATCACACTAGTGGAATCTGCAAAAATAGTACTTCCACCAAGCGCCATCCAATAGGCCGATGATGTTGCATAATTTCCAATGGATATAACTGTAAGTTTTTGTTCGGAAAGTCTTTTTACTGCTTGATACAAATCATATCCAGCACTTGATGATCCACCTGTTGAATCTATCCGAAAAAGCACTGCTTTAATAGATTTTTTGCGTTTCAATCTATTTATAATACCTATTATTTTACTGCTACTCATATTCTTTTTAGTAACATGAAAAAGTGCAGCACCTGTACCGTCTATAATCTCTCCATTTGCAAAAACAATAGCAATCTTTTTTTTCCAAATATTCTTCGAGTTTTTTAAGGATATCTTTATTTTTTTAGGATAAATTCCATTCTCTGTAATCTCTTGAAGCACTTCTGGCAAAGTTGCTATTTCATCTAAAAATCCAATTTTTTTAGCCTCACCAGCAGAAAAAATGTTTTCTTCCGATAGTTTTCGATATAGATCCTTCTCCTTCCATTTTTTCTGAACCTGTTGTACAAAAGTATATTCGTAATCTTGTAAAAGCTGGTTTGGAAAATTACTTTCTTCAACAAAATCTCCAAGAGAACTAAATGTATCTTTGAATTTCCCTGTTTTTATTGTTTGAAATTTTATTCCCAATTTTTCCAATAGAAGTGCTGCTGAAATACGATTTTTATAAAATCCTCCAAAACATATATTTCCAATTGGGTGTATAAATACCTTCTCAGCACTAGCAGCTAGATAAAGTGTACTCATATTGTAAGAAGGAGCATATAAATAAACATGAATATTGTGATTTCGTAACTTTTCCATTTGACCCGAAATCTCCTCTAGCCCAGCAAAATTGACTGGGCTAAATGAAGAATCCACAATTATTAAGACAAGTTGTACGTTTTGTTTTTTTATAAGGTACTCAGTAAAGTTAAAAAGACTCGCTAGTTGTACTCCATACTGATTTGCACCTACACAGGAGAGTATATTTTCTGATCCAGAACCAATTTCTGTCTTGAGTTTCCGCAAAATGTAATTTCAAAATGAATAGAATCTCCTAAAGTGTCAATCTGCCGATTTTTGAAATTTT
>NZ_JANJZT010000077.1 GCF_024622975.1 Blautia caecimuris | reverse complement strand
GAGAATCAAAGACCGCATCACCTACGCTAGGGTGATGAAAAGCGAAAGGTCAAGCAGAAAGGGCACAGGGCGGATGCCTTGGCACTAAGGGCCGAAGAAAGACGTGATAAGCTGCGATAAGCTTCGGGGAGGAGCAAATATCCATTGATCCGGAGATCTCTGAATGGGGAAACCCACATGAGGAAACCTCATGTATCCATACGCCAATCCATAACGTATGGAGGGGAACCCGGGGAACTGAAACATCTAAGTACCCGGAGGAAAAGAAAGAAAACTCGATTCCGTAAGTAGCGGCGAGCGAACGCGGAGGAGCCTAAACCAGTGTGCGTGCACGCTGGGGTTACGGACTGCATTTAAGATTCTGTAAAGCTAGCAGAACGGTTTTGGGAAAGCCGGCCGGAGAGGGTGAGAGCCCCGTACGCGAAAGCAGAGCAGACTGAGCAGGATCCAGAGTACCGCGGGACACGAGAAACCCTGCGGGAAGTGAGGGGGACCACCCCCTAAGGCTAAATACCACTTAGTGACCGATAGCGCATAGTACTGTGAAGGAAAGGTGAAAAGGACCCCGGGAGGGGAGTGAAAGAGAACCTGAAACCCTGTGTCTACAAGCTGTGGAAGTGCTTTATATGCACGACCGCGTACTTTTTGTAGAACGGTCCGGCGAGTTGCGCTTACTGGCAAGGTTAAGGTCTTAAGGACCGGAGCCGTAGGGAAACCAAGTCTTAAGAGGGCCAGAGTCAGTGAGGGCAGACCCGAAACCGGGTGATCTATCCATGTCCAGGTTGAAGCTGCCGTAAGAGGCAGTGGAGGACCGAACCCACATCCGTTGAAAAGGGTGGGGATGAGGTGTGGATAGGGGAGAAATTCCAATCGAACCCGGAGATAGCTGGTTCTCCTCGAAATAGCTTTAGGGCTAGCCTCGGTAGAGATTAGCGGAGGTAGAGCACTGAATTTCCTAGGGGGCGTCAAAGCCTACCGAAGAATATCAAACTCCGAATGCCGCAGAATTGCTTACCGGGAGTCAGACTGCACGAGATAAGTTGGGCAGTCGAAAGGGAAAGAGCCCAGACCTTCAGTTAAGGTCCCAAAGTGCGCGTTAAGTGGAAAAGGATGTGGGATTTCAAAGACAACCAGGATGTTGGCTCAGAAGCAGCCATCCATTCAAAGAGTGCGTAATAGCTCACTGGTCGAGAGGTCCTGCGCCGAAAATGTCCGGGGCTGAAACGCGCCACCGAAACTAAGGAATCAGAAATGATTGGTAGAGGAGCATTGCATGCGGGACGAAGCAGTACCGTAAGGAGCTGTGGACTGCATGGAAGAGAGAATGCCGGAATGAGTAGCGAGAATAAGGTGAGAATCCTTATGGCCGAATATCCAAGGTTTCCAGGGTAAAGCTGATCTGCCCTGGGTAAGTCGGGGCCTAAGGCGAGGACGAGAGTCGTAGCCGATGGACAACAGGTGGAGATTCCTGTACTGCGGTATAACAGAACTGTGGGGACACGTGCAGAAAGCGGGAGCCGGGAATGGAAAGCCCGGTGCAAGTGAGGTACCAGACACATTGGCAAATCCGTGTGTCAATGGGAAGACACGACGCGGACCGAAAGAAAGTAGGGAAGCCCGTGAGCTGTGCG
Organism: Blautia caecimuris; assembly: GCF_024622975.1. Classification (GTDB taxonomy): domain Bacteria; phylum Bacillota; class Clostridia; order Lachnospirales; family Lachnospiraceae; genus Blautia_A; species Blautia_A caecimuris. The sequence goes on along the minus strand of NZ_JANJZT010000077.1, from coordinate 540 downwards.
TCAAGAAAAGCCGCTATAGTTTATACCGTACCCGTACCGTAAACCGACACAGGTGGATGAGGAGAGAATCCTAAGGCCGGCGGAAGAAGCATTGTCAAGGAACTCGGCAAAATGACCCCGTAACTTCGGGAGAAGGGGTGCCAGGGAGACCTGGCCGCAGAGAATAGGCTCAAGCAACTGTTTAGCAAAAACACAGGTCTATGCGAAACCGAAAGGTGAGGTATATGGGCTGACGCCTGCCCGGTGCTGGAAGGTTAAGAGGAGAGGTTAGCGCAAGCGAAGCTTTGAATTTAAGCCCCAGTAAACGGCGGCCGTAACTATAACGGTCCTAAGGTAGCGAAATTCCTTGTCGGGTAAGTTCCGACCCGCACGAAAGGCGTAATGATTTGAGCGCTGTCTCGACAATGCATCCGGTGAAATTGAAGTACCAGTGAAGATGCTGGTTACCTGCGCCAGGACGGAAAGACCCCATGGAGCTTTACTCCAGTTTGGTACTGGGATCCGGTGCTGCATGTACAGGATAGGTGGGAGACTGAGAAC
>NZ_JANJZT010000076.1 GCF_024622975.1 Blautia caecimuris | reverse complement strand
AACAAGTACATATTTTACTTTTTTATCCGTCCACCGCCTGTTTTGAAATATCCTGACTCTAAATCAATCTTATTTCATTTACAGGAGGTTCCTTATGGACAAATATTTATCTTCTTTCAGGGAGATGGTCTCCCTGCGCGGTCTTACTGACCACACCATTGCTTCGTATTCTACCTATATCTCCGCTTATCTGCAGTACCTTTCCGACAACGGCCCCACTGCACCGGAAGATGCATCATGGCAGCAGATGCGGGACTTTATCTTTTGGGTCCAGAACACAAGAAATCTTTCTGACCGTACGATAAATGCCTGCATCTCACAGCTGAGATTTTTTACACTTTATGTCCTCCATAAGCCCTGGGACCCCTATCAGCTCCCTTTCAGAAAATTTGACTCTTATACCCCTTTTATCCCTTCACGTGAAGAAATGAAAACATTCCTGTTTTCCATTTCTGACATAAAGTTTAAGGCCATACTCTGCCTTATGTTTTCTTCCGGGCTGCGGGTGGGCGAGGTACGTCATCTGAAATGCTCTGACATTGAACATTCCAGAAAACGTATTCATATACGTGCTTCCAAGAACCGCTCTGACCGTTACGTGCCTCTTTCTGATAACGTCTGGGAACTCATCCTCCGGTACTGGTATTCATTTCCGGCTGGTTCCCGGCCGAAAGACTGGCTCTTTCCACAGAAGAAAAAACCGGACAGACCCATCGATCACCAGCGTATCCCCAGCTTTATCCTTGCACACGAAAAAGAACTCGGATGGGAGCACCGTTTTACCTGTCACACATTCCGCCATGCTTTTGCCACCTACCATTATGAAGACGGAACCGACCTGCTCACTTTGAAAGCGCTCATGGGACACCGGTCTGTTTCTTCCACGGTTATATACGTACATCTGGCATCAAATGCTCTGATGGCTTCTTCCAATCCTTTTGACAGAATGGCAGGTGGGTTTTATGAGTGATCTCAAAATCCAGAAGATCTGGCAGTGTTCTTTTGACTCTTTTCTTTCTTCCGGGCACCCTGTTTCTGACATCCAGAAAAAAGTCTCCCACGCTGTCATGCGTTGTAAATCCGGCGCTCTCGGAGCCAATGCCTGCCAATGTACCGAGTGCGGCCATACGGAATTCCACAATAATTCCTGCCGTAACCGGAACTGCCCAAACTGCCAGGCTGTCTTAAAAGAAATATGGGTGGATAAACGCCGGGAGGAAGTCATTGATGCACCGTATTTTCATGTGGTCTTCACCCTGCCCCATGAGTTAAACCCGCTTATTTATTGTAACCAGAAGCTTCTGTACGGGCTTTTTCACAGATGCTGTGCCGAAACACTTCTTGAATTATCTTACGATAAGAAGTATCTCGGTGCGACACCTGGCATCATACAGGTGCTCCATACATGGAACCAGGAGATCGGCTACCATGTGCATATGCACTGTATTGTTTCTGGTGGCGGCCTCACATATGACAAGAAGATACGCAGGTCAAAAAACAAGTTTTTCATTCCTGTCGGGGTACTCCGGGATAAATTTAAAGGGAAATATCTTTCCCAGCTTGATTCCATGTACCGGAAAGGACAGATCGTTCTCTCTTCTTCCTGTGAAACACTCCGGAATTCCTATGAGTGGAAGGAGTTCAAAAATGATCTTTACGGCAAAGACTGGTGCCCTTACATAAAAGAAACTTTTAACGGATTTGGCAATGCGCTCGAATACCTTGGACGGTATACCCATAAAATCGCCATCTCCAACAACCGTATCCTTTCCGTCACGGAAAAGGAAGTCACATTCTCCGCCAGGGGAAAAAAGCCCGGCGAGTCCAGGCGCCAGATCACTCTGGAGCATACAGAATTCATTCGGAGATACCTGATGCATGTGCTTCCATCCGGTTTTCAGAAGATCCGTTATTATGGTTTCCTGAACAACCGGATGAAGAGAAAAAATCTGAAACTCATTTTTACTCTGCAGGGACACCAGCGTTTTAAAAGACGGTTTACAGAGATGTCCATGTCTGAGCTTTTAAAGGCTGTGTGGGACTTTGATATTTCTATCTGCCCGGATTGTGGACATAGTTCCATGAAACAGCTGGGAAGGTGTTATGCACCATCCTGATTATCCTGACTTCTTATATTGTTTTGAAAAAGCCTGCCAACGGGAGGCTTTGAAAGTATGTCCTGCAATGTTTTACATCACAAAAATCAGCGTGTTTTCAGCTGATTTCTCATCATCTTCGACGATTTTGGCCATCTGGGAACAATACAATCCCCATATAAGAACTGGCTAAAATACCGCGACTGGGTACAATATGAAAGAATCACATTCAGAGCAGTTCCGATTTATTGCAGAACTGCTCTTTTTGTCAACTCTGAATCTGATACTTTCCTAATGAATTATA
>NZ_JANJZT010000075.1 GCF_024622975.1 Blautia caecimuris | reverse complement strand
TCGGTAACTGTGTGCGCCCAGAAGTCGCCAGCGCATTATAAATTCGGCGGCGTGGTATTTATGGAATACTGCCTTTAGCAAGCAGTAGGTAAAAGTATCAAGTGATGAAAAATCACAACCTATTATTCTACAACTTATCCGAGAGGGGAAACCCAAAGGGGAGTGTAGCATGTTGTCGCTCTTGTCAATAGACGAGAGCCTGAATGATAAGGTACTAATCCTGTGTATCTGAAAATTCAAGAATAAAACTTCGTGTATGAGGTACAAAGCTAAACTGCCTGAACGATAGCCAAAGTGGGGGAATCCGCACTCCGCATACGAAAAGGATTGAAACGTATGCTATTCCATGTTGGTTTCATTTCGCAGTTATGAAAGCAAGCGATACTCATGGAAGGACAACCGCAAGACAGCGGGTAAATGGCGAAAGTCGGTGCCGACAACACGAAACGCTAATTCTATGAATACTAACTGGGGATGACCTAAACCCGGTAACGGGCATGGTCACACAGCTCCCATAGTAGTCCGAGACGTTAATGACGTTCACATGGCGAAGGGGAGCAGCTTATTTACTAATACGATATGAAAGGACGGTGCGAGAGGCATTGAGAAATCCAATCCAAGTATTAAGTAGTTTGACGGAAAAGTCAAAGAATGAATCTTACAGGTTTCAGAGATTATATCGGAATCTGTACAATCCAGAGTTCTACTGGCTTGCATATAAAAACATATATGCAAACACAGGCAGTATGACTGCCGGTGCAGATGGAACTACCATTGATGGCATGAGTGACGAAAGAATCCAAAGGATTATTGAATCCATGCGAGATAAAAGTTACCTGCCAAAACCTGCACGCAGGGAATATATTGCTAAGAAAAACAGCAATAAAAAGCGCCCGTTGGGAATCCAGTCGGGCAATGACAAACTGGTGCAGGAAGTAGTGAAAATGATTTTAGAAAGCATTTATGAGCCTGTGTTTAAGAAAACATCTCATGGGTTCAGACCAAACAAAAGCTGTCAGACAGCATTATACCAGATTCAGAAAACCTTTACGGGAACGAACTGGTTTGTTGAGGGTGATATACACGCCTGCTTTGACAGTTTTAATCACCACACAATCATCAGATTGCTGAGTAAACGCATTGATGATGAAATGTTCCTACAACTTATCTGGAAATTCCTAAAAGCAGGATATATGGAGCAATGGACGTACAATCGGACATATAGCGGTGTACCGCAGGGGTCTGGTGTCAGTCCAGTGCTTGCGAACGTGTATCTCCATGAATTAGACAAATTTATGGAAGAATACGCACAGAAATATAACCGAGGAAAGAAGAAACAAATGAACTCCGACTACAATAAAGTTATCAAAAAGGCATCCTATTACAGATGTATGGGCAAAAAGAAGTGGGCGGATTTATCTCCAGAAGAACGCTGGGAACGCAATAAGCATTTGAAAACGCTTGAAAAGCAAGCACGACAACTAACTCCTACCGAACCTTTAGATGAGACGTATAAACGGATTCAGTACACCCGTTACGCTGATGATTTTATTATTGGGGTAATTGGGAGCAAAGCGGACGCAGAACAGATTAAAGCTGATGTCGGCAGATTCATCAGGGAAGAACTGGATTTGGAAATGTCCGAAACCAAAACTAAGGTTACACATACAGGAGACAGAGCCAGATTTTTAGGCTACGACATTACGGTATCCAGAAGTCAGGATTTAAAGAAATCCGCAGGAGGATACAAAATCAGGAGCAATGCAGGAGTGGTGAAACTACTTGTACCCAGAGAAAAATGGGTGGGAAAGTTACTGGAATATCATGCAATCAAAATCAAGATTAACGAAAATGGAAAAGAAAGATTTGTAGCCCTACACAGGGGAAAACTGGTAAACCAAAGCGATATAGAGATTCTGGCAAGATATAATGCGGAAGTTCGTGGACTTTATAACTACTATGCCATAGCAAATGATTCTTTTAAGATAGGCAGATTCGCCAATCTTATGAAGTACAGTATGTACAAGACATTTGCCTGTAAGTATAAAACAAATGTTCACGAAATCAAGCGCAGATATTGTGTTGGAGGACTGTTTACAATCGCATACGATACCAGAGCAGGAAGGAAAACTACAACCTTTTACAGAGACGGGTTTAAGCGAAAAGAATCAGCTACGAAGTTTGACAATGTAAGCGAACTTCCGCAGTTCTCAAAATACGCTAAAACCAACACTCTGAAACAGAGAGTGGAACGCCATACCTGTGAACTTTGTGGAAAGGATTGCAGAAATCTGGAAATCCATCAAGTAAAGAAACTAAAAGACTTAAAGGGCAATGCGGAGTGGGTACTCCTTATGCGCAAAAGGAGACGGAAAACTCTTGTGGTATGCCCCGAATGTCATAAACTGATTCATTCTTAATACCGCAAATATAATAAGCGGAAAGCCGTATACATCGAGAGGTGTACGTGCGGTTTGGGAGGGAGGGGATGCAAGTCCTGTAAAGGACAAGCTGAACCTTACCTCATGACA
>NZ_JANJZT010000074.1 GCF_024622975.1 Blautia caecimuris | reverse complement strand
CCTTTCTTTGATAACACTATTTTACCATACATCATCTCAAAAATATATAGCAGAAATTTAATTTATTCTATACTAGAAAAACCGTTTGCATCAGCAGAATTATTATTAGGTAATAACTCAGCTGATGCACTTAAATTCCTTTGTCAGGTAGAATAGGAGGATGTATGAAATTATACTTTTTAAAACAGAAATCTCTCGATATGCTTGAACAGACTATACCTGATAATCTGAATAAGTATCAAGATGCAGAAACGTGGGTTGATCAATATTTTATTGATAATGACAAGCCTAATTATTTTTTTGATACGGGAATAGAGGTTGATGATTATCAACTTATTTCAGGAGGTCCGGAAACAGATTTCTCTAATGCAAAGATTTTATACGAAGCTTTGCAGGGACATATAAATTTAGTTCAGGCAAGTGATCTTAGATTATGGGCGTATATGGCACATAAACAACATTGGGATTATATGCATACAAGATGGGGAATTGACCTTCCGGATGATGAAGATGAAGCGGAAGAGAATGAAACAAAAAAATCTTCGACAGACAAAGCGATCAATCGTATTGGAACACGTTATTTTTTCAAGGCATCGAAAGGAAAAGCCTTTGTTCGTCAGGGTATAGCACGATTATATTGGAGTGTTTATTTAACTTATGACGAGAATAACGAAAATGGAAATCCTTATGAATATACAGAATATTTTTTTAGCAAGCAGGATATATTCACATCAATTACAGAGCGTTCCTATGCCAGAAATAAGGTACTTGTGTTGGCCGCACTCAAGGAGTTAAAGAAAAATTCAGAACTATCGAGAACAGAAGTACGTGCTTTTTTAGCCAAATTAAATCAAGCGGGTGCTATTACAGTTTCAGATTTTCTTGACAAGACTCAAGCAGAAAAATTATGTGAAAATGTTATGGCTGAAATTAAAAGCATAGCTGTATTAGAAGAAGGTAGCCATTTTAGAGCGGTTAATGATGTTACAGGTAAGCCATTTGGACCAGAGATGGTGATAAAAAATGGGCAGGTTACAGCTGTAGGAAAAACAATTTCAACGAAACCGAAAAATCTGCTTGGTAAGAAGGAAGGTACAAAGTTTGTCATTTCTGGCAAACAGTATGTTATTAAGAACATAAAGTAAATGAAAGAGAGAAAAGCAATATGGCAGCCGACAGGACAGGAATAAAATGGAGCCGAGAAGAAACTATTTTGGCATTTGATTTGTATTGCCGTACACCTTTTGGAAAGATTAGCCAAGGTAATCCGGAAATTATAAAACTTGCGCATTTGTTGGGACGAACTCCGGGTTCTGTGGGATTGAAGATGCATAATCTTGCTCATTATGATCCTGAATTGCAGAAGAGAAATGTAACTGCAATGGCGCATGGAAGCAAGCTTGATGGCGAAATTTTTTCAGAGTTTTCAAGAGATTGGACAAATTTATCGTATCAAGCTCAGCTTATCCGCGCAAAACTGCAGAATAAGGACATATCAGAAGTAATTGATCTTGGTGATATTGATGTGATTCCAGCTGGAAAATATCGAGATCAGATGATGAAAACTAGAGTAGGGCAGTATTTCTTTAGAATGACGGTATTAAATTCATACGAAAATAGATGTTGCGTCACAGGGTTAAAACAACCAGAACTTTTGGTGGCAAGTCATATTAAGCCTTGGAAAGTTAGTGATGAAAGGACTGAACGCACAAATCCGGCAAATGGATTATGTTTGAATGCTTTACATGATAAAGCATTTGATAGAGGGCTGATTACTTTAGATAAAAGATATAAGATTATTGTCTCCAGAAAGTTGAAAGATACGGAGATGGATTCAGAAACGAAATCCTGGTTTATGGGATATTCCGATCATCAAATTATTCTTCCAGATAAATTCCTGCCAGGAAAAGATTTTATAGAATACCATAATGATGTGATTTTTCAGAGGTAAGAGTGTGGACAATTTAACATCAGAGCAGCGTCGGAAAAATATGCAACATATAAGATCAAAAGATACAAAGATTGAAGGACTATTAAGAAAGGCATTGTGGAAAAAAGGTTACAGATTTCGGAAGAATTATAAAGAATTGCCAGGCAAGCCTGATATTGTATTTACTAAATATAAAATAGCAATTTTTTTGCGATGGAGAGTTTTTCCACGGCAAAGATTGGGAAGTGCTTAAGCCTAGACTGGAAAAGAGTAATAATAGTGAATATTGGATTAGTAAAATATCCAGAAACAAAGAGCGGGATGATGAAATCAACAAGAAGCTCCTTTTTCTGGGATGGACGGTAATCCGATTCTGGGGCAATGATATAAAGAAAAATACGGATGAATGCATCCGTGTGATTGAAGAAACCATTTTTGAAATTAAAACAATGGATGATTATACGGAAGAATAATCGTGAAAGGAGCATCACAATGTATAGATTGTGTTTTGGAACTATAATGACTATTTTATACCAAGCACGGAGTCATAAAGTGACTAACAAGTCTATTTGTAATGCTCTTTTTTCGTGCTTTGGAAAAACTAGTATAACGAATATTAAATAATTGCTATATCAAACGGATGCCGCTTCCTCTTCACTGATTTCATCCATTTTA
>NZ_JANJZT010000073.1 GCF_024622975.1 Blautia caecimuris | reverse complement strand
TGGCTTATTCACTGAGATATGAAAGGTTGAAAAACCTTGAATTTTCAATAGAAAACACTTGATTATATGAGGAGGAACATCATAATGAAATTAACAAGACACAATGGTCGTGCCGGGAAAAATGGTGCTTACAATCCCAAGCACAATGACCGCAGTTTTAATATTAATAATAGTGAGCACATCGATGAAGAACGGGCAAAAGGAAATATTTACTGGGATTGCTTCAATGGATATCGTACTTTTTATGATAAGGGAAATGAATGTGAACTGGCTAACACATTTGAAGAAGCGGAAGAACTTTATTATTCTATTCATTACAAAGGATTTATTGAAGGACAAAATGAACGTAATATTAAGAATCGTCACCCGGAACGTAATTGCACCACATCAGATATCTTAAAACATAAGAAGACCTGCCCGGAAGAAACCATCTATCAAATTGGCACTTTAGAAATCACGTTTCACCAGATATATTATTACAGGTAGTTATGGATTTTATGGTTGAAATTACCGAACGATTTGGTACTCATGTTCACATATTGGATTGGGCACTTCATCTGGATGAGAGTACGCCTCACATTCATGAACGTCATGTGTTTGATTGCGAAAATCAATATGGAGAATTATTTCCACAACAGGAAAAAGCGTTAGAAAAGCTTGGTTTTGATTTACCAAATCCTGAAAAACCTGCAGGACGAAACAATAATCGTAAGATGGTATTTGATTCTGCCTGTCGTGCATTACTTTTTGATATTGCCAAAAGTTATGGATTACAATTAGAAGAGGAACCAGAGTATGGTGGACGTAAATATTTAGAAAAGCAGGATTACATTCTTGCCAAACAGAAAGAACAGTTGGCTTTGCAAGCAGAAAAACTTGAAGAATTAGTTATGAAAATCGAAGACGTGGAAAATTTGATTGATGAAGTTTCCGATGTTGCCTATGACAAAGCAGTTGAAGTTGTTACTGCTACTGTCAAAAAAGAAACCCACTTGGAAGATATCCGATTGGTAGAAGAATCGAAAAACTGGGTGCTCTCTCCGGAACGAAAAGCCTCTAAAAAAGAACGTGAGTATGCAGCCAAACGATTGGATGGAGTGATTGCAAAAATTAAAAATACTATGCAGAGTGCTTTTCTGAAAATCCAGAATAAACTTATGCAGCCGGAAGTGAAAAGGGCTGGACCGGAGCAGATTAAGATCAAAGCACGAGCTTCTGTTTTGGATAAATTAAATCGTAAAAAGACCGAAATAAACGAAAAGTCAAACCCAAAATCAGTGAATCGAGAGAATTATCATTCGCAGGGGTTATAAATCATCATAGAATAAGCAAGCATTTTGAGAAACTTCAATCTGCTTGCTTATTTGATTACTTATTTACACATCTGTTCAATTTTATCTGCAGCACCTTTTACACCAGTACATTTATGGAATCCCTCAGAAATTTTTGCTGCCTGTTCATAATAAGATTTGGTATGTAGCACATTTTCAATGGTCTCTTTAATCGATTTTGCATTTACATACTTCAATCGGATACCAGCACCAAGTTGCTCTACTCTGGTGGCCACGCCATCCTGTTCCGATGTTTGTGGGTACATTACAAGAGGAACCTTATAATATAAACTTTCATTGACACTGTTCATACCACAGTGGGTAAGGAATACATCCGCCTGACTTAACACAGCTATCTGATCTACAAATCTCGAAATCGTAATATTATACGGTACAGCACCTAAGTCTTCAATATTTATCAAATTACCAACTGACATGATTACCTGGTATTTCTTATTAGCCAATGCTTCTATACATTTTTTATAAAACTCTGTTGAATCATTGATTACAGTTCCCATTGATATATAGATTAATTTATCCGACTTCTTCTCAAATATATTTTCAATAGGCCGTATGGACGGACCTACAAAGACATATTTATCTGAAAATGTTTCAGAGCATGGTTGAAATTCCGGAGAGGTATATACAATCGTATCTGTATTATTATCGTTCTGAATAATATCAAGAACACTTTTTACAGGATAACCTTTCTCTTGCAGACGTTTGATGTTTTTATTGATTTTCGTCATTGAAAAAATCATACCAAACATCTGTCTCAGACTTTGTTTCATTATTTTTGCTGAATATTGATTAAAAGCAAAGGTTGTTGTTGAAGACACAAAAGGAATTCCAAGTTTTAACGCTACAGCCTTTCCCCATACAGCCATGGAATCTGCAACAATACAGTCTGGATTTAATTCTCTCATGTGTTCGCACACCGTATCATCCAAAGCCAATGTAGTATCCACCAATATCTGTGTGGAAAAAGCCAAATCTTTCCCTACACGAACTGCATCTTTCGCATCCAATCGCTGTTCCTGATCATATTCATCACAAGAAACAAAAGTTGCTCCTGTAGCTTCAATCTTTTCACGCATCATATTGTAGGAATAATAAAAAACCTGATGCCCTCTACTGATCAATTCACGCACAACTCCCAACGTTGGATTGGTATGCCCGTGTGCCGGAATACAAAAGAAAACGATTTTACTCATATCAATTCACCATCCTTTAGGAATCCATTTCTGAAAAAATCCTTGCAATATATTCTTTTTGCATTTCCTTTGGCAAAATTGCCAAACCTCTTTTTTCGTCACCTAAAACTAAAATTTCCATTCCCGGCTGAAGATCAAATAAATTTCTTGCCTCTTTCGGGATAACAAACTGTCCTTTTTCTCCAATTTTAACCATCCATGCGTATTTTCCATTGTTCACTTCCATAAGCGCCTCCAAAGGTATGATTTGTATGAATAATCATACTCTATTTTATTACTACAGTCAATGACAAATCTAAATGTAAAACAAACTCGACATTTAATGTAAAGTCAACTATACTTTAATTGTAAGGCAAGCTTTACTTTTGGAGGTGAATAATGAAAAACAGAATAAAAGAATTACGCAAAGAACACCGCATATCACAAGAAGAATTAGCAACTGCAGTAAACGTAACACGGCAAACCATTATTTCTTTAGAAAACGGCAAATATAACGCATCCCTGATTCTTGCCCATGATATCGCTGTATATTTTGGGAAAACAATCGAAGAAATATTTTTATTTGAGGAGGATTAAAATATGTTGATTAATAATGTAAAACTTGGAAAATCCATAGAACAGAAAATTAAATTGCGAATTCTTTATAGTATCATACTCTTAATATTGGGCGGCGTTTCGTTATATGTCGGCACTTGCATTCCGCTTGCATCCGGCAATGCTGACTATTCATCTGGTTACTATGTGGGATTGGGATGTGGTCTGATCGCTGCAGCGATTATCACAATCATCAAAAACTTACGACTTTTGAAAAACAAAGAAGCTTTAAAACAAAGAGAAATATATGAATCCGACGAGCGAAACAGAATGATAGGTTTAAAATGCTGGTCTTATGCCGGTTATGTGCATATTCCGCAAGAACTGCGCATCCGTTCCAGAGGAACGGAGCGCCATTCCGCTTCAAACTGAGCAAAGCTC
>NZ_JANJZT010000072.1 GCF_024622975.1 Blautia caecimuris | reverse complement strand
TAAAATGGATGAAATCAGTGAAGAGGAAGCGGCATCCGTTTGATATAGCAATTATTTAATATTCGTTATACTAGTGCTTCTTCTGGAGTCTCCCCTACATCAATTTTCCCTCCAGGAAACTCCCAACCATCTTTGAACTCTCCGTATCCTCGCTGAGTTGCAAATACTTTTTCATTATCAATCAAAATTGCTGCCACTACTCTAATTGTTTTCATTTTTTTCTCTCCTATTATTTTTATTATCCATTTACAATATATTCGTAAATATCCTCTCTCACTGGGGTGTCCAATGCCCATTCTATTTCTACTGCTGTTTTATCAGTATTTGGCATTACAAATTCTTTTACTGCTCCTGTTGAAGTCATTCTTCCAAGGTAATAAAATTCTTTTGAAATTTTATCATCTTTATTTTTCCTTACAAAAAGCTGCACATCTATGCCACGTTCTTTTGCCTTCAGGAAATTTTGCACATCTTCTGATTCAATACTCCGTCCGCTTTTGGAAATAGCAATCAAATGATCGGAACTTGTAAAATGGTCTTCATATTTTGTTGTATCACTAATATCATCCTGTTTATCATAATTGATAAATACTGGAAAGGTTTTTGTTTTCTTATCATACTTATACCCACCGATATTCAATGGAACCTCATTTCTTTTCCAATTTAACAAACGACAGGCATCTTCATATGTATATTTCTGATAAAGAACTAAATCCGTATCTTGATATCTCATACTGAAATTGTCTTTATATCGTAAAATCCCAAAATCAATAAGTTCTTCCAAAATGCGATAAAAATCTTTGTTTTGTAACATCTCTGAAAACAACTTAGACACCTTATAATCAGAACCGTCTTTTTCCAGAAATACACACTGAGAATACGTCTTCTTAGCAGCACTTGTAGGAAATTCATTTGTCATCATGTTTACAACATTTTCAGCACAATTATCATTCATCGAACAATTATAATTATCGTGTAATGATTTCTTTAACAAATCCATGATTCCATTTTGATATTTAAGCAGCCGCTTTAACATTTCCAACTCATGAATTCGTTTTCCATTTGCCAATTTCTTTGAAACAAATTCTATTACGGTTTCTTCATCTTTTGATAAGCGAGTTGTGTATTCTTTTTCATACTTCACAAGAAACTTATAATAAGATCCCAGACTATTATTATCAAAAATCCTAAGTACATCCATCTCTCCGTATTTGTCAAAATCTGCAAGTGCCGGAATATGCCCCAGTTTATTTTTCAGATTCATATAATTCTCCCGGATTAATTTAATGTCATTAAAGTTTGCATTATCAATTGCTTGAAAAATTCTTTTACGAGAAATTTCGTCAAAATGAATTGTGCTTGCGCCTGGAATCACACGGCCGCCTTCAGTTACATAACGACGAATATTATCTTTGTTATAGCTTCTATCTCCAGAAAGTGCAATTGGAATCATAAAATTATTACGATAATTACCAATGAAATCAATAACAACCACATATTCTTTATCCTCAGCTTTGCGGAGTCCGCGTCCTAACTGTTGGATAAAAATAATCGGTGATTCGGTTGGGCGAAGCATAATTACCTGATTAATTTCAGGAACATCCACACCTTCTGAGAATATATCCACAGAAATGATGTAATCCAACGCATCTTCTGCCTCATCGCCAGCAAGTCGTTCAACCGCTGCGGCTCTTACAGTTTCTGAATCACTTCCGCTTAACACAAGCGTTCTCCAACCTTTTTCATTAAATTTCGCAGACAATTCTCTTGCCTCATCAATACGACTGCAGAAAATCAAACCTTTTACTCTTTCCCCACTATAGCCAAAGAATTTTGCCTGTTTCATCACATTTAAAACCCGTTCATCAGATGTCAGATATTTAAAATTTTCAAATTTTTCCTCAGACGATTTTCCAGCATCAGCAATGACTTCCAGATCAGTAATTCCAAAGTAATGAAATGGACACAGCAAGTCCTCTTTCATCGCATCCTGCAAACGAATTTCATATGCAATCTGATGATTAAATATCTCGTAAATATTTCTGCCTTCCAGATTATCATCACGCTTATCCGGTGTTGCTGTCATCCCCAGCCATAACCTCGGTTTGAAATAATTCATAATTTTTTTATAGCTGTCTGCAGAACTATGATGAGCCTCATCAGCGTATGTCAAGATAGGTCTAACAATTTTTTCTGCCATATTTTAGATGGTAGAAATTCAATTATATCACCCACTTTGTTTCTACTATGTTTCCAGTTTCGCCATCCAGAAGTTTTCCATGCAGATACATATCTAACAGATCCAATGGCAAAATAGTAACCATCTCATCCTCATCCTTCAAATCCATCTCTAAAGGTTTTGAAGAAACAAATAACATATGAAGTTTAACAGAATCCTCTATTCCTAAAAACTCTTTTAGTTTTTCTTTTTCCTTAATCACCAAATCATAACGATGCCTACAATGATCATAATAACCATTTGCCTGGTACATTTTTTCATAATCTGTAACTATACCACTGGCATTAAGAGAATCCGAAAAATACTTCGCTTCAATCAAAAATAATTCTTTCGCTTCTGAAGAGAAAAATATTACATCATAATCTCCATAATCAATTTCTTTTTCCCCGAAAATACGATCATATCTTACATCTACCAAATTAACTGTCGGATTAGTGTAGCTTGCCAATAAGGTTTCTCTTATTCGTTGAAGTAACACATTCGATAATTCTGTATTCTTTCTATCCAGACTCTCTTTAATAGGATCCATTTTTGCCGGGTGAGTATAACACATTCCCCCATTGCTTTGATACGAAACCCATAGTTGCTTTGCTTGCTCCAATGTTCCATATGGGACAATAATATTTTCATCATCTAAGCATATAAATGGTCTCAGTTCCAATCTGTATTTATTGGCACCCATGACCCAGATTATACATTCATCTTTTCGGAGGTGATTTTGAAGTTTTTCCTTTGAAAGCACGAAATTATCAAAAAATACACTTCCTGAAATAGCCGGATTAGTACTATGCTCAACAATGTTAATAAACTCTTTTTTCGATATTATTCTAAGAGATTTATCATCAGAATTCAGTTCATTAGCCTGGAAAGCGTAAACCGTAGCTAAAAACAATAAAAACTCTATGTCAGTTTCTTTCTTAAATCCTTTACCAAAATCAGTATCATTTGCATCTGCAGTTAATGGTATAGGCGACAAAATATTTTGATTTCCTGTAATAACAGTATCATAGTAAATATATGGATGATATTTTATCGGTTCAATCGGAATTATTTTTTTAGTATCCACATTTATTCCATAATATGGACATTTCATATCTTTGTTTCTTGAAAGCATCAGCAGAGACATCGTATGAGACGCAATACCATATAGTAATAAATCACTTAACAACGCTCTATCTAACACGAACATCTTTTTTATATCAATCGATTTGATGTCAACATCATGCTGTAGCAAAATACAATTTTCAATCCATACATTACATGCATCAATTACATAGCGCATGACATTTCTATTCTCTGCAAAAATCGATGTCAATTCCTCATTAAAAAATCTTTTCTGCGAAATTTTAACTCTTGCTTCTTTCTCTTTAAGATATCTAGTATAACGAATATTAAATAATTGCTATATCAAACGGATGCCGCTTCCTCTTCACTGATTTCATCCATTTT
>NZ_JANJZT010000071.1 GCF_024622975.1 Blautia caecimuris | reverse complement strand
TAAAATGGATGAAATCAGTGAAGAGGAAGCGGCATCCGTTTGATATAGCAATTATTTAATATTCGTTATACTAGTTCCATGATTAAAGTACATTACCAAATCATTTGATAGTGTTTCCATCTCACAATATAAACTATCAGCTCTGGCAGATGAAATATAATTATGTTGTAAAGCAGTGTTGATAATAGAAAGCACATTTATTGTATTACCTGTAAATAGGGATAGATTGTTCAACTCTATATTGTCCACCTTCTTTCGCTATGATTCTTATTGTTCTTTCCGATAAAGATTCTAAATTCATGCCAGAATATCGAATAAACTCTTGACACATAAAATTACTAATTGTATCATCTGTCGTGTGATAATCAAATTTCTTCCTTATGGTATAATAGATATATATAATGCTTTTCAATACAATCATATAATTTCCAGTGTGAATGAATCCAGAATGAAGAAATGGAAGTACAATTTTTTTAAATTTTTTATTATCAGTTTCTACCCAATTTAGTTTTTGACAGATTCTATACTGATACTCTAACAGATGAAATAATTCCTCAGCAGTTAACTTTATACCGACAGTTAAAAATACTTGCTGCATTTCTTGTAAATCATATGAAGAATTTACACCTTTTATTAAGGACATATATAGCCTCCTTTCCTAATGGCTACATACTTAATATCATAGAGCTGCATATATATCAATACTTGAAAAAAGTGCGAAAATATGATAATATGAGAGTGTAAAAAAAGAAAAAAATTATGATTTTCAAAATATGAAAGTGTAATATCTCATTTCCAACCTTTGGATTTGTGTATTACACTTTTATTTCATTTAGCCTTAAAACTGTTTACATCCTTAAATACAATGAGCCGATAACACTAGAATTTTTATCATTCTCGGTGCTATCGGCTCTGCGTCTTAGCGTCTGGCTCTAAAATAGTTATTTGCTGCTTTTTTACATTGATGATACTTTCCTGTTTGCATTTAGGGCAGAACAAAGGAAAGTTTATCAATTCTGTATCTGGTCTTACTTTTGTTCGTGTCTTATTTTTGCAAATAGGACACATTACCCAAGTCTCTTTATCCATTTAATAAATTCACCTGCCTTATAATATTGGAATACAAAATTCGCATAAATGATTAGAAACTTTATTATAGACATAGCGTTCAAAAATTGGTCGCTTATCGTCCACTGATAAATCTGCGGTAAGGTTTTGGATATTTTTCCAAAATTGCAACACATCTTGTTTAGTATGACTGACCTCAAATATCGCATATTTCCCATCATCAATTTTGCGAGTAGCTAGGTTTATTTCCGATTTTTTATCTATGATAAGTCCTACATCATATCTTAGTCTATTAGTAGGTGTAAAGGCAGGATTATCTAATGCAATCCCTAAAATAGTGGTTTCTTCTGTAAACAATTTATTCTTTCTCAAAAACTCTTTAAAATCTTCCATTAACTTTTCATTTTGTTTGCCATATTCACCTATATTACGCATATAAGCGATTGTAATATCTTTAAATTCTTCTATTTTCAAATCATTACCTCCAAAGATAAAATTATTGATGTCGACTTCAACACGTAAATAGTAAGGGCAATTAAAATGATTTTCAACAACTTTTTTAAAATGATATATAATTTCTTCCTGTCGTTGATCTGGCAAGTATACCAGAACACGACGGAAGAAAATAGTCTTGTCATTTCCATCTAAATAATTTTATTGCAATTTCAAAACAAACTATTGAAATGGTAATCATCAAAATGATGGGAAACATTACATTTTCAACTAATCTAGTAGCAATTATACAAAATATGAGATTTAAATACTTTCCTCTATCCAATCAGTTACAACTTTTCTATCAGAATCACTCATAAATGAATGTTCACTTTCTTTTGATATATATAATTGGCAATTAAATTTCATTGAAAAATGACGAACAATTTCTATTGATTGCAATATATCTTTGCTGCCATACATAATAGATGTTGGTATACACCAGTGTTTAACAGGATTGTCTTTTACATGTTGGTAGTATTTCCATGATAAAGTTTCAATCGGTGTTTCGATTTTTTGTTTTTCCTTTAATTCATTCTCGCTTACATCAAACCATGAAAACATATTATGTATTAAATAATCCATATCTAGTATAGGCGAAAGAAAAAGACATTTTTCAATATTTCTGTTCTTATAAGCGTGCAGACTGAAATATGCGCCTATGCTGCAAGCATATAAATAAATTTTATCCCAGTTACATTGAACATATTTCCAGATACATTCTAAGTCATGTATTCCATTCCATATATTACATTCAATATCTTTGTTTTTTCTCTCACCATGAGATGGTAAATCAAAACTAATAGTTTGATAACCTTTTTTTTCAGCAATATTTGCAAAAAAAAGAGCTTCTTCTTTGTTCCCATTTTTTCCATGAACATAAATATATATTTTCTCTGATTTCTTGCCCCAAACAATAGTTGGTATAGAATCAATCAAAATTAAATTTCTTTCCATATAGCACCTCCTTGAAAATAGTAACATTGCAAAGTAAGCACTACAATATAATGTTATTTACAGACTTATTTTTTACATAAAAGAGAAGAGGTCGCACAGTGGCAAACCTCTTCCTGAAATTACTTATATACTATCTTTCTGATTGAATGAATGGATAAGAAATAGCTTTTTGATAATTCTTCAAGGCTTTTCCCGTGTTTATAATCCATTCTGATTTTTTTATTTCTTTTTTCAATTTCACGCTTATAGCCACTCAATTCTCCCCAGCCTTTTTTATTCTCATTCTTAGATGGTATATAAATATAACCACCTTGAATGTAATTTTGCAATTCTTCAATCAGAGAGATGGGAAGTATTGAGTTTGCTTTTACATATTTCATGCAGGCTCACTCCTTTAACATCTTGTTGTTAAAAGCAAAGCCAGCATTTACGCTTTCTTACTCCATGCAAATTGCGTATGTTTTTACTGACTTTGCATGGAGTAAAACATCATTTTTTCGTTTCTTATTTTGGCACATTGTATCACCACCTTAATTTCTAGCACATTTGTTATTGTAATTCGTCAATTTTTCCTGTCTGTATTGCCTTTATATTTTTAGAGATTTTTTCTTTCGACCAATTCCACCATTGAATACTTAATAATGATGAAATAGTATCGTCAGAAAAGCGTTTTTTAATTGGTTTTGCAGGAACACCACCTACAATAGTATATGGTGGTACGTCTTTGGTAACAACAGCACGTGCGCCGATAATTGCTCCATCACCGATACTTACACCTGCTAATATAACAGCCTCATATCCAATCCATACATCATTACCAATAATAATATCACCTTTATTGTCCCATGAGTGAGTAACATTCTTCTTATCCAAATTCCATTCCTCAAAAAATAATGGAAATGGATAAGTTGATAATGAAGATAATGTATGATTAGCACTATTAAATAAGAATTTAGTACCACAGGCAATCGAACAAAATTTCCCGATTATTAACTTATCGTGATTTATAGGATAGTGATATAATACATTATTTTTTTCAAATAGCGTTGGGTCATTCGCAAAATCATTATACATTGTGTAATCACCAACTTCTATATTAGGATTTTTGATTACATTTTTTAAATAAATTGTTTCTTTATCTCCGGTACGTGGATAAATTTTATTTTCTGGAATAGTCATTTAAAGTCCTCCTATCATTGCTAAAATATAATAACCATTCCAGTTAAAACAATGCAGCGTTTCATTTTAACCACCTCTCTTTAAGATAGGGTAGTGTCAAAAACTATCTGTTTTTATTGTTCTAAAATCCTTTAAAACCTTGAATTACA
The DNA here is from genome assembly GCF_024622975.1 of Blautia caecimuris. Classification (GTDB taxonomy): domain Bacteria; phylum Bacillota; class Clostridia; order Lachnospirales; family Lachnospiraceae; genus Blautia_A; species Blautia_A caecimuris. Next base: position 16 of record NZ_JANJZT010000071.1, on the reverse strand, counting down.
GGAGGTTTACAAATAA
>NZ_JANJZT010000070.1 GCF_024622975.1 Blautia caecimuris | reverse complement strand
TAGGCATTTTTTAAAAGTTGTTTATAATGATATATTACAAAACAGGTGACTGTGGATAAAACTGCGGAAACTCAAGAGATCATGAAACTGAAAGCTGACTAATGTGAAGGAATGACAGGGGATGGTGTAAGCCGTCCCCTGCTTTGATCGAATCAGGGAAGGTTTCAAGTTTGAAAAACAACAAGCAGTGGTGGAGCGTTCGCTGGTTTGAAAATCAGATCAGCCAGGCGGCGAGCACGAAGAATGATGAACGAAATGGAAACAGGAAAATCTGCGGGAGGTGACGGGATGTCCTGGGTGGTTCATGAGGATATGAAGATTGAGATGACAAAGGGGGATACGCCTTCTTTTGCGTTCCAGGCATTTCTGCCGGACGGATCGGAGTATGAGTTTGAGGAAGGCGATTCCGTAGTATTTGCGGCGAAGCGGAATAAGGCGGATCCGGAGCCAGCGGTACGGATCGAGGCTGATGTGAAGGAGAAGGTGATCAGATTCTCAGAGGAAGATACAAAACATCTGGAACTGGGAAAATATATCTGGGAGCTGTCCTTAAACAAGAGCAGCGGTTACCGGTGTACATTTATTGCAAATAAGATTTTGAAACTGACGGTGGAGGTGGCGTGATGGAGCAGCTGACGGGAACCATGAGCAGTGTTCCTAATTCAAATAATTATGAAAATATGAGCCATAAGCCGCAGATCAATGGTGTGGAGCTGACCGGAAATAAAACTTCGGAAGAACTGGGGCTTGGCGGCGGTGAAGTGACCAGGAAGGAACTGGAAGATGCCTTAAGGAATAAGGTGGATAAGGAAACTGGGAAAGGACTTTCCAGTAATGATTTTGGGAACAGTGAAAAATCCAAGCTGGAGGGGATTGAGGAAGGCGCACAGAAGAATGTGCCGGTACCGTCAAAGGTAAGTGAATTGGAAAATGACAGTAAATTCCAGACCGAGGAACAGGTACAGGAGATAAGGAAGACGGTGGAGGAACTGGGCAGGCGGATGGATGAACTGACGGATGGAAATGAGGTGGCGTACTGATGGCAAATGTGCTTGTAAATGAGAAAACACTGAAAGCTATTGCAGATGCGGTGCGTGCCCAGGGTGGTACTTCTGCCCTGATGAAACCAGGAGAGATCCCGGATGCAGTGAGCAGGATCCCGTCAGGCGGAAGTGCTGCGGATATGTCCCTGCCGGTCCGGTTCTTTGATTATGATGGAACCCTGCTGTACAGCTTTTCCCTTGAGGAGCTTGCAGGGCTGGAACGACTGCCGGATCTTCCGTTTCACGAAGGATTGGTCTGTAAGGGCTGGAACTGGTCGCTGGAGGATCTGAAAGCAACAAACCGGGAAATGAATGTAGCTGCCCAGTATGTTACGGATGACGGGGCCACAAGGTTTTATGTGACGCTGGATGAAGATATGCTGGAGTCGCAGGTTTCTTTTGGTCAGAGTTTCAGTAACGGTGTGAAGGTGGACTGGGGTGATGGAAGTGAACTGGAAACAGCAGAAGGATGGAATTATAACAGGATTACCCTGACACACCGGTACCAGAAAGCAGGGGAGTATGTGCTTCGGTTTCTGCCACAGGAAGACAATATGGTTATGTTTATGGGAAGTTACAGCGAGGGGTCTTATGTTTTTACAGCAGGAAAGAAAAGTAAAGAGGAAAACATGAAGTATCTGTCAGCAGTGAGGAAAATTGAAGTGGGAAGGAATGTGAAAGAACTGGCTTCCTATTGTTTCTGCTGCTTTTCAAGACTGGAGACGGTCACACTGGAAAAAACAGACGGTCTGTTTGGAAATGGGATTGTAAAGTGCTGTTATGGCCTGAAATTTTTGGGAATTCCGGACAATCTGGAATCAATTCCAAGATATTTGTGCGAGCAGTGCATAAGCCTGAAAAATGTATCTGTTCCGAACGGAATAGTCACAATCCCTGATAATGCATTTTCGGAATGTCATTCTCTGGAAAAGATCACTATGCCGGAGACAGTCACATCGCTTGGAAAATTTGCCCTGAATGAGTGTCTGGCCATGAAAGAACTGTATCTTCCAGAGAAAGTATCTGCTATTGAGGGCAGCATATTCAGAAAAGACTGGCTTCTGGAAGGAATCCGGCTTACAGATGGCATAACGGAAATTCCGGACAATGCTTTTTCAGGATGTCATATGCTGACAGAACTGGTAATTCCTGCGGCTGTGACGGCAATCACCAAGTATGCATTTGAGAACTGTAAAGGAATGAAACGGTATTATTTTCTTCCGGTTTTACCGCCGAAGCTTTCCGGGGCAACTGTATTCAATGGGATTCCGGAGGATTGTAAGATCTATGTGCCGAAAGGAAGCCTGGAGGCTTATCAGACGGCGGACAGCTGGAGTAATTTTGCTTCCTATATGGTGGAAATGGAAGGTGATGTTCCGTGATCGTGACAGTAAAGGAAATGAAGAATTACCTGCGGGTGGATTTTGACGATGATGATGTGCTGCTTTCTGATCTGATCGAGCAGGGGCAGCAGATCTGCATGGACGTGGCAAGGATTACGGATGAGGATGAGTTTGAAGATCTGCAGGGGACGAAGATTGCCGTGCAGTATGCGGCTGCCTATCTGTATGAACACAGGGAGGACGCGGATCACCATCAGCTGGTGATGGATCTGCGGAGCCTGCTGTTCGGAGTGAGAAAACCGGGATTCTGAGAAAATATCCGTGAAATGGAAATGAAAACCGGATGCAGGAAATGGTTCTGGTGAATATTGTTATGAAGGATGGAATTGGTGGGTGTCATGGATGTTGGATTGATGAATGAAAAGGTGATTTTTCAGAAGTGTTCTGTTGTGAAGGACGGGATCGGAAATCACAGGAATGAGTGGACAGAGGATTACTGCTGTTTTGCTACGATAGGCGGTGAGGGGCTTGCCAGTTCCAGGGAAGCGGAAACCGCAGGGACTGTGGTGGAGGATGTGGGAATGACTGTGACGGTGCGGTACTGTAAAAAGACTGCAGGCATCCGGTCTGTTACCCACAGGATCCTGTTTCGTGATCAGGTGTATGACATTGTGAGTGTGGATCATCTGAATTATAAGAAGAAGTGTCTGAAATTCACATGCAGGAAGGTCCGGAGGTGAGAGCATGGCAGGTGACAGATGTACAGTCAGCCAGATGGCAGATGTGATCATGGAAGGACTGGAAGAGTATGCACAGCTTGCTGCGGATGATATGAAAAAAGCGGTAAAGAAGGCAGGGACACAGGCAAGGAAGGATATCCAGGAGAATGCCCCTGTGAAGACCGGTGCCTATGCAAAGAGCTGGGCGGCGAAGACCACGAAGGAAACTGCCAATGCAATGGAGATCGTGGTGTATTCCAGGAACAGGTACCAGCTGGCACATCTGCTGGAGTTCGGTCATGCGCTGAGAAAAGGCGGCAGGACAAGGGCGTTTCCCCATATTGCGCCTGCTGAGGAAAGGGCTGCACAGACTCTGGAACGGGAAGTGGAGAAGGCACTGGGGTGATGGCAGGAGGTGAAAGCATATGACACTGGAAGAACTGGCAGGGATGCTGGAAGAGACGGGATTTCCTTTTGCCTATGACCATTTTGCGGAAGGGGAAAGCCCGGATCCGCCGTTTATCTGTTATCTGCTTCCAGGAAGTGATAATTTTGCGGCAGACGGGCGGGTATATTTCCGGATCAGTGAAGTAAGAATAGAGCTTTACACGGACCGGAAGGATCCCGTGGCAGAAGCTCTGGTGGAAACAGTTCTGGATGATGCCGGGATTTTTTATAATAAGTCGGAGGTCTGGATCCAGAGCGAAAAGCTGTATGAGGTGCTGTACAGTATGGAACTGTAATGATTTGTTTAGTGATGGAGCTTCCTGTATAATAAAAAATGTGGATGTTGAAAATTGAAAATACCTCAGAGTACAATAAGACTACTGACTG
>NZ_JANJZT010000006.1 GCF_024622975.1 Blautia caecimuris | reverse complement strand
CTATTTATAATGCAGAATTAAGAGGTATCTGTAATTATTATGGGTTGGCAAGCAATTTTAACAAGCTAATCTATTTCAATTATCTTATGGAATATAGCTGTTTGAAAACACTTGCAGGAAAGCACCGTTCCAAAGTTTCTAAAATTAGAGCTATGTATAAAGACGGTACAGGCAAATGGGCTATTCCTTATGAAACTAAAACAGTAATAAAGAAAATGTATTTTGCGAATTATGCTGACTGCAAAGGAAAGAAGTTTACTGATATTGTTCCACAAACAGCTAAAAATTATTCCCATGACGTAACAACATTAGAAAGCCGATTAAAGGCGAAGATATGTGAAGTATGTGGGTGTACGGAAAGTGACAGATACGAAATTCATCATGTAAACAAGGTTAAAAACCTTAAAGGAAAATCAGAATGGGAAAAGATAATGATAGCCAAAAGACGGAAAACAATCGTGGTATGCCACAAGTGTCACATGGCTATACATCATGGCGAAAAGAAATAACCTGTAACGGAGCAAAGATGGAGAGCCGTGTGCATTGAGAAATGCAAGCACGGTTCGGGGAGAGGACTGCACAAACCTACCCTAGAAATAAGGAAAGGCGGTGCTTTCCTACTCTACTATGTGGGAAATAACCAGATGTACCATGCAGGCGACCCGATAGGGTATGCAGACCTCAATAGTAGTTACTGGCAACAGCACTTAATCGGTGCAGGACGAGTAAAACAATAGAAAGGACTTAGAAACTATGTTTAAGAAGAATAAGAAACAGACAGAAAATGTCAAAGAAAAAAAGGTGCGTACTGTCAAGGTAGGCACACATAAGAAAACCGTGATTGCATTGTGGGTGGTGCTTATCGCAAGCGTGAGTTTTGGGGTGTATAAGAATTTTACGGCTATCGACCAGCACACGACCCATGAAAAAGAAGTCATTGAGCTTCGCTTGCAGGACACCAACGGGATAGAAAATTTCGTGAAGAACTTTGCAAAGTCCTATTACACATGGAGTAACAGCAAAGAAGCTATCGAAGCAAGGACGCAGGCAATCAGCGGTTATCTGACAAAGGAATTGCAGGACTTGAATGTGGATACCATTAGAACGGATATACCGACCAGCTCCACGGTTACAGATGTGATTGTTTGGAATATCGAACAGTCGGGAACAGACACTTTTTCTGCTACCTACGAAGTAGATCAGCAGATAAAAGAGGGAGAACAGACAACAGCGGTCAAGGCAACCTATACTGTAAAAGTCCATGTGGACGCTGACGGGGATATGGTAATCGTTCAGAGCCCTACCCTTGCACCAGCAATCGAAAAATCAGACTTTGAGCCAAAGACGCCAGAAACAGACGCAAGCGTGGACGCTGATACCGTGAACGACGCTACCGCTTTTCTGGAAACATTTTTTAAGCTGTACCCGACAGCCACAGAAAAAGAGCTTGCCTATTATGTATCGGGAAATGTGCTTGAACCTATCGGCAGGGACTACCTTTATTCTGAATTGGTAAACCCAGTATTTACAAAGGACGGGGACAATGTGAAAGTCAAGGTAGCTGTGAAATTCCTTGATAATCAGACAAAGGCGACGCAGGTATCGCAGTATGAACTTGTGCTACATAAGGATAGCAACTGGAAGATTGTAAGATAACAAGTTGAGTAAAGGCTTGCACGTTACTTTTTTAGTGGCATACAAGCCTTTTTATGAAACTAAAAAATAGTTGGAAATTCATTTCTTATCGTGTTATTTTAGGTGTAAGTGGGGGAATAGCATATAGAATTATCACATTGACTTTACCCTTACGGCAAGGTGTACTATAAGTGTGGAAGTAAGTTGAAAGGAGGAGATTTATGTTATCTATAGGTGAATTTTCAAAGATATGTAAAGTTTCTACAAAAACACTTCGTTATTATGATGAAATCGGACTTATAAAACCCAGTAAAATCAATCAAGAGAACGGTTATAGATATTATTCCATTGAGCAATTAGAAACTATGTTATTTATTAACCGTCTAAAACAATATAATTTTTCTTTGGAAGAAATTAGAGCGATTATTACATCGGAAGAAATACCAAATGAAAAATTATCCATAGAACTTTATAAGAAAAAGGTAGAATTAGAAAAACAAATACAGATATATTCGCAAATTGCAGAACGGTTAAATGAAGATATAGCAGTTTTGAAACAAGGAAAATCAATCATGTCTTATTTGAATAAGATTGATGTACAACTTGTTGAATTACCAGTTATGTATTTGGTTTCTATTCGTAAAATGGTTTATAAGTTTGAAATGGAAGAACAATACGCTTATTGTTTTAATTCAATATTAAGGAAAATTCAATATGACAAATTAACCGTCACTGCTCCGCCTATGGTACTTTTTCATAGCGATGAGTTTACTCCTTTGGGATTAGATACAGAATTTGCTATTCCAGTAAAGCAATTTGTTACGGGAACAAGAGATTTTTGTCCGGGACTATGTTTAAAAACAACTCTACATGGCGGATATTCTAATTTGCCATCTATTTATACGAAACAATGTAAATGGGCAGAACAGAATGGTTATGAAAACAATGGTCCCCTTTATGAAGTTTATATTACTGACCCAACACAAACTTCAAATGAAGATAACCTAGTAACTGAAATTTATTATCCGGTAAAAAAGAAATGAGCAAATATATATCAAAGACTTAAATTTTGTGGATGGATATTTCATATATGATAACGCGAAATGGAGATGAGATTGATACTATGAATAGAAAAGAACTACACGATTTTATTGAAGAAAAACAGCCTAATATCTGTCAAATATCATGCTATAAAGACGGTAAAGAAGTTTATTCTGATGAATGGAATAATTATAAAAAAATAGATACTTGCCATGTTATGTCTGCAACCAAAAGTATTGTGGCATTACTTGTAGGAATAGCACTTGATAAAGAGTTTATAAAAAGCATAGACCAACATGTACTAGACTTTTTCCCCGAATATAAAATTAAAAGGGGGGAAAAAACAATTCAACAAGTTACAATCAAGCATTTACTGACTATGACTGCACCTTATAAGTATAAGTATGAACCGTGGACTAAAATTTGTTCAAGTGATGATTGGACGGTTTCAGCTTTAGATTTTCTGGGTGGAAGAAAAGGATTGACTGGACAATTCAAATACTCAACTTTAGGCATACATATACTAACTGGTATTATATCAAAAACGAGTGGTATAAAAGTTGTTGACTTTGCAAATAAGTTTTTATTTGAACCTATTGGAGTAGAAAAACATATAAATTATTTAGCGGAAACTGCCGAAGAACATAAACATTTTACTATATCTAAAGAACCGCAAAAAAATATATGGTTTTGCGACCCAAAAGGAATAGGTACGGCTGGATATGGTTTATGCTTTTCTGCAATAGATATGGCGAAAATCGGACAACTTTGTTTAGATAAAGGTGTTCATAATGGAAAACAAATTGTATCATCTAAATGGATTGAAGAAATAACAAAACCAAATTATAAATGCGGAGAAGAATTTAGAAATATGTCTTATGGGTATCTTTGGTGGATTGTAGATGAAAATAAGCGTATATATGCAGCCATAGGAAATAGTGGGAATGTTATCTATGTAAATCCGTTGAAAAACATAGTAATAGCAGTTACTTCATATTTTAAACCAACAATATTTGACCGCATAGATTTTATACAAAAGTACATTGAGCCGTTTATTTCAATTTAATTATTTCAATACTCATTATTAGGAGGGAGTTGTAAATGACAAGGCTAAGAAAACGGGAAATAAAAAAGGCTTTGAAAACAGGTGCAAAAGCAGGTGGTATGTCGCTAGTTGATATTCGGACTAATATTGAAACAACGATTGATGAAGCTATGAACAGCACCGATCCAGAGGTACACGAAAATTTCAAAAAGTATTTTGGAAACAAGCGTCCTACACCAGAGGAATATATTTATATAATTACAAAGAAAACAGTTAAAGGGCTGAAAGTATGAAAATAGAACGTCTGATAGGAATAATCTTTTATTTAATAAATAGAGAGTGCGTAACAACAAATGAATTAGCACAAAAGTTTGAAGTATCTCGCAGAACGATTTTACGAGATATTGATACACTAACTCTTGCCGGTATTCCGATTTATTCTGAATTAGGTGTAAATGGTGGCTATATAATAAATAAAGATTTTAAGATTGATGAAAAAATTATTGACAGCAACAATAAAGAATATATTTTGCTTGCTTTAAATAGTCTAAGAACTGTTTACGGAAATAAAAAAGTCATTGAAACTTACGAAAAAATGAAGCATCTCTATAATGATGTGAATATCAATGCACTTCCAGATGTTGATTTCTCTGTTGTAACTGAAAGTCCACAAATTATGAGGTGCGTAGACTTAATCAATAAAGCAACAAAAGAACAGCGAACTATAAAATTTACATATACTAATTCAGCAGGAAATACAAAAAAAGTTTTTCTAAACCCATTACATACATATTATAGGTGGTATTCCTGGTATGTTTTTGGATATGATACCTTTAAAAATGATTATCGTATGTTCAAAGTGGTAAGAATGAAAAATATTTCTTTAACAAAAGAACTTTTTCAAACAAAAGATAATATAGCTGACCTTTTATCTGATTTTGAAAAAAGACGCAATCAGACAAATATTATGGTTACTCTATCTTATAAACAAGAAATAGACACTTTAGTTAATGAATACTTTAAAGGGAAAATTGTTGAAACTGTCAACGACTGTTTTATAAGAGAAATTGAGATTAAAGAAAATGATTTTATGACATTCTCAATCCTTTTGGGACTTTGCGATAAAGTAAAAATATTATCCCCTCAAAAATACAAAGAAAAGGTATTAGCTCATATCAGCAAAATAAAGAAAAATTTCACTTAATAGTGACATACATTTGTCACTATTCCTGCTATATAATTTTCTCATATCGAAAATATGAGGAGATGTGAAAATGAAAAAAGTATATGTATATTTATTAGACGACATGGCAGAATGCGAAATTGGTTATATTTTACAAGCGTTCAGTATGGAAAAATTATTAAAAAATGGAACTAAAGAATTTGAAGTAAAGACAGTTGGTTTTAATAAAGAACCCGTCTTAACTTTAGGTGGATTAACAATTGTTCCAGATTATACTATATCAGAAGTTGATTTCAACGCTAGTACAGCTCTACTTTTACCGGGTTCTTCTACTTGGGGAAGTAAAGAAAATCAAGAAATATTGGAAAAAGCACAAGAATGTTTAAACAAAAATATTTTAGTAGGTGCTATTTGTGGGGCAACACTCGCACTTGCTGATTATGGTATATTAGATAAATTTAAACACACAAGTAATTCTCTGGAGTATCTAAATTTCTTTTCAAAAAACTATGCAGGACAGAGCTCGTATGTTTGTTCTAATTCCGTTTTAGACAGAAACTTAGTGACAGCAAGTTCGGCAGGTTCATTAGAATGGACGAAAAATATTCTAAAGAGCCTTAATGTATATTCTGACAAGAAAATTACTGCTTTTTACAATTATTACTCGACAGGAAACGTAAAATACTATGATGAACTTTTAAAATAAAGGTGGTGTTTCTGTAATGAAACAATCATGGGAATTATGCCCCATTTGCAATAGTAAGACACGCACAAAGGTACGAAAAGATACGGAATTGATAAATTTCCCATTGTTCTGTCCAAAGTGCAAAATGGAAACTTTAATCAATATAAAGCATGGAAAAGTAACTATTATCAAAGAGCCAGACGCTAAGACGCAGAGCCGATAATTTGTAGGTTATTGTAACTTATAGATTGTCGGTTCTTATTTGCTACCTGCGGAGCAGATCAGCAAATAGATAATGCAAAAAAGGGGAAAACAAGAAGCTGATTACTTCTTGCTCTCCCTGCTTTTCAAGATACCGTCAATCGTACCTTGAATGATTTTTAATTCGCTATCACTCAATAAATCAAGAGATGTTTCTATTTGACGGCGAGCTGTGCTTTTTACAACTTTCTCTGTTGGATAGAAATATTCATCAACCGATATATTGAACATGGTAACTAAATCATGGAATAATTGAAAACTTGGGTGTGAACCAACATTTTCAATATCTGCGATATGCCGTTCCCCATAGAACACTTTATCGCCTAAATCATTACGAGAAAGCCCTGCTCTCTCACGGGCTTCTCTGATTGCCAGTCCTAAAGGTCTGAAATCAAAAGTCTGTGTTTCTTTTGCTTTTCTCATTTTAAATCACCTAGCATGAGTTTATACTTCATGCTGTATATTTAGAATGTGTTAAAATTGCATATAGTATGCAGTAATAATTCAAAAGCTGTTATCGTGTGCGGTAAATAAAAAAAACCGTTCCCAGATAATATACTTTTGTGCGTCTTGAAAAATAACGGGACGGTTTTGGATATAACCAGAACTGTCCTTTTTTATTGGGAGTATATAAGGTATGGCTCTGGTTAAAGGGGGCTATACCATGATTGCATACGGAAGAACGCTTCGTCGTTCTCAACTGGATAAATATTTCAGTCCGCTATTACAATCATTATACCCTTTATATGAATTAAAATTTCATATCACTAGCATTTATAAAACAGTCCATTTGTGTAATTACACATTGTCGGGCTGTTTTTGTTTTTCAGAAAAATTTTTTTGAAAATCTTGGTAGTTTGCCACCTCTCTTGGTAGTTAGGGTGCGGAAAGGGGGAAATAAACAAAAGTTTATTTCAATCCAGCACGGAAAGGAGGTGAGCAAATGAAAACATCTTCTTTCAAACAAGCCATTGAAGCACAGTTTGATTGCCTTTCAAAAAAAGTGATTAAACGTGCAGTAAAGAAAGGCTACCGTGATATGAAAAGACGTGAGAAGCACGAATGTTTATTTTCAGATATTCCAGATTATGAACAATCACGTTTTGGAGAATTGGATAAATACGAAAGTGATTATACTGTATTTAACATCTTAGGCATTGAAGTATGGATTGAGGACGACCAGTTAAGCGAAGCCCTTAAAACATTGACAGAGAAGAAACGCAACATTATTTTGTTGTCCTACTTTATGGATATGTCGGACAGTGAAATCAGCGAATTTATTAAAATTCCCCGTTCTAACGTCCAGTATCACAGAACAAAAACACTTGAAGCAATGAGAAAAATTATGGAGGAACGCAAATGAAAAAATATGAACATCTGCCTTTTGAGATTATTTTATCAGCAACAGAGGGCGACCCAGAAGCGATTGAAACAGTTATGAAATTTTATGACGGCTACATTTCCAAACTGTGCCTGCGTAAATTGTATGACGAATACGGTAATGTCTGCATGGTGGTGGACGCTGAATTAAAAAACAGAGTTCAGATAGCGTTACTTGATATGCTGATGAATTTTGAAATTGTAGTGATGTAATACATACAAGTGAAGTCTGGCACGTCCCCCTTTCCTGCCACTTCACTTGCCATTCTATTAAAATCAAATTTAAAAATTGATTTTAATAGGCTGGATAGCCGATAGTTCTTTGACAACTGAATAAAGCAGACAGATACGTTTGTGAGATAGTGAGCCACGGGGACTGTACGCCATAACCTTTTCAAAAGAAAGCGAGCGACCCACGCAGTGATCCGAGAGCGACTATTGGAAAAGTCGTTTTGCCACGACCTATCCTCACAGAATAATGATACGTCCGCATGGTGCGGTTCTGCCCACAAGAATGGGAATTGTTGAGATACTAACGGAGCTTTCCAAAGCCGTCTGCCTGCTTATGTAACTTATAAAATAGACACACAGTAAAGGGGGTGTTACATTATGACTAATGATACTGATGTGTTAAATGATGTAATGTTCCAGCGAGGTAAGGTGTTGGAATATGAATAAAACGAAGATAAGAGCAACGGAACAGCCGATTGCTGTTGATATAGAGGGACTGTCTGCTATGTTATCTTGTGGTCGTGCTACTGCAAGAAAAATAGGAGAACAGGCAGGAGCAAAAATTGTGATAGGTCGCAGGGTTCTTTATTCCATAGAAAAGGTTAAGAAATACTTGCTATATTTGGAAGAATAGAGCGATTTTCTATTTATGTTCTCTGGCGTGTGTAGTATAATAAGAAAGGACAAAGCACGCTGTGAGAACAAGAAAAGAGGCTTTTTCAGAAAGGAATGGTTCTCATGGCAATTAGTAGAAAAGACCCAAAAGGAAGAAAATTAAGAGAGGGCGAAAACTGGCGTAATGACGGAAGATACAGTTATCGTTATACAGATGTAAGAACAGGCAAGAGATTGACAGTCTATGCACAAGATTTACCAGAGCTTCGGGAGAAAGAGAAGCAGATTGCAAAAGATATGGAAGATAACATACTGACAGACGGAGCAATCAAAAAAATGACGCTCAACACGTTATTTGAGCGTTATATGGCAACTCGTGAGCTGGCTGATACTACAAGAGTTAGTTATGTTCGTGCTTGGGAAAACAGAGTAAAAGACGAGATTGGAAATATTAAAGTTGTTCAGCTTTTACCCTCACATATCAAAGCGTATTATGCGAAACTTTCCAAAGCTGGATATGCTTATTCTACAATCAAGTATATTCACAACCTGCTTTATCCTGCATTAGAAATGGCTGTTGATGATGATATTATCCGAAAGAACCCTGCAAAGAGTTCCATTAGCGATTATGGAAAACCAGCAGAGGAAAAAGAAGCCTTAACTGTTTCTCAACAAGAAAAGTTTATGGAGTTTGTAAAACAGAGCAATGTCTATAACACATATTATCCCATGTTTACCATAATGATTGGTACGGGGTTAAGGTGTGGGGAGTTGATTGGTCTTACATGGAAAGATATAAACATCAAGGCAAAAACGGTTAATGTAGACCACCAGCTCATATATAAGAATTTAGGCGATGGTTGCAAGTTCCATATCTCAACACCAAAAACGGAGTCGGGTATTCGTATTATACCTATGACACAAGAAGTTGCAAAAGCCTTTGAGGAACAAAGTAAAATCAATTTCATGCTTGCAAAGGATAAGAGCATTGAGGTGGACGGGTATTCGGGGTTTGTCTTTACAGCGAAATCGGGCAGACCGCTTATGCCGAATGGCGTAAATAGTGTTTTATATAACATTGTAGACGCATATAACAAAACCGAAGTAGAGAGAGCAAAAAAAGAGCATAGGAAAGCAGAGCTGTTACCAAAGTTTTCAGCTCATGTAATGCGTCACACAGCTTGTACCAGAATGGCAGAGTGCCGTATGGACGTAAAAGTTCTTCAATATATTATGGGACACGCTCATATAGATGTAACAATGGAAGTGTACAACCATATTGGAGAGCTGACAAGGATTGAAAATGAGATTGCAAGACTAGATAGTATGGTGTTAAATGCTTGACACCACAAAAAGAAAAATTGGTGTCAAATTGGTGTCAAAACAGAAAAAATCACAATTTCAAAAGAAATAAGATACTGCAAACCATTGATTTTAAAGGGTTTGCAAAAAAATAACAAAAATATTAGCACTCACCTCTTGACTCTGCTAACAATAAGTGTTATATTACATATAGAACAAAGGAAAGGAAATAAAAAGATACAAAACCTGCATCTTTAATTTCCTGAAACCTCCCGGTTCCGTAATAACACATATTAACATAGATAATAAAAAAAGGAGAGATGACTTATGTTAATGCCTAGTATTTTTGGAGAAAACTTATTTGATGATGACTGGATGAACTTTGGATTCAATGACAACTTCTGGGGAAAGAAAAATCCATTATATGGAAAACATGCTCAGAACATGATGAAAACAGACATCCGTGAAAAAGACGACAGCTATGAACTTGATGTTGATCTGCCAGGCTTTAAAAAAGATGAAATCAAAGTTCAGCTGAAAGACGGCTATCTTACCTTATCCGCTGCCAAAGGTCTTGACAAAGACCAGCAGGATAAACAGGGCAATTACATCCGCAGAGAGCGTTATGCAGGCACTATGAGCAGAAGCTTCTTTGTAGGAGAGGATGTTGCCCAGGAAGATATCCATGCCAAATATGAGGACGGCATCCTGAGGCTTTCTGTACCAAAGAAAGCGCCGAAAAAAATAGAAAACACCGGCTATATTTCAATTGAAGGCTGATGCTTTCATCTTCTCTTTATTCTCCGGGGTCTTTCAGACCCCGGTTTTTATATACCTTATTCTGACTGGCGGCTCTGTATCTCACTTACATTCTCAGCCGTTACTTTCTGATAGGGAAGACGAATATATTTTCCATCCTGAAGCGTATATTCAGGACTGAGATCCTTTTTCAGAATAAGAGAGCCCGCCAGCTCCAGCATTCCCCGGGCCTGTCCTTTTGCATCATTCAGAACAGTGCCAAGAAGCTCTCCCTTTTCTACGGCCTTCAGCCCTACATCTGTTCCGTCAACTCCCAAAATCACCGGCCAGTCGTCTGACTGACTGTCCATTCCCCGGGCCTTAAGAGCATCGGCAGCCCCTAGCGCCATATCGTCGTTATTGGCAAGTATCACTTCAATTTCAGATCCATAAGAATTAAGAAACGGTGTCATTTTAGTGGATGCCTGATCCCTGTTCCAGTTGGCAATCTCATCATCAAGCTTTTCTACTGTGTATCCGCTTTCTGTAATTTTATTGATTACAGACATACTGCGTACCATGGAATCATTATGTCCTGCCTCGCCTTCCAGCATCACATATTGAAGAATGCCGTCCCCGTTTGTGTCAATAGATACAAAATCCTGTTCGCATTGTTCTACCAGGATTTCTCCCTGAAGCTGCCCGGATTCAAAAGCATCTGCCCCTACATAATAAAGCTCCTCCCAGCGTTCCAGATCTTCTTCCACCAGCTCTCTGTTAAAAAATATCACTGGAACATGATTACTTTTTGCTTTTTCAATAATGATGGAAGCGTCCGTTCTGTCAACCAGATTAATGCATGCAAGATCACATCCTTCTTCAATAAAATTTTCCATTTGATCATTTTGAGTAAACTGACTCTGATCTGCATTCTGAATATTCAAAGTAATGGAAATTCCCCAGTCCTTTTCCTTTTCTCTGGCATATGACTGAAGCTGGGAAATGATTTCTGACATAAATGTATCATATTGATCGTACACACTGACACCGATCTTTATGCTCTGCGGCTGTATTTCCGCAGTCTTTTTGCTGCCCGAACATCCGCTGAAAACTACTGTCATACAGCATATTCCTGCCAGGACCCATGTTCTTTTTTCCCTGTTCACTTTCCCTTCCTCCTACGGATCAGATATCCGAGAACAGCAAACGTTCATTTTCATCTTCATACAGAGATTTCTTTGTTACTGTTCTGTATCTGATGCTGGTATTTTTCTCTATCCACTCTTTTTTCTTATTTTCTACCAGGCAGGTAAGCCCCTGATATCCCATGTTAAATTCATTTTGATAAACCAGCATGGAAATATCTTCGTTATCCAGAGCATTTACCGTCTGAGCAGTGTTTCCTGTCCCATATATCCTGCAGATATTTCTATTTTCCCCCCGGGTCTGACTGCTCTCTTTCCACAATGCAGCTGCCCGTTCTGTTGTACTTTTATCCAGAGTTACCAGATAGGAAATCTGGTCAAAAAGACTGGCGCTGAACTCTCCGCCAAGACTGCTTATCAGCACACTCTGTTCTGCCTGCTCCAGTGTATCTTTCAGGCCTTTATAGCGCAGGCTCACACTGTCCCTCTGCATATTTTCTGTTATGATCGTTACCTTCCTGGGGTTTCCTGTCTGTTCCATATCCTGAAGAACAGCCTCCCCCAAGGCCTTTCCCATAGCATAATCATCAGACCGGATCACAGGAAAAGAATCTCCTGCGCCTGTTTCCACAAAAATAATCGGAATAGAAATCATCATATTTTCCAGGACTTCCTGAATCTCCCGGCTGTTTACAGCAGCCATTAAAATACCTGAACTTTTTCCGCGGATCTCCTTATTTACTTCCTTTATCTGATCTTCTGCCGTATCATTTTCTGAAAGATAAATATAATTTACATCTACGTTCAGATCTTCTTCTGCCTGCATGATTCCCTGAATAAGAGTTCCCCATTCATCCTCTGTATTCTGATAAAGAATCACTGAATAAACATCCGAAGACTCTTTTTTCCGGGCAAAAACCCCGTAGTAATACAGGCCGCCCAGCGCGGTCACAGCAGCCAAAAGGAGCGCCAGACTTTTCCACTGAAACCGTTTCTTTTTCATTGTCTGTCCCCCTTCTCCACACTGGAAGCCTCTTCTGTTTCGGGAAGATGAATACGCACGGTTGTTCCTTCATCCGGCTCACTTTCAATTTCCAGTCCGTACTCTGTTCCAAAATAAAGCTGAATACGCTGATGTACATTTTTCAGCCCTATGCCCGATCCTCTGCTCCGGGTTTCAGATTCCTCTGTCAGAAGTCCGGCCACCTGCTCTTCCGGCATTCCCGGACCATTATCCTCAACTTCTATAAAAAGCTCCTGATCCTTTGTATAAGCCCTGATATAAATTTCTCCCTCGCCGTCCATATATTCCATACCATAATAGATTGCATTTTCGATCAGCGGCTGAATGATCAGCTTAATTGTTCTGTACTTTTCAATCCCTTCTTCAACCTCAAAAAAGGAAGTGAATTTGTTCTTATATCTGTACTTCTGGATATCCAGATAGCTTCCTGCATGCTGCAGTTCTTCCCCTACTGTAATGATATTTCTTCCTCTGGAAAGGCTGATCCGGAACAGCTTTCCAAGAGCATGAACCATAAATACAGCGTCCTGATAGCGTTCGCTTTCTATCATCCACATAATAGAATCCAGGGTATTATAAAGAAAATGAGGATTGATCTGAGACTGAAGGGCATCCAACTCGCTTTTTCGCTTTTCTTCCTGCTCCTTTACAATATCATCCGTCAGTTTCCGCAGCTGATCTACCATAGAACGGATGGTCTTTCCCAGATGCTGAATTTCCGAAGAACCTCCAATATAAATTTCAGGTTTCTGATCCACCCCGATAGCTTTCAGAGAATTTTCCAGTTTTTTCAGAGGTTTGACAATTCGTACAGCCACAAACCGATTGGCAAATATCATCAGACATACAGCCAGGATAATAATGATCACAGCCATAATTTCCGTTCTGTTAAAATCCTTAAACAGCCTGTCTGTGGGTGTCACGCTGACAATTTTCCAGCCGGTATAGCCTACGGTTTTTACCACAACTGTCCGGTCTTCGCCCAGAAACCTTTCTTCATATACACCGTCCTCATAGTGACTGGCTACTTTATTATTTTCTTTCAACATATTGGAAAAAATAAGGTTCTGTTTGGGATGATAAATAATCTCACCATCACTGTTAATAAGATAAACATACCCCATATCCTGGCTGTTGATCTCTGTAAAAAGCTGACGTATTCCGCTGAAATTCATGTCAACCAGCAGAATCCCACCGGATATTTTGCCTTCTGTGGTAAGCTCAACTCCCCTGCTTAAAGACACTACCCAATAATAGCGTCCATTGCTGTTTTCAAAAATATTCTGCACATGAAGCTCTGAAAAATGAAGATTCTCCATTTTATTCTGGGCGCTGGTAAACCAGCTCTGCTGTGTGACATCTACATTATTTTTTACGTTTCCCACAGGCACTGCCCCCAGCAGCTCACCATTCTCCGAAAAACATGCAATGCTTACAAGACTGTCTTTATTTACCTCATAAAGAAGGTTCAGTTCATGAGAAATATCGTCTTTGCTCATGTCTACTTTTTTGATCACATTATAGTACATGGCGTCAGAAATACGCATCATGCTCCGGAGATAATTATTCAGATTGATCTCAACCTGATTTACAAGCTGACGGGTATCATTCAGCATCATTTCCTTTGCTGCTCTGCCATAACTCTGATAAAGAAAAACGCCAATAAATACCATTCCTATGAGAGCGACCAGGGTAAAAGAAGCTGAGATCACAAACTGCAGATCCCGGCGTTTTATATAGCCAACAAGCTGATTCCATTTATTTTTTATGTACTTCATAAGCTGATAACTCTTTTGACCTTAATCTGTATTTTTCTCCTTTTCGCACATTTCTGCCCTGTATTTTGACGGGGAAATTCCATACTGCTTTTTAAATACATAGCTGAAATAATTGGGCTCCATATACCCCACTCTGGACGCAATGATATATGTTTTATCCTCTGTTGTACGAAGAAGCTCCAGCGCATGTTCCAGGCGTATCTTTGTCAGATAAGCAACAAAGCTCATGCCCACTTCTCTTTTAAATATCGTAGAAAAATAAGCTGCGCTTACATTCAGACAACGGCACAGACTGTCCGCCGAAAGGTCGCTTTCTTTATAATGTTCCTCAATATATGCCTTTGCCTGCTCCGTAAGTCTTGCTGCCGAATCCCGCCTTTCATGCCTGAGGACATGCCGCAGATTGGTGCACACTTCCTGAAGCCATCCCTCCAGTTCATCCACTGTTACCATCCTGTAAAGCTCCTGCCATGAGCCTGCATGTTCCCCGAAAATCTGATTGGGATGAAGTTTATACGCGCGCCCGATCTTCATAAGCTCAGACAAAAGTTCCATAAAAAGAAGCTGATACTGTCCCGGAGAGATCGGTTCCTTCCGGATACTGTCCATAATCTGAGCAATGGCTGCATTTGTTTCGTCCCTGTTTCCCAGCTTCACTGCATGAACCAGGTTCTGAAACTCATGCTCTGTGACAAGGATATTTTCTTCCGAGCAGGGCTCAATATCATTGATATAAAGCACCTGGCCGCTTCCCAGAATACTTCTGTATTCCATGGCGTTTACTGCCTCTTCATAAGAAGTATGCAGAGCGTCTGTATTGGCGCAGATCTGTCCCACAGCAGCTGTCACAGATGACTTCAGAACACGGAAGCCCATTTTGCAGATCTGGTCCAGATGATAGAGAACCTGATCGATTTCTTCTCTTTCATCCAGCATAAAAATAACAATTACCTGATCCAGAAAAGCCGTACTGAAAAACCGGGTTCTGTTCTTCAGATAATCCTGAACCATATCCTTTAAGGACAGCGTAAACAGCTGTGCCGGCTGCGGCTGCTCTTCTCTTGGATTTACATCCATATACAGTGCAGCTACCACATAAAAAGGAGAATCCAGACATATTTCATAGGTTTCCATCATAGCTCTGGCCCGTTCTCCTGCAATCCGTCCTTCCAGGATCCCCATAACAAGCTGCTCCCGCATGGCAGGAAGACTTTTTCGATAATACTCTGACAGCCTGTTCAGATTCCTGTATTCATCATACTCCTGATCCAGCTTTTTCCGGACTTTTGAAAACGCAGCCTCCATATCTCCTGCGCTGATCGGCTTCAGAAGATATTCTTCTGCTTCCAGGTGAACCGCTTCTCTGGCAAACTCGAAATCATCAAACCCGGAATAAATGATCACTTTCATATTCCGGTAGCTCTGCTTCAGATTTTTGCACAAAGTAAGTCCGTCCATATAAGGCATTTTAATATCTGTCATAACCACATCTATATGAAGCTGCTCTGCCATTTCCAGGGCTTCCTGACCATTTTCTGCGGTTCCCGCCAGACAGAATCCCAGCGCTTCCCAGTCGATTTTTTTCTTCATTGCCTGAAGAACGTCAGCCTCATCATCCACCAGCAAAACATTATATAATTCCATAAAATTTCCTCCACATTATAAAAATATTATACCATGGTAAGCCTGTTTTATAAACGGATTTTTGAGTGCGGCAAAATCTCTTCCTGGATTCCTTCACCTTAAAAACGCACAAATTTTATCATTGGTTTTTGTATCTTTTTTACAAAAATCAAAAATATTTTTTTCAAATATTGACAAAAAATTGAACAAAGTCCATAATATGCTTATAAATTGGTTCAACCAATGAACCATTGTACCAAAGGAGGAAGCACAATGACAGATAACCAGGATTTACTGGCAATGACTCATCTTGGAGAAGATCCCTCCAAATACATGAAATCTGTGACACCGCCGATTTTTATGAACTCCCTTCATGTATTTGATTCTGTGGAGGATTACTTCTCTGTGGACATTTTCAAAGATGAGTATTACTACGGAAGGGCGTCTAATCCAACCGTAACTATTCTTGAAAAGAAGCTTGCCGCGCTGGAACACGGAACCAGAGCCGTTGTTTTTTCTGCAGGAATGGCTGCCTGCGCCGCGGCAATCCTCGCTGTATGCAAAACCGGAAGCCATGTGATCTGTATGAAGGCAAGCTACGGACCTGTACAGCATCTTCTCAATGATTTCCTGAAAGAAAAAATGGAGATCAGCGTAACCTATGTTGACGGAACTGATCTGAAAGATTTTGAAAATGCAATCCGTCCGGAAACAGATCTGATCATTCTGGAAAGCCCGTCTACCCTTATTTTTTCAGTTGTAGATCTTGAGGGAGTTGCAAAGCTTGCTCATGCACACGGCATTAAAACCTATATCGACAACACCTATTCCACTCCTGTTTTTCAGAAGCCTCTTGATATGGGAATCGATATTGTTATGCACACTATGACAAAATATATCGGGGGACACAGCGATCTGATCGGCGGAGTTCTGATCTCCAGGGACGATGAATTCATGAAAAAAATCATGGTTCAGAGAGATTGGTTCGGAGGTGTACTGGGACCTATGGAAGCATGGCTTGCAATCCGCGGTCTGCGTACCCTGGATGTGAGAATGCAGAGACATTATGAAACTGCTATGAAAGTAGCTGAATTCCTGGAAAATCATCCAAAGGTAAAACATGTATACTATACAGGATTAAAATCTCATCCTCAATATGAGCTTGCACGTAAGCAGCAAAAAGGAGAATGCGGTCTGATGAGTATTGAAATTGACGGCTCCGCAGAGGATACCGCAAGATTTGTAGACAGTCTGAAGATCTTTGAGCGCGGCTGTTCCTGGGGTGGCTTTGAAAGTCTTGCTATTGCCTATACTTATAACTGGAGTGAAGAAGAACAGGCTTTTCATAACCTGAACAGAAGCATTGTAAGACTTCACTGTGGACTGGAGGGAGCTGAAAATCTGATCGCAGATCTTTCACAGGCTCTTGATAAAATCTGATTGAGAGGACTTAATTATGGGAGAGAATACCAACGGAAAAACTAAAAAAACACCGGGGCTCGGACTTGCGCTTCTGCCGCTGGCGTTCATGTTTGTAGTATTGTTTTTGGGGTTAATTATTTTCAGCATAGATATTAAGATCTTACTTCTTATCTGTGCGGCTTTTACCATTGTTTTATGTCTCTTTCTGGGGTATACCTGGAAGGATGTGGAAAATGAAATTGTAGATAAGCTGGCAAAGGCTTTTCCTGCTATCATGATTCTGATCACTGTAGGACTGATGATCGGCGCGTGGATCGTCAGCGGAACTATCCCGTTCCTGGTTTATATCGGACTTCAGATCATTAATCCGAAATTTATCATTGTAACCTCTTTCCTTGTGACAGTGATTCTTTCTGTCAGCACAGGAACCTCCTGGGGCGCTGCCGGAACTGTAGGAGCAGCTCTCATGAGCGTGGCTGCCGGCATGGGCGCTCCTCTTCCGGCAGTAGCAGGCGCCATTGTTGCAGGCGCTTATTTTGGAGATAAAATGTCTCCGCTCTCCGACAGCACCAATATGTCCGCCATTGCCAGCGGAACAAACCTTTATAAACACATCGGGCATATGTTCTACACAACAATCCCCGGTTTTGTCATCAGCTGCGTGGTTTATGTGATTGCCGGAATTTCTTTTGCCGGAAGCGGAGAAATCTCACAGGTTGACTCTATCATCACCACTTGGCAGAGCTTTTTGACCTGAGTATGCCGGTAGGCCTTCTGCTGCTTGTACCGCCTGTAATTGTTGTTGCAGGCTCCCTCTTAAAGAAGCCTACCATTCCTGTTATGATGATCTCCTCTGCCGTAGCAGTAGTGATCGCAATGACAGTTCAGGATTTTTCCTTCCAGACCTGCGCAACAAGTATGGTAAGTGGATTCAAAATGGAAATGTTTACAGATCCGTCTCTGAATCTTGCAGGAATTGTCCAAGAAGTTCCAAACCTTCTCCAGAGAGGCGGTATGGCTTCCATGATGAACACAGCGCTGATGGCATTCTGTGCTTTTGGATTTATCGGAGCGCTTACTGTTTCCGGATGTCTGGATGTGATCCTCAGCCACATCATGAAGCACATTCATGGTACCGGACAGCTTATTACTGTTACTGCTCTTCTGGGCGTGATCATTATCACTGTAATCGGAGAGGCCTCTGTTACCTTCCTGATGATCGGAGGACTGTTCCGGGAAGAATATATTAAACGTGGTCTTGAAACAAAGAATCTTTCCCGTACACTGGAAGACAGTATCACCGTTGTGGAACCGCTGGTTCCCTGGTCACTGGCAGGCGTTTACATGACCTCCACTCTGGGAGTTCCTACCGCGCAGTATGCTCCATGGGCATGTCTGTGTTACACAGGTGTTATTTTTGCCATTATCTGGGGCTTCACCGGATTTGGTATTGCCAAAATTAAAAAAGGCGGAGATAACTACGACGAATATGTGGAACTGACAGGAAAAGAATTATAAAATAAACAGACAGGAACCGACATTGATATCAAATAGGTTCCTGTCTGTTTTTATAACCTGCTGTTTTTCCAGAATCTGTTCCGGTAAACGATTCTGTCTAAAACCAGCACACTTCCTATATAGTACTCCTGTCCAACTATTTCTGTCTGGAATGATCGATCAGACTAAATCCATGCTCCAGGATTTCATCAACAGCTGCCAGAGCCGCCGCAGAATTAGAATTAAAAATCGCTTCTGCAAGCTGAAAATGCTGCGGGATCGTTGCAAGCCACACAGAATCATTTTCACCATCAGCATTCTCCCGCTGTACAAAACGCCTGTCACGGATTCCCTGGATCACCTGATGCACAGCCTTATTTCTTCCCATTTCATAAAGCTCTGTATGAAAGCTGTAATCCAGCGTGTGGCTGTAGATATTTCGGGAATACTTTTCCATAAGCTCAGACGCAATAGAAACGAGCTTTTCTTTTTCTTCCCTGGTTCCTCTGCTGATTGCATTCAGAACCGCCTGATGATCCAGAATCGTCTGAAGTTCCTGAAGCTCTTCTGTGGTACATTCTGTTAAACGGACAGAAATGGCGCTGTGTTCTCCATACGGATCCTTTACAAAAACTCCACTTCCTGTTTTTACATAAATAAGTCCTCTGTCTTCCAGAATACGCAGACCCTCTCTCACAGAATTACGGCTTGTCTGAAGCATTGCCGCCATATCCCGTTCAGAGGGAAGCTTATCATCCGGCTGCAGATTATTCATTTTTATGTAACTGTAAACAGCATCCGAAATTTTAAGATAAAGAGAATCCTTTTCAACGGGTTTCAATAAAATATCGTTTTTTTTCATATTCTCCTCTTTTTCACCTAATTGCATTATGAATTAACAAGTTCCAGAATCTCTTCTGCATTCTCCTGTGTCACCTTTATGTAATCAATCAGAGTAACAGGCTCTGTTTCCTCGCCCTTCAGAAACTTAACAGCAAGCTCTGCCGCCCCGTAGGACTGGCTGAAATAGTCATTAAAAACCGTGCCTGTAAATTCTCCGTCAACAACGCTCTGAACTGCTTCTTCCAGGGCATCCACCCCTGTCAGGTAAATATCCTCTCCTACTGTTCTGTCTGCCTCCCGGATTGCTTCTAATGCGCCCAGAGCCATAGCGTCGTTATTGCAGAATACCACTTCTATATCATTTCCAAACTCGTCAAGGGCTTCCTCCATGATCTTCTGTCCCTGTGACTGGCTCCAGTCTCCTGTCTGAGCCAGAAGCTCCCTGGTTTCCACTCCTGCTTCTTCCAGAGCCTTAACAGAATACGCTGTTCTGTATTGAGTATCTATATTTTCCGGCTCCCCCTGTATCATAATATAGGAGACTTCTCCATCGCCGTTAATATCGCCCTGATTCTCTGTTACCGCAATTTCCTCTCCCTGAAAAATACCGGACTGCCTTGCATCTGCGCCAATATAAGCGGCCTGGATTCCTTCCTGCTCCCATCTTTCCATTTCCAGAGAATCCGGCTGACGGTTTATATAAACAACGGGAATTCCCTCTTCACTGCAAAGCTCTGTGATCTGTGGAGCCGCAGATGCGTGCACCAGATTCAGGATCATCACATCTGCCTGATCTTCAATAAATCCTTCCACCTGCTCTGTCTGCCTGTCCTGGTCATTTTTTCCATCTTCAATCAGGATATTTTCTTCTTTAAAGCCCAGTTCTTCTGTCAGATAACGTACAAGCTCTGTCCGATACAAAGTCATAAAGGTATCTTCAAACTGATAAATGGAAATCCCGATCTTTGTATTTTCTGTATCTATGCCCTCCATATCCGGCTTTTGCACAGCGGTCTCTTCCGTTTTCTCTGCAGCCAGAATCAGATCTGTTCCTGTAAATGCTGATGTAGCCGTCACCGTCAAGAACACCGCTGCCAGTATCTTACGTTTCATTTCATTTTCCTCCCTCAAAGCACCCGGAACTTTGTTTCCCGGTATCTTTATTTTAACAGTATTGCTGTCAAAAATACATATGTTTTTTAGCGTTCCCGGGATTTTGGTATTCCGGACTGCAAGAGTAAATTCCGCCTTTTCCAGGACATGGGGACAAAAGCTTCCTGTCCCGGTAAATTACTTGCAGAAGAAAAACCCGTGTGTTATATTAAAACAGAAAGAACAGAAGACATCTGTCTTTATCATGATACTGTATTTGCAGCCGTTTCTATTTCTGTAGCGGCTGCTTACATTTTTCTGAAAAACTTTTATCATACAGAACTGTGAATGGTGTCAACAAACACAAAACACGCCCTGGTGTAAAGTTCTGGCTACGTTACCGGGCACAAGATACCAACCTGAATACACACATACAAAGGAGATTCCCAGCCTATGAACAAAAAAGAAATATCTGAAATAAAAAAACAGTTTACCCCTGACTGCTGCTGTATCACCCGTATCTGCGGCTGTTATGTAGACGGGGAAAAAAACAAAAAAACAGAGCTGAAAGAAGCTTTCCTTTCTCTTTCTGAAGAGGAAGCTTTTAAATACTTTGAAATTTTCAAAAAAACTCTTTCCGGCACCATCGGAAAAAATCTGATCAATATGGAATTTCCCCTGGAACAGGAAAAAGAAGGAGGAACCCAGGAATTCCTTCTGAAGCTCCGGGGAAGCAAGCTTCAGGATCCTGCACTTCTGGAGGAATTTTATGATAAGATCATCCAGTTCTACGATTATGGGGAAAACTACTACATTATATTGATCCATGCAGTTTACGATATTCCCGGCAAGTCCTCTGACGGCATGGAAATGTTTGATGCCTCTGACGAGATCTACGACCATATTCTCTGCAGCATCTGTCCGGTAAAACTTTCCAAGGCAGGACTTTGCTACAATGCGGAAACAAACAATATCGAGGACCGCATCCGGGACTGGATCGTGGAAATGCCTGATCTTGGCTTTCTGTTTCCTGTATTTAATGACAGAAGTACAGATATCCACGGGCTTCTCTATTATTCAAAAAATGCAGAACAGCTGAGAAGTACCTTTGTGGACGAGCTTTTCGGCTGCGTTACTCCTCTGTCTGCAGGAGGCCAGCGGGATTCCTTTAATGCCCTTGTAGAGGAGACCCTTGGCGAAGACTGCGCCTATGACACAGTTATAAATATCCATGAAAAATTAAATGAGTGGGTAGAAACACAAAAGGATGCTCCGGAACCGGCTGTACTGACAAAGCCGGAAGTGAAGCGGCTCTTTGAGGAATGTGGTGTGGAAGATGAAAAGCTGGAAGCCTTTGATTCCTGCTATGAGGCCACTGCCGGAGAAAATGCATCTCTCATGGCTTCCAATATTACCAACACCCGGCGGATGGAGATCAAAACCCCTGATGTGGTGATCCATGTGGACCCGGACCGTGCAGAGCTTGTGGAAACAAAGATCATTGACGGCAGAAAATGTCTTGTGATCCCCATGGAAGGGGATGTGGAGATTAACGGAATCCATGTGTCTTTTAAAGAAGACCCTACTCTTCATTAATTTTCTCCGTAAAAAAGGATATCACAAAAGGCTGTCTGCCAATCGTGATATCCTTTTTCTAAAATCGTGTTACTTTTCTGCCTCTTCAGTTGGCTCAGGAGTAACTGTTGTCTTTACAGTATCTTCTGTCCCCTCTTCTTCAGCTTTCTCTGTTTCAGTTTCCTCTGCGTCACTTTCCGGCGCTTCTGTTGGTTCCTCTGCGATTTCCTCAGTTTCTTCTTCCGCAGGCTCAAGAACCTGATCCTCTGCCGGGGTTTCCTCAGAAGCATCTTCTGCTTCCGGTGTTTCTGAAGGCTCGGCAGTTGTACCGATCACAAATTTATGGTTGTCCTTCAGTTCCAGAGTTTTCAGAACCTTTTTATCCTCTGTGATCTCAGCTTCTTCTAACCATTTATCTGTTGTTTCTGTATAGAATTCAGTCTGTTTCTCATCAAGAATGGACGTTTTTTTATTCTCAGTAGCTTCCGGATCATTTACTTTGTTCAGTCTTACAACATAAAAAGCAGTGTCTGTTTCAATTACATCCTGAGCAAGCTCTCCGTCTTTGAGAGTTCTCAGCACGGAAATAACCTCTTCCGGGTAGCCGGAGGATGTGAGATCAGCTTCGCCTTCTTCCTTATCCTCTTTCTTTTCGTTTGTATCAAAGGTTCCTTCCAGAGCATTGTAGTCCTCACTGACAGCTTTTACTGTTTCGTCAAAATCAGCTTCCGGATCCTTTTTCATTTCATCAAGGATTTTCTCAGCGTCTTTCTTTTTCGCCTCAATGTCTTTTTCTTCCAGATCGGCAGTGCTGATGCTTACATAGGTAAAGGATGACTGCTGGGCTTCCTCATCCGGGATCTCTGTGTCCACTTCAGCTATAATGGCATCGTGCATTCTCATCTGATAGGTACGCAGCTCCAGATATGTTTTTATCTGATCCTCTGTAACAGAAAGAGTCTCGATAGTCTCCTTGCTGTTGGCTTTCATAAACTGTGATGCAGCCTCTGCAATGGCTTTCTGATCGTCCTCAGTTACTTCAACCTTGTAATCAGCTGCCTTTTCTTTCAGAAGATACAGAGTCTCCAGATCCTTCAGAGAATCCTTAACTGCCTGTTCTCCGTAGGTTCCGCCTTCTTCTGCCTCAGATTCCCAGATAGAATATCCGCCCTGTCCGCCCATAAGGCTTGCGTACATTGCTTCCGCCTGAGCCTGACTCTGACGGACCATAATGCTTAATACTCCCATGGGAATATCGGTTTCGTTTACTGTGGCAACTGTCTGAGTTCCATCTAATTTCTTTTCACCGCAGCCGGCAAGCATTCCCATAGTCATTACGCCTGCAAGCACGGCAACGGCTGCTCGTTTTGATCTTTCTTTCATATTTTCCTCCATTGTAGCCTGACTTCATTGCTACAAGTATAATCTTTTTTCACCCTGAGAGCAAGGAGAATCACAAAATTCCATGATTTTTCACACATTTTGCACAGATTCCCTTTCTAATCTCCTCCGGAAACCATCCTGTAATTCTTCTGTTATCCTCAGAGCCGAAAAACTCCAGACATTTTTCTATCATAGCTCCAAATGCTGCTCCGTCTGCAATAACAAGAATATCTCCTTCTCCCATTCTGCGGACGGTATTGATTATATTGCCATTACCATTTGCACTGATAACCTGCCTTTCCTTAAAAACCTTCGAGAAAAATTGGTATCCTGAATTACTATCCTCGGTCACAATATTTTTTAAAAGATTGTTTCCTGCTTCCGGATAATTACTGTACAGTTCCTTTAGCTCATGATAGGATTCCTTTATATCAGTCCTTTTTCCATCTGTTATAATTTCATAAATCTCATGAATACTGTAAGGAAGCACAGTAATAGGAGCTCTTGTAACTATTACAAAATAGTTCCCTGAATGCTTTACAAAATCGGCAAACTCTTTTCCAAACACAAAATTGTTATTTTCCTCAATAAAAATCACTGTGTTTTTTAAAGGAAACAGGTCATCCTGCCAGTCACGTCCAACCTCACGTCTAAGATAAACATAATAATCAACATCTGCAGACACTGAGTATCCTGATTCTCTTCCCACTCTCAGATATTCATAAAGAATGTGAAGAAGAGTAGTTTTTCCTGTAGCACTGTCTCCTTTAATTACAGTAATATTTCTTTTTATAGTAAAATCAAAAATGGCTTTCCTGCTTTTAGCGCAAAAGTGATAACTACCATTCATCCAGCATTCCCTCCGCTTCAAGGAGTCCTCTTACATATTCACTTCTGTTATGGACAATCCTGCCTGTATTCATAATCTGAATCTCAAACTCTCCTTCAAACCTCATAATATGTCTTAAAAAAACAGTCAAATCTTTTTTCTCTGCAATCTTTAAGACCCACTTTGCACAATTATTGCCACAATTAGACATATTGTAAATGAAGGAGTCATCCTTCAGCATCAGAATCAGAACTTTAACTCCTCCTGATAATTCCCTGGGAGTAATTGCTCC
This sequence comes from Blautia caecimuris, assembly GCF_024622975.1. Taxonomy (GTDB): domain Bacteria; phylum Bacillota; class Clostridia; order Lachnospirales; family Lachnospiraceae; genus Blautia_A; species Blautia_A caecimuris. Next base: position 128,482 of record NZ_JANJZT010000006.1, on the reverse strand, counting down.
CAGAACCGGGCTCTCAATAATATGAGGTGTTAAAACTTCTGAATGGTCAACATCTCTGATCATTTCCTTTACAAGATCATCCTCCAGCCATTCATCTTCATACACATTATCAAAGTACGCCGGAGCATCATTCAAATATTCAATTCCTGTGTTATACCATATTTTCAACATATTTTCAGATCTGCCTTTCCGATGTCACAAACTGTTACTGTTCACAGATTCCCTACTCCTCCACCAGGCGGTTCAGCTCTGTAAGGAAATCTGTCAGAGCTTCCAGCGGTCTTCCCTGAGGTGTATAGATAAATTTCGGTTCCTGCTCTGCCTTAAACTGCAGGCCTCTTCTGTATTTCTGCATAAGAGCCGGGATTCCTGCCGGATCTATATGCGCTTTTTCGTAAAGAGTGATCCTCATGTCGCTTCCAAGCTGCTTGATCTCTGTTACATAAGAGCGATGGGCCAGAGCCTTCATTCTTGCAATGGCAAGGAGGTTCAGCACTGCCTTCGGCATTTCCCCGAAGCGGTCCAGAAGCTCTTCCAGCATATCGTCATAATCCTGCTGACTTTCGATTCCTGCGATTCTCTTATAAATATCCAGCTTCTGATATTCGTTGCTGATATAGGTATCCGGAATAAAAGCGTCTATGGTAAGGTCAATGGTAGTTTCAAAGTCCTCCATTGTATGAATGCCCTTGGCTTCCTTGACAGCCTCACTGAGCATCTTGCAGTAAAGGTCATAGCCAACTGCATTCATATGTCCGTGCTGCTCTGCGCCCAGAAGGTTTCCTGCGCCACGAAGCTCAAGGTCGCGCATGGCAATCTTAAATCCGCTTCCCAGATCTGTATATTCCCGGATGGCAGAAAGCCTTTTTTCTGCAGTTTCCTTCAGCATGGTGTTTTTCCGGTACATAAGAAAAGCATAAGCGGTTCTGTTTGACCTTCCGATCCGTCCCCTTAGCTGATAAAGCTGAGAAAGTCCATACCGGTCTGAATCATGGATGATCATGGTATTCACATTGGAAATATCAAGGCCTGTCTCAATAATGGTTGTGGAAACCAGTACGTCAATGTCTCCGTTGATAAATGCAAACATTACGTTTTCCAGTTCCCGCTCGCTCATCTGCCCATGGGCAAAATCCACTCTGGCATCAGGCAGAAGTCTGGACAGTCTCAGGGCAACCTCTGCAATATCATTGACGCGGTTATATACATAATATACCTGGCCGCCCCTGCGAAGCTCACGGTTTACCGCTTCTCTTACTGTTTCCTCATCATACTCCATAACATAAGTCTGAATGGGGACACGATCCATAGGCGGCTCTTCCAGAACGCTCATGTCGCGGATTCCGATCAGGCTCATATGAAGAGTTCTTGGAATCGGCGTGGCAGTCAGAGTCAGAACATCAATATCCTTTTTCAGCTGTTTGATCTTTTCCTTGTGGACAACGCCGAAGCGCTGCTCCTCATCAATGATCAGAAGCCCCAGGTTCTTAAACTCCACATCCTTTGAAAGGACTCTGTGAGTTCCCACAATAATGTCAACCTGGCCTTTTTTCAGATCACTGATCGTTTTTTGCTGCTGGGCTGCAGTGCGGAACCGGCACAGGAGATCCACTCTTACCGGAAACTCTTTCATTCTCTGGACAAAGGTATTATAAACCTGCTGTGCAAGGATCGTGGTTGGCACAAGGTAAATTACCTGGCGGCTTTCCTGAACAGCCTTAAAGGCGGCGCGGAGAGCAACCTCCGTCTTTCCGTAGCCTACGTCGCCGCACACAAGGCGGTCCATGATCTTGGTGCTTTCCATGTCTTTTTTTGTATCCTCAATGGCAGCAAGCTGATCCTCTGTCTCCTCATAGGGGAACATTTCCTCAAACTCTCTCTGCCACACTGTATCCGGACCGCACACATAGCCTTCTTTTTCCTGACGCACTGCATAAAGCTCCACCAGCTCCTTTGCAATGTTCTGAACAGCGCCCTTTACTTTTGATTTTGTCTTTTTCCACTCCTGGCCTCCCAGCTTGTTCAGCCTTGGAGTTCTTGCAGCCTCTGCCCCGGAATATTTCTGAAGAGCGTCCAGCTGAGTGGCAAGAATATAAAGGTTGCTTCCTCCACGGTACTCGATCTTGATATAATCCTTTACGATCCTGTCTACCTCAACCTTTTCAATTCCCTTATAAATTCCAAGTCCGTGCTTTTCATGGACAACAAAATCCCCGATGGACAGCTCAGAAAAGTCCTGGATCCTCTGACCGTTATAGTTTTTCTTTTTTTTACGCGGCTTCTGCTCTTTGCCGAAAATATCAGTTTCTGTAATAACCGCAAACTTTACAAGAGGATACTCGAAGCCTTTTCTGGCATGGCCGTAAACCACCATGATCTCTCCGGGATTGAGGATACGCTCGCCGTCCTGTCCATAAAAGGCGTTCATCCCCTGATCCTGAAGATCCTTTGCCAGACGCTCTGCCCTTGTGCGGGAGCCTGACATAAGAATGATCTGATAGCCCTGATTTTTGTACTGCTGAAGATCCTTTACAAGAAGCTCAAAGCTGCTCTGATAAGAGCTCATGGATTTTACGGTCAGATTGTGCTTTCCGGTAATGTTCCACCCTGCTTTTTGGGGCTCCAGAGCAGAAAGTGAAACACAGTTGCGTTTATTCAGCTTATGGCAGACCTCTTCCCAGGAACACATCCAGCCCTCAGAAAGATTCTGCTCTCCTTTTTCCTGACGGTTGCGGCAGCTCTGACGGAATTCCTCCTCCACCGCCTTTGCATTTTCGGAAAGACGGTTCGGCTCGTCCAGAAATATCATTGTCTTTTCCCGGTCAAAATAGTCAGGAAAAGTCAGACCGCTTTTTTCTGTCTGCTGTTCCGCCGCCGGATAAATGGTAATCTCTTCCAGATTTTCCAGAGATCTCTGGCTCTGAGTATCAAAGCTTCGGATTGAATCGATCTCATCCCCCCACAGCTCGATTCTCCAGGGATTTTCTTCTGTCAGAGAATAAATATCAATGATCCCGCCTCTCACCGAGAACTGTCCCGGCATCTCAACCTGTCCCACACGCTCGTAGCCCATGCTTACAAGAGAAGTCTTTAATTTATCAATGTCAAGCTGGCTGTCATTGCGGAAATAGAGAAGCTGCTTCCGGATTTCCTCCAGAGGAGCGAGAAAGTCCATACATCCGTCCACACTTGTAACCACTGTGATCTCTTCTGAAGTAAGAAGAGCCCGGATCACCTGCATCCTCTGCCGTATCAGCAGATTTCCGTGGATATCCGCCTGAAAAAACAGAAGATCTCTTGCCGGATAATAATAAACATTTTTGTCATAAAAACGATAGTCCTCATAAATCTGCTTTGCGCTGCGCTCGTCCTCAGAAATGATCAGATGACATGGAAAAAGCCCGGAAAGCCCATATATCATATGTGCTTTCTGGGACTCCATACAGCCGCTGACAGCCAGGACGCCACGGTTATCTTTTGCCTGTTCCCGTATTTGTTCCATCTCTGCAAGATTCTGCAGAGGCTGCAAAAATGCTTTCATACGACCCCCGTCTTTTTGTTAAACTCATTCATTGCCGCATCTGTTCCTCTGGAAAGAATCATTTCCACAGCCTTACAGGCTCTTTCCTGCGCCTCGTCCACCAGTTTGCGCTCCTGTGTGGAAAACCTTCCCAGTACATGATCTGCCAGATCCCAGCCCTGAGGCTTGGCTCCTACGCCCACCTTGATACGCACAAACTTCTGCGTTCCAAGCTGTCTGATCAGATCTTTGATCCCGTTGTGTCCGCCTGCGCTTCCCTGCTTGCGGATTCTTAGCTGTCCCGGCTCCAGATCAATATCGTCATAAATAACGATCATCTCTGTTTCCGAATCAATTTTAAAATAATTTGCCATATCCCGCACCGGGCCGCCGCTTAAATTCATATAAGAAAGTGGTTTCATCAGAAGTACCTGCTCTCCCCCGATGATTCCCTTTCCGTACATGGCATTGAACTTGACGCCGCCCTGGGGAATCCTGTGTTCCTCCACCAGACGGTCGATCACATCAAAGCCCATGTTGTGCCGGGTGGCTTCATACTGCCTTCCTGGATTTCCCAGACCAACTACTAAATACATGCCGCTCTCCTTAATTAAAATATACCATTTCTTCTTCCAGAGGTTCACATGGCTCTACAAAATCTGCGTAAAGCACGATTCCCTCTCCCTGATATTCCATACGGTTTTCAATTCCCACTTTTGCAGTGACTTCTACCCACTGACCCTGCTGAAGCTTCGGCGCAAAAGCGCTTTTGCACACATAACCAAGGAAAGTTGTATCGTCTGCACAGCAGGTCATTGCCGTACGGCCCGGAACAAAGAATTTACTTCCCATTCCTCTGGGCTTCATTACTCTTGCCTTAAACTTCACAGTTTTATTTACATAAGTTTCCGGATGATCCATAGCGTCCACAAACCAGATTCCATAATCCTCCGGCAAAATATCGATCACAGGAGCATTGACATCAAAAGGCATCTCATCCTGGAAAATATCGTCAAGCTCGCCTTCCTCGTCCTCAAAAATAACTTCCGCTCTCTGATTTGCCACCTTGATCCCTCTTCTGTAGGTTGCAAGAGGATCCTCTTTTTTGCAGCGGTTAAACACAACCATATCGCTGTTTCTTACCATATCCATAAAAATGGATTTCATATTTGCCATATACATCTGGAAGGTGCTGGCATCTACGCAGGTGATCTGCTGCTCCACGCCCCAGCCCTCCGGCTTCTGCATTTTTTCAAAGTTGCTTACAAGCCACATGCCGTTGTACTCAATGATCACCCGTTCCGGCTGGTACAGAATATTCATGGCAGCAAGGCGGTCTGTCGTAAGGTCTTCTTCTTTTTCAATGATCTCCACTACGGTATTGCTCATTTCCAGAACAGCCTTATCGTATTCCACTTCCCCTTCTTCACAGAGAATCAGAAGAGTAGTTCCTTCTGTATAAAAATAATCCTGCTGCAGGGTAAAATTCAGGAAAGAGGTTTTGCCGCTTTCCAGAAAACCCGTTATCAGATAAATCGGTACTGTAATCTCGTTCATTTATTCCTCCTGATCTGCCTTATAATCCAAAGATCTCAGCCAGTTTTTCCTCTTTTAATTTGGAACCGATAACGCAGAGACGGCCTGTATATTCCGGCGCGCCTTCACGGATCTCTGTTTCTTCCGGAACCATATCGAAATAGATCCAGGTTCCGTCCTCAGCCGGAAGCATTCCTTTTGCACGAAGAATCACGCCATACTCCTCTGACTCAGAAAGAACGGCAAGAATCTTTTCCAGACTCTCTCTGGAATACTTCTTAATCGTCTCACGTCCCCAGCTTGTAAATACCTCGTCTGCATGATGATGGTGGTGATCATGATGATGTCCGCAGCCGCACTCATGGTCGTGATGATGCTCATGCTCTTCATGATCGTGTCCGCAGCCGCACTCATGGTCGTGGTGATGTTCATGCTCTTCATGATCGTGTCCGCGGCCGCACTCATGGTCGTGATGATGCTCATGCTCTTCATGGTCATGCCCGCAACCGCACTCGTGATGATGCTCATGCTCTTCATGGTCATGATGACCGTGCTCATGTACATGTCCGCACTCCGGGCATACCTCTTCTTCCATCATCTCCTGCTCCAGGGATACCGGATTTTCCATTACCTCAAGAAGCTTCTTTCCGTCCAGATTTTCAATAGGTGTGGTAATGATAGCCGCTTTTTTGTTCAGACTGCGGAGAAGCTCCATGGACTGCATTGCCTTCTCTTCATCCACAATGTCTGTTCTGCTCATGATAATGGCTCCTGCATACTCTACCTGGTTGTTAAAGAACTCACCAAAGTTTCTCATATACATTTTGCATTTTTTGGCATCTACCACTGTTGTATAGCTGTTCAGCGCAAGACCAGTTTCTTCCTGGACATCCTGCACAGCGCGGATCACGTCAGAAAGCTTACCTACGCCTGACGGCTCGATAAGGATTCTGTCCGGATGATATTTGTCAATCACTTCTTTCAGAGATGCTCCGAAGTCTCCTACAAGAGAGCAGCAGATACAGCCTGAATTCATTTCACGGATCTCAATTCCTGCCTCTTTCAGAAATCCGCCGTCAATACCGATCTCTCCAAATTCATTTTCAATCAGAACTACCTGCTCGTCCTGGAAAGCTTCTTTCAGAAGTTTTTTAATAAGAGTTGTTTTTCCAGCTCCGAGAAAACCTGAAATAATATCAATTTTTGTCATGATTTTGCCTCTTTTCTGTTTTTGTTTTCAACGTACATTTGACCAGGAAGCAAAAACACCCCCTGGTCGCAGCCACTTATATATGCACACAACGGGGACATGAACCTGTCATGCCCCCGCTTTTTGCTTCATAATATCAGCCGTTGATCATAAAGTTTAACAGCTTATCGATATCTTCTTTCTCATATGCAACGATTTCCAGCTCCGGAATCTCTCCGCCGGAAAAAATGTTTGCCAGAGATACGTACTGGGACAGTTTGGATTTCAGGTTCAGTCTGTCTCCCTCTCCTGTTACAAGTTCAACTTTACCGTTACAGCTATCTACTACTTCAAAAAATTTGTCTACATCTTTAATATTGGATACTTTCATTTTTATTCTCCTTTCAGAATTTCTATTATCGGTTCTTCGTCATAAGTAATTGTCTGTTCCTTCAGACGCGTACAGTATAACGCATCTTTTTATAAAATGCAATGGTTTTTCTGCCAAAAAATCTGACAAAACATTACTTGTTTTTTATATCCGGAAACCGGTCAAAATATATTCCAAGTCACCTTAAACGATAGCATTTTTATATTTAATATGTAAATACCGCTACTCCGTATGGCGCAAGGGGATATGCAAAAGAGAATTCCCGGTTGTCACACTCTTTGGATTCCGCCTTAAAAGTCTGTGGTTTTTCCAGAAGTCCGTTCTCATCCATGATCAGCTTATACTGTTTTTTCTTCGGAACGCCCACTCTGTAATCGCTTCTCTCTACCGGTGTGTAATTAACCACAAATAAAAGATTGTTCCTCTTTGTAGGAGATTTGCGCACAAAGCTGAAAATACTTCTGTCTCCGTCATCTGCATTGATCCACTCAAAGCCTTCCGGATCATTGTCCGCTTTATACAGCGCCGGATATTTTTTGTACATATGAAGAAGTGTTTTTACAAAGGACTGAAGATCTTTGTGATTCTCCTCTCCCAGAAGGTACCAGTCAAGTTCCCTTTCCTCGCTCCACTCACGAAGCTGTCCAAACTCCTGCCCCATAAACAGAAGCTTTTTGCCCGGATGGAAAAACATAAATGCATAGGCGGCCTTCAGGTTCTTAAACTTATCATCCGGATACCCGGGCATCTTGTTCAGCATGGAGCACTTCAGATGAACTACCTCATCATGAGAAATAACCAGAATGTACTTTTCACTGTAGGCATAGGTCATGGAAAACGTCATTTTATTATGGTTGAATTTACGGAAGTACGGATCTGTTTTCATGTACTCCAGAAAGTCGTTCATCCATCCCATGTTCCATTTCAGGGAAAATCCAAGTCCGTCATCCTCTGCCTTGCCTGTTACTTTCGGCCATGCAGTTGATTCCTCTGCGATCATCACGGTTCCGTGATTTCTTCCCAGCACAACCGTATTCAGGTGTTTAAAAAATTCAATGGCTTCCAGATTTTTATTGTCCCCGTACTTGTTGGCAACCCACTGTCCGTCCTGCTTGCCATAGTCAAGATACAGCATGGAAGCAACTGCATCCACACGAAGTCCGTCCACATGACATTCCTCAACCCAGAAAAGAGCATTTGCTATAAGGAAATTCTTAACCTCCGGGCGGCCGTAATTGTAGATCTTTGTACCCCAGTCGGGATGCTCACCCTGGCGCGGATCCTGATGTTCGTATACGGCTGTTCCGTCAAAGTTCGCCAGACCGTGGGCATCTTTCGGGAAATGTCCCGGAACCCAGTCAAGAATAACGCCGATTTTGTTTCTGTGCAGATAATCTACCAGATATTTAAAATCCTGGGCACTTCCATAACGGGAGGTAGGCGCATAATAGCCGGTTACCTGGTAGCCCCAGGATCCGTCAAAGGGATGCTCTGCGATTCCCATCAGCTCCACATGAGTATACCCCATATCCTTTACGTATTTTGCCAGCTCATGAGCAAACTCACGGTAATTGTAAAATCCGTTTTCATCCTCATTTTCCACTGCATGTTTTCTCCATGAACCCGGATGCACTTCATAAATGGACATGGCATCTGTATTTTCATCAAATTCCACACGTTTTTTCATCCATGTAGAATCTTTCCATTTATAGTCCCCGATATCTGCAACCTTTGACGCGGTTCCCGGACGAAGCTCTGCTTCATTGCCATAAGGATCTGCCTTGTAAAGCTCCTCGCCGTGCATTCCCACAATAAAAAACTTATAAAGATCTCCGATCTTTGCCCCCGGCACAAATACCTCAAACACACCGATAGGCCCTGCCTTTACCATTGGGTTTGCCTCTGTATCCCAGCTGTTAAAATCGCCAACTACAGAAACAGACTGAGCATTTGGCGCCCACACCGCAAAATAAACTCCTTTTTTTCTTCCCTGCGTTGTGGGATGCGCACCAAGTTTTTTATAAATATCATAGTGTGTTCCCTGACCAAACAAATACTGGTCTAACTCTGAAAAATGCATTTTCTCTCCCATCCGGACATACCTCCCTTAATCCCTGTTTCTATTTCAATTTATAAATCTGACTTTCCCCCGGCGCCAGTGTCACTCTGAGACTGCCGTCCTGAAGTTCCGGCTCCCGGCCGTCAATAAGGCTTGCCCATGACTTTCCGCTCAGAGGTTCCCTGATGCAAAGCTCCGCAGGCCTGTCATCATTATTCACTGCCACTACGATCCCTTCTTCTCCCAGTATTCTTGCAAACGCATACTGCCGGTTAGTCAGAAGAAGCTCCTGATATCTGCCGTCCGCAAGAGCTGGTTCCTGGCTGTGGATCCTGCCAAGAAGCGTCACCCACTTAAGAAGCTGCGGATTATCCGGATGCAGAAGTGCTTCCTCAATATCAACTGCCGGACGAAGAGGATCGTCATTTCCGCCTTCTTTACGTCCCTGTATACCCCATTCAGATCCATAGTAAATGGAAGGGATTCCCGGAAGTGTAAATAAAAGCGTATATACGGTGAAAATATGCTCCGGAACATTGAGCTTGGATGCGATCCTGTCCACATCATGATTGTCCACAAAGGAATAAAGCCGAAGTCCTTTGTATATTCCGCCGTTTTCATCAAATTCTCTCCGGATAGTATGAGCGATCTCAAAATAATTGTGGTCGTTATGACCGGAATAAAGCCCCTTGTGAAGCTCATAATTTGTCACGGAATTCAGCATTTCCGGTTTTACATAGCGGCTGTAATCTCCGTGGATCACCTCGCCCATCAGCCAGAAATCCGCTTTCTTTTCATTGGTAAACCGCCTCATTTCTTCCATAAAGGAAAACTCCAGACAGTCCGCGCAGTCAAGGCGGATTCCGTCAATATCAAACTCATGGATCCAGAAGCCGATTACATCCAGAAGATATTCCCGCACCTTCGGCTCCCGGAGATTGAGATTTACCAGTTCAAAACAGTTTCTCCATGCCTCATAGCCAAATCCGTCATTATAAGGCGAATTCCACCCAAAATTGATTCCCTTGTACCAACCGCAGTACTGAGACTGTTCTCTGTTTTTCTGAATATCCTGAAAGGCAAAGAACTCTCTTCCTGTATGGTTAAATACACCGTCCACTACAATTCGTATATTCATTTCGTGGGCTTTTTCCACGAAGCCTTTAAAGTCCCGGTTGTCTCCCAGACGCCTGTCCACCATGCGGTAGTCTTTTGTATCGTATCCATGAGATGTTGATTCAAATAACGGCCCGATATAGATTGCCGTACATCCCAGTTCCTTTATATGAGGGAGCCATTTCATCAGATCCTGAAATCTGTGAACCGTCTCCCCTCCTTCATTTCTTCTTGGTGCTCCTGTCATTCCGATCGGATACATGTGATAAAACACTGCGTTTTCATACCACTTTCCCACTAAGCTGCCCTCCAAAGTACAATTCCCTCCTCCTCAATGTTTTTATAAAACGGAAGAATTTTTCCCCATTTTTTCATACGTTCTTCAGGAATATCAACAATAGAGAACACTTGATTAAATCGAATATCAAGCTCCGCAGCCCAGTTGATGAATTTATCCTTTGTCTCTTCATCTATTTCATTTGTTATAATAATCGCAATATCAACGTCACTTTCTTCTGTTGCTTCATTCCTGGCAACAGAACCAAACAGAATGATTCTGGAAATCTTATCCTGAAAAATTTCTGTTAATCCGCTTATCAATTCATTTACAATAATAGATGACAGCATATGATCACCCCCAGATTTGATCCGCAATTCCTCTATCCATATTATACCCAAGTTTCCCGGGCTCTTCAACTGCATTTTGTATTGTTTCAGACATTCTGCCGGTAATCCTGTTGCTGTCTGCACGATTCACATTCTCACAGATCGTTTTTGATTTACCGGAATGAGCAGGGTAAAATATGCTGTTTTCCCGGTAAATAATCCCACCCCAAAACTTGACATAGAGCCATAAAAAACTGCGTAGCAGACATTATCATCTGTTACGCAGTAAAAATCCGTTTTTTATGTATGAGTACCATACCCTGTATTTGTTTTTATATGTTTTTCATGTACAGTCAGAAAGCGTTAGTAATATTCTTCTTCGCCGCCGTCATCATGATAGTTTTCGTCATAGGATGCGTCTCCGCTTCCGTCTGAATAGTCCTCTCCGGAACCGTCCTCGCCGCTTCCATCTGACATATCGCTGCCTTCACCGGAGCCCTCCTCACTGCTGCCGTCAGATATGTCACTTCCGTCTCCGCCTTCTGAAGCAGTTTCCGCATTGAGAAGCGGACCGTCATAGCCAGCTACCAGTCCCTTGGACAGACTGCTGTCCCAGAAATCTGCATAGGAGGCATTCTGAAGCTCCACGCCCTTTGCCTTCGCAAGCTCGCTGACTGTCATCAGCTTATAGCCTTTTTCCACCAGCTGAGGAATCAGCTGAAGGGCAGCCTGCACAGAAGTCTCATGAATATCATGCATTAATATGATGGAACCGTCTGTCAGATCTCCGTTCATAACTGCATCAACAGTTGATTCCACATTCAATGTCTTCCAGTCCAGAGTATCCAGGGACCACATGAAAAACGGCTTCTGTACCAGATCGAATTCTCTTTGGCCAGCCGCGCCGTAAGGAGCACGGGCTACTGTGGATTTCTGTCCGCAGGCTTTCATCAGAGCTTCATCCGTTTTCTGGAATTCTTCTATCACAGCCTCATCAGAAATGCCCGGAAGGGTTGCCTCCGGGTGATCCCAGCTGTGGTTTCCAAGCTCACATCCGATATCCGCCATTCTCTGTACAGTGGATTCCCAGCCTGATACATTCTGTCCCAGCATAAAGAACGTTGCATGAGCATTGTTTTCTTCCAGACAGTCAAGAAGCTGGTCTGTATACTCTCCCGGTCCGTCATCAAAGGTCAGGGCAATACGCGGCTTATGTTTCTCAGGATTATAGGAACCGTCCTCATTAAAGTACAGATCATCAAATCCCTGGCTTACCCAGCCTGTCTGTATGTAACCATTATCGTCAAAGGAATATGTCTGTCCGTCAATCTCCTGCATTCCCCCGGCATAATAGGTTCCGTCTGTATTCTGATACCATTTGCCATTTTCGTCCTCATGCCACCCGGAAGTCAGATCCGAAGCACTGGTAACATGAGATACACTTGCCAGAGGCATCCGGATGGCCTTTGTTTCGTCTGTGGTTACTTCTTCTTTTGTTCCTGTTGTTTCTGTCTTTCCCTCATCTTCCGTATTATCAGCATCTGCTGCCACCTGCACGGGTTCAGCTGCATCCTTACCGCTGATCTTATTTGCAACGGGCAAAATCACGCCCTTTATGATAAATACTACTACCAGCACCACAGCCAGTACATAACCGCCAAGCTTCATCATTTTGCGGCGTCGAAGCTGCTGCTGCTTTTTGCGCATCCTTTCCTGCAAAACTCTTTTATCCATTGTTTCCCACCTGCTATTATATCAATCTGTCCTTGTTTGTCCTGTCTATCATACTGCATTTTTTACAGAAATACAATAGCGCTCCCCGTGCATTTTCCATATATTTATAAAACTTTTCTAAAATCATCCAGTTTCCTGAAATTCACCTGTCAGCAGAGTGTATCCTGCTGTCCGTTTTCCGGATCGATACAGACCGCAGACATTGTCCTGCCTCTGTCTGAAGATCTTTGAGTTATTCCTGTAAAGCAGCGTCCTCGTCCGCAACGTGCTCACCTGTAGCATTTCCGGCATCCTCTGTCTGAGTATCGTAAGCGCCCTCATCTGTTACTGCATCTTCATTTTCTGCAAGCTCATCGCCGCCGCCTACTTTCTCATCTACTTCCGCCTGATCCACAATAAACTGCTCCACTCTCAGAAGAGCCCGTGTCTCATTCACTTCCCGCTCCCCGTAAAGCTCTACCACTTCACTGAGGTTTGTGGCGCCGTACTGCTGAAGAAGCTTCTTATCCAGCTCTTCTTCCTCTTTGTCATCTACGCTGAGGTTTTCTTCATCCATAATATACTGAACGATCAGATTCTGCTTTACCTTAACTTCTGCATACTCTCTGCAGGCTTCCTCATATTCTTCTTCTGTAATTCCCTGTGATCTCAGGAATTCGCTCATATCCATCTGCGCCTGCTCAATATACTCGCCATTCAGTTCTTTATAAGCTTCTATGGCTGTCTCAATATCTTCTTCAGGATATTCTATGATCTCAGAGCTTTCAAAAACCTGGTTCCATGCATCTGCATAAAGCTGATTCTCAGCAGCTTCGTTGACACCATCCTCAAGCTCCTTCTGAACAGCCGCTCTGTATTCGGCCACAGTTTTACTGTCTGTATTTGCTGCAACCCACTCATCTGTAAGCTCAGGAGTTCTGCGGATGCTCTGAACAGTCACCTGATATACTGCAGACTTGCCGGCAAGCTCACTGTCATAGTAGTCTTCCGGGAAAGTCAGATTCAGCTCCTTTGTCTCTCCGGCTTTCATGCCGACAATTCCTTCATCAAAGCCGTCTGCCACAGCTCCCTCTCCGATCACAAAATCATAATCTTCTTCAGAGCCGCCCTCGAAGCTTTTGCCGTCAATAGTTCCGGTGAAGCTGACTCTCACCTGGTCTCCGGACTGGGCTGTTGCGTCCTTCACTTCCTCTGCCTTATCCTGCAGCCGGAATTCAATCTCTGTATCCACCTCAGGATCAGAAACAGGTTCTACGATATTATTAAGCTTCAGCCCTTTATATTCGCCTACAGTAATATATTTGGAAATATCACTGACGGAAACAAGTCTGACCTCAGCTTTTTCCTCTTCCTCTTTTTTGTCTTCTTCTGATTTTGTCTTATCTTCTGCCTTATCTGTCTTTTCCGCGCTGCTTTCTGTTTTTTCCGCAGCAGGTTTTTCCGCATTCTTATCTGAGCAGGCAGACGCACTGAATACCATACACATTACCAGCATTGCCAAAACTGTTTTTTTCTTCATAAGTTGCTCCTTTCTGATGCCTTATATTCATTTATTCTGTCACATTTCAGGTACCGGAGTAGGTCTGGAAGAATCCCATACTTCCGATACGTCAAACAGATCGCTGAGCATTTCCGGGTTATAATACATCCGGTATCCGTCCAGATTTCTTCTTCCCTGGCGAAGATACTGGTCGGAAAGCTGTACAAAGTACTGGCTGGAGTCTACATTGCAGTAATAATGATAGCCTCTGCTCTTATAATACTGGAATTTCGGATTGTCAGAAGAGTATCCCTCCCAGCCGCCGATATCAGCCCCGAATGCAAAGATGATCGTATCTGTTTTTCCAAGAATCGGAGCCACATAAGCCTCCCATTTCTCATTGTCTGCCTTCAGTTCCTCAGCAGAGGAATCCGTTGCGTTCTTGTGTCCCCAGGTATGGCTTGCAAACTCCCATCCGTTGGCTTTCATGGCATCGGCAACCTTTTTGGCTGCTGCCACGTCTGCCTCATAATCAAAATCAGGATTTTTTTCCAGAAATTCTCTCTGATTATCCTGAAGATTCTCCTTTGTCTTATAAGCGATATCTGTCCGATATCCCAGAACGCCGTTGTATCCTGTCATTGCCAGAATGCCTTTTCGTCCGTGATAGGAAAAATCAGGATGCTGCTTCACAAATTCATCGATCAGAGGCACCATATCATAATTGCCTACCGATACTGTACCGTCATCCTCAATATACTCGTTTTTTACTTCCCCGTTCTCATCCAGAACAAGGCGGGAAGCATATCCGTCCCCATCCATATAATGATAATAGCTCACGTCATCCTGAGACAGTACAAACGGAATCTTCCCCTTGGGAAGCATGATCTTTCCGCGGCTCATGGAGCCGTCCTCATTCACTGTAGCCATATCGTGAGGACTTACCATTACATAGCCCTTGTCATACATGATCTGAATGATCTTGTTGAACTCGTCTATGGTTGTCATAACCTGATTATAACCGCCTGAATCAGAATCTCCGTCAAAAGCTTTGGAAGTATCTTTCACAAGAGTGTGAAAAAACACATGGGTGATCTTTTCAATGGGATATTCCACCAGAGCAGCCCTTGCCACCTGGCATTTTGCGGCTATGTCCATATAGTCTTTGTTTTTTTCAAAGTCCTTCTGGCTTTTCAGAAGCTTGATGGCCTCGTCATAATTGTACTGGGCATACATGATCTTTGCCTGCTCCAGAACAGACTGTGAACTGTTTTTATTTTTTGTTTTCTTCTCTTCTGTTTTCTTTTTATCCTTTGATGCAGACACCGGCATATATGTCTTTGATGTGATTTCCTGCGTGTTCCCGTTCCAAACCGGCATACTTCCGCTGCCTGCCGCAACTGCTGCCGCAATCGTCAGTGCCAGAACTGCTTTTTTCATTTCTGGATTTTCCCCTTTCTTCTGTTTCCCCTTCCGGCCCCCTCTGACCGGTATATAAATCCGCCGGACACACTCATCCGGCGGATGATATATTTTTATCTTTATCCCATAGGCGGTACCGGAGTCGGTCTGCTGGGATCAAATACTGCCTTTGCGTCAAAAAGATCCTCCAGAAGCTCCGGATTATAGTACATTCTGTATCCGTCCAGATTTCTTCTTCCCTGACGGAGATAGCGGTCCCTGATCTGTACAAAATATTTACTAGAGTCCACATTACAGAAATAATTATAGCCTGCGCTTTTCAGATATTCAAACTTGTCTCCCGAATAATCTTCCTGAACAGTCAGATCTGTTCCAAAAGCAAAAATAATAATATCTGTTCCGCCAATCAGCGGATCTACATTTTCTTTAAATTTCTCGGTATCCGTCTGCAGATGAGCCAGGTCAATCTGTCCTACGTTCTGGTGACCCCAGGTATGGCTTGCAAACAGCCATCCATTGGCCTTCATGGCGTCTGCCACCTTCTTTGCCTCTTCCCGCTCTTTTTCCAGGCTGAACTCCGGATGGGCATCCAGCCACTCCACCTTATTGGCGTCCAGATCATCCGGCCGCGTCTCATAGCTGATATCTGTTCTGTAGCCAAGGATTCCGTTATAGCCTGTGAGAGCTATGATTCCCTTTGCTCCTTTGTAGGAAAAATCAGGATGCTGCTCCACAAACCGGTCGATCAGTGGCACCATGTCATAGTCACCTACTGAAACTGTTCCGTCATCCTCCACATATTCATTGCGAACCTTGCCCTCAGCATCCACAACAAGCTTTGTGGCGTAGCCGTCTCCGTCCATGTAATGGTAATAGCACACATCATCTTGAGACAGGACAAACGGAATTTTTCCCGGCGGAAGAAGGATTTCTCCCGGAGTTATATTTCCGTTTTCGTCAGCAATAGCCATATCTTTGATGCTGACCATAACATAGCCCTTGTCATACATAGTCTGAGTGATCTTATTAAACTCATCTATAGTCGTCATAACCTGATTGTAGTCCCCTTCTTTATAATCACCGTCAAATGATTTCGCCGGATCCTTGATCAGCGTATGATAAAAAACATGAGTTACCTCTTCCAGAGGCCAGGAAACGCAGGTGGCCTTTGTCTCCTCGTATTTTTTTACTGCAGCCTGAAAATCCGCATTCTTGTCATAACTGCTGTCGCTTTTGAGAAGCTGTACAGCCCCGCCATAATCATACTGGGCCGCTTTCAGATTCGCCTCTGCCAGAAGGTCTGTCTGCGCAGAAGCCTCTGCCGTTGCTTCTCCCCCGCCTTTTTTGTTTTCATCTTTATTGGACGCTGTGCCGGAACCGCTGCTTTTTGTAATGACAAAACGTGTGATCCCGCTGACTGCGCCAACTACTACAACAAAGGAAATCACTGCTGTGGCGCCCAGAACCGCCAGCTTCTTCCAGCGCTCCCTTTTCTGCCTGCGCAGCCTTCTCTCCCTTCGCAGCTCACGGAAATAGTCGTCACGTTCCTCTTCGGTCATGGCCTCCAGCTGCCTGTTCCTCTCGTCCTTATTTTTCTCACTGTGCATATTTCTCTTTCCCCTGCCTCGCTCTTCCATAGTAACTCCTGTCCATTATTTTTCTGTAATTTTTAATATACCCAATGTAAAATCCTTTATTCCGGTATCACAACAGTCAGGAAATTTTACTGTTCACTCCTTTCCCGGAAGCCTGGTCAAAGTATCCTGCAATTTACATTCGATGAGGGTATTTTTCCTTTATTTTTCGGTTTTTTATCAATACATCTTGTGAAATATTACCTGTGAACAGCTGCCAAAAATCGTCAAATTATGTCACTTTGCTTATTATAACTTTTTATCCGTATAATTTCCACTGTTTTCCCCTAATATAAACTAATTTCTTATAATTTTTATCTAAACAGTTTCTCCTGGATCTCCATTCGGGATTTTACTGTAATTTTGCCCGAAACTGTTTGCCTTTTAACCGGATTAATGATAAAATATACTTCGCATGACAGGAATTCTCTCTGAAGGACATGTATGTCCGCCTGTATCTGATTATAAGAGGGAAAAATATACATATTGAGGAGGGTATCTATGAATACACTTACCATCGTCCTGCTTGTCATCCTTGTTGTTCTCGTTGGCGTACTGATTGCCCTTTATTTTTTTGGAAAAAAGGCTCAGAAAAAACAGGAAGAACAGCAGGCACAGATTGAAGCTGCAAAACAGACTGTTTCCATGTTGGTAATTGACAAAAAACGACTTCGCATAAAAGAATCTGGTCTCCCGCAGATGGTGATCGATCAGACACCGAAGATGATGCGTCGTACCAAACTGCCTATCGTCAAGGCCAAGATCGGTCCGAAGATCTCTATTCTGATAGCAGATGAAAAAATTTACGAACAGATTCCTGTAAAAAAAGAAGTAAAAGCTGATATCAGCGGTCTGTACATTGTAGGTGTACGCGGTATCCGCGGTCATCTGGATACTCCGCCGGCCAAGAAAAAAGGCTTCTTTAAAAGAATGTTCAGCAAAAAAAATTAAAAAGCACAAGGCAGCTGTAAGAAATTTCCTACAGCTGCCTTGTATTTTATTTACAGTACAAAATCCTTTGAATCGGCAGGCTGAGCCTGCACAGAAAGGTAACAGTCCGCCACATGCTCTTCATTCATGTCAAGGGCATAATCAACCTTCATATTAATGTTATTGTCACTTTCATTCAGCTCCATTCCGGTGGCAACAATCCCCATCTGAAGTGTTCCGAACGGAGTGGTATAAAAGGTCATATTCTTTTTTCCCCGCTCAAATACCATATGTACATTGACCAGGCCCTGTTTCCTGACCTCCATGCTCTGAGGTGACATTTTTATGTAATTTATCGTAGGTTCTGAGCCTTCATCCAGAATTTCCTCATATCTGAGATAATGGCTTCCGTTGCGAAAATAATACTGGCCGGGTACAACAAGCTCTATGGGCTCCTGTTCCTCTCCCACTTCCATCATCTGAAGTCCCCGCACATGTATGAGTACATTTTTATCCATAAATGCCTCCTAATATTTTTCAATGTCGATCTTTTTTGTCATTTCCACATCATAGGGAAGAATCGAGCCTGCAAATGCCCGGAACTTCTCCGCAAGGTCACTGACATAAAAACGATATGGAAATTCTTCTGTTTTCCCTCCTGTATTAAGGAGCTCTTTTTTTTCAAGAAGAGAACGAAGCTCCAGGGCTGTCTCGTAAGCCGGATTGACCAGCCGTACTTCCTCCCCCATAAATTCCCGGATCACAGACCGGATAAGCGGATAATGGGTACAGCCCAGGATCAGTGTATCCACATCTTTATCTTTAAATTCCTGAAGGTATCTGGCCGTGACCTCTGCAGTGACCGGATCGTGAAGCCATCCTTCTTCCACCAGAGGAACAAACAGAGGACAGGCTTTGCCGATCACCGTGATCTCCGGATCCAGCTTTTTCAGATAAGATGCATGAATGCCGCTGTCAACAGTTCCTACTGTACCGATCACACCTACTCTTTTGTTCTTTGTCTCCGCTGCAGCCACTCTGGCTCCGGGCTCTATAACGCCCAGGATCGGAACATCAAATTCATCCCTCACTGCCTCCAGGGCAAAAGCGCTTGCCGTATTGCAGGCGATCACAATTGCCTTGACCTGCTGCTCCATAAGAAAATGAATGATCTGTCTGGAATACCGGATAATATTCTCTCTGGACTTTCCTCCATAGGGTACTCTGGCTGTATCTCCAAAATATACGATTTTTTCTGACGGCAGATTCCGCATGATCTCACGGGCCACTGTCAGCCCGCCCACTCCGGAATCAAATACACCTATGGGCGCGTCTCTGTCTGGCTTCATAAATATAAGTCTCCGTTTCTGCACTGGTAGGACTGCGGAGCTTTTCCGCAGTCTCTGGTTTTTATATCATATCACCATTCCAGCACTTCCGCAAGCCAGAAGGAAATCTTTCGGGGGCTGTCTCCGCTTCCCTCCGAAAAGCAAAATTCCGGATACATGGTTCCCCACCATGCAGATGCAGCCGGATACTGTGGCAGCCTGAATCCTCCTGCCACCAGAATCGCAGCAGCCATTGCAGCAAGTATTGAAACCGTCAGACGGTTTTTTCTGTCTCTTAACCATTCCATTAGTCTGTACCTCCAAAATTGTTCCTGTCCACAGCATTATCATCTGTGAACCTCTGACCAGAATTCACTATTCAGAGTATAGACAATTTACGGCTTTCTATTCCGGTAAGATACCTGTTTTTAAAGGTTCTCAGCTCTTTTCCAGATATACCTGCAATTCTCCGTTTTCCATAATGATACGTGGAATTTCCACAAGAGCGCCGCTCTCATACCACTGATGATAAGCCTGCCTTAATGTCACCCCGTCTTTCTGCTGGGACGGCAGACGGTTTTCCAGAAGCCCGGTAAGATATTCTCCCGCAGAGGTTCCTCCGCTTTCCCGTGATAGCACTGCTTCCGGGTCTTCTGTCCGGAAAATATAAACATTTTCACCAACAAAGGGCTCTTCCTTAAGATATTCCATAAATATTTTCCAGCCTTCCCCTTCCAGAAGTCTGTCTCCCATAATGATCACCTGCAGATGGCTCATATCCAGATATTTTTCCTGAGAGCGGTCATAGATCCTTTCTATTTCATAAAAATCACTTCCTGTTATAGAAAGCACAGCCTCACTTCCTGACTCCTCCTGTTTCTCCTGCCCGGTAGCCTGAGGAAGATCCGGCATTCCATAAATAAGAGAAAACTCTGATTCTTCACTGTTTACTCCCAGTGCAAGAGGATACATTCTTTTTTCCGGCTCTATGGCTGCACATCCGCTGAAAAACACCACGAAGCAGAGGCCGGCTGCCAGCGCTACTTTTTTCTGTCGCCTGCGTTTTCCTCTCAGCGCCATAAACACCTGGATCAGAAGCAGACCGGGAACAAAGATGCGGCTCAGATAAAAGTCAAAGATTTGCCGGATTCCCGTCCCCTGAAATTTTATCAGGGACAGCCCGAAGATCACTGCAGGCAGCCACAGTTTCCCGCTTCCCATACGGGTCCGGTCGAGGATCCTGTGTCCGTAATGGAACAGACTGCCCAGGGCAAACAGAAGACTGTATAAAAGAAATCCCATCCACAGTACATCAAATCTTGCCAGTACATTTCCCGGAAGATCTGCCCCTGCCAGAAGGGGAAGAACCGGATATGCTTCATTTCTGAATCTCTGCCATCCAAGCACTGACGGGATCAGTACAAGCATTCCCATCAGGATCCCTCCCAGAGTAACAATTCCGAGGACCACAGGCTTTCCTGCAGTTCCTCTTTTTTCTACATCCTTCAAAAGAAAGGGCAGAAGCCCGATTCCGGAAAATGCTGCAAGGATTCCATAACAGCTTTTTAAAACCTCTTTTCCCTGCAGAACAGAAGCTTCTGTCATTTCTGTAAAATATTCCGGCGTGATCTGCCACAGACAGAGAACCATCATCAGTAAAACTCCGCCCAGAAGAAGTCCGCCTGACACCTCTGCCATTCTTCCTCTTCTCTGCATACCTTTATGGGTTCCAAAGCTGCAGACCGCTGCCGCCAGAAAAGAAATCACAATTCCCGGAATACCGGTGATCAGAACAGCCGGAACCAGCTCATCCATCAAATCCAGAAGATATGCGCCTGTCAGCGCCACATAGCTCAGAAAAAACACTCCTATGATCCTGCCGCCTGCGGCTCCAAAGGTTTTAATCGGATCCGTGTACCAGGGCGTCAGTCTTCTCAGAAAAAAGCTGTAGATCACCAGAAGCACCAGAGCAGCCGCCACTCCCACAATCCCTGATATCCCTGTGACGCGGTTTTCTCCGGGAAGACACAGAAGAAAAGGAGCCAGAAACGCCAGAACCATCTGCCGGTACAGCTGTCGGTGCGAAATTCTGTTATTTTCTGCAAATTTCATGATTTTTCCCTCCTTTTCAGCCTCAGACTCTGTTCCTGTCTGGCATAAAGAGGGCGGATCCGGCGCTTACGGAAGGGAAGCCTCAGAATCCCATCCCCAACATCCTTTATGGGAGATTTTTTTACAAAAGGCAGAAGATAGGGAATTCCAAAGCTTAACAGTCCTGACAGATGAGCTGCCGTCAGGTAGATTCCCAGCACAATGCCAAAGATCCCCAGATATCCTCCCAGAAACAGAAAAACATATTTCAGAAGCCGGAAAGCAGAGGCAAACTCCTCATTTGGAATCACCATTCCCCCTAGGGCCGTAAGGGCTACGATCATCACAACAATCGGACTTACCAGATTTGCGCTGACAGCCGCCTGTCCGATGATCAGACCTCCTACGATTCCAATGGCATTTCCCAGAGAACCGGGAACGCGGACGCCTGCCTCCCTTATAAGTTCAAAGGACAGTTCCAGAAACACAAGCTCCACAACACTTGAAAAGGGCACTCCCTCCCTGGCCTCTGCAAAAGACAGTAAAAGGTTTGTGGGAAGAATCTGAGTGTGAAACCGTATCACTGCCAGATAAAGCCCGGGAAGAAGCACCGCAGTCATCAGCGCCAGATAGCGCAGAATCCTTAAAAACGACGCCATTTCAAAGTGGTGATACCAGTCCTCGCTGCTTTCCATAAATCCGTTAAAGGAGCTTGGAAGAATCAGGGCATAAGGCGTATTGTCACAGATCACTACGACTTTTCCGTTAAGAAGCTCCTGAGCCGCCCGGTCCGGCCGTTCTGTTGTCTGATACTGAGGAAAGGGCGAATACCAGGCTTCCTCGGTAAGCTGCTCCAGCATTCCGCTGTCCAGGATCCCATCAATCTCAAATTCCTCCAGACGGTCTTTGATGGCCTGCAGAAGCTCCTGGTGAACCAGATCTTCAATATAAAGAAGCTGGAGCACAGTATTGGAACGGACTCCGATGCTCATTTCCTCTACTTTCATTCTTGTATCCCGAAGCCGTTTCCTCACAAGGGCGGAGTTTGTTTTTACAGAATCGGAAAATCCTTCTCTGGAACCCCGGAGAACCTTTTCTGTTTCTGCTCCCGACACTCCCATATTTGGATAGCCCTTACTGGAAATTTTCATTGCCCGGTCATAACCGTCCATAAAAAAAATGGCGTTTCCTGCAAGCATAGCCGCCACGGCATCTTCCATGTATTCAAATTTTTTTACATCTGCGATTCCCAGACTGTTGTTTCTCATAAACTCCTGAATCTGTTCCGGTGAGCTTTCCCAGAAATGGTTAATCATTTTTCCAATAGCCGAATCATCCAGCATCATATTGGAAACTGCCACCTCAATATATACCATCAGACAGTCTGTTTTTCCCATAGTTCCAATACGCATGGGGCGGATCAAAATATCCGCGCAGTTTTTACAGCGCTCTCTTATATATGCTTCATTGTCCTTCAGCCTGGAAGAAATTTTTGTTTTTCCCATATACAACTCCTGCTACATCGTCTGCAAAAAAGAGGACACTTCCTCTTCCAACTCTCTAAATCATGGTAAATAAAAAGAGAGATACCATTTGTACCTCTCTTAGAATAACCATATTTTTCAGTTTTATTTACGATCGGATGCCTTTTCCCTGATTTCCGTCTCCTCCCGGATAGAGCATACAATGGCCTCTCTCTGATTTTCTATATGGCGGAAAGAGATCTCCTGGGCTTTTTTTACATCTCTTGCCCGTATCGCCTCATAAAGCTCCTTGTGTTCCTTAACCAGAAGATTCCTTGTCTCTTCATCCTTCAGATACTCTACACGATATCTGTAAATCTGCTCCCGGAGATTGTTCAGCACCTGGTTCAGACGGCGGTTGTCTGAAGACTGGTAGATCACCTCATGAAAGGCCACGTCTGCCTCTGCAAGCTTTACCAGATTTCCCTCAGCCATTGTTTTTTCAAACTCCTCCGCGGCATCCCACAGCTGGGCTAACTGCTCTTCCGTCATACGGGCGCAGGCTTTTTCTATGGAAAGATTTTCAAGGGCAATGCGAACCTCCAGAACATCATTGAGATCCTTTTCTGTAATATTTGCAACCTGAGCGCCTCTTCTGGGGATCATCACCACAAGACCTTCCAGTTCCAGCTTCCGCATGGCTTCACGGACCGGAGTTCTGCTGACTCCCAGACGGTCTGCCAGAGCGATCTCCATCAGTCTTTCTCCCGGCTTCAGCTCTCCCTTGAGAATTGCCTTGCGCAAAGTATTAAATACAACGTCTCTCAACGGCAGATACTCATTCATATCAACAGAAAAATCATTCATCCTTTGTATTTCCTCCTTATCACTGATGTCTCCGGAATATCTGAATTGCGCGCTTACTCAGAACGGTTATAGATCCGTGAAGCAAAAACTGTTTTTGCCAGACCGCTCTTTTTCAGAGCCTCTGATGCGGCAAACATTTTTTCTCTGTCCTCAAAAATACCAAATACAGTAGGGCCGCTTCCGCTCATCATTGCCTTCAGCGCTCCTCTTTCTTCCATAAATTTCTCAATCTCGCCGATCACCGGATATTTTTCCATAATTCCCGGCTCAAATACATTCTCCATTTTTTCTGTTATGGAGCGCAGATCCTGGTTTCGGATAGCCGCGATCATTCCGTCAATATCCGGCCGTCTCTGAATGGCGTCCAGCCTCAGATTTTCATATGCTGTTTTTGTGGAAACATTGATGCCCGGTTTTCCGATCAGCACATAGCACTCCGGCATTGGCGGCAGAGGCGTTAATTTTTCACCGATCCCCTCTGCCAGGGCAGTGCCTCTCATCACACAGTAAGGTACGTCTGCCCCTACCTGAACAGCCCTTTTCATAAGCTCCTCCTGGCTGAGACCCAGACGGAACAGACGGTTCACTCCCACAAAGGCTGCGGCTGCATCCGAACTTCCTCCTGCCATTCCTGCTGCTACGGGAATGGATTTGGTAAGCTTCATGGAAAGCCCCTCTTCCACATGAAATTCATCCATAAGAATCTTTGCAGCCTTATAGACAAGATTTCTCTCGTCTGACGGAACATAGGGCAGGTTGGAGCGCAGGGAAATTCCCGGTGCCTGTTTTTTCCTGATCTCCAGAGTATCATACATACGCACAGTCTGCATGATCATGCGCACCTCATGATATCCGTCCTCCCTTTTGCGGATCACATCAAGTCCAAGATTGATTTTTGCCATTGCCCTAAGACGCATAAGCCATTCCTCTGTCCTTTCGTACTTTATCTTTTATACTTTTTATTATGCACTGCCGTAAAAGCTGTGGACAGCAGCGTTTTTTTTCTGTACTTTGTATACAATTCTTTGCAAATATTTTATATGATTTTTACAGGAATTTCAATAGTCATTGTTCCACTTTTTTTATAAGGAGCAGAGGCTGCCCCACAGAGATCTCTCCGTCCTTCAGTTCATTGACTGTACTGATCTCCTCCACTGTAGTATAAAATTTCTTTGCGATATCCCAGAGAGAGTCTTCCGGTTTTACCACATAAACAGTAATTCCCGGCATTGCCCGCACCTTTTCCTCATCCAGAGGCTGCTCCTCCACCTTATCTATGACCATTGTTTCCTGGCAGCTCATAACAAGAAGATTCAGGCTCACAGTTGCCCTGATCTCTATTTCATCACTGTCCACCATGGAAGTGGCAAGCTGTTCCAGATCTGCATGAAGATAATACACACTCTGCTCTGTGATTCCGCCTGCTTCCACCGTCTGAGTAAAGGGAATCATGGTCTCCATGGAATAAAACGGCATATCGTCATTTCCCACAATATAAAGGATTTTAAGCTGAACAATACCGTCTACCTGCACGCCGCCCTCTACAATCCTTGTTTTATCCACCTTCACCTGTCCCTGGCTGTGACAGATCTGAAGGATCTTCCCTCTGGTTTCCTTCATTTCGATCCTGTCGGACAGCCTGCACTTGGAAAAATTCCGGATCAGCAGACTTTCCAGAGCCTCTGTTTTTCCTTTTGGAATACACTGGCGCAAAGGCGTATATACATCCAGGACCACCTCATGCTCTTCCTCCCGGTAAAGCTTCATATCCACTTCCAGTACCATATCTGCGATCAGAAGCCGTTCCTCCCCGTCAGAATCCGGCTTCACCTCCACTGACTGGCTGATCACGGCAGCCTCCATATTGGGGATCATATCTGCCGTACATCCCGGACACTCCACCTCCCCGGAAAACGGAACCGAATATTCCAGCCACTGGTGCGTCCTTCCCTCATCGTCTCCGGTATAAAGAACAAATACATACAGCTCTCCCTTTGCCTTTACTCTGTCCTCTTCAGGCCGAAGATCAAGGCCCCGGACTTCTGCAGTGTGCCACAAAAGCTCTGCTACATTGGGCTTATTGGAGGATAAAACAATCTCCTCCTTTTTGCGCAGAGTGTCCTTTTTATGTACGGCAAGACTTAAAAGCTTCATGGGCTTCTTTTTTACGGAAACAGTTTCATCGTCCACAGCCACAGGCAGACGGATTCCTGCCAGCTCATCCACAACTGCATAAAATGTCACTACTGCCTTTATGTTCAGCTTTCTGGAATGGATCAGATGAAGACTCAGATCCTCGATCTCCCATTTCAGGCACATTTTATCTCCGCTTACAATTCCCTCCAGATTCAGTGTCTCTTCCACAGGAAGCTTCGCAGAAAGACTGTACACTCTTCCTTCCTCTTCCCCCACATAAAGAAGATCTACATTGAGGCTTCCGCGGACAAAAGCGTGCCCGTCATTTAAACGGACCTCCTCCACCTCCACCTCTCCTTTATTCTGGATCATTCGTCCGATATCCGGCTTGACATCCGGAACATTGTAATCAGCATCAAAGGTTACCTGACTGGTTGCCCGGCTTTTTACCCGCAGCGTCTGAATATCTTCTTTTTTTAATTCCACTTTTCTTTTCCTCCTGTCATTATTGAAACTGTACCGGTTCCTTCCGGTACTGTATTTTTACTGCTATATACGGATAGGACGGCGCTCCGCTCTGTTCTTCTGCAGAGGGACCCATCAGCTTTGTCTCAAAAAATACAGCTGTGGAAGAAGCTGAAAGCTCTTTTACCTGAATGCTGTATCCGCCGCTCATCTGTTTTCCGTAGCCTCTGATCAGATAAAGCTCTTTTCCGCTCTGATATGTGACCCTGAACTCTGAAGCCTTTTTTTCTTCCACAAGTGAAGCCGCTTCCTCAGGAAGCTGTTCCGGTTCCACCACCTCATACTCAAGAGGCGTTCTTTTTTCTTCCTCGATGCGCACCAGCCGGCAGCCTCCCAGAGACAGAATCAGAATCAGATAACAGACCAGAAGGACTGTCTTTTTCATAATGCCACCCCAATCCGTTCCTTGATAAGTATTGTATGTAATTGCCAAAAGATTTATTGCAACAATTTCATTTAATTTGTATAATGTTACTATTAAGGCAGCCGCACATGATATGGGCTGCCGTATACGAAAGAGGTACGATTATGATTCGCTTTTTACTTGTTGCTGTCATTGTGATCGGATTTCTGATTCTTTCCATTCCCGTTCTTATTGTGGAATGGATCATCGGCAAATTCTCTCCCATGACAAAAGAAATCAGTTCTCTCCGGCTGATCCAGGGCGCTTTTAAATTTATTCTGTGGGTTGCCGGAACAAAGATCACTGTGATCGGCGAAGAAAATGTCCCAAAAGATACTCCTGTGCTTTACATCGGCAATCACAGAAGCTATTTTGACATTCTTCTCACCTACAGCCGCTGTCCTATCCGCACCGGCTATGTGGCAAAAAAAGAAATGGAAAAGATTCCGCTTCTGTCAAACTGGATGAAATATCTGCACTGCCTGTTTCTTGACCGTAAGGATATCAAGCAGGGGCTGAAAACCATCCTCACTGCCATTGAAAAGGTAAAGTCAGGAATTTCCATCTGTATTTTCCCGGAAGGCACCAGAAATAAGGCAGAGGACGAAACAGAGCTTCTTCCCTTCCATGAGGGAAGCTTTAAGATTGCCTCCAAATCAGGCTGTCCCATTATCCCCATTGCCATGAACAATACGGCAGAAATCTTTGAGGCACATTTTCCGAAGATCAAGCCCTGTCATGTGATCGTGGAATACTGCAAGCCCGTTTATGTAAAGGATCTGGACAAGAATGACCAGAGACATCTTGGAGAATACACCCAGAACATTATTCTGGAAACAATTAAGAAAAATAAAGAGCTTGTATAAGCTGTTCATTACATGCGGTCCGGACAAAATCCTCTGAAAAGCTGATTTTTCCGGAGCCGCATTATTTTTAAAGGAGGAAAACATTATGAAGTACCGTACACTTGGAAAAACAGGTCTCAATGTCAGTGAGATCGGTCTCGGAGGCGAATGGCTGGAACGCCACAACACAGAAGAGGTAAAAGAGATCATTGACGTCTGTCAGAAAGAGGGCATCAACATCCTGGACTGCTGGATGTCCGAGCCAAATGTCCGCTCCAATATCGGAAATGCCATCAAAGACTGCAGGGACAAATGGATCATTCAGGGACATATTGGTTCCACCTGGCAGAACGGCCAGTATGAACGTACCAGAGATCTGGACAAGGTTGATGAAGCTTTCCGGGATCTTCTTACAAGAATGCAGACTGATTATATTGATCTGGGCATGATCCACTTTGTTGACAGCCCTGAGGAATTTAAAGAGATCATGTCCGGCGAATTTATTGCCTATGTCCGGAACCTGAAAGAAGCCGGAACTATCCGCCACATCGGAATGAGTACCCACAATCCCACAGTGGCAAAAACAGCCGCTCTTCATGGCGAAATTGAAATGATTCTGTTCAGCATCAACCCGGCCTTTGACCTTCTGCCTCCAAGTGAAAATCTGGACGATTATTTTGTGGAAAAATACGCGGACGGCCTGAACCGTATTGATCCGGAAAGAGAAGAGCTTTACCGTATCTGCGAACAGGGAAATGTGGGAATCACTGTTATGAAGGGCTATGCAGGAGGACGTCTCTTCGATGCGAAAACCTCTCCCTTCGGCGTTGCGCTTACACCTGTCCAGTGCCTCCACTATGCGCTGACCCGCCCGGCTGTGGCAAGCGTTATGGCCGGCTTCGATTCACCTGAACACGTATATCAGGCAGTTGCCTATGAGACTGCCACAGATGAGGAAAAAGATTATGCAAGCGTACTTGCAAACGCTCCCCAGCATGCCTACGCGGCAGGACAGTGTACCTACTGCGGTCACTGCGCTCCCTGCCCTGCCGGAATCGACATTGCCATGGTGAACAAGCTTGCGGATCTGGCGCGGATGCAGAAGGAGGTTCCCCCCACAGTCCGCGCCCACTATGAAGCACTGGACGCCAATGCCTCCCACTGCCTGGAATGCGGCGGCTGTGAGGAAAGATGCCCCTTCTCCGTACCTGTCATTGAATGGATGCAGAAAACCCGGGAGCTTTTTAGTTAAGACCGTTTAAGTCTGCTACCGGGAACCAGTTACAGCAAACACCCTCCTGTTTGAATGAGTATATTGTTTGTTAGTATTTCATATACATCATTCCGCAGAGGGTGTCTTTGTTTTATGCCATATTTTATATCTGTTCATTTAATTTTTATGTAATGCAGTTATATCCTCATATAATTCCGGGAAAATATTTTTATTGTCTCTGATCAGCCAGCGTTTAAATGCCGCAAAGGAAGAGCTGTCCCTCAGTTCCTTTCTTAAGAGACATCTCAAATCCCCTTTTTCCTGCTCATCCTCTTCTTCCTGATATTCCCGAACATATTCTTTGAACTCAGAAAGCTCTTTTCTCAGTGCCCGTCTTAACACCTTTGCCTCTATCTGTTTTTGAGGAGTTGAACCATAATACACTTCCTGAAGCAGTTTTACCGTATTCTCCGTCTCTGTACGAAAATCCAGACTTTCAAATATCAGTCTCTCTTCTGTTCCAAAATATCCTTTTTTACGAAAAGCAATAAAATCTTCTATGTTTTCTTTTGTGCAATCCAAAATAGGAGTATACTTATCGTTCTTAATGTTATTACAATGCGCACAGGACCAGAAAAGATTGTTCCAATCATATTTTAAATCTACATTTCCATGATGGGGCATTAAATGCTCTATCTGAAACGACGTAGTTTGCTTATTTTCACAGATATAGCATTTTCCATAAAACATTTCCCGCAGGGCCGCATTAACCTCCGGAGTATTATAAGAACTGTTTTTAATTTTTGCAGTCTTAAGAGCTTCAATGGCTTTTATTGTTTTATCTGTTTTTCTGCGTTTAATTTTTATCATAAACCATTTCCTTCAATCTCTTCAAACCGCTCTCTTGCTTCACCGGACAAGCCACGGGGAATATTTTTAAGCTCAATACGCAACTTTGCCCGTTCTGCCCTCTCATCATCAGTGAGTTCTTCCTTTTGTTTCAGATACTGATATCTGCAAATCCTTTCTCTCAGTTTATCAGAATACTCATCCGCATCAAAATATCCCTCTGCCAGTCCCTCTGCAGAATAGGATGACAAATCTTCCATTTCAATACAGCGTTCCAGATCATAAGCTTTAGCATTCGAAACTGAGTTAAGAATGTACGGAGAATGTGTTGTAACAATAAACTGAATCCTCGGAAAGAATTTTATGAGAAATGGCAAAATTTTTCTCTGCAATTCTATATGAAGATGAGTTTCCAGTTCATCGATCAGCACAATTCCCTCTGCATCATAACTACTGAGTTTATTTCCCAGAATCCAGTTCTTATCCATTCTTAACATAAGATCTGAAACTATATGAATTACAGAAGAATATCCATCTGACAATTCATCCAGACCAAACGGCGTTCTTCCCTTCTCACAAATTTTAAAATCATATTCTTTGTAATTATACTCCAGCGTAATTGAGGGAGCATCCAGTAAGGTTTTCAGCGCATCTACAAAGCGATCAAACCAGGCCTGGATTCTTTCCGCATTTTCCAGATCTCCTTCGTTTCTGGCATAAGACTGTTGTGTTTTCAGATGAACCATATATTTGTGCAACAGCTTTCCCGGCTCTGAATTTATGCTGTAAGCTTCATTCAGTTTAATATCCTCCACACCCCGAGAGCGAAGGATTTCTGTTTTTCTGTTTGCCGGAAAGAATGCTGTCACAAATTCCCCCTGACTGTACAGCGCATCCAGATCTTCAGATTCATTAAAGCGGATATCTACACCATCTCTGTATTTTTTTATCAAATCCATCCCCAGATTGTATTGTTGTTTTATTTCATATTTTTCTTTTTCTGTCTGTACCGCCTTCAGGCTTTCCTCCAATTCCAAGCTTTGGGGAATATAAATATCATTTAACCTGTTTAATTTTCCGTCATTAATAGCCTGCAAATACTTTTGAACCGCAAGTAGCAGGGAGGTCTTTCCCGAACCATTTTTACCCGTAATAATCAAGTGCTGTCTGTTTTCTGTATTTAATGAAATTGATATATCTGATAAATGCCGCAGCTGATTAATTTTAATTTCTGTAATATAATGCTGCATCTTCATTCTCCCTTCAGAATTCTATAGTATTCATTATATTTCACTTTTTCAGGTAATTCAATCCCTCTTATTTGTTGTCCGATAATTACATCACACATGTCACGATCCACACGGAAGCTGCCATCCCGGCAAGCGTAGCAACAAGTGCGCCTGCAAGAGTATATCTTGTTTTCTGTATACCCACAGAGCCAAAATACACGCTCATGCAGTAAAACACACTTTCTGTGGAGCTGAGCATCAGACCAGCCATCAGCCCCACAGGAGAATCTGTCCCAAATTCTTTAAAAATATCCAGAAGCAGTCCCGTGGCTGCGCTGGACGAAAACATTCTTACAATTCCAAGAGGAACGATCTGCGGCGGAATACCTGCCGCAGACGTTGCCTTTCCCAGTATTTCCCCCAGAAAATCAAGGAAGCCGGAGGCTCTGAGAACGCCTACTGCAGTCATAAGACCGACCAGCACCGGAACCAGACCTTTTACTGTTTTCAGCCCCTCTTTTGCACCTTCCAGAAAGTCACTGTATATATCTCTTTTAGAAAGAAGCCCGTATCCCACCACATAAAATAAAAGAAACGGTATCATAAACCCGGAAATATAGGAAATAAACTTCATAAATTCTCCAGTTTTTCTGTTTATGATACCTTATGAAATATGTCCTCTTTTTATGTATGCCAAGATTCCAGAAGATATTTTTAATGATAAACGATAAATTTTTATTGACATTTACAAGTCACTTTGATATATTGAAATCAACGATAAACATTAAATCTTATATGGTAAAAGAAAGGAGCTGGCTTCTATGAATAAAATAATTTTTTCAGAAAAATCCTCCCTGTCACTGAAAAACAAGTCCTTAGCCACCTGTCAATATGCCGCTGTTTTTCTGAAAGGTATTTTGCTGCTTCTTCTTTTGGCTATGTTTTATTTAATCCTGCTCCCTGTTCTGGCAAAAGCAGGACTGGTTCCCTTCCATTATGAATATACAGACAATTATCACCAGTTTTTTACCTGGTCAGATGCATGGTGTACAGGATTCTCCCTGCCCTCTGATCTATCAGGCCAGATTGCAGATCCTCTGAATGGCTATCTGATTTATGGTATTCTTGAAAGTATCCTGACCCTTCTTCCTGTTATGATCGTTCTTCTTTTTGTAAAACGGATCCTGGACAGAACCCTGAAGGAACACACACCATTTACTCGAAAAACGGAAAAAGATCTGCGGGTCATTTCATGGATTCTGATCATCATGGCTCTGTTTAAAAATACTTTGTATTACAGCCTGATCGAAAAGTTTCTCTTCGATTCTGTCTTTTTCCGCTTTCCGGATATCAGCGGTGAAATTTTGGTAATGGGAATCCTTGCCCTGATCCTTTCAGAAATTTTCCGGTATGGTATTGATCTTCAGGATGAAGCTGATATGACAATATAAGGAGATGGAAAAATGGCAATTATTTTAAGACTTGACCGGGTGATGGCAGACCGGAAAATTTCTCTGAACGAGCTGGCAGAACGGGTAGGCATCTCCAACGTTAATCTTTCCAATCTGAAAACCGGAAAGGTTCGTGCAATACGCTTTTCCACCCTGAATGCCATATGCAGGGAGCTTGACTGCCAGCCGGGAGATATTCTTGAATTCTCTCCGGATGACCCTTCCTGACTTTCTCTGTTCTGTCGTTTAAGCTCATAACTATAAATAAAACTTCCCGGAAATCACCTGCCTCCGGGAAGTTTTTTATCTGTAATATTTTTCTGAATCTGGAAAAGAAACAGTAAATCAATCTCTTCTTTACCTTCTCATGTTTCCATGGGACAGGTCATTTCCATATAAATATTCAGGCTTTTTCTGTACCTGGTTTCCTTCCTGCACTCTTTAACAGAACACATACTGCAAATATTGTCACTATTCCCTCTGTTACAGGGTAGGACAGCCACACGCCCTGCATTTCAAACACTGCTGAAAGAATAAAGGCAGCAGGAATGATGACAACCAAACCTCTCAGAACAGAGATCATCTGAGCCGGAAACGCCCGTTCCGTAGAGGTAAAAAACATGGCCGAAACAATATTAAAGCCCACAAATGGCACAGCCAGGAAGTAAAGCTTCAGCCCCTCTTCCGCAATCTTCTGAAGCTGCATATCGTTTTCGCTGTTAAAGACAGATGTGATCGGCGATGCAAACAGGAACACGATTCCGTAGATTACCGCTGCTGTTCCCAGAAGGGTTATAACGGCATAACGAAATATTTTTCCTGTATTTTCCGCATCTCCGCTTCCGTAAGAGCGGCTGGCAATAGGCTGCATTCCCTGAGCGATTCCGGTAAACATGGATGTTACCACAAGAGATATATTTGTTACCACTCCATAGGCAGCCACACCCAGATTTCCCCGGATTCCCAGAATAATAAAGTTAAATACAATAATCACAATACCGGAAGCCAGCTCTGAAATAAGGGATGGTATACCCAGTGAAAAGGTGGTTCCCGTTAATCTGATATCCGGCTTTGCAGGACTGAAATGGAAGTTATTTTTTCTGCTTATCCAGTGTTTCGACAGCACGCCGACACTGATCACAGGAGCCAGTCCTGTGGCAAAAACAGCACCGAAAATTCCCATTTTCATTGGAAAAATAAACACATAATCCAGTATGATGTTTGCAAAGCTTCCTGTCAGCATCGCTGTCATTGCAAGTCCCGGATTCCCATCGTTACGGACAAAACATAAAAGAAAATCATTTGTCATAAAAGCAGGTGCAAACAGAAGAACTACCATAAGATATGTTTTTGTCATTTCAAAAATTTCCCCGTCAGCGCCAAGAAGAGACGTGATATTTCCGGAAAAGCCAAGTCCCATAAGGACAAAGATCAAGGCAAAGATCCCAACCAGATACGCGGTATTCGTAAAGATCCTGTTGCCCTCCTGTTCCATTTTCTGCCCCCGGAAAATAGAGTATTTTGTGGCTCCTCCCATTCCCAGCATCATACCGCAGCCATGTACAAAGCTGTACACGGGAATGGCAATATTCAGGGCAGCCAGACCGTCAGAGCCCAGTCCTCTGGCAATAAAAAAGGTATCTGCCAGAATATAACAGGACAGCCCGATCATTCCCAGAACATTCAGGCTGGTATATCGCATAAATTCTCCCAGACATGATGTTTTTTTCATATTCCCTCCTGTTGTTTTTTATTTCCCCCTGTTTCCAACACACCTGTCCGGCAAAACAAAAACGCCAGTATTTTCGCTTTCTAAGACCTACGGCGAAAAAACTGACGTCTTTATCCTCTTACCCGGTGGCAGAGGGATCGTTTCTTTTATTTAATCTGAAAGGTATGATATCACATCCCGGGAGACCGGTCAAGCATTAAATCCTCACCGGTGTAACCACATTGTCCTCCTCGTCAAACTCCAACGGCGCAGGCTCATCCAGAGCCTCCACTCCCGGATACTTCCCGGCTTTCACATCATCATAGTAAGCCTTTGACAGCATAATGGTGTCAATATGAAGACTGTTGGCAATTCTCACCATGCGTACAGGTGCATCTCCAAGTCCGTTACAGGTACAGATGCACAGCTGGATCGCCTCCCTGTCCGTTGCCGTCACACAAGGAATATGGGCAGAAGCCAGTACTGTACTTGTAAGGCAGTTTGGATACATTTTTTCAATATCCATTTCCTCAAAAATCTTGTTTGTAATAGCGCTTGCAAGACCACAGCCCAGAGCGTTTCCATGGGACTCCTTGCTGAGATTCAAAAAGCAGGTTCTCTGAACCTGAATACCACCCTTTGCAAACTCTGTGGAAAAGGTTCCTGTAATATTTGGATCCACTCCGGTACCGCTGAAGTTCTTTCCGATCTTGTCCACAACCAGCACGTCCCCTTCGCCTACGATCAGTTTCGGCATATTGGAAAACGCATATTTCAGAAGCTCCGCCTCTCTCTCCAGAATATTCTCCGGCAGAATTGCCTCGATCTTACAGGTTTCATCATAAGCATTCTCAATGCAGGGAATGGCAAAAAGAACAGGCGCTTTTTCAAGGACAACAGCGGCCATCGTGGGAATATTCTGAGCTATTTTACCCATTCCGTCACTGTGGACCACCTGGGCCCCCACCTGCTTGCCAAGTCCTACGGTCATCATTTTGCAGGGACCGCTTTCGTGGGTTCCCCGGAAAGCATTGTGGGGCTTCAGCCTGCAGGAAACAATGATCCCGTCTGATTCATAGGCATTTTTGTCTATAACAACTCTGCGTCCCAGACTGGAATAGCCCAGCTCCACAACCTCCATAGAAGAACGGATAGGACATCCCATTGTTTTTTCTGTGATTCCGAAGCTTTCCAGAATCTCAACCTGCCCCTCTGCCGTAGCTCCTCCGTGACTTCCCATTGCCGGTACAATAAAAGGAGATGCGCCTTTTTGCTTTACAAAATCAACTACTGCTTTTGTGATAATATCCACATTCCGGATTCCGCGGCTTCCTGCAGTAACAGCAATACTCATTCCCGGTTTGATCTTTTCCGCAAACTGAGGCTGTGCCATTTCCCGGAAAACAACTGCTGGAATATCCTTCGGAGCAATTACCTCACGGGGAAAGGTCTGCCTTGCATGAAACATTTCCGGAACAGGAACATCCTTCAGAAGCCTTGAGACGGTTCCTCCCTTTACTACCTTCATAGCTCTTCCGCCTTTCTCTTTACGTTTTTTGTAATAATTACGTCAGAGCCGGTTCCCAGTACATCCTGAAGCACGATCTGGCCAATGGAAACAGGTGCCGTAACTTTTATCTTTCTGATCTCCGCCATCACAGGAAAAATATCCTTTTTGGGAATCGGGGCATTAAGACGCACACTGGCCAGAGGCAGCTCTCCATTCTCAACCAGAACAGAGGAGGCAATATTTCTCACAGGATTTGTCACCTCGCGGACAGCGTATTCCTTTCCTCTTTTACAGTTGTTCCCGGTAACTTTTTCCACCCGTCCCTCAGGGAGAACCTCTGCCTCCAGAGAACAGCCCATAGGGCACATAATACAGGTAAACTGTCTCAGCATATCACATTCACCTCCAAAGGAGCTTCTCCGTTTAGCTTTTCCGCCTCAACAGGAATCTGGATCATTTCAGCCGGAAGAGCTTTTTTAAATTTATAGCGTTTTACAGTTTTTCCATCCTGAGTAATTTCAATAGCTCCATCCTTCATCGGACGGCGCACACGCATGGCAAGACGGAAGGATTTTTTGCCGCTGACCTTCTGGGGAATGGTGTGAGTTACGTTTCCGTCTGTTTTTATATCAAGCTCACAGGGAGGAAGTCCGCCTTCACGGATATACCGGGCCATGGCGTCTGCCAGCTTTTCTGCCTCCATAGACACAAAATCCACCAGATCATGAACATGAAGTACATTTCCTGCTGCAAAAATCCCTTCCACATCTGTCTGGTAGTTTTCATCCACAACAGCACCCTTACTTCGATCATCCAGAGTAACGCCTGCTTCAAGAGAAAGCTCATTCTCAGGAATCAGCCCTACCGAAAGAATCAAAGTATCACAATGGTATGTTTTTTCCGTTCCGGGAACAGGCTGAAGCTTCTCATCTACCTGGGAAACCACAACCCCCTCCAGGCGGTCTTTGCCCAGAATATCTGTTACCGTATGGCTCAGATAAAGAGGAATGTCATAATCTCTCAGACACTGCTCAATATTTCTGGGAAGTCCGCTTGCATAAGGCTGAAGCTCAAACACAGCCTGCACATGAGCCCCCTCCAGAGTCATTCTCCTTGCCATGATCATTCCGATATCGCCGGAACCCAGGATCACAACCTCCCGTCCGACCATTTTATTCTGAAGATTGATATAGGACTGGGCAACGCCTGCTGTCCACACGCCTGCAGGACGTTCTCCCGGAATGCTGATAGCTCCCCGGGTTCTTTCCCGGCAGCCCATTGCCAGCATCACGGCTTTTGCCTGTATCTCAATGATCCCCTCTCTGGATGCAGCATATACCTTTTTATCACCGGTAAGCCGGATTACGGTAGCGTCTGTAATATAGGGAATTTTCAGCTCCTCCACCTGATCGATAAAGCGCTGTGCATACTCCGGTCCGCTTAAGGTTTCCCCGAAGCGGCTGAGCCCGAAGCCGTCATGAATGCACTGCTTCAGAATCCCGCCCAGACTGCTTTCTCTTTCCAGAATCAGGATATCGGTAATTCCTTTATGATAAAGCTCTACGGCTGCCGCAAGCCCTGCCGGACCGCCGCCGATGATCACTGCGTCTGCCTGTCTCATTTTTCATCCCTCACCTTTCCCGTAAACATGTACGAATTTTTTCTGGAATAACGAATCTGATCTTCTGAAATTCCAATCTCCTTCTGTATCAGATCTGTAATTCTTGTTTCACAGTAACCTCCCTGGCACCGTCCCATAGTAGCCCGGGTACGGTTTTTGATTCCGGTTACTGTACAGACTCCCAGAGGATTATGGACAGCCTGAAGAATTTCCGCCCTTGTAACTGTTTCGCAGCGGCAGATCACTTCCCCATAATCAGGGTTCTCCTTCACAGCCTGCTCTTTTTCCTCAAGGGACATATCCAGAAAACGGCGAATACCCTTTCTTCGGGGATTAAAGCTTTCGTTTACAGCCGGATGCTCTTTTTCCACCAGCTTTGCCACAGCCCTTCTTGCAAGAGGCAGGGCGCAGGTGATTCCCGGTGATTCAATTCCCACAAGATTTACCGTACAGGGATTTTTTTCATCTGCTTCCAGCATAAAATCAAGAATTGCGCCTGTTTCCGGATCATAACGTTTCCATCGGATTCCGGAAAAATTGCGGATAAAATATTCCCGCTTCATTTCTTTAAACACCTTCCGGCCGTCCTCAAAAAGTCCGTCCATGTGCTCCTTCGTCACCTTATAATCCTCAGACTCCTCTACCACATAGGAATCCGGACCTACCAGAACATTCCCGTCTACAGTAGGCGTTGCATGGGTGGAAAATCCTCCTTTATCATTTGGAGCCGGATAAATGGGAATTTTCATTTCTTTTCCGGCTTTTTTGTCAAGAACATAATATTCTCCCTTAAATCCTTTAACCGGATAGTTCGGATACCCCAGCATTTCAGAAATCTGCGAAGCATACATTCCTGCGCAGTTAAACACCCACCTGACGGAAACATCCTCTGCCGGTGTATGAATAATATAGCGTTCATCCCTGCGCTCAATTTCCAAGACCCTGTGATCAAAAAGAAATTCCGCACCGTTCATGCAGGCATTTTCCGCCAGGGCAATGGTATACTGCATAGGATCAAGAATTCCGGAGGACGGCACATACATGGCAAACTCGCCGCCTGCGTTGGGATCGATCTCATTAAGGCGCTTTTTGTCGATCATTTCCATGCCCCTGACACCGTTTTCCTCGCCGATGACCTTGTATTTCAGAATATTTTTTCGATCCTTTTCATCAAAGCCAACTACCAGCTTGCCTGTTCTTTTAAATGGAATATCCAGCTCCTCTGCCACCTGGTCAAACTCCCGGTTTCCCTCCACAGCACACTCCGCTTTCAGAGAGCCCGGCCTGTAGGTAAAACCCGCATGAAGCATTCCTGTATTTCTGCCTGAATTTCCGCAGGCAACATCCAGTTCCTTTTCCAGGACACAGATGCTTAAGCTGTACCTGGACAATTCCCTTGCCACTGCACATCCCACAACACCTGCTCCGATCACTGCCACATCAAAGCATTTCATCTTTTTCACTCCTCGCTTTTCGTTCTGTGTTTTTAACAGAAGAATCCTGCTTTTCTCCGTTATTATCAGTTATCTTGCACAGTCTCATTATATAGAATCATATATTATTAGTAAAATTGATTATTTTACTAGCTCTCTAAGTTTTTTTAATAGTGATATTTCAGACCTCAAAATAGCAGAACAGAATTTAAAGACAGCTCAATTCATCCCCTTTTTCCGTCCATGATCTTACAGAACACCACCGCCACCGCCGTACTCACTGCTGTAGCCAGTATGGCCGGGCCGACAATAGCAGCCGGATCAGCGCTTCCGTATTTTGTTCTGTATGCGATCATATTTAGCGGGATCAGCTGAAGAGAAGAAACGTTTATGATCATAAAGGTACACATGGCAGAACTTGCTGTACGTGGACTGCGTCTTCCTGTTTTTCCATACCTTCTGCACTCCTCCTTATTCAGACGGTCCAGTTCCTCCATTGCTTTTAGTCCTGCGCTGGTGCTTGCCCAGGAAATCCCAAAAAGATTTGATAAAAAATTCAGAGAAATATAATGACAGGCCGGGGAATCCGGTTCCAGACCGGGAAACAAAAATTTAAGAACAGGTCTCATCCTGCCTGCAAGCTGCGACACCAGCCCGGCATTTTCCGCAATTTTCATGATACCTGTCCACATGGCCGTAATTCCTGCCATTGTAATACAAAGACTCACCGCCTCCCCTGATGAAGAAACAACTGCTTCTGTCACAGCCTGAAGATTTCCTGCAAAAGCGCCGTACAAAACGCCAATAAGTATCATTCCGCCCCATAAATATGTCATACCTTTATCCTCCGGGACTTTCTCCACATATCTTATGACACACAAAAAACATTTTATTCCCACAGATCATATCTCGGAAATCAGACTCTCCCAAAACTGTTTCTATGGAAATAAGCCTGACCCGTCTTTTGAAAAGCACACCGGAATGACGCCACAGCAGTTCCGTTTACACAACAATTCTGTAAACACTACAGGCAGCCTGCTATGAAAAGCAGACTGCCTGTAAATAAACGAAATATTATTATTTAATAATTACTTTGTCCAGATGCCACATATCATCTACATACTCCTGAATAGTGCGGTCAGAAGTAAATTTTCCGCTGCAGGCAGTGTTCATCATTGCCATTCGAGCCCAGCGTTTTTCATCTCTGTAAGCCTCTTCCACTTTTTCCTGAGCTGCTGCATAGGCTCTGAAGTCAGCCAGGATAAAGTACTGGTCAGCTTTGTCATAGCCGTTTCCGCGAAGCAGAGAATCATACAGATCTCTGAACAGCTCTGTATCATGAGAGAAGGTTCCGTTGATCAGTTCCATAAGCACCTGGCGGATCTCACCGTCTGTATTGTAGATCACATTCGGATCATAGCCGCCATTATTCTCATAATTGATTACCTCGTCAGAGCTGAGGCCAAAGATAAATGCATTCTCTTCGCCTACTTCCTCAACAATTTCCACATTGGCGCCGTCCATGGTTCCGATTGTAGGAGCTCCGTTCAGCATGAACTTCATGTTTCCTGTACCGGAAGCTTCTTTACTTGCAGTAGAAATCTGCTCGGAAACATCTGCTGCTGCAAAAATCATTTCTGCATTGGATACACGGTAATTTTCAATAAATACAACTTTGATCTTGTTGTCAATGGATTTATCATTATTTACAACATCCGCAACTGAATTGATCAGTTTGATGATCTTTTTCGCACGAGCGTAGCCTGCTGATGCCTTTGCTCCGAAAATAAAGGTTCTCGGATAGAATTCCATACCCGGATTTCTTTTGATTTTATCATAAAGATAAATCACATGCAGGATATTCAGAAGCTGACGTTTGTATTCATGAAGTCTCTTAACCTGAACGTCAAAGATGGAATGAGGATCTACCTCAACGCCATTGTGCTCCAGAATATATTTTGCAAGGCGAACCTTGTTCTGGTATTTGATGTTCATAAACTCCTGCTGCGCTCTCTCATCATCCACATAAGGCTTCAGCTTGCTGATCTGAGAAAGGTCTGTGATCCAGTCCGGACCGATATGATCTGTTACCCAGTCTGCCAGAAGCTGGTTTCCGTGAAGAAGGAAACGTCTCTGTGTGATACCGTTTGTCTTATTGTTGAATTTTTCCGGCATCATCTCATAGAAATCCTTCAGTTCCTGATTTTTCAGGATCTCTGTATGCAGTCTGGCAACACCGTTTACAGAAAATCCTGCAACAATGGCAAGATGAGCCATTTTTACCTGGCCGTCATAAATAATGGCCATTTTCTTGATCTTCTCATAGTTGCCCGGATATTTTGCCTGGATCTCAAGGATAAATCTGCGGTTGATCTCCTCAATGATCTGATATACACGGGGAAGCAGTCTGGAGAACAGCTCGATAGGCCATTTTTCCAGCGCTTCGGACATAATGGTATGATTGGTGTACGCAACACATTTTGTTGTAACCTCCCATGCCTCGTCCCATCCGAGACCTTCCTCATCCATAAGGATACGCATCAGCTCTGCAACAGCTACTGTAGGATGAGTATCGTTCATCTGGAATACAACTTTTTCATACAGCTTACGGATATCGCTGTGATTTTTCTTGTACTTCTCGATTGCAGCCTGAAGACTTGCGGAAACAAAGAAGTACTGCTGTTTCAGACGCAGCTCCTTACCTGCCATATGGTTGTCGTTAGGATAAAGCACCTCAACGATATTGCGGGCAAGGTTTTCCTGCTCTACAGCTTTCTTGTAATCACCCTTGTCAAAAGAATCCAGTCCGAAGTCTACGATCGGCTCTGCATCCCAGATGCGGAGAGTATTTACGATCTTATTGTTATATCCCAGGATTGGCATGTCAAAAGGCACTGCCTTTACTGCCTGATATCCCTCATGGATAAATCTGTTTGATCCGGTTGCTGGGTCATATTCCACACGGACATATCCGCCAAAGTGAACCTCCTTGGCATATTCCGGACGGCGCAGTTCAAAAGGATAACCATTTTTCAGCCAGTTATCCGGAACCTCAAGCTGGAAACCATCCTTGATCTCCTGCTTGAACATACCGTAACGGTAACGGATACCGCAGCCATAGGCACAGTAATTCAGAGTTGCAAGAGAATCCAGGAAGCAGGCTGCCAGACGTCCAAGACCGCCGTTTCCAAGAGCCGGATCCGGCTCCTGATCTTCAATTACATTGAGATCAAGACCCAGTTCCTCAAGAGCTTCCTTTACCTCGCCATAGGCTGTCAGGTTCAGAAGATTGTTGCCCAGAGCGCGGCCCATAAGGAACTCCATGGACATATAGTATACGATCTTCGGATCCTGTTTCTGATATGCATTCTGTGTCTCAAGCCAGTTGTCAATGATAACATCCTTTACTGTATAGCTGACTGCCTGAAAAATCTGTTCCTGAGTCGCCTCTTCAAGGGTTTTGCGATACAGAAATTTTACATTTTCTTTTACGCTTTCTTTAAAAGCCTCTTTTTTGAACTGCTTATCTATCATTTCTTTTTCCTCCTACTTTCTGGTGTTACACCAAGAACTACATTCTCTTTGTTAATGCTCCATTCTTTTACATAACCATCAGTTTCGTTCAGAGTGATCTCCTCTGCCAGAACCTCAGACATGATTTCATCCCTGTGGTTTTCCATAATATCCATAATGCACTGATTATCTTTTGCATAAACATGGATCTTATCCATAACCTCAAAGCCAGCCTCTTTTCTCATTGTCTGAATCTTACTGATGATTTCCCGTACAAATCCTTCCTCGATCAGTTCCGAAGTCAGGTTTGTATCAAGAACTACAGAAGTATCTCCGTCTGTTTCTGTTACATATCCCTCTGTCTGAGCTGTCTCGATCAGAAGATCTTCTTCAGCCAGCTCAACCTTGTTTCCGTCAATATCCAGAGTAAGAAGTCCTGTCTCCTTCAGTTCTTTCATAGCCTCTGTTCCATTAAGCTCTGTAAGAGCTGTGCGGATACCGTTCAGAAGTTTTCCGTATTTTGGTCCCACTGTGCGAAGCTGAGGCTTGAAGCTGTAGGAAATAAAGGATTCAACGTCCTTTGCAAATTTTACTTCTTTTACATTCAGCTCATCTGCAATGATATCTGTATAGAACTGATCCATTTCCTTCTCAGCCTTTACAAACATGGTTCCGATAGGCTGACGGTTCTTGATATTTGCAGTATTTCTTGCTGCACGGCCAAGAACAACCACCTTCAGAAGAGCTTCCATGTCATCCTCAAGCTCTTTGTTGATCCATTCCTCTTTTACCTGCGGGAAATCACAGAGATGGATACTTTCCGGAGCAGACGGATCTACGCTTCTTACAAGGTTCTGGTACATATCCTCTGTCATAAACGGAATCATAGGAGCTGCAGCCTTAGAGATTGTCACAAGAGCTGTGTACAGGGTCATGTATGCATTGATCTTATCCTGCTCCATTCCCTTTGCCCAGAAACGCTCACGGCTTCTTCTTACATACCAGTTACTCATTTCGTCCACAAATTCCTGAAGTGCTCTTGCACTCTCCGGAATCTTGTAGGAAGCAAGGTTTTCGTCAACAGCTTTTACCACAGAATTCAGCTTGCTGAGAAGCCATTTGTCCATAACCGGAAGGCTGTCATAGTCCAGATTGTATTTTGTCGGGTCAAACTCGTCAATATTTGCATAAAGCACAAAGAACGCATAAGTGTTCCACAGAGTGCTCATGAATTTACGCTGTCCTTCCACAACAGCTTTGCCGTGGAAACGGTTCGGCAGCCACGGAGCGCTGTTGATATAGAAATACCAGCGGATAGCGTCTGCGCCGTATTTTTCCAGAGCGTCAAAAGGATCTACCGCATTTCCTTTGGACTTACTCATCTTCTGTCCGTTTTCATCCTGAACATGTCCCAGAACAATAACATTTCTGTAAGGAGCCTTGTTAAACAGCAGGGTAGACTCTGCCAGAAGAGAATAGAACCATCCTCTTGTCTGGTCCACTGCCTCGGAAATAAAATCTGCCGGGAACTGCTGCTCAAACAGATCCTGATTTTCAAATGGATAATGATGCTGCGCAAAAGGCATTGCTCCTGAATCAAACCAGCAGTCAATAACCTCCGGTACACGGTGCATGGTTCCGCCGCACTCCGGACACTTCAGAGTGATCTCGTCAATATACGGACGGTGAAGTTCCACAGTTTTTGCCTTCTCATCACCGCTCATCTCAAAGAGCTCCTGACGGCTTCCGACAGAATGCATATGTCCGCATTCACACTGCCAGATATTTAAAGGTGTTCCCCAGTAACGGTTTCTGGAAATACCCCAGTCCTGAACATTTTCCAGCCAGTCGCCGAAACGTCCCTTACCGATATTCTCCGGAATCCAGTTGATGGTATTGTTGTTGCGGATCAGGTCTTCCTTCACTGCTGTCATTTTAATGAACCAGGACTCACGCGCATAGTAAATAAGCGGTGTGTCACATCTCCAGCAGTGCGGATAATCATGCTCA
Source organism: Blautia caecimuris (assembly GCF_024622975.1). GTDB lineage: Bacteria > Bacillota > Clostridia > Lachnospirales > Lachnospiraceae > Blautia_A > Blautia_A caecimuris. Next base: position 84,667 of record NZ_JANJZT010000006.1, on the reverse strand, counting down.
AATTTCGGCGCGTCAAAAAGCTTGCCTTCTTTGTCCAGGTCAACAAGTACAAGGGGATCTGCTTTCTTTACAAATACACCTGCATATGGAGTTTCTTTTGCCATATTTCCCTGTCCGTCTACAAACTGTACAAACGGAAGGTTGTAATCGCGTCCCACACGGTTATCGTCCTCACCAAATGCCGGAGCAATATGAACGATACCGGTACCGTCGCTCATGGTAACATAGCTGTCACATACTACGAAATGCGCTTTTTTCTTCTGCTTTGCCGCTGCTTCTCTGGTGCACTCCCAGAGAGGTTCGTACTCTTTATATTCCAGATCTTTTCCCTTATAGGTTTCCAGGATCTCGTATGCTTTTTCATCCTCTTTTGCAAGCTTGCCCAGAACCTTGTCCATAAGGGCCTCAGCCAGGTAATAAGTATAACCGTCTGCTGCCTTTACCTTACAGTAAGTCTCATCCGGGTTTACGCAGAGCGCAAGGTTGGACGGCAGTGTCCACGGTGTGGTTGTCCATGCAAGGAAATATGCCTCCTCGCCAACCACTTTAAAACGTACAATAGCAGAACGCTCTTTTACAGTCTTGTAGCCCTGGGAAACCTCCTGTGCAGAAAGAGGAGTTCCGCAGCGCGGGCAGTAAGGCACGATCTTAAATCCTTTGTAAAGAAGATTTTTGTTCCAGATCTCTTTCAGAGCCCACCACTCAGACTCAATGTAATTATCATCATAGGTTACATACGGATGATCCATATCTGCCCAGAAACCAACTGTAGAAGAAAAATCTTCCCACATTCCCTTGTATTTCCAGACACTTTCCTTACACTGCTGGATAAACGGCTCCATACCGTAAGCCTCGATCTGTTCCTTGCCGTCAAGGCCAAGCTTTTTCTCTACCTCAAGCTCTACCGGGAGACCGTGAGTGTCCCAACCTGCCTTACGCGGAACCATACAGCCCTTCATTGTACGGTATCTTGGAATCATATCCTTGATAACACGAGTCAGTACATGGCCAATGTGAGGCTTGCCGTTAGCGGTTGGCGGTCCGTCATAAAAGGTATAGGTTTCTCCTTCCTTACGGCTGTCCATACTTTTTTCAAAAATTTTGTTCTCTTTCCAGAACTGTTCCACCTTTTTTTCACGGTCAACAAAGTTCAGGTTCGTATCTACCTTCTGATACACGATTGCTTCCTCCTTATAAATAAAAAAACTCCCGTCCTGTAAAAGGACGAGAGCTGGATCTACGCTTCTTCGCACCACCTGTTACACAATACGGGCAGAATTCTGCCGATATCTGTCCCACTTAACGGCGGGAACACCGTCTGTCCCTACTTTTTCTCAATTTCGGGAAAGAAACTCCGGAGTGATCTTCAGCCGTTCTTACTTGCACCGGGCTTCCACCTGTCCCCGGCTCTCTGCAGCGTTCTGTGCGAACTTCCCCATCTGGCACTGCCTGACACGAAAATCCTGCGGCTTACTGTCTCCATCACTGTTTTTACATGATTATATGTGCCTTTCTATTATAAAATGGACAAAATCTATCTGTCAAGCCCTTTTTCCGGGGTTTTCACCTGTAAACAGCAGCTGCTGTTCACAACCTTTACAAATGCCTCCTGAACAATAAACTACAGCCGCCTACAAACTATATTTAGTTCCCCTGCCTTTGCCTGTAACCTTAATATAATCCTTTTCTTTTAAATGCTCAATCAGCCTCAGAACTTTAGATTTCGTATAACCTGTTGCCTTCACAATCTCACTGCTTGACAATTGTTTTCCATTCTCCAGTACATTTATTATTTTTTCTTCATCACTTGTAATATGATACTGGTTTGTTATCACAGGCAATATGACACTGATCACATTATCTGTAATTTCAAACTTTGGCTTAATTTTTGCATTTTCATAAGCAAGCAAAATGCGTCTTACCCCTGTTCCGAACATTTCTATATAGTGCATTCTGAAAAACACGTTTCCCAATACAGGATTTCTCAAACAGGAGATATCTCCCCTCATATATTCTTCTGCTGTTATTCCTCTCGGAAGTCCTCCTGGAGATTTAATCTCAATCTTATCAGGAAATAACGATATACGAATATGAGAATTCATGCTCCAATCCCTGTGAATCAAAGCGTTTGCTACTGCCTCCCGGTAAGCATTTTCCGGGATCAGATCTACCTTCTTACGTTCTATTTCGGATATTTCTTCATATTGATAGTATCTTCTGATCATAGCCAGAGCAGAATTATATTGTTTTAATACCGATGTCCCTGAAATTGTTTCTCTGTCCATTATTTCATTTATGGAATTTCCAAACCTGGCAATATCAATTCCATAAAAATCGTTTTCATCTGCTAACAGGGCAGCTGCGTTATTAAACTTTCTGTCCTTCGTAAAAAGTCCAAGGGTACGTAATATATCTTCTGAAACAACACTGATATCCATTTTTTCCATTAACTTGTTACTTAGCTTCTGAAAAGTCAGATCCTCTCTTCCACACGCCAGTTCTTCAAAATATAAATTACTTCCCTGTAAAACAAGCTGTTTCAGTTCTGCCTGATCCACCTCCAAAGACGCTGTATCACTTCTCCTGTATGCTTTTCCTTAATATAAATATGGTTTATACTGTCCCTCATGTATGATCAGCCTGATTATATTTTGTAAATCATCTGTCTCTATCTCAAAATCCGGTTTTGGAATAATGCTGTCATTTATTCTATTTTCTATGTCCAGGCATGTCTGCTGAAGATTTTTGATTCCACATACAGAGCCATCATCATTGACTCCAAATAAAATCATACCCTCTCCAAAATTACTGTACGCACTGACAGTTTTTAAAAATGAATTAGTGACTGCAGACTTAAATTCTAAATTTTTATTCTCTTTCATTTTACTCCACACCTCCAGATTCCTTTTATTTATCGTATCACTCTCAAAACGCAAATGCAACGTAAAAAAATACGTTGCATTTGCGTTTTAACATTTTATTATTATAAGCTTTTCCAAATTATTCCGGAATTCTCCTGTCTTATTCAGGATTTCTTTTATGCATCGCTTCTGGAAAATCCATTTCTCATCAGGCAGCTTGAAGTAAACAGAACCTTATCCAGCAATTCTGTTGTTTTTTCCTGAATAAAATCAGAAATTTCCTGATTTGCAGCTTCAAAAAACGCCTTTTTATCCTCAGGCTCTTTTTCCTGAAATTCCTGATCAAATTTTCGGATCATTTCATATAACTTACGGTCTACTGAAAGCTGATAACGCTCAATATTGGACTGATTTTCATAGAAATGCGCGTCAGCCAGCGCCCCGATAATACGGTTTACCCAGTAAAAATTCTCTGTTGTTGGCTTCACATAAGCCTTTGAAAGATATTCGGGCATTTTGTCCACTCCCGGGTACACCGGAATCATAGCGTTAAACACATTGGAACCCAGAGCAACCCACTGAAGAGCTTTCAGATCCTCGGGCATGTAGGGACGGATCTGCACAAGTCCAAGAGCATTATTCCTGCTGATACCGATAGGCCTGTACTTACCTGCTTTGGCATCCTTTCCGTAAACATCATAAGGAGTTCCCTGATAATAATTGGAAAGTATCCATTTTACTTCTTCCAGGGTGATCTTTTTTTCCGGAACAAGAGACCAGGGGAGATCATCATCCTCCGGCCCAAACTCCGCTTCCGGTCCGTCCCAGGCAAAGGTTCTGGGGTTAAAATACCGAAGCATCACCCAGGCACGGGGAGTATTGTAAACATGGTCTGCATCCTCATGGGATCCAAAGGCTGTTCTGGGGTTAAACTCTTCCTCAGAATCCATACGCACGTCCAGATGATTCTCCTGAATCAGCTTTTTCAGCCCGGGGGAACACATATGGTTTTCTTTTTTGCCATAAGCATCTTCCAGATCAAAGCTGTCTGTGCCAAGCTGGTTTGGCATAACCACATACTCGTTATCAGGAACTCTTTTTGCGATCCAGTTGTGACCGCCAATTGTCTCCAGCCACCAGATTTCATTTTCATCCTGAAAGGCAATTCCGTTCATCTCATAGGTTCCGTAAGTTTCCAGAAGCATTCCCAGACGTTCCACGCCCTCTCTTGCAGAAGAAATATAGGGAAGAGTAATTGTCACCATATCCTCCTCTCCGATACCTCCCACAGTTTCCGGTTCATCGCCCTCAGCCTTTTTGTAGCGCACCAGAGGATCCCCTCCGGCCACTCTGGCATTGGTGGTAAGAGTTTCTGTTGCTGTCATGGAAACATTTTTTTCATTGACACCGTAAGCGCCCCATATTCCCTCCACTGTATCGCTGTTTGGAAGGTATGTATACTGCAGCGGAGTCTCCGGAAGAGGGATTTCCACATGGGAAAGCACAGATTTATATACCTTTGGCTGATCTTCCGGCTTCATCACTTCCAGCCTCTTGGCGCAGAACTCTCCTGACGGAGAATCCTCATTTCTCGCAACAATAGTGGAACCGTCATAGGTTGCATTTTTTCCAATTAAAATTGTAGTACATGGCATAATTGTTTCCTCCCTGGTGTCTTATAAACTTTTTCTCGAAAAATGTCGAATGAGTTAATCTTATTGTACCATCTCTTTTTTGGTTTTTCATCTCCTTTTCAAAAAGTAATATGTATACAAACCGCCCCCGGCGCCGACAGTTTCCCATCGGTCCGGGGGCAGCTTCCGATTTCACACGAAACCGGCTTTTGATTCTGTTGTTTTATTTTACAATAAAAGATTTTCTCTTACTTACAACATCAAAGATAACTGCTGCCAGAAGTACAAGGCCTTTAACCACCTTCTGCATGTTCTGGTCGACGCCCATGATACTCATACCAAGGTTCAGGACACCCATCAGAAGAGCGCCAATGATAACTCCGGGAACAGTTCCTGTTCCGCCGTATGCGGAAGCACCGCCGATAAAGCAGGCGCCGATTGCATCCATCTCAAAGTTTGTTCCTGCTGTAGGGTTGGCAGAGTTCAGACGGGCTGTTGTGACCATACCTGCAACTGCTGCCAGGAATCCCATGTTCAGATAAGCCAGGAAATAAACTCTGTTTGTATTGATACCGGAAAGCTTTGTTGCTTTCTCGTTGCCGCCTACTGCATAGAAATAACGACCCACTGTAGTCTTTGAAGCAATGTAGGTATAAACTGCAATTACAAGGACAATCCATACCAGAGAGTTCGGAATACCTTTGTACTGTGCCAGACGGAACATAAATGCCAGAACTGCTGCACAGATCACGATCATTTTAATCAGCACACCGCCAAAGGGCTCTACACGATAACCTTTTTTAGCTCTGGAAGCCCGTCCCTTCAGTACCATAAATACATAAAGGACACAGACAACCACACCAACAAGGAAACAGGTCATGTTAAAGCCTTCCATTCCGAAGAAATCCGGAATATAGTTGTTAAACAGTGCAAGGAAATTGTCCGGCATAGGAGCCAGAGTCATACCTTCCAGAACAACATTGGAAAGTCCCCGGAATACTAACATTCCTGCAAGGGTTACAATAAACGGTGGTATTCGCACATAGGCGATCCAGAATCCCTGCCATGCTCCGATAAGAAGACCTACCAGAAGCATAACAATGATTGACAGATACGGGTTCATTTCGTTTGTCACCATCATTTTTCCGCCTACGGCGCCAACGAAGCAGACAACGGAACCTACAGACAGGTCAATATTTCCTCCTGTCAGAATACAGAACAACATACCTGTTGCAAGAATAAATACATATGCGTTCTGTACGATCAGGTTATTGACATTCTGGGGAAGGAGCATTTTTCCTCCGGTATTCACTGTAAACAGAATGATTACCAGTGCCAGCACAATAACCATCGTATATTTTTTCAATACTTCAGAAAATCTGATCTTGTTTTCCATGGCTTATTCTCCTTTGCTTGATTTCAGAATACGTGACATGATGTTTTCCTGGGTAGCTTCCTGTCCGCTGACCTCTCCCACGATTTTTCCCTCGTTCATGATATAGATCCTGTCAGACATACCAAGAACCTCAGGAAGCTCAGAAGAAATCATGATTACAGATTTGCCTGCTGCAACCAGGTCATTAATAATACAGTAGATCTCATATTTTGCGCCTACATCAATACCACGGGTGGGCTCGTCAAGAATCAGAATATCCGGTTCTGTAAACATCCACTTTGCCAGAAGAACCTTCTGCTGGTTTCCGCCGCTGAGGTTTCCCACGTTCTGCTCTACAGTAGGACATTTTGTTTTCAGCTTCTCTCTGTACTCGTCAGCCACCGCATATTCTTTGTCATTATCAAGAACCCCGCGTTTGCTTACATTCTTCAGATTGGCAAGAGTAGTGTTGATCTTGATGGGACTTGAAAGGATCAGTCCGTTGCCCTTTCTGTCCTCAGTTACATAGGCAACTTTATGTTTAATAGCATCTGTGACCGTGTTCATTTTAACTTCTTTGCCGTCAATAAATACCTGACCGCTGATACCTGTACCATAGCTTTTTCCAAAAATACTCATGGCAAGCTCTGTACGTCCTGCACCCATCAGTCCGGAAATACCTACTACCTCACCCTTATGTACCTTAAAGGAAGCATTGTCCACTACCTTTCTCTCAGAATAAAGAGGGTGATGAACCGTCCAGTTCTTAACCTCCATGGACACGTCTCCGATTTTTACATGGGGACGTTTCGGAAAACGGTCAGTAAGCTCACGTCCTACCATTCCCTGAATGATACGGTTTTCTGAAATGTCGTCTGTTTTTTTATCCAGAGTTTCGATTGTGGAGCCGTCACGGATAACTGTGATCTTGTCTGCCACATAAGAAATCTCATTAAGCTTATGAGAAATAATAATGGATGTCATACCCTCTTTTTTGAATTTCAGAAGGAGCTCCAAAAGCGCTTTTGAATCATCTTCATTCAGAGAAGCGGTAGGTTCATCCAAAATCAGAAGCTTCGCATGTTTTGCAAGCGCCTTGGCAATTTCCACAAGCTGCTGCTTTCCAACGCCTATATCCTTGATCAAAGTACGGGAAGATTCTTCCAGTCCTACTGTTTTCAAATATTCATCTGCTTCTCCGTAGGTTTCATTCCAGTTAATAGAGAATGCAGGTCCCTTTTCGTTTCCGAGATACATGTTTTCCCCGATCGTCATATAGGGGATCAGTGCCAGTTCCTGATGAATAATAACAATCCCTTTTGCTTCACTGTCCTTAATATTTGTAAATCTGCAGATCTCACCGTTGTAAATAATGTCTCCCTCGTAGGAACCGTAAGGATAAATTCCGCTGAGAACATTCATCAACGTAGATTTTCCTGCCCCGTTCTCACCTACCAGAGCATGGATCTCTCCCTCTTCAACCTTCAGATTTACATTGTCCAGTGCCTTTACACCCGGGAAAGTCTTGGTAATATTTTTCATTTCCAGAAGTATTTTAGCCAATGATATCCCTCCCTAAATTTGAAATGATAAGGGGGCGGAGGCCGCCCCCTTATGAATCATCATGTTTTATTTAATCTGATCCTCTGTATAGTAACCGGAATCAATAAGAATTTCTTTGTAGTTGTCAGCGGTTACAACAGTTGGCTCGCAGAGGTATGTGGGGATAACGCCTGTTCCGTTGTCATAGCTTTCTGTATCATTTACTTCTGCTTCTTCACCACTCAGAACAGATGTAACCATCTTTACAACCTGATCTGCCAGCATACGTGTATCTTTGAAAATATCCATAGACTGTTTTCCTGCTACAAGGTTCTTAACGTTTGCCATATCGCAGTCCTGACCTGTGATCACCGGATACTCTCCTGTGTAGGAAGCTGCCAGAGAGTTCTGTACGCCAAGGGATGTAGAGTCATTGGAGCAGAGAACTGCGTCAAGATTTGTTCCATCTGTATAGTTACCTGCAATAATCGTATCCATTCTGTCCTGAGCCTTAGCGGAATCCCATGCCTGAGTTGCGCATTTCTCAAATTCTGTCTGTCCGGATTTTACTACAAGGACACCTTCGTCAATGTATGGCTGAAGTACGTCCATTGCGCCGCTGAAGAAGAATTTTGCGTTGTTGTCATCCGGTGCGCCTGCAACCAGCTCAATATTGAACGGGCCTTTTTCCTCTTTCAGATTCAGAGCCTCTTCAATGTACCCGCCCTGTTTCTGTCCTACCATGTAGTTATCAAAGGTTGCATAATAGGAAACTGCATCAGATTCCATCAGAAGACGGTCATATGCGATAACTGGGATACCGGCCTCTTTTGCCTGGCTTAACGGCTCTCCCAGAGAACTTCCGTCAATAGATGCAATAACAAGAATATCGCAGCCGTTGGAAATCATATTTTCAACCTGAGATACCTGAGTAGCAACCTCATTAGAAGCATACTGAAGATCTACTTCATAGCCGGCATCTTCCAGAGATTTCTTCATATTTTCTCCGTCCTGATTCCATCTCTGAAGATCCTTTGTCGGCATTGCAACGCCAACCAGCTTTTTGTCATCAGCCTTTACTTCTGTCTGCATTCCCGGAACTGCCACGAATCCGGCTGCCATAACTACTGTCAGAAGACCTGCAAGAACTTTTCTCTTCATAATGAATTCCTCCATTTTCTTTAATTTTTTTTTCGTTCCTTTTGATGTTATTACTATAGCACAGGTCTGTCTGGAGTTAGTTGGCAAACTCCTGTAAATTTTTTGGAAATTCAAAAATGTCCTGTAAGATACAAGACATTTTTGCAACAAAAATATGCTATTGACAATTTTTATTGTGCAATATTACTGATCCTGCACATTCAGGTACACATCATCCCTACTGTGTACTCCTCCGTCAATGATCACTTTATCCATGTTTTCTCTTGTGACAGCCACCGGCTCCAGAAGACAGCAGGGAATGTCATACTTTCCGTCATTCATGGTTGTTCCATCCAGCTGCGGCTTCTCTCCCTGGGCCAGCTTCACTGCCAGTTCCGCAGCAAGCTCCGCAAGGCTCTCTACAGATTTATAAGCCGTCATGGTCTGGGTTCCTTCCACAATTCTCTGACAGGCTGCAAGATCTCCGTCCTGACCTACCACTGCAAGGCTTCCCGCCCGTCTTGTTTCTGCAAGGGTATTGACCACCTGGCTTGCAATATCGTCATTGCCGCACATAATTCCCTTTACATCCGAAAACTCCTTCAGCCCCTCATTCAAAGCGTCCACCGCCTGTTCTGCCAGCCAACCCTGACAGTTTGTCCTATAGACCACTTCTATTTTGCTGCCTTCTAATCCTTCTTCAAACCCTTTTCTTACCAGCTTTACGTTGTTATCCTCTTCAGGACCCTGTATCATAAATATCTTTCCGCCTTCAGGAATATTTTCAACAAGAACCTCTGCCATATATTGTCCTACCTTTTCATTGTCAAAAGAGATATAAAGATCTGTGTCTGCATTCTGGATCAGACGGTCGTATGATATAGTAGGAATACCCGCTGCTTTTGCCTCCAGCATGACTTCCGAAATTTCCATACAGTCTGCTGCCACCACAACCATCACGTCCACCTTTTTCTTTATAAGATAGCGGATCTGTTCAATCTGTTCTTCTACATCTCCATTTGCGTTCTGTACGTTTACCTCTGCACCTAGATTATCTGCGGCAGCCACAAACGCGTCTCTGTCCCGCAGCCATCTTTCTATAACAAAAGAATCAAAACTTAAGCCTATGGTAGTTTTATTTTCTTCTTCGATGCTGACTGCTTTTTTTTCTATTTCCTTTCCCTGCTCCCTTTGACCACAGCCCGCCAGAACTATAAGAGCAAGAATCCCGATGATCCAGACGCCTGTTATCTTTTTCATATATTTATCCCAGCCTTTCTCTGTATTCGCTTGGCGTAACTCCCTCATACTTCTTAAAAATCCTGCTGAAATAATTGGGATCACCGTAGCCTGACGCAGTGCAGATTTCCTTAATAGAATAGCTGGAATCCTTCAGAAGCTCTTCCGCATTTTTCATTCTTACCTTTGTAAGATACTCAATAAAGTTTTCTCCTGTTTCCTGTTTAAAAAGTTTGCTGAAATAATAGGGACTGATATCCACCACTTTCGATACCTCGTCCAGAGTAAGATCCTTCTGGAAGTTCTCTCTTATATATTCTTTTGCCTTTTCCATAACAGATTCCGACGGCTTCTCTCTTGCGCTTCCCACATTTCTGCTGATTTCCCTGGTCTGTTCCCAGAGCCATCTTCCGATCTCCTCTCTGCTTTTCAGCTCCTGAAGCTTCTGTACGCTGTTTTCCTTCTGATTAAATTTTCTTCCTGCGCCTCCCGTTGCCACAACCTTCTGTTCCAGCCTAACGGTCAGTTCCAGAGCTTTTATTTTCATTGCTCCCATATTTCCATTATAATGATCCTCCATCCAGTCCAGCAGCTCCTCCGCGCCCTGTGAGCTTCCCGGCATGTCTCTCTTTAACACCTTCTGGATATACCTTGTTTCCAGTTCTTCCGGGCAATCCTCCCCGGTCTTTTCATTTGTGGGAATATCATTAATATGAACTACGTGACTGTCTGTTTCTCTCAATGCCTGAACTGCTTCCGAATATGATTCCCGAAGATTCTGCTCCTCCCTGATCCTTCCTATTCCGGCGCGAAACCGGCTGTCTATCCTTGTTTCCAGCTTATACACCATATTTCTTGTTTTTGTAAGGATATGAACACGTTCATCATAATCAATAGTTTCATTCTCATATGGCACAAGAATCACCACCCGGTTTCCCATTACAGGACCTACAAGACAGTGAAAAAACTCTCTGGCGGTTTCCCGAAGCTCCGGGTAAAACTTTTCCGCACGTACCCCTGCGCCTACTGCATTTGTCAGCTCACCGTTTTCCTGGCTGTCTCCAAATTCCACCACGATCATAAATCCATACTTCTCCTGGATTCCAAGAAGCTGCCTGTAATTATCATTATAATTATGAAAGCTGTCCATCAGAAGAATGTTATATAAGTACCCGCTTTCCAAAATAGGGATTACGGTTTCCAGCTTTTCCCTGATCTCCAGGTCGTCGCTTCTTTTCTGTCTGTCCTCGTCCACCTTTTTCATGGCCTTCATACAGACGTCGATCACTACTCTTTTATTTACAGGCTTTGTCAGGTATTCCAAAACCCCAAGGTTGATTGCTTCTTTTGCATAACCGAATTTATCATAAGCAGAAATTACAATAAAAATAATATTCTTATTTGTCTTTTGGATTTCTTTCATAGCCTGGATCCCGTTCAGACCCGGCATCTGAATATCCATAAAGGCAATATCCGGTCGGAATCTTTCCGCCAGTTCCACTACTGCCCTGCCTGTTTTTGCCGTGGCGATTTCACACTCTCCGCCAAAATTAGACGTAATAATATTTTTGAGGGCTTCCAGCATAATTCCCTCGTCGTCTGCCAACATGATCCTGTACATCTATTTCTCTCCTCCTGTTCTTGGAAGGGTCAGTATGATTTCCGTTCCCATATTCTCTCCCGGACTGTTTATCTCCACCAGATTCTTTTTATCATAATAAAGCTCCAGGCGGCTGATCACATTATTCATTCCCACGCCTGTAGAATCAGACTGTTCTCCCGTATCTTCCATACATCCGTCCAGAACTTCCCTGATCCTTTCCTCGCTCATTCCTTTTCCATTATCCTTCACCCGTATCAGGATATTATCTTCCAATCCGGTAATTTCCAGAAGAATTTTTCCTTCCCAGTCAATATTGCGGATTCCGTGATTGACTGCGTTTTCTACAAGGGGCTGAAGGATCATACTTGGAACCCGGCACTCCATAATACTCTCGTCCACCTTTTTTGTAAAATGGATATCTCCTGCAAACCGTACGTTTAAAATATAAATATAATTTTCTACAGCTGTAAGCTCTTCTCCAAGACTGGCGTCTTCCAGTCCCTTTTTTACATTATACCGGAAAAAGTCAGCCATCTTTTCCACAAAGATGCAGGTTTTTTCCGCATCCTCCAGCATGGCAAGCTGGACTCCCGCATTCAGGGAATTAAAGAGAAAATGAGGATTGATCTGTGACTGCAGATATTTTAACTGCGCCTCCTTCAGATGATTTTTCATCAGAAGCTCTTTTTCCATCATCTGCTGTTCTTTTTCCATGCTTTCTTTTGTTCTTACCACATATTCTCCCAGACTTTCTACCATGGTATTAAAAGCCCTTGTTACAACTCCCACCTCGTCCAGAGAATCTGTTTTTGTCATTTTTACGTCAAAATTCCCCTGTCCTACCAGGTGTGCAATTTCCGCCAGATTTGCCAGAGGCTCGATCATTCCTTTTGTAATGGCAAAAAGCACCAGCGCGCCGATCCCCATCATTACCGCCATAAGCACAAGGCTTGATATTTCCAGATAGCGAAGGGCTTCCCGAAGGGCTTGGTAGCTGGATGAGTTATTCCGAAACTGCTGGCTGTTCAGCTGATAAATATATGAATTAATATAGCCGTAAAGTTCCTGAGACTGGTCGTAGATCTCTTTGTACTTTTCTACGTTACGTCCTCTTTTGGCCGCAACTCCTTCCCCGGTAAGAGACAGATAGGTTTCTGACATCTGCCTGATATTCCGTTCCAGAAGTTTTGTGGGATTGGAAGAAATCTGACTGCTTAGATTTTCCAGAAGATATCTGTAGTCCTGTTCACATCTGTAATAATTTTCCAGAGAATCTGAGGTTTTTACACTCAAGTAGGAATAAAGAGCCTGCTGCACGTTCTCCAGAGAAGCTGACAGATCTGTAAGATCCACGTTACTGGAATACACAGTGTCCATCCGCCTGATCGTCTTATTTACCTGCTCGTAAAGTATCATATTGATCACAAGCATCATAACCATAATACTTCCCACCGCCAGGATCATTTTTGTGGCCAGAGGAATATCTCTCCATCGTCTTCTTTTTTTCTTTTCTTCTTCCAATTATTATTCCTCCCCACTGTCTGTCGGCATTGCGTCACGGATATCCTCTTTTGTAAGAAACTGAAGTTCAACGTTATAATAGGAATTTACCCGTCCTTCCTGCTCAAATTCCCACAGGGCTTCCACGCAGTTTTTTCCCATTTTTGCCGTATCAAGGGTACTGGTAACAGGGATCAGCCCCTTTTCTACAGCCTTCTGGATCGTGTCGGAAACATAATATCCAATGATCTTTATCTCGCCAACCATATTAAAATCAATCATTGCCTGGTATGCGCATTCGGTTGTAATCTCATCCATACATACAAGAATCTGGGGCGGTCCCTCCGGCGCCTGAAAAATCGACCGTATCACTTCTTCAATATCAAACTTGTTATCCGAAGTCATGCTTTCCGCTTTGACATCTATCTTCTGTCCATGATCTTCTTCCATAACCGCTGTACTGATCTGACTGTAGATCTGGCTTTTTTCAAAATTTCCGTTTTCGCTGTCCATAAGAACAAGAACAGATTTTGTTTTTTCATCAAGAAGACCTGCAATCTGCTTCCCATATGCCTGTCCCACCTGATAATCATTTGGGCCTACAAAGCTCTGCCGGCTGCTGTCAGGCGCGTCGCTCATAATGGTGATCACAGGAATCCCTGCCTCTACCGCCTTATTTATCTCCGCTTTCAGGCTTTCTTCTCCGTTAAATTCCAGAATGATCCCGTCTGCTCCTGCAGCAATACTAATCTCCATATAGTCAATTTCATCATAGCCGTCTCCCATATCCCTTGCATGAAACTGTACATAAGCGTCATGCTCCTGGGCAGCTTCCAAAGCGCTCTCGTACACTGCCTGCCAGAACTCATTTTTGCCGCTTCCCACGATCATTTCATACTGTTTGTCATAATTCCTTGTTTCCTCAGCTTCCTCCAGACCGCTTTTTTCCCATACACTTTTATAGAAATTGTTTGTAAAAAACACAAAAAACCCCACTATAAAAATACCAAGCAATATCAAAGCCGTTTCTCTGTTTCCCGTCTTTTTCATGGTGCCTCCATTTTTTGTCATAAATAAATCAAGATATCATTCCGCAATTTATGAAAATTATATACTTTTTTCCAGATATTTTAAACTTCTTTTTTGACCGATCCGGGTCCTCTTTTTGATATCTCAGGATTTTGACAATATCACTCAGGACCTCTCACCAAACAGTAATCTGTAAATTACTTTTTATGGGGCATTTTGGCCCGGTTACTGTGAACAGCTGCCGGACTTCCAAGATATGGCTACAATCTCAGATATAAGTATGGTATACTATAGGGGATAAAATGCAAAGAATAATACTTAATATAGAATAATCAGAAAGGTTCTGAACATGAAAAACAGAAAAATAAAACATATCAGAAAAATACTCTGCGGATTTCTGTGTACTGTGATTGCCGTTTCTCCCGCAGTTTCCGCTTCCGCAGCAGAATATGATGAGTATGGAGCTCCTATTGTAACTGCCACGCCCACTCCGGTTCCTCACACAGAATACTATGAGCAGGCTCCTGATACAGACAGTATTGAAGGCTGGCCTCAGGGACCGAAAATCGAAGGAGAATCTGCCATTCTGGTGGATATGGTAACAGGCGCAGTGCTCTATTCCAAAAATGCAGACAAGGTTCAGTACCCTGCCAGTATTACAAAGATCATGACCTCTCTTCTGGCAGCCGAACATCTGAACATGAAAGACAAAATCGTAATGTCGCAGTCTGCAGCCTATGGAATCACCATCAGCGACAGTTCCAGCATTTACGCTGATACCGGAGAGGAATTTACCACAGAACAGGCCATGATGGCAGTTATGCTCCAGTCAGCCAATGAAATGACTCTTGCCCTTGCGGAAGAGACCTCCGGCTCTGTAAAAAAATTCGTGGAACTGATGAATCTCAAGGCAAAGCAGCTGGGATGTACAGGCACTCATTTTAACAATCCCAACGGACTGCCTGACGAGCTTCATTATACAACCGCCTCCGATATGGCAAAAATCGCACGGGCTGCCTGGTATAACCCTACTTTTCGGAAATATACCACCACGACCTATTATGAGATACCGCCTACCAACAAATTTGCTGAAACACGGTATCTTCTGAACCATCACAAAATGATGAAAGGCAACACCTACGCCTATGAGGGCGTTATGGGAGGCAAAACCGGATACACAGACGCTGCGGGCAATACCCTTGTCACATACGCAAAAAGAGGAAACATGCGTCTTGTTTCCGTTGTAATGAAATCCATTAACGGAGCCTATGCAGATACAGCCGCGCTTCTGGATTATGGTTTTAATAACTTTACCAGAACAGCTGTAAAAACTGAACCGGAAACCATGTCTGTATCTTATCTTCCTGCAGAAAAATATATCCTGAAGGATTATAAAGACTGTACCCTGTGTCACCGGTATCAGGTTCCGTCTGTAACGCTTCCCAACGGAGCGGATATCAGCACACTGAATTCCAGCCGAAGCCTGTGCAAAAACTCCGTGGGGCTTCCAATTCTGGAAATCACATACAGCTTCAACGGACAGAGGACAGGTTGCGCAAAGTATTATTTTGAAACCCTGCTATCTGACCGGCTTATTTCATCTCACTGATTCTTTGTTCTGCGTTTTTTGCGGAGGGAGTCCCGTTTCTCACGGAGTTCCTCCGCTTTTTCTTCACTTACCCGTTTCAGAGTTTTTACTGCATAAAATGTGCCCTCATCTGTTTTTCTGATGCGAACCTTTCCTTTTATGCTTCCATGCTTCTGACATACAGAAATACTTTCATATATTCTGGAATTATTAATAAACCATCTCAGCTTTCTTTTTGCAGGAAGATGGCATACCGGACACCGGGTACTGGAAACCTCCCGGTCCCTTATGATCTTTTCCCGGTCCGTAAACTGTCTGGAAATATATTTGTCATAGGTAGGATAAGAAATGTAAATTTCCTGCTTTTTATTTCTCGGCGCCTGATACGTATCAACTGAATAATAAGGCAGGACCTCTGACATATCAAGTCTGCAGAAAACCTCAGCCGTATATTCTGCATCCTCCAAAGCTCTGTGAAATCCCCTTTCCTTTCTGATTCCCAGGGTATCTACTGCATATTCCAGCCCCCTTCGCAGCTTCATATTTTCGTGAAACCAACTGAAAAGTTTCTGAATATCATAGTAAGTCACCGGACCCGGAAGAAGCTCCAGAAGATCATAATATTTAAGATTTCTCTGAAGCTCAGTCAGATCCTGCATTCCCCAGGTACAGAAAACAAAATCCTCTCCGCACCAGTCCAGAAAGTCCCGGATTGCCTGAGGAAACGGTACTCCGTTCATAAGGTCTTTATAATCCACATGTACTACGCTGTGGATGCTGTCATGGATCCACTTATACACCTGGGGTTTGATCAAAGTCTGAAACTCTCCGGTTTTTTCTCTTTTTTCATTGAGCCTGACCGCCCCGATCTCTATGATCTCAAAGGGCATCCGCTCATCCGATCCGCTTTTTCCCTCCGGACTCTGGTTCCACTCCAGATCAAAAATTATATAATTCATTTATTTGCTTCCTTTATTTTATTTACGGAATATAATGCTTCAGCGCTGTCCCAGCTCATACAGAGAAGTGATCAGAATCTCCCGGAACCTGTCTTTATCCGCCTCAGTCAGTACAAAAGCATTGGCATCCTCTTCCTCATGCTGCCACCAGCGGAAGCCCCCCAGTACCGCACCCCGGGCGCTTCCCTCAGAACAGTCTACGGTCAGGATTTTCTGACTTCCCTTAAATATCTCCGGATGAAGAAGATACATCACAGGAACCGCATCATGTACGCTGGTTTCCCCTCTGTATTTTTCTGATGTGTTTTCCAGAGAATAACCCAGCATATCTCCGCAGAGCTTTGCGATTCTGTTTCCTGACTGACACAGCTTCAGAATCTGATTTCTTGACAGAGTACACTGTTCTGTCACATCCAGACCGCACATAACAAGAGGAACTCCCTCGTGCAAAACCATATACGCAGCCTCGGGGTCTGCAAAAAAATTAAATTCTGCCGCATCTGTAACGTTTCCTCCTGACAGGGAACCGCCCATAAAAACGATCTCCTGTATCTTTTCTTTTACTTCCGGAAAAATCCTCAGAAGAAAAGCAATATTTGTCAGAGGGCCTGTGGCAATGATCGTTGCCTGCTCTCCCTCAGGAAGTTCTCCCAGAACTCTGCGGATAAAAAATATTCCCTTTTCCGGCTCCGGTGCTTTTCCGGAACACGGAAGAACACAGTTCCCGATCCCGCTTTCTCCATGAGTTTCCGGCGCAAAATACGTTTTTCGCATGACAGGCTTTTCCATTCCCCGGGCCACCGGAACTGATAATCCGTAAAATTCTGCCAGATTCAATGCATTTGCTGTTACTTTTTTTATATCCTGATTTCCGCTTACAGTTGTAATTCCCAGAATCTCCAGTTCTTCTCTGTGAGCTGCTGCCAGAGCAAGCATAACCGCGTCGTCCACCCCTGGATCACAGTCAATGATCACGTTTCTTTTTTTCATATTCTGTCACCGTTTTCCACATATATTCATCTGCGGGAACCTGCTTTTCCACATTTTCCCGAAATCTCTGTGTTTAAGTATAACAGACCTGCCCTGCCGTTTCAATACAGCACAGAAAAGACCGGCTGATCCTGCCGGTCCCTTCTGTGCTTATATATTTATATTAATGGAAAAACTGTGTCTGCAATTTACCAGATGTCGCCAAAGAACTCATTATAGGTTTCTTCATCCTCTGCACTGTTTCCAAACTCATCCAGGATACTTTCTTCCTGTGACGGCTCCTGTGCTGCTGTATCAGAGGCTGCCGACTCCTCAGAGGTTCCCTCATCAAGAGTAACTGTTACCTTCTTTTCCTCATAACCTCCGTTTCCGAGAACCTGAAGCGTTACTTCAACCTCTTCACCCGGCTCATAGTACTGAAGCATATCAACCAGGGCTTCAATGCTGCGGACTCTCTTGCCGTCGAACTCTGTAATAATATTCTTTTCCTCGATTCCCGCCTTGTCAGCAGCTCCGTCCTTGATCACTTCTGCAACCAGAACACCTTCCGGAATATCATAAACCGCAGATGCTTCTTCACTTACTGAGCTGCCTGTAATGGACAGGGCGCCGTGTTTCTCCACCTTATCCCTCGGTGTCTCATTCATGAGATTCTCAAGAATATCAGATACGTCTGTAATGGCAATGGCATATCCCATACCCTCGACCTCTGTGGAAGCAAGCTTTGCAGAATTGATTCCCACAACCTCTCCGTTCATGTTCAGAAGAGCTCCGCCGCTGTTTCCGGGATTAATAGCCGCATCTGTCTGAATCAGGTTTACACCGTCAGAATTTTCATCTGCCTGTCCGGAATCATCCAGTTTACGGTTTTTGGCGCTGACAATACCTGTTGTTACAGACTGTCCGTATCCAAGAGCATTTCCGATGGCAACTACCTGCTCGCCTACTCTCAGATCATCGGAGCTTCCCACTGTGGCAACCTCGATCTGCTCCATGGTATCTTTGGAAATATCAGAAAGAGCAACCGAAACAACTGCAAGATCCTTATCTGCATCATAACCGTTTACAATTGCCTCATAAACCTCGCCGTCAATACAGGTAACAGATACCGTATCTGCACCCTGGATTACATGATAGTTTGTTGCGATCAGAAGAGACTCGTCATTTTTTCCCACAATGATACCGGAGCCGCTTCCCTCAACCTCCTGTTCCTGAGTGGTAAATCCTCCGAAACCAAAGTCTCCGATATAGGTCTGAACCTCCTGCACAGATTTGGTGTTAATGGCAACTACGGATTTCATTGCCTCTGCCGCAATATCAGATACGTCCAGACTTCCCTTTACTTTCTGTTCAGAATCCTCTTCTGCCTTTTCATCCTTATCTTTGGAATCCTCTGTTTTTTCCTCAGTCTTTTCCGTATCCTTATCGTCTGATTTCTTCTTTGTTTTCAAAAGTGTGGTTTTATTTTCGTCCTTATCCGATGCCTGTACAATGTTGCTGAAATCCCAGCCGCTTACAGCGCTGACGCCTTCAAATGCAAGGCCTCCTGCCAGAACAGCGCAGAAAGCAATTCCCGCTCCCTTTTTAAAGCTCATTTTTTTCTTATCTTTTTTGTTGTCCTGGTCATTATTATCATTTATGTTATTAAGATTATCATTCATGTTGTTGTTCATATTCTCCATAATCAATTCCCTCCTGAAAATATCTCTGTTTTCCTTTTGATGGTCTGAGTATAAAAAAAATTTGTGTTTACTTTGTGGGAAAAATGTGAGGAATCTGTTAAATGTCCCTTTTTATTATCATACCCCATTCTTCAGACTAACACCAGACCTTCATAAAAAATATCCAAAATATCCGTTATAAATTGCAGATCACTCCATTCACAGCAGCGTGGTCAAAATGTATTCCAAATTACTTCCAATAATGGCATTTTGCCCTGCATGTATCTGGATTCCGGCAAAAATATGCCAGAACGCCTCACCAGATATTCCCTTTAAACAATCATCTTCAAATGTATTCTTTGTGAAAAAAAGCACAAAACAAATTGTAGATATACAGAAAGAATGATATAATGTAACAAGCTGAACACAGCAGATGATGAGTATGGTAAAAACAACAAAAAGCGGAGGTAAGGTAATGAAAAAACTGACAGTAAAAAAAGGCGCCACCTGTATGGCATGTCTGGAATGTGTAGAGGCCTGTTCAAATGCTTATTACAAGGAATCTAATGTATTAAAATCCTGCATTCAGATTGTAGAACGCAAGGGAGAGCCAAAGCCAATGGCATGTCCTCAGTGCGGAAAATGCGCAGAGGTCTGTGAAGCAGGCGCAATCACTCAGAACGCAAAAGGCGTATACATGGTAAACAAAAAACTGTGTACCGGCTGTGGAAAATGCGTGGAAGCCTGTCCGTTCGGCCTGATGGTAAAGGCTGAGGACAAACCAACCGCATCCAAATGTACAGCCTGCGGTATCTGTGTAAAAGCCTGTCCAATGGAAATTCTTGAGGTCGTTGAGAAATAATACATAATTGCTGAAAAACGCTGCAATCCTCAGTTGATTCCGGATTGCAGCGTTTTTCTTTTTTTATGCTACTCCATGTGCTTCCAGCCAGTCATAAAGAACCTTCTTTCCGCTCTTTCTGGCATGTGCCATATGGTTAAACTGTAAAATCGTCAGTACTGTAAATATAATTGCCAGCACAAGCAGTACAACAGCTGCTGTTCCTATACTTTCGCCTCCTGCAATGGTGCTTCGGAATGCATTGACAGTATAGGTAAAAGGCAGGTAATTATGAATCTTTGCCACAAAGGAAGGTGAAATCTCTACCGGATAGGTTCCTGCCGAACCTGCAAGCTGAACTACCATAAAGATCAGCATCAGGAAGCTTCCCACCTTGCCGAAGGTAATATTAAAGAAATACATAATAGATGTAAATGCCACAGCTGCCAGACAGGAGAAAAGAACTGTCTTCGTCATTTCTGCCGGTGTGAATCCGTCTATCAGGTGAAGCAGAACGATCAGAAGAACTCCCTGAAGGACTGCTACCGGATAAAGAACCGACGCCTTACTTGCCCACCATGCCAGGCCTGATTTTAATTTTCCTTTGTACTCTGTCAGAGGATACATCAGACAGAAGGCGAGACAGCCTACCCACAGACCTACAGACATCATATAAGGAGCCATGGCGTGACCATTATTCTCCACTGTTGTCATCTGTGTTTCTTCCTCTTTAACCGGTGCGGCAAACATGCTTATCATATCATCATTGGCTTTTGTTTCTTTTACCTGCTTTGCGCCGTCGCTGAGACTTGTCTGCAGGGTTTCTGAACCGTCGCTTAATTTTTTGATTCCGTCTCCCAGTTCCTTTGAGCCGTCATAAAGCTGTGAAGAGCCGTCCTGGATCTGTCCTGCGCCGTCAGCGAGCTGGTCAGCGCCGCTGTTCAGAGTACTGTTGTTTTCAACCAGCTTACTGGTTCCGGCTTTCAGAGTTTTGGTGCCTTCTGCAAGCTGCGCGGCTCCTGATGCAAGGGTTCCGGCTCCTGATGCAAGCTGCTGAGTTCCTGAGGTAAGAGCTTCATTATTTCCTGCCAGTGTTCTGACTCCGGCTGTATAGGTTTTGATTCCTTCACTTAAAGTACCGACTCCGGCTGCCAGATCCCTGCCTCCGGCTGTCAGCTGACTGATGCCTCCTGTTACGGTGCTGCCTGCTGCTTTCAGAGTTTTTGCTCCTGTTGTCAGAGCTTTATCATTGGCTGTCAGCTGTGCAAATCCTTCATTCAGAGCCTTTACACCTGCAGCTGCCTTCGGGAAATCTTTTGTTCCCTCTTCCAGTGTATCGAGAGCAGAGGCTACCGCTCCCACACCCTGATCTACTTTCTGAGATCCTGCATAGAGCTGTCCCACAGCAGTTGTCACCTGATTGATGGGATCCGCTGGGATTGAAGGAATATTTTCTGCTCCGGCTGCCATTTTCTGAGCGCCGGCTTCCATCTGATCCGCGCCCGCCTTCATTTCTCCTGATTTTGTTCCAAGAGTCTCTGCACCCTTTTTCAGTCCTTCTGCCGCTTCATTCAGCTGTCCTGCTGTTCCATTTAAGGTTTCCTGTACGCCTGCCAGCTGCTGTGAGGCTGCGTCTGCAATCTGCTGTGCCTGTGCTGTATAGGCAGAAGCATCCATGTTTTCCACATTGTTCTGTACTGCATCTACTCCGGATACACCGGAAGCAGAATTGCCAAGCATTCCGATCACAGCATTCAGGCTTGCTGCGGAAACCATTCCGTTTTCGTCGGCTGAACCCTGGATTCCCTGAATGGCTACCTGGGCGCCTGCCATAGATGCCTGCATACCTGATATCTGCTGGTTTGCCGCCTCGATCTGTCCGTTTGCAGAAGCAATCTGTGCGTTTGCCGCATCAATCTGTGATCTTGCCGCATCCAACTTTCCATTTGCATCCTGAGCACACTGATTTACAATGCCAGTCACTCCGTTTACTGCATCTGCCACAGGCCTGGATGCATTCTGAACCTGGGCTGCCACAGAAGAAATCCCCTGCCCTGCCTGAGTGATCACGCCTGCCGCATTTGTCATTCCCTCTGCGGCCTGGGTCATTCCGGCAGAAGCAGTAGTCATTCCTTTGCCTGCGCTTTCCATTCCGTTTTTCGCTTCATTTAAACCGGCTGTCAGCTTTTTGATATTTTCTGCTGTCAGGCTGCCGCCCAGCTCTTTCAGCTGTCCGTACAGTTCCCCTAAACCGGATTCCAGCTGCTGAGTCCCTGATTTCAGAGAGCCCTCTCCTTTGGAAATAGAACTGTTCAACTGTGAAATGCCTGAAGATACCTGACCGATTCCCTCCAGTGGTGAAAGCTGTTTTGCTCCGGCTGCAAGCTGATCTGCTCCGGCAACATACTGTGTCACTCCGTCTGCAAGAGTATTTGCTCCGCTTACATACTGTGTAGTTCCATCCTTCAGGGTATCAAGACCTTTTTTCAGAGTCTCTGCTCCTTCCTGAAGATCTGCTGTTCCGGCTGTCAGCTGTGCAGAATTTGCGTCAAGCTTTGCAACGCCGTCTGTATAATCCTTAACGCCCTGATTCAGCTTATTTACACCGGCTGTAAGCTCAGGAACCTTTGCTGTCAGAGTTCCCACTCCATCATTCAGCTGTGTAGCTCCGTCATCTACCTGCGCCACACCGTCCGTATATTCTTTCAGACCTTCTGTCAGAGTATTTGCTCCATCCTTAAAGGTAAGCGTGCTGTCCGCCAGCTTTTTCAGATTGTCTGTAATGGTTTTATTTCCGTCAGAAGCATCTCCAAGTCCGTCCTTCAGTTCCTTTGAACCATCGGCAGCCTCCTGCATACCGTCTCCAACCTCTGTAATCTGGTCAAAAACTGTCTGAGTATAGGTTTCTGTTACCTGAGAAGCTACCTCGTCACGGATTTTTACAACAGCGCTCTCGCTCATTTTGGAAGCAATGTAATTGGTTCCCGGATTTGTTTCATATTCCAGTTCCATTTTCTTTGGCTTCTCATCCATCAGAGTAGAAGCATTCTCAGAAAAATCTTCCGGAATGGTAATTACCATATAATATGTACCATTTCTCAGGCCCTGCTCTGCATCTTTACTGTCCACAAAATGAAAATCAAGGGAATCATTATCCCTCAGGGCATCTTCCATATCACTGCCCACACTTAAAGTTTTTCCCTCGTATTCCACTGATTTGTCATTGTTGACTACTGCTACAGGAAGGTTATCCAGACTTCCATATGGATCCCACATGGATTTCAGGAACAATCCTGCGTAAATGACCGGGATTATGATAATAGCCATAACAACAACTACCAGCATTTTGTTCTTCAGCAGATTCTTCCACTCATTTTTGATCATAGCTGTTCCCTTTCTTTCATGATATATTTTTATATAGAAATTACTTTATTTAAACAGATCAGACACTTTCTGCCGTACAGAATCTGCCTGATTCTGTTGATTACATTATATTCTGTTAATCAATCATTGTTCTATTAATAGCTTATATTCTATTAACCATTTTTATTTCTATTAATAAACAATATGTTGCTTTTCTTTACAAAACGTATTATACTAAAACTGAAAAAAAATACAAGCGACAAAAAAAGAGCTTAATATTTACTAATCGACATTTTTTTATATTTTGTCTACTAAACATAAAATTTGACATTTCTACCAAAACAATGCCCTTTTTTGCAAAAAGATTGGAGGTTTTTTCATGGCTGAAAAAGTTGACCGAAGAGTCAGAAAAACAAAGATGCAGCTCAGGCAGGGACTTGCCCGCCTGATGCAGAAAAAAAGTATCAAAGAAATCACTGTAAAGGAACTGGTAGACGAAGTGGATATTAACCGCTCCACCTTTTACCTGCATTATACAGACATCTACCAGATGCTTGAAAAAATTGAAGAGGAAGCTATGGCAGACATCCGGGAAGCTATGGAGGGCTGTCCCGACGACTGCACAGAAAGGGAAAAGATCATTCCCTTTCTTGCCCGTTTTTTCTCCATTATGGACAGCAACCGGGATCTTTCCCTGGCGCTTCTGGGACCTAACGGAGACATGGATTTTGTGGAGCGGATTGAGACACTGATCGCTAACAAATTCCTGAAACAGAGCAGCTTTCCGGCTACTGACAGCGAGATACGCTATGCCTATGCCTTTTGTCTCAGCGGCTGTATCGGAATGATCAAAACATGGCTGTCCAGAACAGAGCATGAATCTCCGGAAGCCATGGCAGAGCTTACCTATCACCTGATCGACAACACCACTCAGGAATATATTCAGAATTATATCCGGTAAGCCGGATAAGTAAGCGGTTGTTGCGGAAAATGCAATGACCAGTCCTCACGATACAAGGAAAGAAAAAACAGATCATCCAAATAAGGCACAGCCAACGTTTTTATCCGTGGGCAGTGCCTTATTTTATCTGCAAATCATTTCTGTATTATTCCGAAAATTTTTATCATTCGTATTCTATTGTGCAGGTAGTGACGGACTGGGGAAGAACATTTAAAGTCCCAGTCTGTCCATGAAGCCTCAGATTTACAGGAAGCTGTTTTTCTGTCCGGTTCAGAAGAACCAGAATGATGCTTCCGTCTGTATTTTTATAGGCAACAGACTCTATCTTATCTGTGTATACAGAATGGGCGATCCGCACGCTTCCGGGACGCAGATAATGGGAGATGTGATAAAAACAGTCAAGGGTCGGCTGGGGGAGCAGCCGTTTCTTTCCTTTATGGAAAAGACAGGGAGCGTGACAGTAATTTCCAACATAATTAGGACCGCCCTCTTCATCCAGACAGAGATTCCAGTCATGAAACATACTCATTCCATGATTGAGGTCCCCGATCAGCTCATGAAGAAGAGAAAAAGCGCCCTCTGTCACATCATCTGACCGGAATTTGCAGTATTCCAGGCAGCTTTCGGAAAGGATCAGCTTCAGTCCGGGAAATCGTTTCCGCACCAGCTCCATTTCCTCAAAATGATCTCCGCTGTACCAGTGAAAGGCCATTCCGGTGATCATTTTTTCTGTTTCACTGTCAATGGTTTCCACCGCCCGTTCATAAAGCCGTTCCTTATTATGATCCCAGATGTAGATTTCAATTTTATCCAGCCCATGTTTTTTCAGCGCAGGATAAAGAGCTGTTTTCAGAAACTCCCTCTCCTCCTCTGCACTGTACAGGCAGGAATCCCATTTCTGTACTGCGTTGGCCTCGTTCTGAATGGACATTCGTTTTACCGGAAAGCCCTCTGCCTGCAGGGCAAGGATGTACTGGCAGATATATTCAGCCCAGTCCGGATAGTATTCCCTTTTCAGATGTCCGCCCCGCTGGCGCTGTCCGTTTGTTTTCATATATTCCGGCGGAGACCAGGGAGAAACCATGATCTCCGGCTGCTCCTCACAGACTGCAAAAATATCTTTAAGCATTGGAAAAATATATTTTCCCGCTCTCTGGACCGCCACCTTTACGGGTTCTTTTTCCACAAGTGAATCATAGGTCTCCAGAGAAAAATCACAACTGTCAACAGGAACACGCAGAAGCCGGTAGCCAAGTCCCTCTTTATGAAATATGTAGAAAGGACTTCTTTTTTCTGCTCCTCATTCATCAGAGAATACACATATGCCGCTGCATCTGTCACTGCGCCCCCGAAGCCCTCAAATACTTCCCAGGAAAGCTCCGGGTGCAGGTTGATCACCTGATTTTCTGTATTTTTTTCATCTGGGCTCAATCTGCCCTGCTGGGTATAATGACCTGTTCCGCCTCCGGCAAAGCAGGTAGTAAGCGCTTTAAATTTCATAGTATGCCTCTTTTCAGCGGAGGAACATCACTGCCTCATAAGGTCTTAAAACAAGCTCCCTGGGGCTAATCTCCTCTCCGTAATTAGAAAGAATGCTCTTGCAGTCTTCCGGAATGGAATACGGTACCTTTACTTCACCGTCAAAGAAATTACAGAACACATAAAGCTCTTTTCCCTGATACTCACGTTTGTATGCAAGGATTTCTTTATCCTCGCGAAGAAGAGGTGTCACAGCGCCTTTCTGGATCACAGGAAGCTCTTTTCTTAACTTCACAAGCTCTTTATAATACTGGAAAACAGAATCCGGCTCATGTCTGCTCTCTGTGTTGATCTCTTTGTAGCGATCACATACTTTCAGCCACGGAGTTCCCTTAGTGAAGCCTGCGTTCTCAGAAGCATCCCACTGCATTGGGGTACGGGAGTTGTCTCTGGACTTGGCGCCCAGAATACGGATCACTTCCTCCTCGCTCTTACCCTGAAGCTTCAGGATATTATAATAGTTCAGGCTTTCAATATCCATATACTCGTCAATAGAGGTATAGCCGGCATTTGTCATACCGATCTCCTCTCCCTGATAAATATAAGGTGTTCCCTTCAGACCGTGAATTGCTGTGGCAAGACATTTTGCAGATTTTACACGGTATTCCTTTTCATTTCCGATTCTGGAAACAATTCTCGGCTGATCATGGTTGCACCAGAACAGAGCATTCCAGCCGCCACCCTTTTCCATTTCTTCCTGCCAGGTAAACAGATGCTTTTTCAGATCATGGAAGCGGAAAGGCTCGATCTCCCATTTATTTCCGGAAGGATAATCCACTTTCAGGTGATGGAAGCTGAAGATCATGGACAGCTCGTTAGATTCCGGGTTGGAATAGCGGATACTGTTTTCCAATGTGGTAGAAGACATTTCTCCTACAGTTACCACATCGTCATATTTTCCAAAGGTATTCTCGTTCAGCTCCTGAAGATACTGGTGGATTTTTGGTCCGTCTGTATAGAAACGATGTCCGTCCCCTTCCAGATCATCCTCATAAACGTCCGGCTTGGAGATCAGGTTGATCACATCGAAACGCAGTCCCTTTACCCCCTTTTCCAGCCAGAAGTTTACAGTATCATAAATATCCTGACGCACCTCCGGGTTTTCCCAGTTCAGGTCTGCCTGGGTTACATGGAACAGATGAAGGTAATACTCATCTGTTTCCGGAAGGTAGCTCCATGCGTTTCCACCAAATTTTGACACCCAGTTTGTAGGCGGAAGACCATTTTTTCCTTTTTTGAAGATATAATAGTTTCTGTATTTCGGATCACCCTTCAGAGCCTTCTGAAACCACTCATGCTTTGTGGATGTATGGTTCAGAACCATATCCATCATCAGGTACATGCCGCGCTTGGCAGCCTCCCGTACCAGCTCGTCAAAGTCCTCCATAGTTCCGTATCTGGGGTCAATATTTCTGTAATCCGCGATATCGTATTCGTTGTCATACTGAGGAGAGGTAAAAAACGGAGTGATCCACAGATAGTCCACACCCAGCTCTGCCAGATAATCCAGATGCTCAATTACGCCTCTCAGATCTCCGAAACCGTCTCCGTCTGTATCCTGAAAAGACTTGGGATAAATCTGATATACTACTTTTCCGCCTAATTCCACCATAGTTTTTCTCCTTTAGTTTTTCTTTCTGTTTTCACTGTTCAGTGATGTTTTTGATAAAAGCAGCGTAAACAGAATTGATAATACAATACAAAGCGCCATAACTCCAATATATGGAAGCATATACTGGGCTTTCATGGAAAGGAATGCAGGAAGTCCGCCGACACCTACACTGTTTGCAATTACTCCGATCAATCTGGAAATCATTCCTGTAACTCCTGTTGCAAGCATGGCTCCCACAAACGGATACAGATATTTCAGGTTAATACCGAACATTGCCGGCTCTGTAACTCCCAGATATCCGGAAATAAACGCCGGAACACCAACCTCTTTTGCCTTTGCATTTCTTCTGTTGATGATTACAAAAGCCACTACTGCAGAAGCCTGGGCAATATTATTGAGAGCAACAACCGGGAAGGTATAGATTCCGCCTACAGTTTCCGCAGCCTGAAGGTCGATAGGAAGCATTGCATGATGAAGTCCTGTAATAACCATAAGTGGATACAGAAGGCCGTAAATACCACTGACGATCCAGCTGAAGGAAGAATCAAAGCCTACCTGAATGATCTTTGCCAGTCCGTCGCCGATCACACGTCCGAAAGGTCCGATCACTGTATGGGCCAGAAGAACCGCCGGCACCAGTGAAAAGAACGGTACTACGATCATGGAGATCATTTCCGGCACATGCTTTTTCAGGAATTTATAAAGCACAGAAAACAGAATTCCAACAAGGATTGCCGGAATTACCTGTGACTGGTATCCTACCATATTGATATGGAAAGCGCCAAAATCCCATGTTTTGATGTCCCCGCCTGTAGCCACTGCCTGCACATAGTCACTGGCTGACATCAGCTGCGGAGAAACCAGAGTAATTCCAAGGACAATTCCGAGAACCGGATCAGAATTCATTTTTTTGCACACAGAATAAGTGATAATTACCGGAAGGAAGGTAAAAATTGCCTCACCGATCAGCCAGAGGAAATTATACACACCGTTCCAGAACGGATACACTGCTGTGATTGTTTTTGTTCCATTTTCCAGAAGCGCAATATCGCCGATAATGTTACGGAATCCAAGAATCAGACCACCTACGATAATTGCCGGGATAATCGGCGCAAAAACCTCTGCCAGGTTTGCCAGAAGGCGCTGAAGAAGATTCAGATTGCCTTTTGCCTCTGTTTTTACTTCTGCCTTACTTACGCCTTCAATTCCGCTTGCCTCTACAAAATCATCATAAAAAGTAGAAACCTTGTTGCCGATAATGATCTGAAACTGTCCGCCCTGAGTAAAGCTTCCTTTTACACAGGAAAGCTCCTCAATCGCCTTCACATCTGCCTGTTTCTGATCTTTAAGTACGAATCTCATTCTTGTTGCACAATGAGTAAATGACACAATGTTTTCTTTGCCGCCCAAAAGCTCTAGCATCTTTTTTGCATCATTTGCAAATCCTGCCATCTTTCCATCCTCCTTATACGTATATCTTTTTTCTTTATTATATTTGTACGTACAACTTATATTTATATATTAATTTATACGTTCATTTATGTCAAATACTTTTGTGTTGTGTTTTTGAATAAAATTTTGACTTTGTTTTTGTGTACTTTGTCCAATAAACTCCCCAGAATTACAGGAAATGACTTTCTTATTTATCCTGGATTTTCCGGTTCAAAAAATGTATCTGCCGGATTCAGACTGCCATGTGAAGTCCTGTTCCGCATATATCCGACCGTCTCCTCACGGAGCGTTTTCCGGGAAGATCCGTACAGAATATACTGCTTTCCTGATCAGTAAAAAATAAAACTGCCCCGGTTTTAAAACAGGACAGTTGTTATTTCCATAAACTATATATAATTCTCAAAAACTCTGCCGGCAGGAATCTGGAACTGCGGCTGAATTCTCCTACAGTTTTCTCTTTGCCAGATCTACAAATCGGAATTTATCCGGCCTGTGACGGGATTCTGTACACTGAAACAGCGTATTATTTTCCAGATATGTGTGGCTTTTTACCACCACGACCATGTTATAATCCCCCATGTCCAACAATTCATAATCCTCTGCATTTGCCTTCTGCACCGTAATTTCCTTTACCGCATAGCTGATCTGAAGCCCAAGCTCTTCCTCCAGATAACGGTAGACGGACACCTTACATTCATTCAGAGGAAGACGAGGAACAACATCCCTTACAAAATAGTCCTTATCAAGAATAACTGCCTCATCTTTCATGCGCCTTACCCGGATCAGTTCATAAACCTCTCCGTTTACACTCTGCTGAAAAATTTTTTTAATTTTGTGGGAATCCTGCAAAATATCAAGATTTACCACCTCTGTCTCCGCATGGGCATTTGACAGCTTATTTACCTCCTGAAAGCTTGCAATTTCAGAAAGCGGGAACGTATACCTCTGTTTTGGCATTACCAGCGATGCCCGTCCTCTTCCTCTCTGAATATATCCGTTCTGCTCCAGTAAATTCAGGGACTTGCGGACAGTATCCCGGGAAACCTGATAGCTTTCCATCAGACTGCTTTCTGTAGGCAGCCGTTCTCCTTCTGCAATCTGACCGCTTTCGATTTTTTCCTTCCATTCTTTATATATAGTTACATACTTACTTTCTTTCATATGTGCTCCAAACCTTCCACTGCTGTCTTATCCTGCCTCAGTAATTTTCTGCCGCAGGCTGAACCATAAGCCGCACCGCTCTGTTCAGTTATGCCACGCCAGACGCTTTACATCTGCATGGACTTCTCCTGTCATCCAGTCCACATCATTTGTGATCCAGTCCATAATCTCAAGCTGACGCATTTCCCAGGAAACCGTTGCTTCTCTTGAAGCAATCGTTTCCTCTGTTTCCATGGTAGTGTCAATTTCATCATAGCCGAAAATATATCCTCCGGCGCTCCAAATACTGAAATTACTGTCCGGACCGGGATCTGCAGTCTCTCCCCGCTCTGCGACCAGCCTGTCATGGCGGGCCTTATACTCTTCTTCGCATCCGTCTTTCAGTCTGGTCATAAAAACTCTGTGGCGGATCAGTTCTTTGTTTTTTCTCACAATGCCAAAATTATGATACATCAGCCGCATATCCTGACCCGGAGTGGAAATCCAGTCAAACGTATCCTGGATTTTTTCTGTAAGAACTGCAATTTCTGCCTTTTCCCCTTCTCCTTTGCATCTGTTATCCTGGTTTTCATAATATCCAAAAATCAGATCCTCCGCATTCCAGATACTGAAATTACTGATCTCATTTCTGTCCAGAAATCCGGTCAGCTCCGGCCATATTTCGCCAAGCTTTTTCCTGTATGCGTTCATCTGCCCTTTTTTTATTTTCATTGCAAATCCATGTCTTTCCATAAAAATCTCCTTCCTGTAAACCGCCTGCTGCTTTATCATAAATTCCTGCCTGTCGGCATCATGCCATACTTCCGGACCTGTGTAGATCCCTTGTCATATTTTGTATATGCCAAAAAATAAATAAAAAATTCGTACTCTTTTTAACCTGTTCATTTATAATTAAAAAATACATTACTTAAATTTTATCACATGCCTCCTGACTTTTCCAGATATTTGACAGATTCCAAACCGTTCTATATACTTAAATTACTGTTTACACCATTCACTGTAAGAAACCGGGGCTTGTTCCGGAGTACTTCTCACAACAAATTTTACATTTAACAGAAAAACCTTAAAATCATTGTTGCCGGCAGTATCGTTCACACCGGCTGCCCGTAAAAGGAGGCATAAATATGGATTTCTCCACACATTTTCCCATATGGGATAAACTGACACCTGCCCAGCAGAAAACAATTTCCCAGACATCTTTTCAGCGGTCTGTCTCTAAAGGGACCGTCCTTCACAACGGCTCTGTAAGCTGTCTTGGAATGCTTCTGATCCTTTCCGGACAGCTTCGGTCATATATCGTATCTGATGAGGGAAGAGAAATCACTCTTTATCGTCTTTTTGAGCGGGACGTATGTATTTTTTCCGCATCCTGCGTGATGCAGAACATCCAGTTTGAAGTTATCATTGAAGCCGAAAAAGACAGTGAAATACTGGTTCTTCCACCCCATATATACAAATCTCTGATGGAAGAATCTGCTCCAATGGCAAACTTCTCCAATCAGATCATGGCAAGTCACTTTTCCGAGGTAATGTGGCTGATCGAACAGATTATGTGGAAAAGCTTTGACAAAAGACTGGCCGCCTTTCTTGTGGAAGAAACTCTTCTGGAAAACACTGATATATTAAAGATCACTCACGAAAAAATAGCCAATCATCTGGGAACTGCCCGGGAGGTAGTCACACGGATGCTCCGCTATTTTCAGAGTGAAAATCTGGTGAGACTGTCCCGTGGAACCATCGAGATCACGGACAAAAAAGGACTGGAAGAACTTTCAGAATGAACATGTTCAATACAAAAACAGGGAACTCCTTTTCCGGACTGTCCGACCTGAAGGAAATTCCCTGTTTTGTACTTTTTATTTCGTTTTACTGAACCATGTCCAGGATCTCTTCTTTTGGCTTCACTCCCATAGAACGGTTCTGAATCTGTCCGTTTTTGATAACCACCAGTGTTGGGATTGTCATTACCTGGAACTCAGATGCCAGTTCCTGCTGCTCATCCACATTTACCTTGCATACCTTAATACTGTCATTTTCTTCTGCAATTTCTTCCACTACCGGGGAGAGCATCCTGCAGGGTCCGCACCATCCTGCCCAAAAATCCAGCAGAACCGGTTTATTACTGTTCATTACTTCTTCCTGAAAATTATTTTTTGTAATATTTAAAACTGACATATGATCCTCCTCCTGCCCGGCGTTCCGTCTCCTGCATCCCGGACATTGTGTATTTTTATTTATTATTTCCATTTTTACAGGATTTATTTTCATGCTCTGCTTTTACATCACACTTCTGTATCAGATTTATTTCTGTACCTTTTTCCTCCTGTTTATGTATGTATCATACACGAAGATTCTCGGCCAGTCTGTGACTAAATCACCTTACTTCCATTTTCAATATATTTCAGGCCTTTTCGCATCCTCAGATATTTCTCATATTTTTTTTCACAAAAACTTGCAGCTTTCCTGTCCGGTTGATAACAACATTCTGTTATTACATTGCCTTCTGTTATTCTTTGTAGTGATGAAAAATTCTCATTTTTATAAGATGCTAACAAAGCAATTCCAAAAGCAGGTCCTATCATTCCTTCCATTTTTTCAACTGAAACGTTAAGAACATTTGCCATTGTTTGAAGCCATACCGGGCTTTTCGCTCCTCCACCTACTACTTTTACACTTCCATATTCCCTGATAGGCAATTTCATTTTTTCTGCCAGTTCTCGAAATCCCATACACAGACCTTCTATAACTGCATAAAACAGGTCTTCCTGGGTAGTAGAAAGATTGATTCCTGTAAATGCTCCTCTCAGTTCTGTATCTGCATAAATTGTTTTTTCACCGTTTAAATGAGGATAAAACATTAATTCATTTTCTGCCATTTTACTAACATCCAGTTCTGTTGTCATTTTATGAAAATTCCTCATTTCCATAATATCACGATTCCACCAGTCAAATGTATTTCCATTACATTGAACTGCTCCCTGAACCAGAAAAGAATATTTTTTATCATCAAAAGAAAACAATATCTTTTTCCCTCTTGTCTGGCTCTCAGGCTTCTCTATTGGCATCATAAATATCCCGGATGTCCCCAGGGAAATAACAGGATATCCAAGACCCAGACATCCTGTAGAAATAGCTGTTGCAGGATTATCTCCTGTCCCTACAATCACCTCCACATCTGAACTGAACTGGAATTCCTCAGCTATTTCAGGTAAAATTTTCCCTGCTTTTCGGGCGCTTCCTTTTATTTCCGGATATGTATTTTTTTCTAATCCTATTAGTTGCCTTATTTCTTCTGACCATTCTTTTTTATCAATTCTATAAAGACATGAGGTTGATGCTTCACAGTAGTCTGTTACTGTATTTCCGGTAAGGCAAAATACTAAATAATCCGGTCCTATCAAAAACTTTTTTATTTTTTCCAAATTCTCCGGTTCATATTTTTTCATCCAGTAAAGATTTGCTGCCGGACTTCCTGTTGAAATTGTTTTAGACAAATATTCCCCTTCTGGAAACTTTCTGATTTTATTTTTTAACTCTGGAAGAATTATTTTTGTTCTTGTATCATTCCACATCATTGCAGGACGGACAGCTTTCCCATCTTCTCCCAGAACAATCAGCGTATGCATCTGACCGGTAACCCCAATTCCAGCCAAAGCACTTGTATCCTGCCCTTCCATTATTTTATGGATACCTTTTTTCATAGCAGAATACCAGATTACGGGATCAATCTCACTCCATCCGTCTCCTGCATGCACTGCTTCGTATTCCTCAGAAACCTGTCTGAGAACAGCCTTTTCCGAGTCAATAAGCACCATTTTCATCGCGGATGTTCCCATGTCTATTCCCAAATATGTATGTTTCAAACTAACACCACCTACAGAAGAAATTTAGTGTTCATTAATCATTGTTACCAGCTCCCGTGCCCGTCTGCTTACCTCTTCCACTGCCTCCAGGCTTAAATGTATTACATCATGTTCATTATGATTACTTTCATATGCACTTCCAAATGTCTTAATATATTCTTTACGAAGATCAGAGCCGTAATTAATTTTTATCAGTCCGTATTTTTTAGCTTCCCATATAACTTCTTTAGGTATTCCAGATCCACCATGTAAAACCAGCGGCACCTTACTCACCTGATTAATTTTCTCCAGAAGTGGTATATCAATCTGAGGATTCAAACATAACCCATGAACATTTCCCACAGACACAGCTAAAGTATCACATCCTGTCCGTTCCACAAAATCTGCTACCATATCGGGATCTGTTTTACATTCTGCCTCATTTATAATATCCTCTTCTTTTCCCTTCAATGCTCCCAGTTCTGCTTCTACTGGAATTCCATAAAAATGGCAGTAGTCTGCTGCTTTTCTGCATTCCTTTATATTTTCTTCAAAAGGAAGGTAAGATGCATCAATCATAATTGATGTAAACCCCGCATCTATACATGCTTTTACATCCTCAAAAGATTTCCCATGATCCAAATGCAAACCAATAGGTGTCTCTGACTTTTTGACCGCATCTGCTGCCATTTCGGCAATAATCTCCGGATTTGACAATCTCAAATTGTTTGAAGAAATCTGAATATATCCTGGAAGCTCTGCTTTCATTAGCCCATCCGCAATAGCATACGTCATTTCTAAATTTGTCGTATTAAATGCGGGAAGTACATAATGATACCTTTTTGCAAATTCCATTAATTTAAAACCATTTACCAGCCTCATTGTTTTAACCTCCACATTTTTATCTAAATCTGTGCATTAACTCATATAGTTCCTTATATTTTTTAAATTTTTCATTATAATACCGATGCATCTCCGAATCTGGTTTAAAACATTTTTTTATTCTTACTGTCTTTTTTATCCCTGCTTTCAAAGACTTATAGGCTCCTGTAGCAACTGCTGACATCAACATACACCCCAATGTTCCAGCCTCTTCACTTTCCAGAGAATATACCTCCATTCCAAACACATCTGCTCTTATCTGAAGGGTCAGATCTGAAACTGATCCGCCTCCTGTTGCTGCAATCTTTTTCATCTTCGTACCAATTACATTCATTCTTTCATACGCCAGATACATCTGAAATGCCATTCCCTCAAGAATCGCTCTGTATATTTCCTCTGGTTTTGTATGAATTGTTAATCCTGTAATTGTTCCTTTTGCATCCATGGAAAGATCCGGATTTCCTGCCGAGCCAAATTGGGGTAATAACAGTATGTCTGTATGTATATTTTTTGCCTTATCCTCCATTTCTCCCCAAAAATCCTTACCCTGTTTTTGGCACTCCATAGATATACCCTGAAAAATAGTATCTCTTGCCCAGTTTTTCAGTATTCCACAGGTAGTTACTTCAATACTGGATAAATATGTATTGTTCAACACATACGGAATACAGGTAAAATTATTTTGTATCATATAAGGAGTCATTTTTATTTCCGGCAGCATTGTAAACATAAATTCACAGGTACCCATGCCAATTTCGCCGTTTTCTGAAGATATCAATCCACTCCCCAGAGCCGCACAGGTCTGATCGTGCCCACCTGCTATTACTTTTAGCTCATGATTTAATCCCAGTCTTTCAGCTATCTCCGGCAAAACAGTTCCAATAACTGTAGACGGTGCCACAGGTACGGACATCTGTTGTAAAGAAATACCAGCTGCCCCCAGAAGTTCTTCTGACCACTCCTTTTTTCTGATATCAAAAGCCATACTTCTTGCCGCCGAGGAATAACTCACCATTCTTTTTCCTGTAAGGATATATCCAATAAAATCTTCATAATATAAAATAGCTTTTGCTTTTTTTATCACATCTGTATTCTGATTCAGCCACATATATTTCGGAAGACCATATAATTCATTTGGCGGAAGCCCTGTTATTTCAAAAATATGCTGTGCTCCAAAATGCTGAATCAATTCCTGAATTTCTGTGATTCCCCTACAGTCTCCGGTAAGCATCGAATTGGCCAGAATATTATTATTCTCATCAAGACATACAACTGATTCGCCAAGACTGGCTACTGCCAAAGCTTCTATATTTTCCGGACAATTTTTTCCGGCTTCTGATAAAATAATCTTGACATTTTCCAGAACCACTTCAGGATTCAGTTCTCTAAATCCATCCCTTCCCTCTTCCCGATACTTTCTGGATGATCGAAAAATCACATGTCCTTCCAAATCATATACCAGCAGCTTACATCCACTGGTTCCTATATCAATTCCTGCAAAAGCCATTTTTCTCACTCTTTCGTTTTTGTTTTTCTTACTACATCAATAACGACAGCAACAAGAATAATAATGCCTTTAAATACTTCCTGCCAGAAAGAATTGATGCCCATAAGATTCAGACCGTTTGTGATTACCCCAATAATTAAAACTCCAATAAAAGTTCCTCCAACAGTACCAACACCGCCTGACATACTTGTTCCGCCAATAACAACAGCTGCAATAGCATCCATCTCAAATCCACTTCCCAGAGTTGCAGCTGCACTTCCCAGTCTTGCTGACCAGATCAATCCACTGAGGCCACAGAAAAGACCAATAAGAACATACGGAAGCATATTATATTTTTTTACATTCACTCCGGAATACTGAGCTGCCAGTTTATTTCCACCAATCGCATAAATATAGTATCCGAAACGTGTACGGTTCAATAAAAACCATGTAAATACCAGAATCACTGCAGCATAAATAATAATAACGGAAATTCCTCCTATGGAAGTATTGCCAATAGCTGTATAGGAATCATCTCTTACACGAATAGTAACTCCTCCCGAAATAATTTCCGTAAGCCCACGTCCAATACTCTGTGTTGCTAAAGTTGCTACAAAAGCAGGTACCTTTAAATAAGAAATTGCAATGCCATTTACAATACCTACCAGGGCACCTACCATAAGGCAGATACAAATTGTTGGTCCTGCCGGAAGCCCCATATTTGTCATCATATAAGCCCCAATAATGCCTGACAGACCTACTGTAGATCCAACAGAAATATCAATCTCTCCCATAAGAATTGCCATCAGCATTCCACAGCTGATAATCGCATTTACAGAATTAGATTTTAGTAGATTTAATATATTCGAAGTTGTCAAAAATCTTGGCGTAGATATGGTAACAACTATGATTAAAAGAATTAAGCCAATAATTGTTCCTATATTTCGTTTAAAAAAATACATGCCTGGTATTCTTTTTTTCTCTGTATGCATTTCCAGACCTCCTGCTTCTTTTTTGTCTACTGTTTTTGTTAAATAAATATTATCTCTGTGTTGCCAGCTTCATCATCGTTTCCTGAGAAAATTCATTTTCACTGATCTCTCCTGTAATCTTTCCCTCACACATCACATAACATCTGTTGCACATATTAATAATCTCCGGAAGTTCTGAAGAAATCATAATAATACATACGCCACTTGCAGCCAACGCATCAATAATTGCATAAATCTCTGCCTTTGCTGCAACATCAATTCCCCTTGTAGGCTCATCCAGAATAATCACTCTTGGATTATTTGCCAGCCATTTACTTAATACGACTTTTTGCTGATTTCCTCCACTTAAATTTCCTGTAAGCTGTTTTGAAGATGTAATTTTAATAGAAAATTTTTTTCTGTACTCTTCTACCATTGAATTCCACTCTTTATTTTTTACACGAATTCCTTTTACAAAATCCTTCAAACAGACAAGACCCATATTGAATTTCACATCATTTTTCAGGATAAGCCCTTCACCACGTCGATCCTCTGAGACATAAGCAATACCATTTCTGATTGCATCTTTCGGATTTTTAATTTCAAGAGACTTCCCATCTAACTGTATCTCTCCATTCTTTTTAGCATAAGCTCCAAAGACTGTTTTCATTAATTCTGTTCGTCCTGAACCTACCAGTCCGGCAAAGCCTACAATTTCTCCATATCGTGCTGTAAAACTCGCATTACTGAAATATTTTTCATGAGAAAGATTTTTTACCGATAATGCTATTTCCCCAATGTGATGCTTGTTTTTTGTATAAAAACTATCCAGTTCTCTTCCTACCATCAGATTAATCAAATTATCTTTTTCTGCTTCTTTTGTTTTAATATCTCCCACCATTTTCCCGTCACGAAGCACTACTATTCTGTCTGTAATTGCAAATAATTCTTCCAGTCTGTGAGAAATATAAATGATGCCTATGTTTTTTTTCTGAAGCAGCTGAATAATTCCAAACAAAATCTCCACCTCTCCCTGTGATAAGGAAGATGTTGGCTCATCCATTACTACAATTTTAGCTTCTGCTGAGATTGCTTTTATGATTTCAACCAATTGCTGCATTCCCATTGTCAGGCTTCTGACTAACTGATCTGCCCTGAGGTTCAGGTTAAGATCATCAATCAGTTTTTGTGTCTGTCTTTCCATCTCAGGTACATCTACCAATCCAAACTTATTTCTTGGTTCTCTCCCCAAAAATACATTGGCAGCAATAGTTCTATCCGGAACAAGAACAATTTCCTGATGAATGATTCTGATCCCATTTGCACCGGCTACTGCAGCAGAAGATATATTCTTTACCTCTCCATGTATACGGATTTCTCCCGAATCAGCTTTATAAATTCCACCCAAAATTTTAATCAGAGTTGATTTTCCTGCACCGTTTTCACCGAGGATAGCAACGACCTCTCCTTCATTTACAGAAAGCTTCACACCGTTCAACACAATATTGGATGAAAATGCTTTGGTTATATCATTCATTTCCAACAACTTTGTTTCGCTCATATTTATGCTTCCTCTCATAAATTCTTTAAAAATTGGGCGTTGCAATACACCCGCAACGCCCTGCTTTAATCCAGCTGTATTTAGCCGAATGTTTCCATATCAATTACTCTTCCAGAGAATCCCATGCGTCCAGGTCATAATCATCAATGTTGTCTGCAGTAATGCTGTAGGACTCAATCGCTGTATTAAATTCAATTTCTTTCCCTTCCAGAAGATCTATTGCTTCTTTTACTCCAAGATATCCCATATAGGTAGGTCTTTGTGCAGATGTCTGAACCATAGTTCCATCTTTGACTGCATGCTTTCCAATAGGCGCTCCATCTTTTCCAAGAATATCAATTTGACCTGTTTTTCCGGCATCTTCTACCGCCTGTACTGCTCCCAGTGCAGAAGTGTCATTAATGCAGTAAATAACATCAATATCATCATGAGCCTGAAGTGCATCTGACACTACATTAAACGAAGTTTCTGTTGAACCTTCTCCTTCTACTACCTGTACTTCTTTAAATGCCTCAGCATTTTCTGTATTATCCTTTATTCCTTTCCAGAAGCCATCTACATTAATAATACAGGATTCTGCAGTCTGCAAATGAACAACCAGTACATTTGCTCCATCCGGATGATTTTCTGCTACCCACTGACCTGACAAATAGCCAAGCTGGGTATTATCTGAAGCAATGATTCCATCTACCAGCTCATAATCATCTTCTGTAATAACATTATCAATATTAATAACCTTTACTCCTGCATCCTTACATGTCTGAAGTACAGTCTGCGCTCCTGCTGAATCGTAGGGAATATAAATCAATGCATCAATTCCACTGGCAATCATATCGTCAATCTGAGAAGCCTGCTGTGTTGGATCATTCTGAGGATCAAAATAAATCAACTCATTTCCTGTCTCATCACAGGCTTTTTGTACTCCATCAAGAACAGCTGTAAAATATTCATTTGTCAATGTATACGGTGAAAATCCAATTGTATAACTCTCTTTTTCATCAGCTTTTACTGTAATACCTGACACCATAGATACTGCCATTGCTCCTGTAAGAAGCACTGCCATAAACTTTTTCTTCATATCTGAAAACCTCCCTTTGTCTTATAATTTTGTTTGTTTTTGGAATTGGCCGTTTCCTTTTTGTTTATATGAACATATTATCATAACATTTTTTTTAATTCAATGTGATTAATTACCAATTATACTTATTATATTTTGTGCATTTCATCTTTTAAGTGTTTGATTTTCTCTATTATATTGTTTGTATTTAATTTATTTTTCCCTGTTTCCCTCTCATTTTTCATAGTTTTTCACACTTTCCCCAGGCACATAATGTTCGTTTTTAGTTCGCAAAATGTTCGTTTTTAATTCATGGAAATTTATAGAATAAATTGTTTGTTTGAACAAAAAAAGTCTGATACAGAACATATTTCTGTACCAGACCTCAGAGCCTTACATTTATTCTGTTATTCTGCAATCATCACATTTACGCGATGACGCTTCATTAAAATCATTCCTTCTTCATCTATCCCTGCGTCTGTTATTAATCCATCTATTTGAGACAGACTTCCAAATTCATTCAAATCATATGTATTAATCTTAGAAGAATCAGCAAGTACATAAACCTTTTTGGCAACTGAAAAAAGGGAACTCTTTAGCCGTGCTTCCGGCGAATATCCATCATATAACTTTCCATCTGTACCAATAGCTGCTGCTCCGATAAAAGCAATATCCAGCTGATAATTTTTTAACTGTTCTTCTGCCACCGGACCTGAGCTGCAATTTGTAATTCGAATCATATCGCCTCCCAACATAATGACCGACAGATTTTCGAACTGCAACGCCTGTTCCGCAACTTTAAGATGATTTACAACTACCACGGCCTTCGTTTCCTCATTCAAATAATTAAGAATGATTCTGGTAGTTGAGCCTGCATCTACAAATATCCTCTGACCACTTCGTATCATTGTTGCCGCCATAGCTGCAATTTTTTCTTTTGTTTCTTTATGAGCAATTCTGGCTTCATCAAATGAAATCATTCTTACTACAGGCTGATTACCCAATTCAGCACCTCCATGAGTTCTGGAGATGTTATATTGACGAGCCAGAAAATTCAAGTCTCTCCTTATTGTCATTTCTGATATTCCGAATCGCTGCGCTAAATCAGTAACTGTTACTTTATGCTGTCTCTGTAGTATTTCCAGAATAGCAAGGCATCTCTCACTCTTCTTCACAGGAGTACCATCCTTTTCAAATATTTACCTGTTTCTATTATAGCATTTAGGTAAGCTTTTTCAAGCGATTTTATATTAGCTTTAATCAGATCTTCCTGTGACTAAATCACCTTACTTCCCTGTACTTCTGTATTTTTCCACCACCAGCGTCAGGCACACAAACACCACTCCGAATACAAGCTGAATACCAACCGCCTGGTATATCTGTATTTTTGCGCTGCCGGTCAGTACAGTAAACTCTCCCAGAATTTCATTTGCGGTTTCATACCAGTATACAGGAAGAAACTGACTGACGTTTTTTACTCCTGTGGAAATATAGTCCAGAGGAACAAATACTCCGCAGAGGAAACACATTCCCAGAGAAATAATGTTCATGGTTCCTGTCAGTGCATCCTTATTCGTTACAAGACTTCCTGAGAAATAGGCAATAGAAACAGCTACAAAAAACAAAGCTGCTGTATTCATAACAAGATATCCCCAATTACCATTTGCACACAGTTCTTTTCCATACCAGATCAACGCAACCAGAATAATCAGTACAAACAGTGCTGTGCCGGTCACGATCATACATAGGATTCCCTCCAAAGCCTGGCGTCTGGAAGAAACCGGAGATGCCAGCATTCTGTGCTTCAGGCCTTTTTTACGAAAAACAAGAAGCACATTTCCTATCACAAAACCCAGAAGGGCCAGCGCCAGGTATGGAACATACCGAAAATAATAAATATACTGAGGTGTCTCTCCGGAACCCATTGACGTGTCAAGCTCTACTTTCACCGGTATGTCCTTTACGAGAGCATCTGCCATTTCCTTCTCTGTAAATCCTGCTGTCTGACAGGTTCTTGCATTGTTCAGAAAGCTGTTGATCTGCTGATCCACATAAATGCCGGAATAGGTATCCGGAACAGTGGTAACAGGAAGCATTCCTCCACTCACAATACATTTCCGATAAAAATTTTCCGGGATTCTTACAATATACTCCACATCACGGTAAAAAAGCTTTTCCTGCATAGCAGAAATGTCATTTTCCAGCGGTATCACTTCATGAAAGTTATCCAGATATGTTCTCAACGCCATAGCAAACGTTCCTCCGTCCTCATCTGCGATTCCTATCTTCAAAGACTCTGCCTGAAAGCTTTTCTCCGTCTTTCCTGCCGCTGACTGCATCAGAAGCGTGCAGGCAAAAAAGATTGCCACATACATAAGTATCAGCCATCTGCTCTGTCTGATCACTTTCATATAGCCTTTAAATACTGTCATAGCGAACCCTCCTTACTACCAAAAATGAACCGGCCGTCAGTACCACAGCCATGATCAGAAGCGTAATAAGATTCGTCTTCATTCTCTCCGGATCATCATAAACATTAATGCAGTAAAATGCATCTGTGATCAGAGCTGCCGGATTCAGTTTATTGATGATCGGCATATTCTGGTCTACTGCAAATTTAATTTTAGAATTCATTAATCCTGCAAGAGTACTTCCTGTCATGGAAATGCCAAGCATGATCGCCACTTTCATGTTTTCGCTTAACTTTGACGCACTGGAAACAAAAACTCCCATACTGACCCCCACAATACACCCAACCAGGGAAATCAGGAGCATCTGCGCCATACTTTCCTGAAATTCCATACGAAGAACATATCTCAGATAAAGCAGGAGAATCACTACGTTCAGGAAATGGATAAAAAACGAAGTCAGCATTTCTGTAAGGATCATAGTCATTCTGTGTACAGGTGACACACACTGCCTTGCCGCAAGATCTGTTACATTTGCCTGAAGCCAGAAAGCCGATCCCATTCCCACAAAGCAGCCATAAAGGCAGGCCATACCTACCAGAGCATAAAAAAACACAGAATTATTATTTGTACTTTTTCCTCCAAGAGATACATTTTCCACAATTTCCTTATAATCCGACATGGCTGCCACTGCCTGCTCCATATTTTCCGGATGGATCTCTGCCACGGTTTCCAGCGTATTCTTACCGTTCAGGTAGCTTTCCAGAAGACTCTGCATCACACTTTGCGCCATTCCGCTTTTTGCAACCTGCAGATAAGGTGTGTCTGCTCCGAAAAAAATCCCGTCCAGCTGTCTTTCCTTCAGCTGTTTCTTTGCCTCCGTTTCTGTCATAGTCTCCACATGGATAAGAATTCCACCTTTTTCAATTTCCTCAAGATACTGAGAAAAAACAGGATTGCCCGCGCCTTCCTCTACATATCCGGCCTGAACAGTCTCAAAATCAGACTCTGACATATTTCCAAATCCAAAGTAAAACAGAGTTCCCATAATAAGGGGAAAAATACAGGGCCAGAATATAATGTTAAAGTTCTTTATTTTACGGATAATGCTGTATTTAATTAACTGAACCATAAACCTTTCCTCCTAATCCCGAAGCTCTTTTCCTGTAATTTCCAGAAATACATCATTAAGAGTAGGAAGCTCTGAGTAAACTCTTCCAAAACTGATCTCCTGATCTTCCAGATACCGCAGGATCCTCACAAGATTATGCTTTGCCTCTGTACACTGCACCCTGAGAATGTCGTTTTCATAATCTACCTTAAATACATGAGACAGTTCCCGAATCTGTACAAGCTGCTCTTCTTTCAGTACAACAGCCTCTACCGTCACCTTTTCCCCTGTTTTTATCATTCCTGTCAGCTGTTCCTTTGTTCCTGATGCAATACTTCTTCCATGATCCATAATTGCTATTCTTGTACAGATCTGCTCCACCTCTTCCATATAATGAGAAGTATAAATAATAGTGGAGCCCTGTCTGTTCAGCTGCTGGATTCCTTCCAGAATCCGGTTCCTGCTCTGAGGATCCACAGCTACAGTAGGTTCATCAAGAATGATCAGCCGTGGTTTATGTGCGATTCCACAGGCAATATTCAGACGTCTCAGAAGCCCTCCTGAAAGCTTCTTTGGGCGTATTTTCCTGTAATCCTCAAGTCCCACAAATGCAATTGCTTCCTCCACAAGCTGTTTCCTTTTTTTCCTGTCGTTTATATACAGGCCGCAGAAATAGTCAATATTCTCATACACAGTAAACTCATCAAATACTGCCACATTCTGCTGTACAATACCAATCTGCCTTTTTGCCTCATAATTATCAGGCTCCATCTCCTTACCAAAAATCCGGATGCTTCCCTTATCATATTTTAAAAGAGCAAGTATGCAGTTGATGGCCGTTGTTTTTCCCGAACCGTTTGGTCCCAGAAGACCAAAGATTTCTCCCTCCCGGATATCCAGATTCAGATGATCCAAAGCCACCAGAGAACCGTATCTTTTTACCAGATTTTCTATATGTACAATTCCTT
This sequence comes from Blautia caecimuris, assembly GCF_024622975.1. Taxonomy (GTDB): domain Bacteria; phylum Bacillota; class Clostridia; order Lachnospirales; family Lachnospiraceae; genus Blautia_A; species Blautia_A caecimuris. The sequence continues at coordinate 40,331 of NZ_JANJZT010000006.1, read as the reverse complement.
CTTTTGCATAATCTGTTCCGCTCATCTTTTTCCTCCCGATAAATTTTTATTTTCTGTTTCCTGTCTGTAAAGGAGCAAATATAAAATTCTTCGCAGACAAATATGCCATATACATACACCAAAATATGCGAACCTCTGTATGTGTCCCCCTGCAAAGACACGTAAATAAAAGCTTTTGTTTATTTTCAGGCTCCATACCTGCTGCTTATCCTGAGCATGAAAAAATTATAACCTCTGACAGCTTCTTCCGGTAGTGAATACCGTCATTTTCTCATATGACAAATGTCACTTTCTTCTTTTCTTCCTTTGTTTTCTTTGCCCCGGTGATTGTTTTGTATTATACTGAAACCATCTGGAACATAGGATCCATAAGGATTCTTAACAGAAATAATAATCAGGAGAGGAACTGTCATGCGCCATCTTGAGAATACAGGATTACTTATCTTATCAGGTTTCTTTTTTCTGTTTTTTCAGAAACCAGATGAAACGTTTATCTGCGCTTTCCTTCTGAGTGTGGGAACCTGCTGCGCAGGCTATTTCTCAGAATCAAAAAAACTTCATCTGCTTCTGTGTGCAGCTTTTATGAGTGCAGCGGTTGCAGTCCCTGAAATGTCTGCATTTTTTCCTGCTATATTTTATATTCTGATCCAGGATCATTTTTATCTTCCTGCCCTTGCAGGAGGCTTACTTTACCTTTATGTGATCCAGACAATGAACTCAGATATTTTTCGTTTTTCCTTCTGGGGCATCCTGTTTTTTATTGTGGCGTTTTTCCTTCAGTTCCGCACCGAAGCCGAAGAAAAGCTCAGACAGGATTTTATGAAGCTCCGGGATGACAGCACAGAAAAAAATCTTCTTCTGGAAGAAAAAAATCATATGCTTGTGGAAAAGCAGAATTATGAAATATACACAGCCACTTTAAAAGAACGAAACCGGATTGCCAGAGAAATCCACGACAATGTAGGTCATCTCCTGTCCCGTTCTATTCTGATCACAGGAGCCGCAAAAGCAGTCAGCAGCTCTGAGGCTGTTTCTCCTCTTCTGGACAGTCTGGATATTTCTCTTAATCAGGCAATGACCAGCATCCGGACAAGTGTCCACGATCTTCATGATGAGTCCGTCAATCTCAGAGAATCTGTAGAGGGACTGATCAGCGAATTTCAGTTTTGTCCTGTTTCTCTGGATTATGATATGGGACTTGAAATTCCCCGCGATGTTAAATACTGCTTTATCAGTATTGTAAAAGAAGCTCTTTCCAATATGGCGCGGCACAGCAATGCCACCAGCGCATATATTGTCATGCGTGAACATCCTGCTCTGTATCAGCTTTGTATAGAGGATAATGGTAAAATTCCAGGAAGCTCCTGTATCTCTCAAAGTTTTTCCGAAAATAGAACATCAGATTCTTTTTTCGGAAATCCCAGGCATCTGCAAAATACCGGGTGGTATGACTTTTCCACTCAAAACAGAGGAATGGGGCTTTCCAATATCCATGACAGACTTGCCCCTTTACATGGAACTGTTCAGATCACCACGGACCATGGCTTCCGTATTTTTATTACCATTCCAAAAGAACAGGAGACCTAAACTATGAAAATTGTAATTGTCGATGATGATATTTTTGTTTCCGGCGCACTGACAACCATTCTGGAAGCCAGTGGAAAAGTTACTGTGGCTGCTTCCGGTACAGACGGAAAAGAAGCTGCAGAATTGTACAAAATCCATCAGCCGGATGTACTTCTTATGGATATTCGAATGAAAGAAAAAAGCGGACTTGATGCGTCCGCTGAGATACTGGAAGAATTTCCTGATGCGAAAATCCTTCTTCTTACTACCTTTTCTGATGACGAGTATATTGTAAAGGCCCTGAAGCTTGGGGCAAAAGGCTATCTGCTGAAACAGGATTATGCAAGTATCCTGCCTGCTCTTGAGGCAGTCTGTTCCGGTCAGACCGTTTTTGGCACAGAAATCATGTCCAGAATTCCGGAGCTTATTCATTCCGGTTCTTCCTTCCATTATGAAGATTATGATATCAGCCGCCGGGAGCTTGAAATTATCCGTCTTATTGCAGACGGGCTCAGCAATAAGGAAATCGCCTCACAGCTTTTTTTAAGCGAAGGAACCGTTCGTAATTATCTCAGCTCTATTCTGGATAAATTACAGCTGAGAGACCGTACTCAGGTTGCTGTTTTTTACTACAAACACAAATAAAAACTGTTTTCCTCTTAAATCAGCAATAAAACCGGGAAATAAAAAACGGAATCCCGGCACAGATTCCGCTTTCCAATTTTGTGATTATACATGATCCTACATTTCTCCAGCATAAAGACAGCAGCTTTTCAGAAAATATGCCGTTATTCTGAAAGAACTTCCGGCTTATAAATAACTCTGAGTCATCAGTCCAGAACCTCATCAATCAGTTCTGCAGCGTCTTCCAGGGCGTCCAGAGCCTCTGTAAGGGCATCCATTCCGGCGCTGTCTGTATCCGTATCCTCAGATGCAGACAGCAGCTCTGCCAGCTCATCTTTTAAAGTATCCAGCTGCTCCAGAATTTTCTGAAGTGTTTTGTTTTTATCAGCATCTCCATTTAGATTGATTAATTTTCCCATTCCGTTATTCCTTTCCGTTTCTTTTTAGTTAATTAATGGTTTCCACATCCACCTTGCGGTTTCTGCCTTCTGTTTTCCAGATCATCAGATGCACCTTATATTCTACAGAATCCTTTGCATACAAAAAAGGCTCTTCTTTCAGCATTTCCACCTTTTTGCCGGAACACTCCAGTTCTCGTTTTCTTGCTTCCGCCCTTTCCTGTATATTTCGGATCTTTGTCTGTTCTGTAGCTTCCTCTTCCTGTAAGCCACCCTCTTTTCCATCTGTGGAAAAGCTGTGTTGCTCCTTTTTTTCTGTCACAAACTGCCGGTCCTGATATACGGCCGCCGCCTGGGCCAGTTTTCTGTCTATAAGATCTACAAGCTCTGTATGCTTTGTCCTGTGCAGCATACAGGCAATTTTCCTTGCGATCACCCTTCCCGGAACATAAGAATACACCTTCAGCCATCTGATAAGACTGTGGTCCCCTGCTTCCTGCGCCAGTTTCATCATTTCATTAAGCGCTTTTTCAGATACTTTCCACTTAGGGTAAGAAGGCACAATATACTTTTCTGACACCGCAGGATAACAGCAAAAATTTAATGGAGGAAATTCTGCCAGATAAGAAAGCTTTTCTTCTTCCTCCGTGCAAAATTCTTTTCCAAGATATTCTCTTTTATCCCTTAAAATAGCAATACGATATTCCAGCTGTCTCAGATATTCATACTCCTTTACCCAGAAATGGCCTGTTTTCCCATAATTAAAAAGATGAGTTTCCAGATCCAAATCTCTGAAAAAAACAGTAAATACAGAATTTTCCTGATGGACGATCAGGATATACTGATTTCCCCTTTTCTCAAGATCTGCTCTTAACTCCCCCTCAAAATCAGGCTCGTAAGTACCTGTCAGCTTTGCCTGCCGGAAAATCAGAAAGCTTTCCACAGCATCATTCATCAGATAGACAAGACGAATATCTCCCTTGTCTGTTTCCGGCAAAACAAGTTCAAATACACCCTGGGAGATCAGAAGCTTCAGTTTTTCGTATTCCTCCTGAAACGGAATTGTTATCTCTGCTTCCATGTTCTTTTTAACTTCCATTCATTATTCCTGCATTTTTCCTGTCTGTAAAATTTTCCCACAAAACTGTACAGTATATACTTATTTTTCATATGGCTTCGCAGCATGCGAATCCCCTTGGCATAAAACTATAAATGAGGCAATACAGAATTTTGCACAATATACGTACGTTGTGTTGTTTTTCAGAAATACGTATTCGTAATTCTGTTAATAATATACCGCGGAACACTCTGCCTGTCTACGGCAGTTTCGTAAGTTATAAAAATTCTGTAAAATCTGAAAATCCAGTTGCAGCTTCACACCAAATTTTTATTTAAATCTCTTTACATATTAATGTATACTGCCTTTTACCAGGAAAAACAACACATCTGTCTGCTACAAATGCCTGGAAATCATGTCAGCCATGCGACGCACCTCGCAAACACTTTTTGTAAGGTATCACCAATTTTTTTGTGGACAAATCATTTTTTTATGTTAAAATTAAATTAGTTGTATCGCAATAATAATTAATTTTATGGAGGAACAAAAAAAGTGTACAAAATCATTTAAAAAGGAGGCACTCTGTTATGAAGAACACCAAAAATGCAGACATTTCCAACATTTATCGTCTGGATGGGCAGGTTCCTATCATGAAAGCAATCCCTTTTGGTCTTCAGCATATTCTGGCAATGTTCGTTGCCAATCTTACGCCGATCACTATTATTGCCGGTGCAGGAGGTCTTAAACAGGCTGAAATTGCCATTCTTCTCCAAAATGCCATGTTTGTTGCAGGAATTGCAACACTGATCCAGCTTTACCCAGTCTGGAAAATTGGATCCCGCCTTCCTATTGTAATGGGAGTCAGTTTCACCTTTGTAACAGTACTCAGTACAGTTGCCGCCAATTACGGATATCCTGCAGTTGTGGGCGCAGTCATGATCGGCGGTATTATGGAAGGTACGCTGGGATTACTGGCAAAATACTGGAAAAAAATTATTTCTCCAATTGTTGCCGCATCCGTTGTAACTGCCATCGGATTCTCTCTTTTTACTGTTGGTACAAGATCTTTCGGCGGAGGATACTCAGACGACTTTGGTTCTGCCCAGAATCTTATTCTCGGAACCATTACGCTTCTGGTCTGCCTGATCTGGAATATAAAAGCAAAAGGATACTGGAAACAGCTTTCCGTTTTAGCAGGCCTGATCGTAGGCTATATCGTGGCTGTTTTTATGGGAAAAGTAGATCTCTCTGTTATCTTTTCCGGAGGAATCATTTCCTTCCCGAAAATCATGCCATATGCGCCTGAATTCAATCCCGGAGCTATTTTCTCTGTTGCAATCATTTTCCTTGTTTCCGCAGCAGAGACAATCGGCGATACTACAGCAATGGTTTCCGGCGGTCTGGACCGTGATATTACAACAGAAGAAATTTCAGGCTCCCTTGCCTGCGACGGTTATGCCTCTGCATTTTCTTCCTGTCTGGGATGCCCGCCGGTTACGTCCTTCTCTCAGAATGTAGGACTTATCAACATGACAAAGGTCGTAAACCGTTTCACCATCATGACCGGTGCCGTTTGCATGATCCTGGCCGGACTGCTTCCTCCTGTAGGAAACTTTTTTGCTTCCCTTCCGGATTCTGTTCTCGGCGGATGTACTATTATGATGTTTGGAACCATCCTGACTTCCGGAATCCAGATGATAGCAAAAGCAGGTTTTACCCAGAGGAATATTACCATCGCTGCTCTTTCTCTTTCCATAGGTATTGGATTTACCACAGCAAGCGAAATCGGTATCTGGCATATTTTCCCGGAAATACTTCAGTCTGTATTTTCCGCAAATGTAGTTGCTGTTGTATTTGTAATGGCAATTATATTAAACTTAATTCTCCCAAAAGATATGGAGATTAAACACATTCAGTAAAACAGTATACAGAGCTTATTAATTCCGGTACATATTGAACCCTCCATAAAAGAAAACCCGAAAATGCTTTACAGAAAATCTGTAAAGCATTCTCGGGTTTCTTTTTTATAACTCCTTATCTGCAGATATTTGCTGATACAGCCGATACCCTTTCTTATTCTCCCGCTTTACAGCAAGCAGCATTTCATCTGCTTTCTGTGACAGCTCTTCATAAGTCACACCATGATCCGGAGCTACTGCAATTCCAAAAGAAGCAGAAACATTGATCACTACTCCGTCTTTTTCATAATTTCTGTCACATTCCTTTACAAGACGTTGAAATACATACTCCATTCTCTCAAATCCTCTTGTATTGGGAAGGAAAGCCAGAAATTCGTCCCCGCCAAATCTGCCTACAATGTCACCACTGCGGAACTGATTGGAAAAAATACCGGCCATTTCAACCAGTACCTCATTTCCATACTGATGCCCAAAGGTGTCATTAATAGCTTTAAAGTTATCATTAAGAACTTTGGGATCAAAGGCTATTTTTTCTGATTCAAGCGCGGCATCTCTATTATCTATGCACAACATATGATACCCATGTTTATATTTTTACCTAAGGGTATAAAAGCAGGCCTCCGAAGAGACTCATCTTTAATGGTCTCCATCTTGGCTGCCATTAACCATTAGGGCGCATCAGGAAAATGACCAGAGTCTCCCTGTACCACATTGATGTCATCGTCATTTAACTTCCGCTTGTAAGTAACACTGACGACATTGCCCACACAGCAGGTGGTTTATTTGTTTTTCAAAGTTTCGTTTTTCGGAGCAGCCAAAAGCTCCACAATGTAAAACAGGGCCTTGCCCTAACAAAAAAGAGCACTCTTTGAAATTTTTTCTTTCAAAAAGTGCTCAAATCATCGGTTTCCCGATATAGTTCGCAGATAACAACTCTTCACCACGCTTCATGATACTTCGTGGTTATTTCGAAAATTGTTGTCAAAATGAATTTTTGCTGTCAGATCTGAAGGTCATTTCTTATCCTTAGTAGAGCTTCGCTCCTGCCGGAATATGGTCATCCACCATCAGAAGATGAAGTTTTTCTTCTCCCTCTTCCTCATGGATTGCAGATAACAGCATACCACAGGATTCAATTCCCATCATAGCTCTTGGAGGCAGATTTGTGATAGCGATCAGTGTCTTGCCTACCAGTTCTTCCGGCTCGTAATAAGCGTGAATACCGCTTAAAATCGTACGATCTGTGCCTGTTCCGTCATCCAGAGTGAACTGTAACAGCTTCTTGGATTTCTTAACAGCTTCACATGCTTTTACCTTTACAGCTCTGAAATCAGACTTGCTGAAAGTCTCAAAATCAACTGCTTCCTCAAACAATGGCTCAATCTGAACCTTTGAGAAATCAATTGCCTCTTTTACAGCCTCCGGAGCTTTTTCTGCTGCAGGCTTCGCAGCTTTTTTGGACTCTGCACCGCCGATCGTTTTCATGGTCGGGAAAAGCAGCACGTCTCTGATCGCCTGGCTGTCAGTAAGAAGCATGCACATACGGTCGATACCGAAGCCGATTCCGCCTGTAGGAGGCATACCAAGCTCCAGAGCATGCATAAAGTCTTCATCTGTAGAGTTTGCTTCCTCATCACCCTGTGCCAGAAGCTCTTCCTGAGCTTTAAAACGCTCGCGCTGGTCAATAGGATCGTTCAGCTCGGAATATGCATTTGCCATTTCCCATCCATTCATAAAGAACTCAAAACGCTCTACATAATCCGGATTTTCCGGTTTTTTCTTTGTAAGCGGAGAAATCTCCACCGGATGATCCATAACAAAGGTAGGCTGGATCAGATGATCCTCTACAAACTCCTCAAAGAAGAGATTCAGGATATCGCCCTTCTTATGGCGCTCCTCATACTGTACATGATGCTCGTCCGCTGCTGCTCTTGCTTCTTCCAGGGTATGGATCTCATTGAAATCAACACCTGAATACTTTTTAACAGCATCAAGCATGGTAATTCTTTCAAACGGCTTGCCCAGATCCATCTCAATTCCGTTATAGGAAATCTTTGTTGTTCCCAGAACTGCCTGGGCAACATAACGGTAAAGATTTTCTGTCAGATCCATCATGCCGTGATAATCTGTATATGCCTGATAAAGCTCCATCAGTGTAAACTCCGGATTGTGACGGGTATCAAGACCCTCATTACGGAATACACGTCCGATCTCATATACTTTTTCAAGTCCGCCTACAATAAGGCGTTTCAGATAAAGCTCCAGAGAAATACGAAGCTTCAGATCCTCGTCAAGTGCATTGAAATGTGTTTCAAAAGGTCTTGCAGCGGCTCCGCCTGCATTGGAAACAAGCATAGGAGTTTCCACTTCCATAAATCCTTCGCCTGCCAGATAAGTACGGATAGCGCTTAAGATTTTGGAACGTTTGATAAATGTATCCTTTACTTCCGGATTCATGATAAGATCCACATATCTCTGACGATAACGAAGATCTGTGTTTGTCAGACCGTGGAATTTCTCCGGAAGAATCTGGAGGCTCTTGGACAGAAGAGTAACCTCTGCAGCATGAATAGAGATCTCGCCTGTTTTTGTGCGGAAAACCTCTCCTCTGATGCCGATCACATCACCTACGTCAAGTTTTTTGAAATCTTTATAAGCTTCTTCTCCCAGGCTGTCTCTTGCCACATAAGACTGGATGCTTCCCTCCAGATCCTGTACATGACAAAAAGAAGCTTTTCCCATTACACGTTTGGACATCATACGGCCCGCTATTGTAACTGTCTGACTTTCAAGCTCATCAAAATGATCTTTAATTTCCTGGCTATGATGTGTCACATCATATTTTACGATTTTGAAGGGATCTTTCCCGTTTGCCTGCAGATCTGCCAGTTTTTCCCGGCGTACCTTCAGCAACTGGTTCAGATCCTGTTCCTGCTGCTTCTTCTGCTCTGCCACTTCCGTGCCTCCTTGTTTTTGTAAATATTCTGCGTTTGCTTCCTTCGTGCTTTTCTTCCTTCCTCTCATCTCCGAAATTTCCCTGCTTCGCAGGAAAACGTCCTTGCGGACTTCCTATTTCGTCGATGTACGCTCGGGTGAAAGAAAATACTCACTTCGTTCGTGCTTTCTTTCCTTCCTCGCTACACGTTGCGTTGGATTTCCAGAACTTTGTACTTCATGATTCCCGCAGGCATTTCAACTTCCACAATATCCCCTGTATGAGCGCCGATCAGCGCTTTTCCTACCGGAGACTCATTGGAGATTTTGCCTTCCAGGCTGTTTGCCTCTGTGGAACCTACGATTTTTAATTCCATATCTTCTTCAAAGTCATAGTCATGGACTTTTACCTTACAGCCTACGCTGATACGGTCCAGATCCACCTCGTCCTCAACAACGACTTCTGCATTCTTCAGTATTTTTTCAATTTCTTCAATACGTGCTTCGATGTCTCTCTGTTCATCTTTCGCTGCATCATACTCTGCATTTTCCGAAAGATCGCCCTGCTCTCTGGCTTCTTTGATTTTTTCAGCTACTTCTTTTCTTTTTACTACCTTTAAATCATGCAGCTCTTCCTCTAACTTTTTAAGTCCTGCATAGGTTAGTAAGTTTTTCTTTTCTTCCATATTACCTTACTCCCTTTCAATATCCGTAGACTATTAGACATCAGCTCCCAGATACGTAATACCGCCCAAAAGGCAGTCTTATTCTAGGATATTCACAATTTCAGTATTATACCCAAATATATCTCTGTTGTCAAGCGGAAAAGCGCCCGATTCTCCCCTGTTTCAGGCAAAAATCCGGCGTTTTTTATTGCAGATTATTTCCCAGATTCTGTTCTGTCATGCGGTCCAGAAGCACTTCCAGCTCCTGATAGCTGGAAATAAGATTTGACTCTCTTCTGAGCCCGGCGCTGTGTCTCATGCCAGCCGTATACCAGGCCACATGCTTTCTCATTTCCCGGATTCCTGTAAACTCTCCTTTTTTCTCGATCTGCCAGCGTGCGTGACGCAGTATCACTTCCCGGATTTCCTCAGCGGATGGCCGCCCGAGCTTTTCCCCTGTAGAAAAATAATGGTTCATTTCTCTGAAAATCCAGGGATTTCCGCGAACTGCCCGCCCGATCATCACAGCGTCGCATCCGGTTTCTTTCAGCAAAGCTTCTGCTTTTTCCGAGGAATCCACATCTCCGTTTCCAATTACCGGAACCGAAACTGCTTCCTTGATTCTGCGTATTGTATCCCAGTCTGCATGTCCGGAATAATACTGCTGTCTTGTTCTTCCGTGGACTGCAATGGCGGCTGCACCGGAATCTTCCACGATCTTTGCAATTTCTACCGGATCTACAGGAAATCCTTCAAACCCGATTCTCATTTTTGCTGTTACAGGCTTTTTAACCGCGCCGGAAACAGCAGTCACGATTTTTCTGATCAGTTCCGGATTTTTCAAAAGAGCAGAACCCTCTCCATTATTTACAACCTTCGGAACCGGACAGCCCATATTAATGTCCAGAATATCAAAAGGCTGATCTTCAATACTTTTTGCCACCTCAGCCATCAGCTCCGGTTCACTGCCAAAAAGCTGAAGAGACACAGGATGCTCTGAAGGGTCGATCTCCATAAGAGCCGCTGTATTTTTATTATGAAAAGAAATTGCTTTTGCACTGACCATTTCTGTACAGAGAAGACCTGCCCCCTGTTCCTTGCAAAGTCTGCGAAACGGAAGATCCGTTACCCCTGCCATGGGTGCCAGCACAAAAGGATTTTCTATTTCAACCTGACCGATTTTCCACATCATATCCATAAATCAGTCTCCGTTTTCCACAGAATCCACAGCTTTTCCCTCTGAATCTTCGGATTTATCTTCTGTTTTCTCATCCTCCGGCGCTTCCCCAAGGAAAAATACGCGGTAATACATTTCCAGAGATTCCAGAAGCTCTCTTTTTTCGCTCTGAAGCTGCTTGATCTTTAAAACGCTTCCGATTTCATCATACATGGCATCTGCATCAAGCGCCTCTGTCTTAAACTGAAGATTTCCCTCTTCATCAAACTCCAGTGTCAGAATTCCTCCGATATCCTCTGTATAAAGAACACACATGATCTGCAGTTCCTGTTTTACCGCATCCGGCAGAGAACTGAAATCCTGATTAAAATAATACTTCTGCTCATAAGCGCTAGCGCCGCAGAGCACAATTTTATCCTGATACATTCCTGAATATTCCTCCTGATGTTTCTCTTATTTCGTTAGCGTTCACAGTAACCTGGTCAAAATACATTCCAACTCACTCTCGATGGTGACATTTTGCCCTGTATGTCTGGGGATTTTGGCAATACATGCCAAAACACCTGACGGAATAGTACCGTGTGAGCAGTAATGACTTATCCCTGTACCATTTACAGAATATGTCTCTTCTGTACGCATCTGAAAACAACATTACACATAGCTGTACAAACCTCTTACCGACACCTCGCCGGCACGGACGGTCTGTATTGTACCCTGTTCGTCCTTTACCAGAAGCTCTCCCTGTTCATTAATTCCCAGGGCCGTTCCCTCCCAGGGCTGATTCGGATCAAGAATACGGACAGGCTGATTCCTGTTTGCCAGAAGCTTATTATATTCTTCCACCATTCCGGAAAGGCTGCAGGTCCGGATAAACGTCTCATAATTTTCTTCAAAACATTCCAGCACCTGAGCCAGAATCTGAATCCGGTCATATGTCTTTCCGGTTTCCAGATAAAGAGAAGTCGCTTTGTCCTGAAGCTCAGACGGTATTTCTTTTAAATTCACGTTAATCCCCACACCAATAACAACTTCCCGTATCTTAGCCCCGTTCAATCCCATTTCTGTAAGAATTCCACAGATTTTTCTTCGGGACATTACCACATCATTAGGCCACTTAATCGAAACCTCTATTCCGGTTTTCTGCATTGCCTGAGCTACGCTCAGCCCCATAACTACAGTCAGCATTGAGGCGTACCCGGGTTCAAACTCAGGCTTCAGAAGAAGAGACATCATAACAGAACTTCCTTCCGGCGCCTGCCAGCGTCTTCCCAGACGGCCTTTGCCCGCGCTCTGAAATTCTGCCACAGCCAGCGTTCCATGAGGCGCGCCTTCCTGAGACAGTCTTTTTGCCCATTCATTGGTAGAATCTGTTTCTTTTGCAAAATGGACGGTTTTGCCCGCCCATTTTGTCCTGATTTCTTTTAAAATTGTTTCCTGATCATACATTATCTGTTCTCCGGCTCTCCCAGAGTTGCAACCATTACAGCTTTAATCGTATGCATACGGTTCTCTGCCTCGTCAAATACAAGAGACTGTGAGGATTCAAACACCTCGTCAGTTACCTCCATGTCTGTCAGATTAAAGCGTTCGCCCATTTCCTTTCCGATCTTTGTTTTAAGATCATGAAAAGCAGGAAGACAGTGAAGGAAAATTGCCTTCTCTCCGGCATTTTTCATAACTTCCTTTGTCACCTTATAAGGAGTCAGATCACGAATGCGCTCTTCCCATACCTCATCAGGCTCTCCCATGGATACCCATACATCTGTATAAATTACATCTGCATTTCTGGTTCCCTCTTCTACATTTTCTGTAAGGGTAATACTTCCGCCTGACTCTGCAGCATAGGTGCGGCAAAGCTCTACAAGCTCCTTATTTGGGAAATATTTTTCAGTGGTGCAGGCAACAAAGTGCATTCCCAGCTTCGCGCAGGCGATCATAAGAGAATTTCCCATATTATAACGGGCATCTCCCATGTATACAAGACGGATTCCTTTCAGTTCCCCAAAGTGCTCGCGGATAGTAAGCATATCAGACAGCATCTGTGTCGGGTGATACTCATTGGTCAGACCGTTCCATACCGGTACTCCCGCATGAGCGGCAAGCTCCTCAACAATTTCCTGTCCAAAGCCTCTGTACTCAATTCCATCGTACATTCTGCCAAGAACTCTGGCTGTGTCTGCAATACTTTCTTTTTTGCCGATCTGGGATCCTGAAGGATCCAGATACGTGCTTCCCATACCAAGATCATGAGCAGCTACTTCAAAAGCACATCTGGTTCTTGTACTTGTTTTTTCAAAAATAAGCGCAATATTTTTTCCTTTGTAATACTCATGAAGCTCTCCGGCCTTTTTCTTTGCTTTCAGATCTGCTGCCAGATCAATAAGATAGCGGATCTCATCCGGTGTAAAATCCTTCAGTGTCAGGAAATTCCGTCCCTTTAAATTCATAATAACCTCTCCTCTTTTATCTGATTACTCCTGTAAAAACTTCAGATCATTCCTGATCCGGAACTATTTTCTCCAGAAGCTCTTTTTTATCATCTGTAACAAATTCCTTCAGAGATGTGGCAAGACCTGCCAGTCCCTGGATTTCGGAAGGAATAATGATCTTTGTTGCTCTGCCGTCTGCAGCCTTTGTAAACGCTTCCAGACTTTTCAGAGTAAGAACTGCCTGATCGGCTCCTGCTTCACGGATCATTCGGATACCTTCTGCATTGGCATTCTGAACTTTAAGAACTGCCTCAGCCTGACCTTCAGCTTCACGAATCATACGCTCCTTCTGTGCCTCGGCGCGAAGGATAGCCGCCTGCTTCTCTGCCTCTGCGTCAAGGATCGCAGACTGTTTTTTACCTTCCGCCACAAGGATCGTAGATCTCTTTTCGCCCTCTGCAATAAGGATCGCTTCACGGCGTTCACGCTCTGCCTTCATCTGTTTTTCCATTGCATCCTGGATTGCTGCGGGAGGAATGATGTTTTTCAGTTCTACTCGGTTGACCTTAATACCCCATGGGTCTGTAGCCACATCAAGAGACGCCCGCATTCTGGTATTGATCACTTCACGGGAAGTCAGTGTCTCATCCAGTTCCATATCGCCGATAATATTACGGAGTGTTGTTGCAGAAAGATTTTCGATAGCCATGATCGGATTTTCCACACCGTAGGCAAAAAGCTTCGGATCTGTGATCTGGAAAAACACAACCGTGTCAATCTGCATTGTTACATTATCTTTGGTGATTACAGGCTGCGGCGGAAAATCCACTACCTGCTCCTTTAAATTAACCTTACGGGCCACACGCTCGATAAAAGGCATTTTAAAATGGATACCCGTATTCCATGTTGTTTTATATGCGCCAAGACGTTCCAGAACAATAGCATATGCCTGGGGAACGATCTTAATGCAGGATGCCGCAACCAGCAGCGCAATGATTCCTACAATAACAATAAAAACAAGAAATGACATAACTAACCCTCCTTTACTTCCTCTACAATAAGTTTCACACCCTGTACCTCTTTGATCACCACCACTGCCTTTTCCGGAATCTTCATTTCATCAGATTCTGTTCTTGCCATCCATTCTACATCTCCCACCTTCACCTGTCCGGTCTGGTCCAGGTTACTGATTTTCTGGATAACAACAGCCTTTTCTCCGATCAGTCTGTTTACATTAGTCCGCTCTACACCTCTGTTCATATACCGTACCGCCAGAGGTCTGGTAAAAATCAGAAGTATCACCGACACGGCAAAAAACAGGATCCACTGAACTGCCTGACTGGCCCCCAGACCTGAGGCAACTGCTGCAACTAAAGCGCCACCTGCAAACCAGATGGTTGTCAGTCCCACAGTAACTGCTTCAATAACCAGAAAAAGCGCCACAATTCCAAGCCACATGAATGGTTCCATAACAAACTCCATGAAATTCCTCCCTTCCATAAAGCATTTCAAGAGGTATGTTTAACCTCTCCGCTGTCTTGCCGCCTCATACATCAGTATCCCGGCAGCCATAGCTGCATTCAGAGATTCCACCTGACCACACATGGGAATCCGTATCAGACAGTCTGCCGCTTCTGCCGCTTCTTCTGTCAGTCCCTTTCCCTCATTTCCTATGAGAAAAGCAGTTCCCCCTGTATAGTCTTCCTCATGATAGGCATTTTTACCCTGCAAATGAGCGGCAAAAAACCGAATTTTGCTGTCCCGGAGCATCTCTTTCAGGGATACCACATCTTCCACATACACAAAGGGCATTCTGTATACTGATCCCATTGTAGCACGGATCACTTTGGGATTTGTAATATCCACACAGGTTTTTGTAAGAAAAATACCATCCACGCCAGCGCCCTCCGCTGTACGGAAAATGGTTCCCGCATTTCCCGGATCCTGCAGATCCTCCAGAACCATGATCAGAGGTTTCTTCCCTTTCAGAATATCTTCAGGCTCATAAGACGGCTTACGAAGAACAGTCATAACTCCCTGAGGTGTCTGTGTATCACTCATCTGTCTGAAAACAGAATCTGTTACCGCCTCCCATTCTGTCCGGGAAGCTTTTTCCATCACCTCAGTGTCCTGTTTTTCCACAGTCTCTGACACATAAACCTTTTCAATCCAGTGAAGAGGCGCCTCCAGAAACATCTTTCTGCCTTCTGCAATAAAAAGTCCCTGTTCCCGTCTTGCCTTCGCCTTCTGATTCAGTTTAATGATATTTTTTACCTGATTATTCTGTAAACTGGTGATCATGGAACTCTCCTTTTTATACACAATAGAGGCCGCCTGACGGTAGCCTCCGTTGTATCATAATTTATTTATTTTTTTGCATGTTTATCATAGTTATGAGAAAGTGAATTGCAGATTTCCCACATATATGGAGAAACATCTTTTTTCATTGCAAGAGCTTCATTGATATCAAAATCAACAAACTCTCCGTGACGATAGCCTACAACACGGCAGTTTTTGCCCGCAACAAGAAGATCGACTGCAAGCGCACCCAGCATAGACGCATATACACGGTCCTTACATGTAGGGCTTCCGCCTCTCTGCATGTGACCCAGGATAGTTGCCCGTGTCTCGATTCCTGTAGCTGCTTCAATACGTTTTGCCATAGCTTCAGAATGACCGATACCCTCTGCATTGATAATAATGTGATGTTTCTTACCTGCCTTACGGCTGGCAATAATATTATTGATCAGTTTCTGCTCATCATAATCATATTTTTCCGGAATCAGAACGTCCTCTGCGCCATTGGCAATACCGCACCACATTGCAAGGTAGCCTGCGTTACGTCCCATAACCTCAATGATACTGCATCTCTCATGAGAGGTAGAAGTATCACGCACCTTGTCAATAGCTTCCATTGCTGTATTTACAGCTGTATCAAAGCCAATTGTGTATTCGGTACATGCAATATCCAGGTCAATGGTTCCCGGTACACCGATTGTGTTGATTCCAAGATTCGCAAGTTTCTGAGCGCCTGCAAAAGAACCATCTCCACCGATAACAACAAGACCATCGATTCCATGCTTTCTGCAGATCTCAGCGCCGCGCTGCTGTCCCTCTGCTGTACGGAATTCTGAACAGCGTGCAGTATACAGGATTGTACCGCCGCGCTCAATTGTATCAGACACATCTTTGGCAGACATATCTACAATTTCTTCATTTAACAGACCATTATATCCTTTATAAATACCCTTTACATTTAATCCGCTGCTCAGTCCTCTTCTTACAACAGCACGGATCGCAGCATTCATTCCCGGCGCATCTCCTCCACTGGTCAGTACACCGATGGTTTTTATCGTTTTTTCTGCCATGATTTCATTCCTCCATCTTCCGGATTTTCTGCTTTCGGCGCAAAAAACCCCATCTGTTTTACACATATTCGGTTTATAGTTTATAGCATTTTCAGAAGTTTTTCAATACTCTTTCCAAAAGTAAGTATGAATTTTTCGCCTTAAACATTATGTTTTTGCAATGCTGATTATTTTGATCCAAAACAAAAAATAAGGTAATATACTTCCAACTGTACAAGCCAACAGACCTTAAAGTTTTGCGTATCATTCTCATGTGTGCTGTGATATAATTTTATTGCTGCCGAACCTCCAGCAGGAAGGAGGTGCTGTTCATGTTTGAAATCATTATCTCATTTCTTGTTTCTGTCACAGCAGGTATAGCCAGCTACTATATCTGCAAATGGCTGGACAGAAACAAAAGGCAGTAACAGCCTAAAGGTCTAAGCCGCCTTACATAAATGGAACAGAAAACCCCGGAAGTGGTCGAGACTTCCGGGGTTTTCGTTTTTTGCTCATGCTTGATTATCTCATTTCTTAGCTACTGTTAGCATATGCTATTCTGAGCAAAAAGTCAACCTTATTTTCAGGGAATGTTCTGGTATCATTCTAGTATCACAGCATATCAAAAATATTGGATTTTCCACATTTTCAGAAGTTTTTCAATACTCTTTCCACAACTTTAACATTGGAGCTGCCATATTTTGCCTTCATCTCTTCTGTCCAGGAATCCGTGATCTGCACGTGATATCCTGCCGGAAGCCTCTTCATGGCATTGACATCCTTCAGATAGATCACAACACTGCTGTTTCCCGGCACCGAACGCAGATTTCTCAGAAGCTCTTCCTCATTTTTTCCATAATCATCCCTGTCCTTAAACTGGATCCATACTTCTTTTGGCATTTCGTCAAAGGAACGTACTTTTTCCAGAATCAGCTTGGACGCCCTGTCATCACCTGCGTCCACATGTCCCTGAACAAAGACTCTTGCATCCTCATTCAGATATTTCTGCCATTTTTCATAATCTCTGGGGAAAACAACAACTTCTACTGTTCCCACCAGATCTTCCAGGGTAAAAAACGCCATGACCTTGTTAGTTTTTGTATATTTGATTGTTTTATCCGCGATCATTCCGCCTACGATCACTTTCTGACCGTCTGTGATTTTGGGAATCCCGCCTTCTTCATCCGCCTGGAAATCTGTTGTTTTTGCAGAGATCATTTTTTCCATCATACTGCTGTAACGCTCCAGAGGATGTCCGCTGAGGTAAATACCAAGAACCTCCTTTTCATAGGAAAGCAGGGTATCCTTATCATATTCTCCCACATCAGGCATACGGATCTCAAAATCTTTTTTTACATCCTCTTCCGCAAAGTCAAAAAGGCTCATCTGTCCGGCAACGGTATTCTTTTTGTCCTGGGCAATACTGTCCACGATCTGTGCGTAAACGGTCATTTTCTGTCTTCGGTTGCCTTCCAGACAGTCAACTGCTCCTGCTTTGATAAAATTCTCTATAGCCCTTTTATTCACAACTCCTGTCAGCCTCTGAATAAAATCCTTCAGCGACAGATACGGGCCTCTGTTTTCACGTTCCTCCACAAGAGCCTCGATCACAGGCCGTCCCACGCTTTTGATGGCAGATAGTCCATAACGGATTGCTCCATTATCCACGGAAAATCCATAGATACCTCTGTTTACATCAGGAGGAAGAATCCTGATATTCATCTGGCGGCATACCTGAATATACTCAGAAACCTTATTGGGCATTTCTATTACAGACGTCATAAGCGCCGCCATAAATTCTACCGGATAATAATACTTCAGATAAGCAGTCTGATAGGAAACCACAGCATAAGCTGCCGCATGAGATTTATTAAACGCATATTTTGCAAAATCGATCATGTCATCATAAATCTTATTGGCTACGTTTTCCGGAATCCCATTGGCAATACAGCCCGGAACTCCTTCCTCCGGATTTCCGTACACAAAATTCTGCCGTTCTTTTTCCATAACAGAAGCCTTTTTCTTTGACATGGCGCGGCGCACAAGATCGCTTCGTCCCAGAGTGTAACCAGCCAGATTCCGGACGATCTGCATAACCTGCTCCTGATACACAATACAACCGTAAGTAGGTTTCAGAATGGGTTCCAGCTGGGGGCAGTCATAGCTGATGGTATCCGGTCGGTTTTTGCCCCGGATATACTGAGGAATAAAATCCATCGGCCCCGGCCGGTAAAGGGAAATACCGGCGATCACGTCTTCAAGGCTTTGCGGCTTCAGCTCCTTCATGAAGTTTTTCATTCCCGCACTTTCCAGCTGAAACACACCGTCTGATCTTCCTGTCCCCAGAGAATCCAGAACCTTTTTATCATTGTAATCGATCTGCTGCATATCCAGAAGTTTTCCAGTTGTCCTCTCGATCTGATGAACAGCATTCTGAATGACAGTCAGCGTACGAAGCCCCAGAAAATCCATTTTCAGAAGTCCCAGTTCTTCCAGTGTAGTCATAGTAAACTGTGTGGTAATAGAGCCGTCCTGCGCTCTGGATAAAGGTACGTACTCATCCACATCCTTCTGGCTGATCACCACACCTGCCGCATGCATGGACGTATGCCTTGGAAGCCCCTCCAGACGTTTTGCCGTATCGATCAGCCCGTGGATATCCTCCTGCTCTTCATAAGCTTTGCGAAGCTCAGGATTCATCTGAAGAGCCTTGTCTATTGTAATATTCAATTCCTGTGGAATCATTTTGGCAATGGCGTCTACCTGAGCATAAGGCAAATCAAGCACCCTGCCAACGTCACGGATCACACCTCTGGCAGCCAGTGTTCCAAAGGTTACAATCTGAACCACCCGGTCTTTTCCATATTTCCGAACAACATAATCAATGACCTCCTGCCTTCTCTCAAAGCAGAAGTCCACGTCAATATCAGGCATGGAAACTCGTTCCGGATTCAGAAATCTCTCAAAAAGAAGGTCATAACGGATGGGGTCAAGCTGGGTAATTCCCAGAGTATAGGCCACAAGACTTCCTGCCGCAGAGCCCCGCCCCGGCCCTACCATAATGTCATTGTCACGGGCATATTTGATAAAATCCCATACAATAAGGAAATAATCCACATAACCCATGTTTTTAATAGTAGAAAGCTCATAGTCAAGGCGTTCCCGAAGTTCCCGGGTAACAGGCTGATAGCGTTCCTCAAGTCCCTCAAAACAGAGCTTGTTCAGGTATTCCCAGGAAGTATAGCCTTCCGGCACGTCATACTTGGGAAGTTTTGTCACCCCAAATTCGATTTCCACATGACATCTTTCTGCAATCTTATGAGTATTTTCCAGCGCCTCTGTGGCATAAGGGAACAGCATTTCCATCTCCTGAGGAGATTTCACATAATACTGTCCTCCTTCATATCTCATACGGTTTTCATCTGCCAGCTTCTTTCCTGTCTGAAGACACAGCAGAACATCATGAGGCTGGGCATCCTCCGCCAGAGTGTAATGCACGTCATTTGTCACTACCAGATCGATCCCTGTTTCTTTGTGCATTTTAAGAAGCTGCTGATTTACAGTCTGCTGCTGAGGAATCCCATGATCCTGCATTTCCAGAAAGAAATTTCCCTTTCCAAAAATATCCTGATACCGAAGCGCGGCAGCTTTTGCATCCTCGTACATTCCTCTTGTAAGATATTTGGCCACCTCGCCTGCCAGGCAGGCGCTGAGAGCAATAATTCCCTCATGGTACTTTTCCAAAACCTCAATATCTACCCTGGGTTTATAATAAAAGCCTTCTACAAAGCCTTTGGAAACAATCTTCATCAGATTGCTGTAGCCCTGATTATTTTCTGCAAGAAGCACCAGATGATAATAACGGTCCTCACCGCTTCCTGCTTCTCTGTCGAACCGGGACCCCGGCGCCACATAAACCTCGCAGCCCAGAATGGGATTGATCCCTGCTGCCTTTGCAGCCCTGTAAAAATCAATCACTCCATACATAACGCCATGATCCGTAATAGCCGCACTGTCCATCCCCAGCTCTTTTACACGGGCCACATATTCCTGGATCTTATTGGAACCGTCCAGAAGACTGTATTCTGTATGAACATGAAGATGTGTAAAATTCATAATCTGCTCCTTATTTCTTTGTCTGATAAATCCTCCGGTCTCTGATCTCAATCTTTCCTTCTTTCAGAAGATGGCCTACCGCTCTCTTAAAAGCGTTTTTGCTGAGCCCGAATTCTCTTTTTATCACCTCCGGTGATGCCTTATCGTCAAACGGCAGCACACCTGCAAACTCTTCAATGATCTGAAGGACGCTTTCCGCATCCTCATTGATCTGAATATAAGCTTTCTGGCGATCGGACACATTCAGCTTGCCGTCTTCCTTAACTGCAGAAACACGAAGATCCATAACAGTTCCCGGACGATATTTTCCCGCAGCCTCCCTTGCAGGGATCAATGCGGAAAATCTGTCGTCAACTGCCACAAACACACCAAAATTATCACTTACCTGATAGATACGTCCCCTTACCTGATCTCCTTCTTTATAAGGAGATTTTTTCTCAAGATATGGGTACACCTTCATTGTTGCACACAGACGGCTGCTTTTGTCCACATAAAGGGCTACCAGACATTCCTGTCCTTCTCTTACCCGGACAGTCTGCTCATGATAAGGGAGAAGCAGATCCTTCTCCAGTCCCCAGTCAAGAAAAGCGCCGATTCTTGTTACCTGGCGCACCTTCAGAACAGCAGTCTGACCTACTGTAAGCACAGGTTCCCTTGTTGTGGCAATCAGACGGTCCTGTGAATCTTTATAAATAAATACTTCCAGGCAGTCGCCTTCTTTCGTTCCCTGAGGTACCTGCTTTACCGGAAGAAGTACACGGCTTTTCGCATCCGCCTCCTTATTTTCTGCCAGATAAACTCCAAATTCTACGGTTTTTACTACAAGGAGCTTCTGTTTCTTTCCTATTTCTATCATTATAATCCTCCAAAATATGCTTCTGAATATCTTTCTTACGCATCTGATACAAACCAGCAGCTTTATGAGTGTTATTGTATCATAAAACATCTTTAAATAACAGAAAAAACTGCCGTTTCCGGCAGTCTCTACTTCTTCTCCTGAAATTCCAGCAAGGATGCAACATCCACTCCAAGAACTTTTGCAAATACAAACAACTCATAATCCGCAACGAATCTTGTTCCGCTTTCTATTCTGCTGATGCTGTCCCGTTCCAGCATCACTCCCTCTACCTGAACCCTTGCCGCCAGATCATTCTGGGACATGCGGTTCTTTACTCGCAGTTGACGAATCATGTCGCCGCTGACATTTTTCTTTCCCTGATAATCGTAAATCTTCATGTATGCAAGCTCCCCGATATGTGGTAATCTTCAGTAATTTTCCTGACATTACCACACATATCCCGGAAAGATATGCTAAAGTTCAGCATACAGAAAGTTTTTCTCTTGCTGACAGGGAAAAATTGCTATATAATATATTCAGAAAAACCTTTTTCTTTGATTTGTCCCACTTAAAAGGAGGAATATGTAATGGACAAAAATATTGAAATTTTGAAAAAGCAGGAAGACCTTCTTCAGTTTCCGCATTTTAATCACAGCACTGCCTATGAATTTGGAACATTTATGGTTTCCTGTGCTCAAAATCAAAACATCACGATCGCCATATCCATACGCATGAATAATGGATGCATAGCATTTCAGTACTGTCCAGACGGAACCAATCTTCTTAACCAGAAATGGATGGAGCGTAAGTTCAATACGGTATCCATGATGGAACGCAGTTCACTTTTGTCTGCACTGACCTTTGAGCAGGATTATGATACTCTGGAAAATCATGGACTTTCAGCAACAGATTATGCTTTGTGCGGGGGAGGCTTTCCCATTCGTATCAAGGGAAACAGCGTGGTGATTGGAACTATCATTGCTTCTAATTTATACCATATTGCCGACCACGAATTTATCATTAACTGTCTGAAAGATTTTCTACAGTGTCCGGAAGCTCCCAACTTTCCATATACACTTCCAGACAAATAAAGCCGGGTAAAACCTATTTCGCTTATTTGGTTATAAAAAACAGACTTCCAAACTGAGAAGCCTGTTTTTTAACCTCCGGCATACTACTGCCAAAATAATCTATTTTTTCTTTTTATACATCCTCCTGCACAAAAATTTTATTTGTCACTCTGTCCGTAATATGCGTTTGCGCCGTGTTTTCTGTAATAATGTTTGTCCTGAAGTTCCTGAGGCGCAGGTTTTACCTGTGGGTTAATAAGCTCGCAGCGGCTTGCCATTTTTGCAACTTCCTCCAGAACTACTGCATTGTGTACTGCCTCATGAGCATCCTTACCCCAGGTAAAAGGACCATGATTTTTACAGAGAACTGCCGGTACAGCCTCGTAGTCCTTGTCCTTAAAGTAGTCGGCAATCAAAATGCCTGTATTTTTCTCATAGGCCTCCTCAATTTCCTCTTTTGTAAGATTACGCACACATGGAACCTCTCCATAAATATAATCTGCATGAGTGGTTCCATAGCAGGGAATTCCTCTTCCGGCCTGAGCCCAGCTTGTAGCCCAGGAGGAATGTGTATGTACGATTCCACCGATATTGGGAAATGCATTATAAAGAACTACATGCGTAGCTGTATCAGAAGATGGATTATACTTTCCTTCCACCTTATTTCCCTGAAGATCAACCACTACCATATCTTCCGGTGTCAGTTTGTCATAATCCACACCACTTGGCTTAATTACAAATAATCCCTTTTCTCTGTCAATTCCACTGACATTTCCCCAGGTAAATGTTACGAGCCCATATTTTGGCAGATCCATATTTGCCTTATAAACTTCCTCTTTTAATTTTTCCAGCATTATTTTCTCCTCCTGTTTAAGTTTTACACCTAAAAAACACCTGATTACAGTATATACTTTTTGCTGCAACAATCCAATATATTTCTGAAAAAACAGATAATATCAAGCTATCTGAGCGTCAAGAATGGGACGCATCATTCCTACTGCAAAATCCAGATCCTCTTTCCAGCCGGGATTTCCGGTATACCAGAATTCTGTCACATATCTCCTAACTCCTGCTTTCCAGGTTTCGCGAATCACTGCCGGAAAATCTACATGACCTGTCCCAAAAGGCACTTCACGAAAAACTCCCGGAACTGTCTCTTTCAAATGAACCGCATCCAGATGTCCCGTTCCTGTACGGATGTCTTTCAGAACATCCGTTCCGTATTTTTTTGCTGCATTTGTAATATTTCCCATATCCGGATAAACGCCCAAATATGGAGAATCAATCATCTGTACATACTTCATGGCTTTTTCTACAGTATTCATAAATTCCGTTTCCATGGTCTCAAAACCAAGAACAATCCCTGATCTGGCCGCCATCTGCTCACACTTTTTCAGATTTTCCCCAAATCGCTTTACAGTTTCCGGAGTAGACTCTTCATAATAAACATCATAGCCTGCAAGCTGAATAACACGAATTCCCAGATCATCAGCAAGCTGAATGGCCTTTTCCATAATTTCCATACCCCTGGCACAGATTTCTGGAACATTGCTTCCAATAGGATATTTTCTATGACCGCTGAGGCACATAGTACGAACAGGAATGCCAATCTGATACATCAGATCAACCAGCTCCCGTCTTTCTTCTCTCCTCCAATCAAGTCTCGCAAGCTTTTCATCAGTTTCATCAATACTAATCTCCACAAAGTCATATCCTGCCGCTCTAGCAGCTTCCAGCTTTTCTTTCCAGGTAAGAGTTTTGGGCATGGCTTTTTCATATAATCCTAATGTATATGCTTTCATATATATGCCCCCTTATTCCTGTACAGGGATCTCATATCCCCATTCCTTTCTGATTCCATCCATGATCTCCATTACGCGAACCGTTTCTTCATGGGGCATTTCTTCACATTCCAGCGCCCCATTTTCAAGGGCACGTACACATGCCTCCACCTCATACTCATACCCGGTAATCTGTTCGGGAGGAAAATAGGAAGCGATTTCCTGATACCGGTCATTAAATACTGTTATTTTTTCCGGATTATTGATGTTTGTAATCTCTATGTATCCTTTTGTTCCAAAAATCGCACCTGCACGATTAAGAACACCGTGGACATTACACTGCATAGACGCTGTCTTTCCGTCTGGGAAAATCATATCTATATTGTCAATCATATCTACACCGTTTTTAAAAACAGCCGATGTATGAATTTCTGCATCCCGCTCTCCAAATACCATTCTGGCAAAATTTACAAGATAAACTCCTACATCAAGAAGAGCCCCACCTGCCAGCTTCGGATCCCAGATCCTTTTTACCTGACTGAGTTCATATCCCAGATTAGCAGAAAGAGACGTTACTTCTCCAATCACACCGCTATTGATAATGTCATTAATCATTTTTCTTGACGGCATATATCTTGTCCAGATAGCCTCCGTGAGAAAAAGCTTTTTCTCATGGGCAACAGAAAATAACTCCCTTGCCTGTTCTGCATTTACGGTAAAGGATTTTTCACAAAGTACATTTTTGCCTGCTTCCAGACACATTTTTACACATTTATAATGATGAGAATGGGGTGTTGCAATATAAACAAGATCTACCTGAGGATCCTCAAGCATTTCCTCATAAGATCCATATGCCCGGGCAAATCCATACTGACCGGCAAAGATCTCTGCTCTTTCCTTATCTCTGGCCGCAATAGCATATGCTTCTACTTTCTCCATTTTTGTAATTGTTGCAGCCATTTTATTTGCTATAGCTCCGGCCCCCATAATTGCCATTTTCATCATATTCGTTACCTCCTGATCAATTCTTGAAATATTCCCATGCTCCTGAAAGACCATCTATTACAGCCCTGTATGCGGCATATTTTTTCTCATAGATTTCTTTATATTCTGGTCTTGGATATATAGTTTTTGTTATTTTTACTGTACGGCTCACTGCCTCCTGATAATCCTTATATATACCGGCTGCGATTCCTGCCGCCATAGCTGCTCCCTGAGCGCCCAGCTCCTTATCTCCCACAACGTCAATGGGAATCTGAAGTGCATCTGCAAAAATCTGCACCCATACATCTGAATTGGCAGCTCCTCCGGAAAGCCGTATACTCTTCGGAATTTCTCTGTTTCTCAGAAGCTTTTTCACATGGGTCACATGGGAAAATACGATTCCCTCATAAACTGCCCGAAGCATATGCTTTTTGTTGTGATAAGCAGTCAGACCTACAAAGGTACCTTTTGCAAGTGCATCTTCATTTGACCCGTTAAGAAATGGAAGAAAAATCACATTATTATCCTGAGGCTCTATAGAGGCCACCCACTCATTTGTAAGATCATAAATGGAACTGCCCTCTTCTTTTGCCTCTTCCTTTTCATAATTCATCAGGTTACGGATAAACCACTCCATATTTCCAGCTGACGTAGGACTGCTTTCCTCAATCAAAAAATATCCCGGCATACAGAACATGGAATTTAAATCAACCGTTCCATTTGTCACAGGTTTTTTTCCAATAAATTCATTAATACTCCATGTTCCTGCAATCATACACATCTGCTCTTCATCTGAAAGTCCTGATGCAATACCGCAGGCATTTACGTCAAACATTCCAGCTGCAACTGGCGTTCCTTCCGGTAGCAATGTTTTTTCACTGGCTTCTCTGGTCACATGTCCGCAGATCTCTGCCGAGTATTTCAGAGGCGGAAGCTTGTCATAGCAATCCTCAAGCCCGTACAGCGTCATCAGTTCTCTGTCATGCTGTTTTGTCATCATATTTACAAGATTTCCGCCTGAACAATCTGTATATTCACTGTAGGCTTCCCCGGTCAGCATATACCGGATATAATCCTTTACTGCAAAAATATATTTCGTACGCTCCAGAACCTCAGGCTGATTATCTCTGAACCAGGCCAGAAGACTTACAGGCTGAACTGCAAGAATTTCCTGAAATGTTTTTTCGTAAACTTTTTTATTAACTCCATCCCGATACCATTGTTCCACCTGTTTCCATGCCCTTGTATCCGTGGACATGATACCGTTGTAAGACGGTTTTCCATCATAGCCGACCATATAAAGCCCTTTTCCTGCGCCGGAAAAAGAAACACCTGCAATATCCGAAGGATCAATTCCACTTTTTTCTACTGCCTGACGAACCGCCTGCGCATTAACCCTCCACAGTTCATTCAGATCCTTTTCTGTGTATCCCGGCTTTGGTGTCAGAGTTTCTGTGGGAACACTGGCAACTGATATCTGGTTTCCCTCTTCATCAAAAATGGCTGCCTTTGAAAAGGTTCCTCCGTTATCAATTCCTACTAAATACTTCATATTTTTCCTCCTGCTATAAGCACAGCCCGGAATACTTACTTTTCCTGGCATTCCGGGCTGTCTCTGAAACAACACTGTATATAACAGTTTTTACTTAGGTCTTATTTTTCCGGTACTTCCTGAGGCACACCAGGACAATTCGGTCCAAAATGCTTTAATACAACAAGAGGTTCTACCTGACTGGTATTGGTAACAGTAACACCTTTCACTGCAGCCTGCTCAGAAACAAAAAATTCATCTGTACTCTGCTGTCCGAAGTGAAGAAGTGTAGGCGCTTCTGCATCATAAACACCAAATTTTCCATGTCCCTGAACAAAAATACATCCATATGCCGCTCCGTCGCTGATAGTAACTGTCTGTCCCGGATTAACAGTCAGCTCCTTTGCTGCAATGTATGGATTCGCATAGGTTATCCACTTCTGAACATACTGCTCTGTCTCTGTTTCCACAACCGGTCTGCGGAAATAATGCTTTCTGTAATGAGGATCCACATTCTTCTCCCAGTCAAGAAGCTTAAACACGTCCTCTACATCCTTCTGACCCTCAGGAAGCTCTTCATCCAGCATTTCAGGCGGATAAACCTCTCCGGAAACAATATTTTCGTAAACAGAGTTTACGTCAGAATTCCACTGAGGCTCATATGTCAGTACAGAAGCCGGCGCATGGATCACACCTGCTGGAGTGTACCAGCCTGTTCCCAGTTCTATTCTGTACGCTCTTGAAAGATCAGTAATTCTGGTATCATCATTTTCAAAACTTCTGATTCTGTCTTTGATCTCCTCCGGATCTACGTCCGGATCAAATCCAAAATATGTATAATTGGCTTCTCCAAAGTAATTGTTCAGCTGTTTTGGGAAATAATAGCATTCCGGTTTTCCAAGCTTGCCTACTCGCGCTGCGTCCTCAAACGTCAGATGAAGATGATGGAATAAAGGATTTTCATTGTCAAAAAACTTGGAATACATTGGCCATCCATTATATTTTTCCATCAGTTCTTTTCCAACCAGCTCTTCTCCCAGAACCTTCACTGCATTTCTCAGAGAAAACTTCTCATCGCTGTTATAATCCACGCATACATAAGCCATACCTTCATCAGCCTTAGCTGTCTCACCGTTCTGAGCAGCGATCGTTGATGCAAACCATCTCTCCGTAATAGAGCCTCGTGCCATTCCAAATGCAAAATAATCATCCGGATGAAGTTTCAGCCTGCGTCCTGCTTTTCCAAATCTTCTGGGCACAAATGCCGGAAACAGTCTGAAGATTCCTTCTCCTTTTTCAAATGTAGACCTGATTACACTTTCGTTCTCTGTTGCATCTTTCACCACAAGATTTCCTGTTTTTTTCGCCTCAGCAAGCTTTGCGTCTAATTCTTCTCCTGCCTTAATAATCAGTTCTTTTTCTGTCATTATTTCTGCCTCCTTATTTTTCTGTTCTTTTCTTTAATTCCTCAAATTCTTTTCTTCCCTTCAGAATATGAAAAGTAAGAGTATATTCTCTTGTTTCTCCCGGCTCCAGGTATTTCATTGATCCATTTTTTACTGCGTCATCTATTCCATCTATGGTGGAATTAGACGGTTCCAGACCCATTACATAGTCTCCTGCTCCCATCATTTTCCACTGCACGAAATGATCCAGTGTGCTGAGATCAATCTCAATAGCAATTCCCAGATCCAGATCCGGATTGTAAACAGCTGCTACTGAATGATTTTTCTCATCCGGTTTCAGCTTATGGTAATAACACATTTCCTCATAATCAGCATCCGCTTCCTGCACCTTCATCCAGCTGTCAATACCTTCCTGAGCATGAACATTCCTAGCCTTTGTCTCCAATGCCGGAATAAAAATCTCACTGTCCGGAGAAAGGACAGGATATCCGATATTGCAGTGATACAGAATCATCTGACGGACTCTTTTAAATCCTTCATTTGTAACCCTGTCCTTCAGCGTAATTTTTCTTTCCTTATAAGAACATCGAATCTCTCTTTCCAGACACATTTTGTCCCCGAAAATCACTGCATCACGGACTTTTCCTTTCATTACCGCACATGGAGAATCTCCATTTTCTTCAATTACTGCACTGACCTCTTCTGCCGGAATATGAGAAAGATTTCCATGAAGTCCATAAAAAGTTCCCTCATATTCACAGGGCGCACCTGCAACCTTCAGACCGCAGGTTGTAAGAAACCCGGCTGTAAAGCTTTTCAGAAAACCAAGCTCCTTGTCATCAAAATACTCAGGTGAAACAATCCCGCAGGGTGAAACGAAGCCTATATTTTCTCCGCAGAAGTCCAGATAAGGGATATCCATTCCCCGGCTTACATTCACATCAAAATGCATTCCCGAACGATTCTGAACATCCAGAAGTTCCACCCCTTCCGCTTTACCTTCCTGCATTCTGAACCGCTTTATACGCATAAGCTGGTCTCTGTGTCCCACATACTTTTTTTCTTCCTGATAATTCATAAATGCTCAGCAGACTCCTTTCTGCAGGATAATATTTCCATATCGAGATTCATCCCCTGTCTGAACGATCACAAAAGCCTCCTCTGCAGTTTTATAAAACGGAAGTCTGTCAATAAATTCAAAGTCGTGAAAGGCATCATCTTTATCATATTTTTTCAGCAGCTCCCTATAAGTTTCCCAGATTTCCGGAACCGGCTCTGTAGGAAGGTTTCTCATAAGGCGCACTGGATTTTCTATGAAATTATCCAACGGAAACAGCTGCAGTACTGCCTCTAAAAGCTCCGGAATCATAATACCGTCCATACGGATTATCTTTTTTGCATGAGCTGTCCCCGGAAAATTGGCATCTGCAATGATCAGTACATCTGAATGTCCCATTTCCATCATTGTCTTAACCAGCTCCGGTGGAATAATTTTGGGAATATTTCTAAGCATATCGGTTCTCCTTTCTCTGCTTTCCGACAAAATATACCGGATTTTTGGCGCACAAAGCACCGCCGCAAAGTCCTTTCCATTATTTTCTTTGCCAGCGGTGCCTTGCTCATATCATTCAGGTCTTATATTCTTTTGTACTTATTCAGCAGCTTCCTCTTCCGCTGCTTTTTCTTCGGTTTCTCCCTCTGTTGTTTCTTCTGCTGCTTCTTCCTTTGTTTCTGCAGCATCACCGGAAATAGCCTCTACGCCGCCTTCCAGATAAGCGTCAACATTGTCTTTTGTGATAGGACGGAACGGAATTCTTGTATCTTTTGCAATTTCTTCTCCCTTGGCTGCCGCAACTGCAACATCAACGCCTGTAGCTCCCTGTCCTGCAGAATCCTGAAGAACACTTACTCCATAGGTTCCGTCTTTTACTGCCTGTACAGCATCCTCAAGACCATCTACACCGCCAATGATAATATCGTCGCGGCCTGCTGCCTGAGCTGCTGAAAGAGCACCCATACCCATATCATCATTTTCGCAGATAATAGCCTTCAGATCTTCACCATAAGTTGTAATCCAGTCCTCTGCAAGTGCCATTGCTTCATCACGTTTCCAGTTTGCTGTCTGAGTTGCTACAACATCAAAGTAATCCAGAAGTCCGACCTCCTCAAATCCGGCCATACGTCCAACCTGTCCGGACTGTCCCATAGGTCCTTCAATAATAGCTACTTTATCGCCTTCCTTCAGGCCGGATTCTTCAATAAACCATTTTCCCAGAAGCTCTCCTGATTCCTGATCTGTACATCCTACAAACGCTGTATAATTGGTATCTCCAATATCCCCATTATCTACAATGATTGGAACGCCTGCATCGTTTGCCATTCCGACTACCGGTGCGCTTCCCTCCACACTCTGAGGAATTACAACCAGAGCATCCACGCCTGCCGCAAGAAGAGTCTCACAGTCACTGATCTGTTTGTTTACATCACCGCCGGCATCATACATCAGAAGCTCTACGCCAAGCTCTTTCGCTCTCGCTTCCGCTGCGTCTGCAATTGCAGCTACAAAAGTATCTGAATTATCTTTTGAAGAAAATCCAATTTTAATATCTGCATTATCCTTTTCTGCTGCTGCCACACTCATTGTTCCCATAGAAGCTACCATTGATACTGCCAGTAAACCACCAATAATCTGTTTTTTCATTTCCTTATTCCTCCTTAATAAATAAATGTATTTTTTAATATCTTCACGATATTAAGTTCATATTTATCAGTTTTTCTTTCCCTTTGTTCTCATATCAAGGAATACTGCAATAATGATCAGAAGACCTTTTACAATCTGCTGCCAGAAAGAATTAATGTTCATAAGGTTCATGGAGTTCTGCAAAAGTCCAAGAATTACGAATCCGCAAATCGTTCCTGTCAGGGAACCAATTCCTCCATTCATACTGGTTCCGCCAATTGCTGTCGCTGCAATGGCATCCATTTCGTAAGATTCTCCTGCAGTCGGCTGTCCGGAACTGATACGGGCTGCCAGAATCAGACCAACCATCCAGGCACATACAGAAGACAGGACATAAACCATTAACTGCACTCTCTGAGTCCGCACACCGGAAAGCTTTGCCGCATTAATGTTTCCACCAATTGCAAATACGTACCGTCCAAAAGTTGTCATGGTCAAAATAATCATTCCAATTACACAGAAAATTATAAGAAGGATAATTGGTACCGGTATTCCAAGAAAATTCCCCTGACCAATTACCTTAAAGGACGGATCAGAAATTGTATAAGGTTTTCCATTGGAATATACCTGCGCAAATCCTCTTCCAATAGTCATTGTTGATAAGGTTGCAATAAACGGCTGAAATCCCACATAAGAAATCAACCAGCCATTAATCGCTCCGCAGACCATGGAAATTGCCAGCGCTGCAAGGCTTGCAAGAAACCAGTTTGTACCACTCTGTAAAAGAGAACCTACAATAACTCCTGTAATAGCAACTACAGAACCTACAGAAAGGTCAATACCTCCTGTCAGAATAACAAATGTCATACCTACTGCCAGAATACCATTAATGGAAATCTGTCTCAGAATGTTTATAATATTCTGACTTGTCAGAAATACATCTGATGTTATACTCATAAAAATAATGATAATAAGAGCCACAAACACAAGGCCAAACTGCCTCAGAATTTTGCCCATATCTTTTTTCTGTGCCATTTTATTCTCCTCCAAATGCTAAATTCATAATTGTCTGCTGAGACTGCGCTTCCTGACCCTCCAGCTCGCCTCTGATCTTACCGCCTGACATAACTATGATTCTGTCACTCATTCCAATCAATTCAGGCATTTCTGAGGAAATCATTATAATTGCGATTCCCTGTTCTGCCAGTCCAACCATAATCTTATATATAGCAGCCTTGGCACCTACATCAATTCCCCTGGTTGGTTCATCCATAATAAGCACTTTTGGATCTGACAACAGGCATTTTGCAAGTACAACCTTCTGTTGATTTCCACCGGAAAGACTTGACACCAGATCATCAGTACCGTTCATTTTTGTAGACATCTTTTCCGTATATTCAGATGCCATCTTCTTTTCCTTTATTTTCTGAATAAATGATGCACTTGAAAGCTTATCAAAGTTCTGAAGTGATACATTTTCCTTAATACTTCGACAAAGTACTAATCCAAGTTCTTTTCTGTCCTCAGAAGCCATAACAATATGATGTCTGATTGCATCGTGAGGATGTTTGATTGATATTTTTTGTCCGTCCAGATAAATTTCCCCGGTGTCAAGAGGATCATAACCTACCAGTGCTTTCATAACCTCACTTCGTCCGGCTCCCACAAGACCTGCCATACCAAGAATTTCTCCTGCATGCACTTTCAGATTTACGTTTTCGAATACGCCTTTTCTGGTAAAATTTTTCAATTCCAGTACAACTTCACCTTTTTGAGCAGTATTTCGTGGATATCCTCCCTCCAGTTCACGTCCTACCATCATATTAATCAGCTGTTCTCTGGATGCATCTTTAACCTTCACACATCCTATGAACTGTCCGTCACGAAGGACAGAAACACGGTCTGCCAGCTGAAATACTTCTTCCATACGATGAGAAATATAAATAATTCCAACATCTTTTTTTCTAAGACTGTCAATAATCTCAAAAAGTGTCTCTGTCTCTTTTTCTGAAAGAGATGAAGTTGGTTCATCCATAATAATTACTTTTGAATTATAGGAAACAGCCTTAATAATTTCCATCATCTGAATCTGTGCAATATTCAAATCCTTCATTTTCATGGAAGGTCGGATAAACTGCTCCAGATTATATTCCTCAAGAAGTTCCTGTGTTTTCCTGTTTAACTCCTTTTTATCTACAAAAGGCAGACCTTTTATCTTTTTTTGCTCCCTGCCTAAAAATACATTCTCTGCAACTGTCATCTCCGGAATCGGGCTTAATTCCTGATGAATCATGGATATACCAGCATCAAGGGCATCTCTGGCTGATTTGAATTCTACTTCCTTTCCATCCAGTATTACCTTTCCGGCATCTTTTGTGTAAATACCCATGATAATCTTCATTAAAGTAGATTTTCCTGCACCGTTCTCTCCCATCAATGCATGAAGTTCACCGGGCTCAATACACAATTCTGCGCCATTAAGAACAGTCACTCCGGAGAAAGATTTCATAATTCCCGTGGCTTCCAGTATGTATTTACCTGCCAAAATTCCTCTCCTCCTTTAAGTCTTTATTGAATGATCAGATCCGGATTATCTGAAAAATGCTTCAGTATGACAATCGGATCTGTAAGGGAGGGATTTGTTATTACCACTCCCTCTTTTGCCGCTTGTTCTGTAACAAAATACTCGTCATGCGTCAACTCACCATAACGGATCAGAGCAGGAGACTCTATCTCCCATTTACCAAATGTTCCATGACCCTCCAGACAAATCAGGCCATATGGCGCGTTGTCTTTAATCGTTACGCTGCGTCCCGGAAGAATCGTCAGACGCTTTGCACTGACTGTCTCACATTTATAACAAATCCATTCCTCTATATAACCATCTGCCAGCATATCCTCCATCGGCTTCACTGGAATCGGCCTCATGAAACGGTTCTTATGAAATTCCGGATCTACGTTTCTCTCCCAGTCAATCACATCAAGTAAATACTCATAATTACCAACTTCTTTCTCCGGAGTATTTTTCCAGAGGAGATCTTCTCCGACAATCTGTCCATTCATGAGAACTGACTGATACATTGCATATACATCAGATGCAAACTGAGGTTCATAAGTACAAAGACTACCCGGTGCATGCATAACTCCCGGAGGAACATCCCAACCTGTATCAAGATCTAACTTATAAGCCATTGCCAGAGAAAGAATCTTGTTGTCTCCCTTCGGAAAATTTTTCAGTGCTTCAAGCACCTCTTCTTTTGTTGTTTCCGGATTAAAACCAAAGAATGTAAAAGGAAATTCACCTCCATGATTATTCATCTGAGAAGGGAAGAAATACATTTCCGGTTTTCCATCTGCCCCAACTCTGGCTGCATGTTCTGTTCTGTGATGAATATGGTGGGGCAGAGGACCTGCATTATCAAAAAACTTGGAAAACATTGCCCATCTGTGATACTTGCTCCAAAGTACTTCTCCTATAATCTCCGAACCCAGCAATTCAACTACATCCCTGAGAAGAACTCTGTCTTTCCCCTCCTCATCTACAACAACATAGCTTAATCCCTCGTCTTCCGGAGTATCAGGTCCATTTTCTGCCCATGTTGTAGAAGAAAACCATCTCTCATCGATTCCGCCTCTCTGTCCCAATATAAAGTAATCATCCGGGTGGAGTTTTATCCTTTTTCCTGGTCTGCAGAACGAACGCGGAACCCATGTCGGTGCCAGACGTAAGATTCCCTTCCCCTGTTCCAAAGCCTGCTCAGCCATTCTCATTTTTTCTGTCATATAATTCCTCCCTTTATCTGTTGCTTTGGTAAAACGTTTTTCTGTGATTTAAAAAAATAAATCCATAATTTTATTGTGCATTTCTTACATATGGATTCTGGTTTCCTTTCTTTTCTTGTTCAAGTTGGTTACATGATAATCTAGAAAAACGTTTTTGTCAATTAAAATTTCTAAAAAAATTATTTTTTGTGCAAATTAAAACGTTTTTCTACATTAAATCTGTGCAAAATGCACAGTATTAAGTTATATTATTTGTGAATATATTCAGAAAAACGTTTCTTAGTTTTAATTTTGTATTAAATTTATATATTTTATTAATAAAATTTTAAAATAGCTGCTAAGAATATTTTCGATTCTTAGCAGCTATCTTAATTAAAATTATTTTTTTGTAAAACTATACTCATTTTTCATTAGGTAGTCTTCTATATTCTCCTTTTCTTCCTTGCTTAACTCAGAAACATCGAATGATGTATATGGCTGCATCAGTCCCTTTCGAAAACAGAGATATTTTACAACAGCAATCCAATTCTTTGAAAACTCCAATACTTTTTTCATTTGTATAATTGCTTCCTGACATTCTTTTATCCCTTCTATATTTCCTTCACCAGCACATCTATATAATTTAGAATAAAAGTTCGGATAAGCATTTGCCAAACATGGAACACAGCCATCTGCACCAAATATTAAGGCGGCTCCGCATAAATCTTCGTTTCCACTTAACATTCCGCCTGTTTTATTTAAAACTAATGCTTTTTGAAACAAGCTCCAGTTACTTGTGCTGTCTTTTATTGCTATCAGCCTCGGAAATTTTAAGAGATATTTCATTGTTTGTGGCAAAATATCATAGTGAACGTAAGATGGAATATTATACGCAATCAATTTTCCCTTAATATTTTCTGTTAAAAACTGATAATGTTTGATAATTCCCTTCTGATCTTCTGGCTCAAGATAATAAGGCACTGCTGAAACAAAATATTTCGCCCCCAAATTCTCATATATTTTTATCTCTTCCAGAACTTTTTCTGAAGAGGTTTCCAGCGCCCCAACCAAAAGAGGAACTCTTCCATTAATATACTTCAATGCATATTTAACTACTGTTTTTTTCTTTTCAATACCCAGAGCTGATCCTTCACCACAAGATCCCAACACAAAAATCCCGGATACGCCACCATCTATACAATAATCAATTAGCTTTTTCAATGACTTTTTATCTATATTTCTATTTTCATCAAGAGGTGTCACTAACGGAGGAATAATTCCTCTGAGTCTTTCTTTTGTATCCATTATACTCCTCTCCTAAAACTGCCAACATTTTGGAACATTGACAGGATCCTGATAATTAAAATAGAGAATACCTTCTCTGTGCCCCATTTTTTCTGCATTTGTAAGTCTACCACAACAAATACTTCTAAGCTTCTTTAGCATTCGTTCCGTCATATCAGGCATGCTTTCAGTTCCATCAAGAAGTCCCGCCGCACAAAAATCAATATCGTCCTGCATTCTGTTATAAGTTCTCGGATTTCCTGTTACTTTGACAACAGGACTAACAGGAGTTCCTACCACATGCCCCCTTCCTGTTACAAGAAATACAATATGACATCCTGCCGCTATGAGATCTAACATATCAGAAGGATCTGCCGCTATAAAATGCGCTGGTTCCAATTTTTCATCAGGAATAACATCCAGGAGATGAACCCCTTTTCTTGTTGGTGACTGTGCAATTTTTAGAACACTCTGAATAGGTCTTCTTCCACTCTTCACCATAGCTCCCATGCTCTTTTCTTCAATAGTTGTTAATCCCCCATCCATATTTCCTGGAGCAATAGAAAACTGACCATATGCCGAACAAAAATCCACTGTTTTATCATAAGCATTTGCAATGTCCTGTTTTACCTTATCATCAATTCCTCTGCTCACAAGATAATCTTTTAGCCCAATTCCTTCGCTTAGTTCTTCAAAGACAGCAGTTCCCCCATGATCTGCCACATAATCAAAAACACTTCCAATCAATGCATTCCCCGCTAATCCTGAGGTAAAATCTGAGCCTCCACACTCGCCTCCTATAACAAGATCCTGAATATACATAGGAATTCTTGGAACATTCTTTAATTTGTCAAGCATATCCTGTACGATTGTAATTCCCCTTATAATACTTTTTTTCGTCCCACCTGCTTCTTGCTGGTAAAACCATGCCGCCTCTCTTCCTGACCGTTCTGCTTCCTTTGCCAGCATAGATGGATATGTATATTCACATCCATGCCCTATAACCAGTACACCTCCCACATTTGGGTGAGTACAATATTTCAGCATTCTTCGTATATTTACTTGATTATGAAGACAGGAATGAGAACCTATAGTCTCCACATCTTCTCCAATATTCTGAAAATATTCTGCGATTTTCCTACATACATATTTACTGCATTCCACAGTAAACACAATCAGCACTTTATTTCTAATTCCCTTTGTTCCATCTCTTCTTTGATATCCCTGACATAAAATCTTTTCGTTCATGCGTCATCCTCCCTAATACATTTTGTATTCTATATCTTTCGCATGTACAGTAACCGGATCTAGCTGCGCTGACCGGAAATCATATGCACTCTTCATATTATGAAGATGAACATGCATGCCTTTCCTTATCTTCTTTGTAGCAATACCAATACAAACACCATATTTTAAAATTTGATCTCCCTCTTCCATATCGCAAAGTGCGACCTTATGTCCAAATGGAATTTGTTGCAGTGCAATCATTTCTCCTTTTCTATTCTTATTTTCTCCGGTAAGTTTAATATCTCCTGCTGTAACATCCTCCATCGCAGTAGCTACATTATCTGTTTCATGCACAATATAACAGATCTGATCCATTTTTTTCATTTCATTTTCACCTAACCTTTCACGCCTCCTGCTGTTAAACCTGCAATCAAATCTTTTTGCACGATGACAAACATAATAACAACCGGTATAACTACTATAATTCCTCCTGCCGTAATCAAATCCCACCGTATATTATATTGAGACATAAAATTTGATAAAGCTACTGTCACCGTTCTGGAATCTTTATTGGTAAACATATTTGCATAAGTGTATTCATTCCAGGATGTAATAAAAATAAAACTTAAAGAAGCTACCATTGCCGGTCTTAGAAGCGGAAGAACAATTCTTATCATCCTTTGAAAAAGATTACAGCCATCAAGAGCTGCTGCTTCCTCTAGTTCATATGGCACTTGATTAATAAATCCGGTTGTGAGCCATACAGAATACGGTATAGAATACGTACTATATGCAATAATAAGACATAACTGTGTATGGAGAATTCCCATCTTATTAAAAATTGTATATAGTGGAATCAAAAGCAGCGTACTTGGCACCAAATACAAAAGAAGAAAAAAATACATAAGTCCATTCCTGATTTTAAATCTGTATCTTGACAATGCATATCCTGCCATAAATGATACTATTCCTGCAATAAGCACCGTTACAAAAGAAACAACCAAGCTATTCCACATGTTATGAATAAAATCTGTTTTCTCAAATAGCTCTCTATAACTGTTCAGCGTTGGTTCCAATGGCAAAAAATGGAATTCTGCTGAAAACATCTCTTTCTTCTCCTTTAATGAAGTCAAGAGAATCCATGCAAACGGGAATAAAACTGTCACCATAAAAAATACAATTGGTATGTAAAAAGTCCATATACTCTTTCTCTGTCTCATTTATCTATCATTCCTCCCTGTTCTCTTGTTATCCTGAGATAAATAAATATTACTATTGACATAAATACGGCGCCAATAATAGCTACAGCACTTCCATATCCGAATTTCATTGATTTTTGTGCCTGAAGATACGTATATACAGATAATGTAAGAGAGCTATATCCAGGTCCCCCTCCCGTCATGGTATAAATAATATCCACATTGTTAAATACCCATATCAAACGGATCATTACTGTCGAAACAATTGTTGACGCAATACCCGGAATCGTAATATAAAAATACTGTTTAATTCTTGACGCTCCATCTACACTGGCAGATTCATAAAGTTCCCGAGGAACCGACTGCATAGCCGCGAGAATCATAATTGTAAAAAATGGAATTCCCTGCCATATCATTGCAAGAATCTGAATCCATAGTGCTGTATTAGGTTGGGCAATCCAAGCAACATTTTCATTGATCAAATGTAGCTTTTGCAGAATCTCATTCATAACTCCATAATTACCATTAAAAATCCACGCCCACATAAGAGAGATCAGCACACAAGGAGTTACCCACGGTATTAATACAACAGACCGGACAATTCCTCTACCAATAAAAAATTTATTTAAAATATTTGCAAGTAACAGAGATAATAAAAGCTGAGAAATCACTGTAACGCTAACCCAGATTACTGTATTCTTAAATGCTGGCCAAAACGCAGGGTCTTTTGTAAAAATGTCAATATAATTCTGCAATCCCACAAATTTAACACCTTGAAGATTTGTTAAATCATATTTATACAAACTCAAAACAACCGCACGAACAACAGGATAGCCAATAATAAGAATTACGATTAATATAGCCGGTGCTAAGAGAATGAATGGCTGATACTGAAATTTCTTTTTTTTCATCATAAGATATTCCCCCTGAAATTTCGGGGGCTGTATTTTAATACAGCCCCACATCTTTATTCTCCTGCAAGATTATCTGCCAGAATCTGCATCATCTCTGCACTGTCAATCTCTCCCATTATTGCCCGCTGAATTGTTTGAGGCCATACAGTTTCTGACCAGTCCCCCCAGGTATTTACAACCGGAAAAATCTGTACATCGTCAAGATATTCCATCGAGGCTGCACAGAATTTATCTCCTGTAAATTCTGGATCCTCTGTAACTGGTGTCACAAATGGAACAAGCCCTGCATTTTTACATAACTCCTTATGTGCCTCTTCCCCTGACGCATATTTAAGAAAATTCACTGCTTCTTCTGTACTCTCACTATTTGCGGAAACAGCCCAATGACATGGTTCACTTGGGAGATATCTGCCTGCTGCTCCTTCTGGAAGCGCCACAACATCCACATCATCTCCCAATACTTCCGTGATTTCTTTTGCGGAATTCAAATGATGTACCAACATTCCTGTAACTCCGCTTTCGAAATTCTGCACAATTTCTGTATAGCCATCTGTAGGTGCTGTTTTTGGGGCCCACCCTTTCTGGTAAATATCCAGATACTTCTGGTTTGCCTCCACCATTTCAGGTGTATTCAAGCTTACTTTTCCTGCATCATCAAAAAAGTCTATTCCTTCATTTAACGTAAGACCTGCCCACATAAAATGACCGCCACGGGCACCGCGCATACTGAATCCGTATATGTCAGTAGAGCCATCTCCATCTGTATCCTTTGTTAATGCTTCACATGCCTGATAAAATTCATCCATTGTTTTTGGATATTCAAGTCCTGCATCTTCGAAATATGACTTCCTACAATAGAGATACAGTACAACCAAACTATGGGGCCATGCATATGTTTCTTCCTGTCCCGCTCTTGCCGATTCCCACATACTTTCCGGAATTGTATCTTTATCTTCCCATGAATCAATATATTCGTCTAATTTAGCAACTGCATTTAAACTCCTCAACTCTGGAATCCAGGTAGGCTGAATTTTATACACATCTGGAAGATCTCCAGATGCTGCAGCTGCAATCAGGGTATCATGATAACTGTTCCATGGAATAGCCTCCAATTCCAAATTTACATCGGGATATTGTTCACTCCATGTATCATATGCATCCGCATAAGAGCCATCATTATCTTCCCAATACCAGACGCGAATAGTTTCTTCCGGTTTGGCTTCTACCACTGATACCGAAAAAACAGGTAAAATCATGCATGCACTTAAGGTTATACTCAATAATTTTTTTATTCTTTTTTTCATTCTTTTTTCCTCCTGTCATTTATTGGTAGTGTCAAAAACTATCTGTTTTTATTGTTCTAAAATCCTTTAAAACCTTGAATTACAGGAGGTTTACAAATAAAAAGAGCATTGACCTCCCT